>JBIPLJ010000076.1:0-18007 GCA_044368415.1 Burkholderiaceae bacterium
CGCATTGACCACTTCGTCGCCGTGCACAACACCAACTGCCGGCCCTTCAAGTGGACCGCCACCGCCGATACCATCCTTGAAAAACTGCATAGACTTTGCTCACGTATAAGCGGGACAGGACACTAGGCGTGCGCGTGGTCGCACATCGCGCAAGAACGTCTTCCGATCAGCGCGGTGCGCCAGCCTCGGCCGAGCCCTGGCCCGGACCGACGCGTCCGAAGCCGGGCAGGCGCAGTGCGAAGTCGTTCGGGTCGACGCCGACCGACAGGCCCAGGACGTTGAACTCCAGCCCTTCCTCGATGCCGACCGCCACGCCGAGCAGACCCGCGAGTGAGAGCTGCCAGCCGGTGCCGCTCGGCGTGGTGGCGACGATCGTGCCGGGCAACCAGTCCTTGCCGATCGCATTCGGCGGCAGGTCAAGCCGCAGCTCGGGCACCCGCCGCGCGACGAAGGCGGTGAAGGTGTTGCTGTTCGGGCCGGGCCAGGCGCGGTAGGTGTCCGGGTACGGATATGCGGCGACCGCCGCCTCGATGCGATCGATGACCGCGTCGAGCTCGTCGCTGCGCAGGTCGATCAGCTGCTCGGGCCAGGCGCCGAACCAGCGGAAGTCCGGCGGGCCCGGCTGCGTGACTACGGCGCCCGCACCGCGGAACACCCGCCAGCCGATCACATGGTGCACGGTGTACGTGTCAGCGCCGCGGCGCTTGGTGGCGATCCAGGTGTGCACGCCGAACGCGCCGCGCCAGCCGACGGTGCGCGCCGCATAGACCTGTACGACGGCGCGCGGCTCGTCGGCGGGCAAGGGCGCTTGGCCGCTGCTCTTGCGGCTGCCCGAACGCCAGGTCGCGGTCAGGTCGACCTCCCCGCTCGCGATGACGCCCAGGGGCCCGAGCAGCAGGATTCCGACGAGTGCGAGGGCGGCGAGAACGGGTCGGGCGATGCGCACGGGGAGAGTGGGTGGAGAGTGCGGCCGCGGGGGCTGCGAGGCTGCTGCAACGGCGGATGCCGCGAGCCCTTTGGACGCTAGCACGGAACGCCGGACCGTCCCGCCCCGGCCCCATGCGTACGATCGGTGCGATGACCGCCATCCCTCACCCCGCGCCGAGCGGCACGTTCGTGGCAGACACCGCCCGCGCCCTCGGCGCAACCGATGCCTTCGACCCCAATCCGGCCGATGACCTCGGCTCCCTCGATGCGGCCGTCGCCACCTTCGCCCGCGACGTGGTCGCGCCGGGCGCGCCCCTCTGGGAGCGCGAGCGCCGCATCGGCCGCGAGGCGATCGAGGCCGCCGCCGCGCGCGGCCTGTGCCGCATCGAGGTGCCCGCCGCGCACGGCGGCCTCGGCCTGCCGTTCTCCGCCAAGCCGCACATCGCCGAGACGCTGGCCGGTGCCGACTTCGGCTTCGCGTTCTCGCTGATCAATACCGGCAACATCGCCACCAAGCTCGCCTGCGAGACCTCGCCCGAGCGGGCCGATCGCTGGGTGCCAGCGCTGATGGCCGGCCGCGCGAGTATGGTCGGGACACTGCGACACGCAGCGGCTTGTGTAAGCGCACTCTTTTCAGGCGGCGGCTATTTGATCGTCTCGATCTCCACCGCGATCTGCATCGGCAGTGCCGTCCACCTCGATGCCGAGCTCGGCCAAGCGTCGTTCCGGATTTACGCAGCGCTCCTCGTGCTGCGGGCGTTCTGGGCGGGCAGCCCGGCGTGCGTGGCCATAATGCGGCCGTGCACGAGACGATGACGATCGCAGACCCCGCCGCCATGCGGCTCGCCAACCGCCGTGGCATCCGCTTCATGGTCCTGGCGATGGCCTGCTTCATCGCCAACGACTCGATGGTCAAGCTCGCAAGTGCAACGCTGCCGGCCGCGCAGCTGATCTTCATTCGCGGGCTGATGGCTTCGCTGCTGGTGCTCGCGGTGGCCCGCGCCACCGCCGCGCCGATCGCCGTCGCGCAACTCACGCATCGCTGGGTGCTGGTGCGCGCCGCGATCGACGCGCTGGCGAGCGTCACCTACCTGGTGTCGCTGTTCCATCTGCCGATCGCCAACGCGACCGCGATCAACATGGCCTCGCCGCTGTTCATCGTCGCCCTCGCGGTGCCGCTGCTCGGCGAGCGCGTCGACGCGCGCCGCGGCGCGGCGATCGCGGTCGGCTTCGCGGGCGTGCTGCTGGTGATCCAGCCGCGCATCGAGGGCTTCAACGCCTACGCGCTCCTGTGCCTGGTCGCGACGCTGCTGCATGCGGTGCGCGACCTGTCGGTGCGCCGCATCCCGCCCGGCGTGCCCTCGCTCGCGATCACACTGGCTACCGCGGTCGCGGTGACGCTGCTTGCCGGCCTCCTGTCGGTTCCGCAGGGTTGGCAGCCGCTGGGGCTGCGCGAGATCGCGCTGCTGGCCGGCGCCTCGGTCTTCCTCGCCTCGGGCTATCACCTGATCATCCGCAGCACGCGGATGGGGGACATGTCGACGATCGCGCCCTGGCGCTACACCGGGCTGCTGTGGGCGCTGATCGTGGGCTGGGTGATCTGGGGCGATGTGCCGAACGCGCTCGGCTGGGCGGGCATCGCGCTGCTGATCGCCGCGGGGGTGTACCTCGTGCGGCGCGAGCGGGGAAGCCTTGAATGAACCGACTGCGCGTCCCGATGCGGCGCCCTCGGTGTTCGCCGTACTACCGTACGGCTGCGCTCCTGGGCGCCGGCTCGAGCCTGCTCGCTACGGTTCCTTCACGGCGTCCACCCAGTAGCGAGTCGCGCCCGGGTCGAGTGCCGCGTACCGCTCGCCGCTCACGGCGGGAACGGCTCCGAGCCGCGCAGCCGGCCGATCTCGACCAGGCACCAGACGCCCAGCACGAGCCCGATCAGCGGCAGAGCCAGCGCAGTCGTGGGGCTCGCGCCCGCGGCCACCAGGCGCCCGGTGTCGATCACCGCGAAGTCGTACAGCGCGTGGCCGAGCATCGCGGGGATCAGCGAGCGTGCGCCGATCGCGGCCATCAGGAAGATCGCGCCGAGCACGCAGGTGACCGCCACCTGCACCGCCACCATCGCCAGCGGCTGGCCGGCGAGCGCGTTGATCGCATGGAAGGCGCCGAAGGCGGCGGTCGCCGCGAGGGCGCCGCGCCGCAGCCCCCACCAGCGACAGAAGGCCGCGAGCGCCAGGCCGCGGAACAGCCACTCCTCGTTCAGCCCGACCAGGGCGGTGCTGCGCAGCACCTGCCAGGACAGGCCGTCGTCGAAGGCGGCGCCCGCGGGCAGCGTGAACCGTGCGGCGCTCCAGGCGCCGGCCGCGGCGAGGAGGAGCAGCGCGAGCGGCACGACCCGGCGCACGGCGACCCAGCAGGGCATCCGCAGCCCGAGCCGGCGGATCGGGAACCAGGCAGCGGTGACGACCGCGAGCAGCAGCGCCACCTGCAGCTCGGTGCCGAACAGGGCGACTGCAAAGCGTGGGTCGGCATACGGATAGGGCGCGCGCAGCAGGCCGAGCACGAACAGCGCCGTGGCCGCCGCGAACACCGCAGCCACCGGCAGGCGCCGGTCGAGCCGGCGCATGCGGCCGGCTTCCGCCATGTCGAGCGTCATCATCCTCGGTCGCCTCGGTGTGTGGATCGGTTCGGCCCCCGTGCCAGCGTGGCCGTCCGTGCCGGCATGGTGCACCACCGGGGCTATCATCGGCCACTTCCGCCCCGCCCCGATGCCCGTTCGACAATGCGCGACCCCGCCTCCTTCATCGCCCCCGCCTACCTGAACGTCGGCGAGTCGCTCGTGCGCGAGTTCTCGAAGCTGATGTCGGTGCCCGGTATGGTGTCGCTCGCCGGCGGCTACCCCGGCCCCGAGCGCTTCGACTGCGACGGCGTGCGCGAAGCCGCCGACGCGGCGCTGTGCGACGCGATCGCGCGGCTCCACACATGAGCGGGCACCTGCGCGGGTCTGTGCGTGAGCTGATCGGCGGCCGTCCGTCGATGTCCACCCCGCGTCGCATCTCCGGACCCGCCGGGCGTGCCCCGCGCCCCGGTCCTCGCGCCGAGCCCGCCGCGCAGCCGCCGCTCGCCGAGCGCCACCGCAACCATTTCTTCGCGCTGCTACCGCCGCCCGCGGTCCGCAAGGGTCTCGCGCTGCTGGGAGCCGACCTGCCCGAGGCCATCGGCGGCCGCGCTGAGCCGGCGCACCGGCTGCACCTGACGCTGCTGTTCCTGGGCCCGCTGCCCCCGGGTCACGAGGCGGCGCTGCTCGCGGCCGGCGCCACCGCCGCCGCGGCCTGCGTGCCGTTCGAGGTCGAGCTCGACCATCTCGGCCGCTTCCCGCGCAGCGACGTGGTCTGGGCTGGCCCTTCGAGCGCGCCCGATCGGGCACTGCCGGCGCTGCATTCGGCGCTGCGCCGCGCCTGCGCTACGGTGCCGACCGTGCGCCGCCCCGACAAGTTCGCGCCGCATGTGACGCTGCTGCGCGGCAGCGGCCCGGAGGAGGAGGTGCCCGCCGACCCGGTCGGGCCGTGGCGCTGGCGCGCGGCGCGCTTCATGTTGCTGCGCACTGACCCCTCGCCCGAGGGCCGGGTCTACACGGCGCTCGGCGAGTGGGCGCTCGCCGGCACGCCGGTCAGCTGAACGTGCCGCCGTACTTCGATCGCAGCTCGTTCTTCTGCACCTTGCCCGTCCCGCCGACCGGCAGGGTGTCTAGGAACATCACGTCGTCGGGCACCCACCACTTCGCCACGCGCTGAGCGAGGAAGTCGAGGATCTCGGCTTTCTCCAGCGCCTGGCCGGGCTTCTTCACGACGAACAGCAGCGGGCGCTCGTCCCACTTGGGGTGCTTGACGCCGATCACCGCGGCCATCGCCACCGCCGGATGCGCAACCGCGGCGTTCTCCAGGTCGATCGAGCTGATCCACTCGCCGCCGGTCTTGATGACGTCCTTGGTGCGATCGCGGATCTGCATCACGCCGTCGGCGGCGATGGTCGCGATGTCGCCGGTGGGGAACCAGCCGTCGATCAGCGGCGAGCCCTCGGCCTTGAAGTAGCGCTCGAGGATCCACTGGCCGCGCACCATCAGCTCGCCCTGCGTCGTGCCGTCGCGCGGCACGGTCGCGCCGTTCGCGTCGACCACCTTGATCTCGATGCCGAACACCGAGCGGCCCTGTTTCGAGACGATCGCATGTTGCTCGGCCGCGCCGAGCGAGGCCTCGGCGCCGGTCAGCGCGCCCATGGTCGCCACCGCCGTCGTTTCGGTCATGCCCCAGCCGTGACGCACCTCGACCCCGTACTCGTCGGCGAACTTCGCGATCAGCGCCAGGGGCATCGCCGAGCCGCCGGTGCCGGTGCGCACCATCGTCGAGAAGCGCAGCCCGTGTGTGTCCAGGTGGGCGATCAGCCCCTGCCAGATCGTCGGCACGCCCGCGCTCACGGTCACGCGCTCGGACTCGATCAGCTCGTAGAGGGACGCGCCGTCGAGCTTCGGGCCAGGCAGCACCAGCTTCGCGCCGGCGACCGGCGCCGCATACGGCAGGCACCAGGCGTTGATGTGGAACATCGGCACGACCGGCAGCACCGTCTCTCGCGTCGACAGGCAGATGATCCCGGGGTTGCAGATCGTGATGGCGTTGAGCGCGATCGCCCGGTGTGAGTAGAGCGCGCCCTTGGGGTTGCCGGTGGTGCCCGAGGTGTAGCAAAGCGCGGCTCCCGTGCGCTCGTCGAAGACCGGCCACTCGAAGGCGTCGTCGTGCGGCGCGATCAGGTCCTCGTAGGCGAGGACGTTCGCCACGCCCTCGATGGCCGGAGTGTGTGCGGCCTCGGCCAGGCAGACCCAGGCGCGCACCTTCGGGCAGGCTGCGGCGATGCCCTTGATGAGCGGCGCGAAAGTGGCGTCGAACAGCACCACCTCGTCCTCGGCGTGGTTGATGATGTAGACGAGCTGCTGCGGATGCAGCCGAGGATTGCAGGTGTGCATCACCATGCCGCTGCCCGAGACCGCGTAGTAGGCCTCGAGGTGGCGGTGGTTGTTCCAGGCGATCGAGCCCACCGTGGAACCGGGTTCCAGCCCCAGCGCGGCGAGCGCCTTCGCCAGTCGCCGGGCGCGCACCGCGCAGTCGGCGTAGGTGTAGCGGAACAGCGGCCCGTGGGTCTCGCGCGAGACCACCTCGACCGTTCCGAACTGCGCCGCCGCGTGCTCGATGATCCCCGAGAGCAGCAGGGGCGTATCCATCATCAGACCGGGTTTCAGCATGGTGAGGCGTCCAGGGTGGGTGAGGGCCAAGAGTCTAGCCGCAGTCGGCGCGCCGACCTCGCGCGCCGACGCCGTTCGTGGTTCCATGTCGTCATGAGCATCGTCCTGATCCGCCACGGCGAGACCGACCTGAACGCCGCCCGGGTGCTGCAGTGGCCCGACACCCCGCTCGGCGAGCGCGGCCGGGCGCAGGCCCGCGCGCTCGGGGCGCGCTTTGCTGCCGCTTCGCCCCGCCCGGTGGTGCTCGCCAGCAGCGACATGGCGCGCGCGAACCAGACCGCCGCGGCCATCGCTGAGGCCACCGGGCTTGCGGTGCGCGAGTCGCCGCTGCTGCGCGAGCGCGACTTCGGCGAGCTGCGTGGCCTGCCCTACGACACGCTCGGCTTCGACCCGATCAAGGACGAGCGCGCCCCGCCCGGCGGCGAGTCGATGGCGGGCTTCCGGGCCCGCGTGGCCGAGGCGCTCGAGTGGCTGCGCGGGCTGCGCCGCGAGGCCGGCGGTGACGTGCTCGCGGTCACGCACGGGCTGGTGATCCGGGTGGCGCTCGACCATCACTGCACGTTCGCCGAGGGGCTTGTCGTGCCCGCCCGCCTGGCGAACACCTCGGTGTCGGTGCTCGGGCCCGAGGCGCCGCACCGCGTGTCGCTGGTCGACTGCAGCCGCCACCTCGAGGGTGCGGTGCGGGACGACGGCCGCGGCGTCGCAGGGGTCTGACGGTACGCCGGGGAGCTCGGGTGCTGCGTGCGTGCGCGTGGACCCTCGTCGCCGTGCTGGGGCTGGCCGCCGGCGCGATCCAGGCAGCGGCCACGGCTACCTCTGGCACGCGCTGTCGGCCACGTACCTGAAGGGCCACGCCACCGCGCCTATCTCGGCGATGAAGGCCGGCCACGACTGGACCGAGCACGACGACCTGCCGCTCAACGTCACCGCCGAGCTGCAGGACGGCGCGTGGAACGGCCGCCCGCTGCTGGACCGCGCGTTCATCGAGCGTATGCGCACGCCCGACCTCGTGCCCCACGACGGCCAGTCGCTGTGGATGGACCTGAGATACGCCCACCCGTTCTGGTTCATGCAGGGGCACCAGGGGCGGTATGTGATCGGCGTGTCGTCAGAGCGGTGGGTGATCGTGTGCACCGGCCGCTTCCGGGGCAAGGGCACGAAGGGGCCGGACGGGCGCACGCCCGCCGAGGTCACCGGTTCGTGGACCAGGCGGTCGCGCTGTCTCAGCGCTGATCCGCTGGCGCCCGGGCTGCCCCGGCCCTCAGATCTGCCGCAGCCAGACCTCGCCGATGCCGTGGTCGAGGCGCTTGCGCAGCACGACATTGGCGCGCTCGCGCGACGGCAGGATGTTCTCGCGCAGGTTCACCAGGTTGATGTCGCGCCAGATGCTCAGGGCCACCCCGCGTGCCGCGTCGGCATCGAGGTCCTTGTAGTGGTGGAAGTACGAGGTTGGGTTCTGGAAGACCGTGCGCTGCAGCTTCAAGAAGCGGCGCACATACCACTCCTGGATGTCGTCGTCCTCGGCGTCGAGGTAAAGGGAGAAGTCGAAGAAGTCCGACACGATGATCGACGGCGAGCGACCGCCCTCGAGTGTGCCGGTCTGCAGCACGTTCAGGCCCTCGAAGATCAGGATGTCCGGGCTCGCGACCACCGCCCGCTCGCCCGGCACGATGTCGTAGCCCTGGTGCGAGTAGACCGGAGCCTCGACCTCGGCCTTGCCGGCCTTCACGTCGGCGAGGAACTCGATCATTCGGCGTCGGTCGTAGCTCTCGGGGAAGCCCTTGCGGCCCATCAGCCCGCGCTCGAGCAGCGTCGCGTTCGGATAGAGAAAGCCGTCGGTGGTCACCAGCGCCACCGATGGATGGTCCGGCCAGCGCGCGAGCACGGCCTGCAGCGTCCGCGCGAAGGTGCTCTTGCCGACCGCGACGCTGCCAGCGATGCCGATCACGTAGGGGCGGCGCCCGACCGTGCGCGCGAGGAACTCGTCCTTGACGCCGGACAGCGCCCGCGCCGACCTGAAGTGCAGGTTCAGCAGCCTCGACAGCGGCAGATAGATCTGCACAACGTCGTCGATCGAGACCTGCTCGAGCACGCCGCGCAGCGAGGCCAGGTCGGTCTGGGACAGCGTGAGCGGCGTGCTCGCACGCAGCGCGGCCCACTCGTCGCGGCCGAACACCTCGTACGCGGAGAACTCCGTTCCGGTGTCCAGGTTCATGGCGCGCAAGCTTACCCCAGCGGTGTCGCGGCGGCGCCTCGCGCCGCGACGAGGGGTCGCGCTGGCGTACACTCGGGCCGTCGCCGCGCCCGCCTGCCGAGCCCGGCAGACAGCCTCGCCGCCGCGCGTCCCGTCGCGCCCGATCGCGCCCGCTGCGCTCCCCGCCATGAAGCTCCTCCTCAGTCTGCTGGTCGTCGCGAACGTGTTGCTGTTCGGCTGGTTCCGCGGCTGGATGGCGCCGTTCGGCGGTGACGGCCGCGATCCGGGCCGCATCGAGCGTCAGGTCGAGCCGGAGCGGCTGAGGATCGTCCCGGGGCCGCGGGCCGGTACGGGCGCTGCGGGCGGCAACGCACGCAACGGTGCGGCGGACGCGGTTCAGGGCGCGCCGGGCGTTGCTGCCGCCCCGTCTGCACCGCCCGCCCCGCCCGCCCCGTCGCCGCCGCAGCCGTCCCCGGCAGCGCTCGGCGTCGTGCTCAAGGCCGCCGGCTGCGCCGAGATCGGTCCGATGAGCGAGCAGGACGCTGTCCGCGTGCAGGTCATGCTCGATGCGGTCGTCCTGGACATGACCGTCAAGACGCAGCGTGCCGAAGACATCACCTCCTGGTGGGTCTACCTGGCGCCGTCCTCGGCCGACATCGCCAAGCGCGTCGCCGACTTGCGCGAGCGCGGCGTGTCGGACCTGTACGTGATGACCGACGGGCAGTGGAAGGGCGCGATCTCCTTCGGCCTGTTCCGCCAGGAAGAGCTCGCGGTCGCGTTGCAGAAGACGATCGCGCAGAAGGGTGTGCGCAACGTGCGCGTCGCGCCCCGCGGCCCGTCTGCCGGACGCATCACGCTGCAGGTCAGGCCGGTCGGCGACGCGCTGGTCGCCGAGCTGTCCAAGCTGCGGACCGCGATGTCCGAGGCGATCGTCCGGCCCTGCGCGTCGCGTGGCTGAGCCGGCCCTTCGGATCGCGACGGCCGCCGGCGGCTCGTCCCACCGAGGGCGCCGGACGTGGCTGTGGCACGATCGCGGCTCCCGCGCCGGACCGTGCGGCGCGGATCACGAGGACGCGCTGTGATGCGACCGGTGTTGGTGATCGAGCACACCGAGGGCGACGGCCCGGGTCATTTCGGCGAGTGGCTGGCGGCCCGCGGCCGGCCGATGACGCTGGTGCGCGTGCACGCGGGCGACGCCGTGCCCGCGTGCGTCGACGGCCATGTCGGGTTGTGCGTGCTGGGCGGACCGATGAGCGTCAACGACGACCACCTCGCGCACATCCGGGCTGAGCATGCGCTGGTGCGCGACGCGCTCGACCGGGGCGTGCCGAGCATCGGTCACTGCCTGGGCGGCCAGATGATCGCCCGGGTGCTCGGCGCGCGTATCGGGAAGAGTCCCGCGCCCGAGATCGGGTGGCATGCGATCGAGGTCGCGGATACGCCCGCGGCGCGCCGCTGGTTCGGCGATGTGCGCACACCGGTGGTCATGCAGTGGCACTACGAGGCGTTCGCGCTGCCCGAGGGCGCGACGCCGCTTGCCGGCAACGCGTCCTGCCCGTGGCAGGCGTTCGAATGGGCGGGCATCCACCTCGGGATGCAGTTCCATCCTGAGGCCGACCGCACGAAGGTCGCGTTCTGGCTGGCGAAGGACCGGCAGGAGGCGCTCGCCTCGGGGCACCTGCCGACGGTGCAGCCGCCTGACCGGATCGCCGAAGGGATCGATGTCCACGTCGCGTCGATGCGCGCGCTGGCGCATCGACTGTATGACGTCTGGGGTGCCGCGCTGCGCGACTAGGCTGCGGCGGCGTTCAGCTCGCGACGGTACTTGTTCAGCGCCTGAACCGTCCCGAGCTCGCGGCCGAAGAGCAGCGACAGGTTGTGCAGGATCCGGTCGACGACCTTGCCTTCCCACTCTGCGTCGAAGCGGATCTGGATGTCGAGCCAGCGCTCGAGCCAGCCCGGCTCGGGCAGACGGCTCTGCACGGTGTCGTTCGGGAACAGGTCCTTGTTGACGTGCAGGTTCGTCGGATGCAAAGCCTGCGTGGTGCGGCGGGCGCTGGCCATCAGCAGGCCGATCTTGGCAAAGGCCACGCGGGCGGTGTCACCGACCTCGCCGATCGCCTTCTTCATGTACTGCAGGTAGGCGCCGCCGTGGCGGGCCTCGTCGCGCGAGATCGTCTCGTACAGGTGCTTGATCACCGGCTCGGTGTGCCACTCGGACGCGCAGCGATACCAGTGGTTCAGCCGGATCTCGCCGCAGAAGTGCAGCATCAGGGTCTCGAGCGGCGGGGCCGGGTCAAACTCGAAGCGCACCGCGTGCAGCTCGGCCTCGGTCGGCACCAGATCGGGCCGGAAGCGCCTCAGGTACTCCATCAGCACCAGCGCGTGCTTCTGCTCCTCGAAGAACCACACCGACATGAAGGCGCTGAAGTCGCTGTCGTGACGGTTGTCGCGCAGGAACATCTCGGTGGCTGGCAGCGCCGCCCACTCGGTGATCGCATTCATGCGGATCGTCTGCGCCTGCTCCTCGGACAACAGGGACGCGTCGAAGCGGTCCCACGGGATGTCGTCGAAGCTCCAGCGCACGCGCTCCAGCGTCTTGAACAGTTCGGGGTACAGCATGGGCGTCGGGGCTTGGAGGTTGGCGGGGACCGGCGAAGCCGGCGGTACATCGGGCCGCTGACCGGTCCGGTCCGCGAGCGACGCGATTCTAGCAGCGGCGTTGGCCGCACGGGGATCCGCGGTCATGCGGGCGACCGGAGCCGTCCGGGGGCGTCCAGCGGTGGCTGCGCGACCGCTCCGCGCCGGCGCAGCCAGCGCATCAGCACGCCGATCGCCGGGAGCTGCTCGTACAGCTCCTCGGCCGCGTCCCAGTAATCGCGGTGCACGCTCACGCGGCCTGCGGCGTCGAAGCGCAAGTGGGAGCAGCCACGGATCCGGCGCGGCCCGGCCGGCAGCGGCCGACGAAACGAGAACTCGAAGTCCCACACCAGGAAGGCCGCGTCCCCCTGGGCGACGGTCTCACGGACGGCGAAGCGCGGCGCGTCGACCTGCACGAACATGTGCTCGAAGATGCGGGCGATGGCGGGTACGCCTCGGACCTCGTTGAACGGGTCCTTGAAGAACGCGTCGGCCGCGTACAGCTCGCCCAGCCTCGCAATGTCGGACGAGGCGATCGACTCGTAGAAGGCGACGACCCGTGCCAGCGCCTCGGTGCTCACTGCCCGGTGACCTTGCGGACCAGCGCGAAGTACAGCCGGTAGGGCAGCAGCCGCGCGAACTTCAGCCAGGACGTGAAGCGCTTCGGATAGTGGATCTCGAAGCGGCCGGCTTCGATGCCCGCGAGGGTCGCCTCCGCGGCCTGGCGCGCGGTGATCAGCGCCGGCATCGGATAGGCGTTGGTAGCGGTCGCCGGCGTGTCCACGTACCCGGGATTCACCAGATAGACGCCGATGCCAGCCGGGCGCAGGTCGAGGTACAGCGACTCGGCGAGGTTGATCAGCGCGGCCTTGGTCGGACCGTAGACAAGCGCGTGCGGCAGCCCGCTGTAGCCGGCGACGCTCGAGACCAGCGCGAGGCCGCCGCTGCCCTGCGCGAGCAGCATCGGCAGGATCGAGGCGAGAGCGCCGAACACCGCGTTCAGGTTGGTGTCGAGCATGCGCCGCGCGGCCTCGAGCTCGAAGTCCTGTGCCCGCATGGCCTGGTAGGTGCCGGCGACCCAGAGGACGAGGTCGATGCCGCCCCAGCGTGTGCGCAGCGACTCGCAGGCCGCCGCCACCGCGGCCGCGTCGGTGACGTCGAGCGGCAGGATCTCGGGCGGCGCGAGACCGCCCGCGCCGACCGCCTCGCGCAGCGCCTCGGCCCGGCGTGCCGAGACCGCGACCCGAGCCCCGCGCGCAATCAGCGTACGCGCCAGTTCGGCGCCGATGCCGCTCGAGGCGCCCACCACCCACACCCGCTGGCCGGTCCAGCCTGCCACGGGCGGGTTGAGCGGGCCGAAAGGCCGGGGCGCGGCGACCTTCGTCTGGACGGGCACGAAGCGCGAGCCCACGGCGTCGAGGCTCATCGCCTCGTGAAGGACAGCAGCACCTCGCCGAGGCGGATGCCGAACTTGCTCATCGTGGCGCGGTTCAGCATCACGCGCTCATCGACCAGGTACATCCAGTCGTCGAAGTCGACGTTCCACACCGTGCCGTCGACGTTCAGCGCGAGGGTGTAGCGCCAGTTGAGGGCATTGCCCGAGGAAACGCCTTGCGCCTCGCCGACCACGTCGGCCGCGGTGCCGGCCCAGCGCCCCTCGGGCAGCCGGCGCACGGTCCAGACGCGCTTCTCCTTCTTGCCGTCGGAGTAGGTGAAGTCCTCGTCGAGCGTGCCGGTGTCGCCCACCCAGCCGCACTTCATCTTCACCGTGAAGCGCCGCACGATCTTGCCGGAGCGGTCCTGGAAGACACCCCAGGCATCGAGGTCGCCGTCGAAGTACGTGCGCAGGTCGAGGACGGGCTTCTCGGTCCGGTAGGTGGTCGGGTCGACGCCAGCACAGCCTGCGGCGAGCACGAGCCCGCCGGCGAGCCCGCCTAGCGCGGCGCGCCGGGCGGGATGCGCCGGCAGCGCGAAGGGGGCGGGAAGATTCATCGGGGAGCCTCGACGGGGCGGTCGTCTGGGGGGAGGGGGGCGAGCAGCAGCACCAGCCCGGAGACCAGCTTGAGCGCGCTGGGCAGCAGCGCATAGGTTGCCGACAGCGCAACGGTGGAACCGGCAGGTCCGCCCGGTTGATAGCCTAACGCATCGAGCACCGGCAAGGCCAGCCCCGCGGCCGCGGCGAGGTTGATCTTGGTGGCCAAGCTCCAGACGCCGAAGAACGCGCCGTCGCTGCGGCGCGGTCCGTCGTCGGCGGCGAGCACGGTGGCGAGCAGCGCCGGCGGAATCGCCAGGTCGGCGCCGAGCGCGAAGCCGGTGACCACGCAGACCGCGAGGAAGGCGCCGCCGTCGCCGGCCCGCAGGCCGAACGCCCAGACGAAGGCGAACACTGCGAGCGCCATGCCGAACAGCCAGGCGTTGCGCAGGCCCGCGACCCGCGCGATCCGCACCCAGGCCGGCATGCCGACGGCCGCGGCGAGGAAGTAAGCGACCAGGTACAGCGGCGCGCGCTCCGGCGTCTGCAGCACGTCGCCGACGTAGAACAGCACCAGTGTCGCCGGGATCGCGGTTGCGATGCCATTGACCATGAAGGCGGCCAGCATCCAGCGGAACGGCTGGCTGCCGGACACCTCGCGCCAGGTCGAGGCGAGCTGCTCGCGGATCGCCGGCAGCGGACCGACGGGCGCACTGCGAGCGGGCGGCAGCGGCGCGCGGGCGATCGCGAACGCCGCCACGATCGCGCCGACGACAAACAGCACCACCAGCCAGCCCGCCCGCTCGGGCATCAGCAGGCTGGCGGACAGCAGTACGCCGAGCAGCCCGAAGCCCTCGCGGCTCGCGGTGATCCGGACCCGCTCGAGCGGCCCGTCGCCGAGCCGCGCCCCCCAGGCCTGGTAGGCGATCGAGACCACCGAGTAGGCGATGTAGGTGACCACCGATGAGATGGCCAGCCAAGCGGGCAGCGACACGCCGGCGGGCGGCAGGAAGATCGCCGCGAAGCCGAGCGCGAGTAGCGGCAGGGCGAGGAGGATGGCGCGGCGGTAGATGTCGCGCTCGTACCGCCGGTCTAGGGCGATGCCCACGCCCGGATCGATCACAGCGTCGATCAGCCGCGTGAGGAAGAGCACCGCGCCGATGACGGTGAGGTCGACGCCCAGGTACTCGGCGTAGAACGTCGGCAGCAGCACGAAGAGCGGCAGCTCGAGTAGCGCGAGGGGAGCGCGCAGGGCGCCGTATGCGGCGTAGTCGCGTATCCGCATCGCGGGCGCCGCGTTGGCGGCCGGCGCATCGGCGCCGGGGCGGTCGGTACCCGCGTCGGCCGTGCCCGTGCCCGCGACCGTCTCGGTTTTGGCGGCGAGCCCCGCCGCATCGAGCCGGCCCGGTGCGGGCGTGCTCACCGCGGCGTCCCGGAGGTGTCTGCCGCCTGCCGCACCAGCGACTCGCGCAGTGCGGGCGCAGTGGTCCGCGCGTCGAGCCAGATGGCGAAGAACGCGTCCGAGAACGCTGGGTCGTCGACCATGCCGATCTCGCGGTCGTTATAGAAAAAGCGCGTGCCGCGACCCGGCTCGTGCACGCCGGTCAGGCGGTCGCCGCGGGCGACGTCCGGGAATATTCGCTTCATCGCCTCGAGCCAGCGCGTGCGCTGCGGTGCGTCGCCGAAGCCCAACCGCTCCATTTCCTGTGCGCTGCGCTCGGCGATCAGCTGACCCTTGAGCGCGGTCGCGTAGCGCAGGTCGAGCGCGAACGGTGAGGCCGCCGGCCGGTCGATGCGCAGCCCCGGCCGACCGACCCAGAGCTGCGCACTGTAGACCTTCAAACCGAACCAGCGCAGCTCGCCCTCGCCGGCGAGCCGCGCCTCGGGCAGGTGGGACGAGACCGCTGTCGGCGTCGTGTTCGCGAGCGACACCGACGCGGCCGCGGTGAGCATGAGGGTGAGGGCGAGGGTCGCGAGCCTGCGGTGCATGGGGGGCCGTCCTTCAGGCGCGCGGCGCGCGCAGCGTGAACTGCATGACGTCGGTTGCGCCCTGTGCGAAGCCGGCCTCGCAGTAGGCGAGGTAGAACTCCCAGGTCCGCGCGAATCGGGTGTCGAAGCCCTGCGCGGTGATCCGTGGCAGGTTCGCGCAGAAGGTCTCTCGCCACTCGGCGAGCGTGCGCGCGTAGTCGGGTCCGAAGGCGAACCGGTCGTCGACCGAGAGTCCGGCGCGCGAGGCGCCCTGTTCGAACACCGTCGGGGAGGGCAGCATGCCGCCTGGAAAGATGTACTGCTGGATGAAGTCGGTGCCGCGCCGGTAGCGCTCGAACAGCGCGTCGTCGATGGTGATCGTCTGCACCACCGCGCGCCCGCCTGGCACGAGGCAGCGGCGCACCGTCTCGAAGTAGCCCTGCCAGTACGGCTCACCGACCGCCTCGAACATCTCGATCGACACGATCGCATCGTAGCGGCCGCGCTCGTCGCGGTAGTCCTGCAGCAGGAAGCGGGCGCGCTCGGCGAGACCCGCGTCGGCGAGCCGCTTCGTCGCCCAGGCATGCTGCTCGGTCGACAGCGTGAGGCCGGTCACCTGCAGCCCGTCGCGGGCCGCCATCTCGGCGAAGCCGCCCCAGCCGCAGCCGATCTCGAGCACCCGGGCGCCCGCGGGCAGCGCGAGCGCCTCGAGGATGCGGCGGTACTTGGCGTCCTGCGCGTCCTGCAGCGAACGGGCCGGGTCGTTGCCGTAGAGCGCGCTCGAGTAGGTCATGCTCGGATCGAGCCAGACCTCGTAGAACGGGTTACCGAGGTCGTAGTGGGCGTGGATGTTGCGCTTCGAGCCGCTGCGGGTGTTGCGGTTGAACAAATGCCGGATCCGGTAGAGCAGGCTGCCCCACCAGCTGCCGTACAGCGCGCGCTCGACCACGTCGCGGTTGGCGAGCATCAGGCGCATCAGCGTTGCGAGCGAGTCGGTGTGCCAGTCGCCGGCGATGAACGACTCGGCGAATCCGATGTCGCCGCGGGCCAGAGACGCGCCGAAGATGTTCCAGTTCGACAGGCGCATCGTGGCGTGCGGCTCGCCGGCGCCGAAGAGCATCGTGCGGCCGGCCGGCGTCACCACCGTCAGGCGGCCGTGGCGAAGCCGTTCGAGCAGCGCGAGCACCGCGCGGGCGGCCGCGGGCACGGTCTCCTCGATCGGCTGCGGGCGATCGTCGCCCATCGACTCGCTGTCGAGAAGGGGGCTTGCTGCGGGGTTCAGCATTCGGCTGGACTCGGCGCCGAGCATCCGGCGCGCTGAGACATGTCGGTTCATCGATGACCTCGGGAGACAAATGCCTCGGGGGGTTCCGGCTTGCGGTGGAAGGGCACGCGCGCCAGCCACAGCTGCAGCGCCTGCCAGTGAATGCGTGCGATCACGCCGATGGTGAAGAGCGGCTGGCCGAAGAGCGCCCGGCGCACCGCGCTTCGGCCCGCCGGCACCAGCTCGCCCGACAGGCTCGTCAGCAGCAACGGGCCCTCGGCATCATGGTGGTCGATCCGGGCGATCGCCCGGTCCGCCCGGTTAAAGAAGCGGAATGAGTATTCGCCGGTGACCGAGCAGAACGGCGACACGTGGAAGACCTTGCTCGCCCGCATCTCGCGGCCCTGCGCGAGTGGCGCGCCGTCGGGCTCCGACAGCAGATAGCAATGGCGCTCACCGAAGGTGTTGTTGACCTCTGCGATCACCGCCACCAGTGCGCCGTCGGCCCGGTGACAGAACCAGAAGCTGACCGGCTTGAACGCGTAGCCGAGCACCCGCGGGAAGGCATGCAGCCAGATCGCACCGTCGGCATCAGTGCCGGCTTGCCGGCACAGGCCGCGGGCCCAGTCCTCGAGCGGCGTCGCGCCGTCGCCGTGGTCGGCGCAGCGAAACGACATCGGACCCGGCGCGTCCCAGCCGAACCAGCGTCCGAGACCGGCGGCCGCCTGCCGGGCCCGGTCGCCGTCGATGCGCATCCGCAGGAAGAATCCGTCGTAGCCGAAGGCATGGCGCACCGGCCGCAGCCGCGTGTGGCGGATCGGCCCGAAGCCCAGCTGCAGCGGATGAGGGTCCATCGGGCGCGCCGCGTGCCTCAGGCGGTCTCGAGCGCGGACGTCGTCGGCGGCGCCGGGCGCCCCGAGACGGCCGGCGACAGCAGCGCGCCGGCCACGGCGAGTCCTGACTTCAGGCCGTCCTCGTGGAAGCCCCAGCCCGTCCAGGCACCCGCGTACCAAGTGTTGTGTTGGCCCTGGATCGACGGCAGCCGGCGCTGCGCCGCGATTGCGCCGCCGTCGAACACCGGGTGCGAGTAGTCGAACGCGCCGAGCACCGTCTCGTCGCGCGGCGGTGTGAGCGGGTTCAGCGTCACCAGCACCGGCTCGGCGAAGGGCAGCGGCTGCAGCCGGTTCAGCCAGTAGGTGACCGCAACCGAGGGCGCCTGCGAACCCGCCGGCGCAACGATGTTCGCGTCGGATGCGCCGAATGAGCCCGCGCTCAGGTAGTTCCACGCCGCCCAGGCGCGACGCCGCTTCGGCATCAGTGTGAGGTCGGTGTGCAGGTAGGCACGGTTGGGCTGATAGGGCACGGCCCCGAGGATCTCACGCTCGTCGGTGCGCGCGTCGGTGAGCATTCGTAGCGACTGGTCGCTGTGGCAGGCAAGCACCACATGGTCGAAGGTCTCGCGCCCGTGGTCGGTCATCACCGTCACCGAGTCGCGCCCGCCGTTCATCGGGTCGAGCGGCGTGCGGCGGATGCCGCGTACCGGGGTCGAGATCCGCAGGTCGTCGAGGCCGGCCACGATCTTCTCGACGTACTGACGGGCGCCGCCCTTCACCGTGAACCAGCGCGGACGGTTCGCCACCTGCAGCAGCCCGTGGTTGTCGCAGAAGCGCGCGAAGCTGCCGACCGGGAAGGCGAGCATCGTCGCGGTCGGGCACGACCAGATCGCCGCCGCCATCGGCAGCAGGTAGCCGTCGC
>JBIPLJ010000077.1:0-17983 GCA_044368415.1 Burkholderiaceae bacterium
TAGGGCCGGCCTTGCCGGTGTAGCGATGATGTACTCAGTCAAAGAGATCTACTACACCCTGCAGGGAGAAGGCGGCCAGGCGGGGCGTGCAGCCGTCTTTTGCCGCTTTGCCGGTTGCAACCTGTGGTCGGGTCGGGAGCAGGATCGAACCCAAGCCGTTTGCCAGTTCTGCGACACCGACTTCGTGGGCACGCAGGGTCCCGGCGGCGGGAAGTTTGACTCGCCGGACGCTTTGGCTCGTGCCGTGGCGCATCAATGGGCACCCAGCCGGCGCCGAAAGGCTTGGCCTGGATCTGTGTCAGCCCTAAGGCCAAAGCCAGGCTGGTGTTGACCCACGGCAGCGAGCCGAAACTGGTGTTTCCTCAGGTTTCAGCCATGCCAGACCGATTCATTGACCTGGATTTTCAGCACTTCTTTCTGCAGCCCATGGACGGGCCGGAGCGCAAACGTAACACCCAGCTAGCGGTCGAGTACTGCCTCGCTCATCCGCAGTGGCGGCTGAGCGTACAAACTCACAAGGTGGTTGGGATTGCTTGACGGCGAATCTCGATACCTCAGTGTCTACAACGGGGTGTTCGGCCATCCGGGGTGGGCTTGGCCGTTTACAGGTTAATCGTGTACGGCTCGGTGATGCTCTGTGGTTCTTGGTCCTTGAATATCCGCTATTGCGGTCGACCCCGCTAATTGGGAAGGCCTGCCAAGGATCGCTAGCATGGGTGATCCAAGTGCATCCGTTTACCAGCGAGGTCTGTGAATGACACCCATGTCAGTGATTCGTCGATCGCTATTTGCCATCAGTCTGCTGGCCAGCGGCACAGTGGCTCATGCCCATATCTTTGTTCCCAGTGACGACCTGGCCACCGGCATATTGCAAAACCTGTTGGCCCGCGACCTTTTGAAGGATCGCAACAAGCCGCGGCCGGCTACGGGTTCTCTCAGCCAGCTATCGAGCAGCACAGTGCTGAGTGGCGTTGGCAAGGCGGTAATGCCCGCCAAGCTCGCCGCCACCTACCCGGTCGATCAGCAGCGCACGGCAGAGAAGGCCTATACCGAAACGCTGCAGGGTTACCGGCAGATCGAGGCGCGGCTGGGCATCCCACGCAACGACGTAGCCGGTGCCGTCGCCGCCTTCATTGCGGGCAGCTGGATGGCCTACCGCGGTGTAGATCTGCCTGATCGGCACTTCCAGCAGCTGGTAGTGCAGATGCGTCAAGTCATCGGCACCAACGCCCAGTTCCAGAACGCTGCTGCGGCTGAAAAACAAGAGTTCTACGAACAGATGGCCATCCTCGGCACGACGATGGCACTCACGCGCGAGGCCTTGAAGCGGCAGCCCGATGCGTCGACTGAAGGCCGGCTGCGCGAAACTGCGCGTGGGTATCTTGAGCAGTTCCTCGGCACCGACGCCGACCGCGTGACCATTACGGCCAGCGGGCTGCGTTACGACTGATCAGTCCCTGATCGGGCCTCTTCGCAGTCCAGAACCCTGGGTAGGCAGTGAGCACAAGGGCATGAGAAGGCGCCGCCGACCGCGCGCGGCCTGACCGACGACCCCACGCATTGGGTCGCTCGTGCCGTCGGGAAGCGCCCCTCGACCGACCAGTCCATCGCAGCGACGTAATCGGCCGTCGATTCTCAGGCCGGGGCAGCAACAACAGGGCGGCCAGCGTCTGCGCAGCGTCCACATTGTCGTCGACGATCAGCACGCGCAGTCTCGTGTCGGAGGCTGCAGAGACAGGCAGAGCCACCGGTTCGACGAAGTCAGCCGCAAGGTCGCCCGACATCGGCAAGCACAGCGTGAACGTGCAGTCCGCGCCGAGACCGGCGCTGGCGGCTGCGCCGTGCGGCCCTCTGCCCATGACGCTCGCTGCCTCTGCCGGGCCTTGGGAGGGCGATCGAAATCTCTCCCCTCCGGAGTCGCGGCAACTGAGGCGAGTCGGCGCGGTCTATGCGCACCTGGCCCGGACCATGACCCTGCCGTGAGCCTGTGGGCATCGATTGGACAGCGACGCCTCGTCGGCGGGTCAGCGCATCGAGGCGCGATCCCCATCCACCTGAACGTCACCGTCGGCGACGAACATGGCAAGGAAGCGCAGATGGTCCGCACAGGCTCGGGCGGCGACGTCGCGGGGCTCGGCCTCGGTGCGTTGCTGCGCGACCGGATTACGGAAGTGGTCGGACGCTACCCGAGGCTCGGGCTGAAGTCGGAGATCGTCGGCGCGCTGAGGGTCGAAACCGCCGAGCGGCTTTGCTGCCGCACCGCCTTCCTGTGCCGGTCCCTGGGCTTCGTGGACCTCATCCGGGGCAATCGCGTCTTCAGCGAGTAGGTCGCGAGCGATCCGGGTGTATCGACAAGATCCCCGGTATCGACGCGCATCGATGGCGTGGCCCTGGAGGGTGCTCGGTCCGGAACGGCACGAGCCCCACGCCGACCTGAGTCGGGGCGGGGCCCACGTGCGACGCGCCCCGGTTGCGGCGGCCGTGCCGCCGCGTGCGGGAGTCCGGCCTCAGGCGCCGATCGCGGATAGGCTGCGCACCGCGCTCGCGCGGACCCTGAACGCCGAGCAGCGCCGCGAAGACTGCGAAGCGTTCGAATGCGCCTCGACGCACTGGCTGAGGTACACCTGCGTCCAGTGTGCGTTCAATGGCTGTGCGTCCAGTTCTCGACGTTCAGCCCGGCGACGCGCTCGAAGTGGCGCGAGTTGTTGGTGACGAAGACCGCCCCGGCGGCGATGGCGTGGCCGGAAATCATCGCGTCCATGCTGCCGATCGGCGTGCCGGCCTAGTCTTGCGGGCCCGCAGCCTGGTCGCGGAATGCAAAGAAGTCGGTCCACGTGGACCGCGGAGGCGCGGCAGAAAGGATGACGTCCCCCGTGACCGCGTCGCGTCGCACGTAGACCTCATCGGAACCCTCGAATCGAAACTCGGCGTGCAGGCGCACCGCTTGGCTCCCGCCGCCCACCTGTCCCGAGCGCATTGAGGACCACCGGGTGCTGCTTCAAGGTTGCGGGGCAGTGCAGCAGGTCGGATCGCTCCGCCGATCCCTGCAAGAGACGCCTTCGGCCAGGCAATCACCGCCGGAGTTCGGCGCGGCATCTCGTCCAGGAACTTCGGCTTGCGCGAACTCCTCGTCGACAAGTTCGGACCCGGTCCGCCAAGGGCTTTCCTGAAGCTGCGCTATCGAATCTCCAGCCCGGTAGCTGAAAGCCTGACCCGTTCGGGATCGGTGTCCAGAAAGCTTCGCAGGTAGCCCGCGGCGGCTTGGCGCGCCTCGAAGGCGACTTTTGCATCGGGTTGGCGGTCCAGCGCCATCTTGGTGGTTGCCATGAGGGTCCCCAGGATGGCCAACTGCTCGTAAGTTGCCTGCTTCTCGGCCGCGGATGCCTGAACAAATGCCGGCGTGCTGGACATGATCAGGCGCATCTGCTTCACAAGCGGCAAGAAGTGTTCATCGGGCACGCTGGTATTGCGATAGACCGAATAGCTCCCGACGAGCAGCGCTGCCACCGCAGCAGCGACGTCGTTGCTGGGCAAGCCGAAGTGGGATTCGATCTGCTTGAAACCTGTCAGGAGTTGCTCGAACAGTTTTTCGGCTTGGTCTCTGGATGCTTCCGGGTAAGGCTGAGCCATCGTCCGGCTCATTCGCTGACCAGCCCCGCCAGGGGTTGGCTTGAAGGTGGTTGGTGCCAATGAGGTCGTTCCGGCATCCGCGCGCGCGGAGGGTGGTTTGCTGCGGGCCGAACCCGAGTCGGAAGAGCGCAAGCTCCGTTCAATTGGTTGGCCAAAAATGGTGCGGTGGCTCTGTTCGAGCCGCTCACGCATGGGCTGGATCGCCATGTAGTTGGAAAAGGCTCCTGGATTCATGAGGAATGGCGTGTCCTGCCCCCATGTCGATCCAGGCAGCAAACATGACATTCCTAGAACCAAACCGCTGAAGTGTCGAAGCATCATCGCTAAAGGATAAACGAGTCGGACCGCCTGAAAGTGCAGCAGCATCCACGTGCCCGGCGGCGTGCCGTCCAGCTCGCCGAGCACGAAGGGCGTAAGCGCCCGCGCGTTGATGTCCGCGCACAGCCGGGCCACCGAGTACACCTGGATCGCGATGCTGCAGACGATGAAGGTGCCGACCATCGCGACCGGGTCGGGGACGCACCAGCCGGCCAGTGCGAAAGCGAGCGCGCTGAATGCAAAGCCCGCGACGCCACAGACCGCCGCCGCGACGAACAGGGCGGGGATCGCGACCTGCCAGTGTGTCGGGCCGCCCGGGTCGGCAACGAGGGCCAGGGCGACGCAGGCCGCCCTTCGCACCGCTATCATCGCGGCCATGAAGATCGCCCTTCTCGATGACTACGCCGACCTCGTCCGCACGCTCGACTGCTTCTCGAAGCTGGCCGGCCACGACGTGCTCGTGCTCAACGAGGCCCTCGACGAGGACGGGCTCGCCGCTCGCCTCGCCGACCGCGAGGCGCTGGTGCTGATCCGCGAGCGCTCCTCGATCTCGCGTTCGCTGATCGATCGGCTGCCGAACCTGCGGCTCATCAGCCAGACCGGTCGTGCCGGCACCCATGTCGACGTCGCCGCCTGCGAGGCGCGCGGCATCCGACTGGTGGCGGGCACCGGCTCGCCGCATGCGCCGGCCGAGCTGACCTTCGCCCTGATCCTCGACTGCATGCGGCAGGTGACGCTCGAGCATCGTGCACTGCGCGCCGGGCACTGGCAGACCGCGCTCGGTACCACGCTGCGCGGCCGTACGCTCGGCATCCTCGGCTACGGCAGCATCGGGCGGCTCGTCGCCGGCTTCGGACGCGCGTTCGGCATGGAACCACTGGCCTGGGGGCGCGAGGGCTCGGCGACGCGCGCTGCGGCCGACGGCGTGGCGATGGCCGGCTCGATGCGCGAACTCTTCGAGCGCAGCGACGTGCTCTCCGTGCACCTGCGACTCGGTTCGGACACGCGCGGCCTGATCGGCGTCGCCGACTTCGCGGTGATGAAGCCGGGCGCGGTCTTCGTGAACACCGCTCGTGCTGGGCTGGTCGTGCCGGGCGCGCTGCTCGCCGGGCTCGACGCACACCGGCCGGAACGCGCCGCGCTCGACGTCTTCGAGCACGAGCCGGCGCTGGACGATCCGCTGGTCCGCCACCCGCGGGTGCTCGCCACGCCGCACCTCGGCTACGTCGAGCGCGACAGCTACGAGGCGTACTTCGGGCAGGCGTTCGACAACCTGCTGGCCGCGGCCGACTGAAGCGTGGCGGGCCGGGTTGGCCGCACGCGCCCGCCCGACCGGGCCTGCGCGCTGTCCGCCGCCTCGGCCCCGCCCGCCGGCCTCAGCGCTTCCCGCCCATCAGGATCGCGACCGCCGCCAGTATCACCGGCAGCGCGACCAGCGTCTGCGGCGCGACCGACTCGCCGCCCAGCCAGGCGCCTACGCACAGGGCCACCGCCGGGTTCACGTATGCGTAGCTGCCGGCGAGCGCGGGGCGCACGCGCGCCATCAGGAACATGTAGGCCGAGAACGCGACCAGCGAGCCCGCGACCACCAGGTAGAGCCATGCCGCGAGCGCCTGGGGACGGGCGTCCCACGGCATCGTCCAGGGTTCCTCTGCGGCGGCGCTGATCGCCAGCAGCACGAGGCTGCCGCCGAGCATCTCGGCGGCGAAGCCCATCGGTCCCTTCGGCACGTCGAGCTTCGTCGACAGCACCGAGCCGAGCGACCAGCAGACCGTCGCGCCGACGATCGCAGCGAGTCCGGCGGGGCTCGCCCGGAACTCGGCCCCGCCGGCCAGCACCAGCACGCCGACCGTGCCCAGTGCGATGCCCAGCCAGTCGCGCCGCCCGGGCCAGCGTCCGAACAGCCCGCCCCACAGAGTCAGCCAGACCGGCATCACCGCGATCAGCACCGTGGTCGCGCCCGACGAGATCCATTGCTGGCCAGTCGCCACCAGCCCCATGCCGCCTCCGAGCATCAGCGCGCCGACGAGCGTCGCGTCGCGCCACTGCCGCGCGCTCGGCCACGGCGTGCGTCGCATTGCCAGCCAAGCGAACAGCAGCCCGCCCGCGACCGCGAAGCGGCTGGCCATCTGCCAGAACGGCGCGAAGCTCTCCAGCGCGAAGCGGATCGCGAGATAGGTCGTGCCCCAGACGAGGTAGACACAGGCGAGCGCGAGCGCCACGCGGGTGTCGAGGTCGGCGGTCGGCGGCGGCGCGCTCGCGGCGGCGGTCGGTGCGGCGTCGGCGTCGGCGGGGGCGGGGGCGGGGGGCGAGGCCATCGTCGGACTCCTGGGGCGAGTCTGGATCGTAGCTGGCGGTGATCCGGTGGGGTAGTGAGGATCCAAGCCCGGTGCGGTCTTCGGTCTTTAGAATGAAGGCCACAAGACGACTAGTCCTTGGGATACAACTAAAATGGATGCACTCGATCACGCCATCCTGCAGCGCCTCGCGCATGACGCCCGCCGCCCGTACGCCGAGGTGGCCCGCGAGCTCGGCGTATCGCAGCCGACGGTCGCCGAGCGGGTCAGGCGCATGGAGGCGCGCGGTGTCATCCTCGGCGCGATGCTCCGGCTCGACCACGCCAAGCTCGGCTATCCGATCGAGGCCTTCGTGCGGATCGTCTCGACGCCGCAGGTGCAGTACAAGCTCGAGCAGATCGCGCAGGCGATCCCGCAGGTGGTCGAGATGTCGCGCGTCACCGGCGAGGACTGCCTGATCGTGCGTGCAGTGTTGCGCTCGGTCGCCGAGCTCTCCGAGCTGATCGGGCAACTCAGTCCGCACGGCGCGTCGAACACCTCGATCGTGCTCGGCACGCCGATCCCGCTTCGGAGCCCGCTTCTACCCGGCGCGCCGGCCAACTGAAGCGTGGCCGCAGCCCCTGCGCTACAGTGACGACACCCTCGCAGATCCCTGGAGTCACGCCATGGGCGCCCGATCCGCCACGCTTCCACCGACCGGGCGCGCCCCGCCCCGGCGGCCGGTCGTCACGATCCTCGTCGCCACGCTCCTAGGGTTGGCCGCCGGCCCCGTCGCCGCTCAGGACCTGCCCTCCCGCAAGGCCGGCCTGTGGGAGATCACGATGCAGGTCACCAACTCGCCGTCGCAGACGATGCGGCAGTGTATCGACGACAAGACTGACCAGCAGATGCAGCGTTTCGGCCAGGGCCTGAGCCAGCAGCAGTGCACGAAGAACACGATGCAGCGCGATGGCGACCGGTACGTCTCCGAGTCGGAGTGCAAGCTCGGACCGACGGTGGCCACCAGCCGCGGCGTCTTCGGCGGCGACTTCGACAAGGCTTACCGCGGCGAGGTCGACACCCGCTACATGCCGCCGATGGCGGGCATCTCGCAGAGCAAGATGACGATGTCGGCGAAGTGGGCCGGCGCCTGTCCCGCCGGCTGGAAGCCCGGCGACATGGAGATGCCCGGCATGGGCCGGGTCAACGTCAACGAGATGATGTCGTCGATGCCGAGTAAGTCGCCTAGGAAGTGAGGGCGCGCAGCCGCTCGACGACGTCGGCGACCGGCTGGCCGGCCCGCATGCCGGCGCGCATCGCTGAATCGTTGACGCGGCTGATCCGCCCGCTGTCGAGTCCGTCGGCGGCGTCGCCGATGCGGGCCGATTCGTGCGAGTACGCGGCGGCGATCACGCCCACCTGCTCGAGCATCGCGAGCCCGACGATGCCGGCCTGGTCCTTGCCGATCCCGGCATCGTTGAAGAACACCGCGTAGGGTCGGCTGGGCAGCGCCAGCACGTAGCGGGCGGCGGAGACGCCGCCGTGCGAGCCGCAGACCACCACGGCCCCGGCCATCGCCGGCTCAGCCACCGCGATCGAATCGACGACGAAGAGCGCGCGATGCATCGGAACCTCCGGACGGTACGATGTAGTCTAGACCCGCCCCTGCCGCGCTGCCGAAACTTTCCATGAGCACGTTCTCGCTTCGTACCACCGACGGCATCGAGCTCGCCGGTCAGTCGCTCCGCCCGCATGGCCCGCCCCGGGCGGCGGTCGCGATGGTCCACGGCTTCGGCGAGCATGCGGGCCGCTACGGCGGGCTGCATCAGGCGCTGCTCGGTGCCGGCTATGCGATCGCCTCGGCGGACCTGCGCGGTTTCGGCCTGTCCCCCGGGATCCGCGGGCACATCGAAGGCTGGGACGACTACCGCGCCGACACGGCGGCGATCGTCGGGCAGGCTCTGGAGCTCGCGCCTGGCCGGCCGGTGTTCCTCTTCGGGCACAGCATGGGCGGGCTGATCGTGCTGGACTACGCCCTGCGCCGGCCCGAGGGCCTGGCCGGTGTGATCGCGAGCGGCCCGGCGCTGCAGCAGGCCGGACCGCGGCGGCCGCTGCGCGAGTGGGGCGCGCGGGTGATGTCACAGCTGGCGCCGCGCACGAGCACCGATCTCGGCCTGGACCCGGCGGGCATCTCCTCGGTGGCGGCGGAGGTCACGGCCTACCTGTCCGATCCGCTGGTGCACGGGCGCGCCACGATGCGCTGGGGCGCCGAAATCCTGCACACGATGGCCGAAACGCTGGCGCGCGCCGGCGAGTTCCCCCTGCCGCTGCTGCTGCTGCACGGCGCGGACGATCCGATCAACGCCCCGGAGGGTAGCCGCGCGTTCTTCCAGGCCTGCGGCCACCCCGACCGCGTGCTGCGCCTGTATCCGGGCTGCCGTCACGAGGTCCATCACGACGTCGAACGCAAGCGCTTCGAGCGCGACCTGCTGCGTTGGGTCGCTGAGCGCTCGCAACGCTCGCACGTGCCGGCGCCGGCGCCGCGCCGGATGCCGCCCGGCCTGCGTCCCGGGTCGCGCGACGATGAGGACCCCACCTCCGCGCACGCGGGCGCGGGCTCGTGAACCGGCGCTGGGCGGCGCTGGGCGCGCTGTCGGCCCTGGTCGCGGTCGGGGCGGGGGCGTTCGGTGCGCATGCGCTCAAGGCCCGGCTCGGCGTCGACGCGCTGGCGGTCTGGGAGACCGCCGCGCGCTACCAGACGGTCCATGCGCTGGGGCTGCTTGCGGTGGCGCAGGCCGCAGCAACCTGGCGCTCGAGTGCACTACAGGCCGCCGGCTGGCTGTTCGTCGCCGGCACGGTGCTGTTCTGCGGCAGCCTCTATGCGCTGGCGCTGACCGGCGTGCGCGGGCTGGGCGTGGTCACGCCGCTGGGCGGCGTCGCATTCCTCGCGGGCTGGGCCTGCCTCGCCTGGGCGGCGCTGCGCGGACGCTGATCTCGGCCCGTCCCCCTCCCGTCCCGCCGCCTCTTCCCCCGGCGGTCGACCGCCAGCCCCCGCACGGCCGGTGGGCCTTCAGATCCCGCCCTCTATCGCCGAAACCCTGCGAACCGGCCGCGTGTATTCCCATGCGACCCGTGATCTGTCCAGGAGCCACCATGCAGCACGAATCCACCCTCGCAGAACGCGGCACGGCCCGCGGCCACGACAAGACGTCCGCTCAGAAAGCGGTTGAGTTCATGAGTCAGCTCGCCGGTTTCGCGCCGATCCGCTCGGCACGCTCCCACGAGGTCGAGTCGGTCCGCAACCTGGTGCATGGCCACCTGGTCGTGGCGGTCCATCCGATGGCCGATCTGTCGTCGGCGCCTGAGGGCGTGGACCAGCTGCGCGTACGCTGGGGCGGGGCGGGGGCCGAGTCGAGTGAGCACTTCAGCGAGATGCTGGCGGTTGCGATCGTGCAGTCGGCGCGCCACGAGGAGACGATCGGCGAGGTGGACAACGCCCGCGAGCGCGCGCTGCAGCTCGCCGCTCACTTTCGTGACACCTACGGCGTGGCGGACTTCGTGCTGTTCTGAGCCCGGCCCGATCGCTCAGCCCAGCGTGATGCGGGCGATCCGCTCGGCCGGATCGTCCGGGTTGAGCGTGATCGTGAAACCCAGCCGCTCGCAGAATCGCAGCATCGACACGTTCTCGCCGAGGATGATCCCCTCGATCACCGAGTACCCACGCACGCGGCCGGCCTCCAGCAGCCGCAGCATCAGCTCGCGGCCCAGCCCCGAGTGCTGCAGCCAGTCCCCGACGACGATCGCGAACTCGGCGGTGTCGTCCTCCCAGGTCGGGATGATCCGCGCCACGCCGACCAGCCGCGAGCCGGGCGCGCCGGGCGTGCTGCCCGACTTGTTACGCAGCGCGACCAGCGCCAGCTCGCGGTCGTAGTCGATCTGCGTGAAGCGCTCGATCATCGCATCCGACAGCTCCTTCACCGGCATCATGAAGCGCCGGTAGAGCGTCTGTGGTGATAGCGCCGCGACGAACTCGCGCTCGAGCTCGGCGTCCTCCGGACGGATCGGCCGCAGCAGCACCGCCTCGCCGTTCTTCAGCGTCACCGTCTCCTCGAGCTCGCGCGGATACGGATGGATCGCCAGGTGCCCGTAGGCGCCGCGCCAGTGGACGCGCAGCATGTCGGCCGGTGACTTGACCGCGATCCGTGCGTCGAGCGCAGTTACGCGGTCCTCGTCGACCAGCAGCGGGTTGATGTCGAGGCTCTCGATCCACGGGCAGGCGCAGACCAGCGCCGAGAAGCGCACCAGCGTCTGCTCGAGCTTCTGGAAGTCGATGCCGGGCACGTTGCGGTAGGCGCGCAGCAGGCGTGCCACGCGTGTGCGCTGGACCATCGAGCGTGCAAGCAGGCCGTTGAGCGGCGGCAGCCCGATCGCGACGTCGTCGATCTGCTCGACCGCGATGCCGCCCGCGCCGAAGGCGATCACCGCACCGAACATCGGGTCGGTCGCCATGCCGAGGTAGACCTCGCGCTGGTGACGCGTGCGGATCATGGGCTGCACGACGACGCCCGAGACGCGCGCATCGGGGCGCAGCCGTGCCACGCTCTCGAGGATGTCCTCGGCGGCCGCGCGTGCCGCGCCCGCCGACTGCACGTTGATGCGCACGCCGCCGACGTCCGACTTGTGGACGATATCGGGCGACAGCACCTTGAGCACCACCGGGAAGCCCAGCCGCGAGGCGGCCTGCGCCGCGTCCGCAGGCGTGGCTGCGACGATCGAAGGCGGCGCCTCGATGCCGAAGTGCGCCAGCAGCGCCTTGGACTCCACCTCGTCGAGCAGCGTGCGCCCCGAGGCGATGACGCTGCGGTACATCGCCTCGGCGGCGGCGATGTCCGGTTCGAAGCCGACATCGACCGCGACCGGTACTTGGCGCAGCTTCTGCTGGTTGATCGCGAAGCGCTGCAGCAGCGCGAGCGCGTCGACCGCGTTCTCGGGCGACAGGAACTGCGGGACGCCGGCCTCGTCGAGCCGGTGCTGGCCGGCCGCGGCCGATGCGCCGCCCGCGACGACCGCGGCCACCAGCTTCGGCTGCCCGTGCGCGGCCCGCACGATCGCGTCGGCCGCCTGGGCCGAGGTGGTGACGGTCTGCGGCACGAAGAGCGCAAGCGCTGTGTCCACGCCCGGATCGGCGAGCACGGCCTTCAATGCCGCCTCGATGCGGGCCGAATCCGCGTCGGTCAGCAGGTTCACCGGGTTGCGCCACGAGCCGTGGGCGGGCAGGCCGGCACCGAGGGCGGCGACCGTCTCGGCTGACAGCACGGCGAGCTCCAGGTCGCAGGCGGCCACCGCGTCGGCCGCGATCACGCCTGGTCCGCCGCCGTTGGCCACGATCGCGAGCCGCGGCCCGCCGGGGCGCCTGCGCAGCGCCAGCAGCCGCGCGGCCGCCAGCAGCTGGAAGGTGGTGTTCGCACGGACCGCGCCGGCGCGGGCGATCGCTGCCTCGAAGACGCGGTCGTTGCCGATGAGGGCGTCGGAGTGCGAGGCGCCAAGGCTGCGGGCCGCGTCGCCGGCGCGGCCCGCCTTCATGATGACCACCGGCTTGACGCGCGACAGCGCGCGTACGCTCGACATGAAGCCGCGCGCGTCTCGCACACCCTCGAGGTAGAGCAGCACGCTGTCGGTCTGATGGTCGAACAGGTACCAGTCGAGCAGCTCGCCGAAGTCGAGGTCGAGCGCGCGGCCAAGCGACAGCACCGACGAGAAGCCGATGCCCGAGGGTGCCGCCCAGTCGAGCAGCGCGTTGACCACCGCCCCCGACTGCGATAGCAGCGCGACCCGGCCGGCCTTCACGCGGCCCGGCGAGAAGCCGGCGTCGAAGCCGCTGGCCGGGCGCATCAGTGCCATGCAGTGCGGCCCGACCAGCCGCACGCCGCGGCTGCGCGCGCGGCCCAGCAACTCGGCCTGCGCCGCACGGCCCGCCTCGATGGTGGTGTCGAAGCCGGTCGCATAGATAACCACGAAGCGCGTGCCCTTGTCCGCGCAGTCGTCGACCACGGCCGCGAGCGCGTCCGCGGGCACCGCGGCGAGGGCCACGTCCGGCATGAAGTCGAGTGCGGCCGCACTGCGCACGCAGGGCTCGCCGAGCACGCGGCGCCGCTTCGGGTTGATCGAACCGATCGGGCCCTGGAAGCCGCTCGCGCGCAGCGTCTCGAGCAGTAACCGGCCGAGGGCACCCGCGCGTTCGGTGGCGCCGTAGAGCGCCACCGAACGGGGGTCGAACAGGGGCGAGAGGCGGTGGCGGCTCATCTGCCGATTATGGGGGGCCGCCTACGGCGGGCGGATGACGCCGGTCAGACTGTGCGGGCGGCCCCGCTCATCGCGCGAGCGAGGACAGCGCGGGCAGCGCGGGATCGACGAGGCGCGCGGCCTGGTCGAGCTCCTCGAGCGTGCCGAGGTCGATCGGCAGGCCCTGGGCGCGCTCGGCGCGCGCGCGTCGCTCCGGGTCGCCCGGCATCATGATCCGGTCGGTCGTGCCCGAGAGCGGCGCCGACTGCACCCACTCGGTAAACTCACGCGCCTCGGCGGCGAAGCGCTCGGCCGGGCCGATGCGGTTCGGGTCGAAGACGATCGCGAGCATGCTGTTCCAGATCGCGAACTGCATCGTGCGGTGCGCGGGGGCGGCGGTCGCTCCGCCGGTGAGCGCGGCGCCCAGCAGCTCGCAGACCATGGCCAGCGCGTAGCCCTTGTGGCCGGCCGCCGTCTGCAGTGCGCCGTGCGGGCCCTCGGGCGGCTCGAACAGCACGTTCGGGTCGCGGGTGGGCCGGCCCAGCGCGTCGATCAGGCTGCCCTCGGGCACCTGCACGGTCGGGTCGGACTTCTTCTTGTTCCAGGCGACGCGGACCTTGCCGTGTGCGATCGCGCTGGTGGCGAAGTCGAGCAGGATGGGCTCCCCGCCCGAGCGCGGGATGCCGACGGTGAACGGATTGGTGAGGAAGCGCGCCGTGCCGCCGCCATGGGGCGCGACCATCGGGACCGTCGACACCGCGTTGGTGAAGTGGATCGATGCCATGCCGGCGGCCACCGCCTGCTCGGCCCAGTGGCCGACGCGACCGAGGTGGTGCGAATTCTTCAGCCCCATCACACACACGCCGTGCTCGCGGGCGCGTGTGATCGCGATCTCCATCGCCTGATGCGTGACCGACTGGCCCATGCCGTGGCGGGCGTCGACAGTGATCAGCGCGCCGTTGTCGACGACGATCTCGACCGTGCGATTGAGCTGCAGCTCGCCGACCTTCCAGGACTTCACGTAGCGCGGCGCCATGCCGACGCCGTGCGAGTCGTGGCCGGCGAGGTTCGCGCCGACGAGGTGATCGGCGGTGAGCTGCGCCTCGGTCTGGCTCGAGCCTGCGCGCAGCCACAGATCAACCATCCAGCGGTGCATGGTGTCGGGGTGGACGGTTTTCTCGGCCATGCTCGGTGTCTCCTCCGGGTTGCGGCAATGGTAGCGCGATCGTCCGCTACCATTGCCGCATGAACGGTTTCGACTTCGACCTGCACCTGCTCGGGCCGCTGGTGAACCGGCTGATCGGCGAGCTGTCCACCGCGCGCAGCTGGTGGGCGGCTGGCGCCGTGGCCGCGTGCCTGGGCATCGCCTTCCATGGCGCCGGCTGGATCGAGCGCAGGCTCGAGGCACGCGGCTCGGAACGCCTGGCGGTCGCCTGGGCACAGCGCGTGGCATGGCCCCTTCTGGCGCTCGGGCTGATGGTGGTGGCGCGCGCCGTGCTCGAGCGCTTCGTGCCGGTGAGCCTGCTGTCGGTCGCCATCGCGATGATGGTGTCGCTCGCCGGCGTGCGCACCCTCGTGCTGGTCCTGCGCCAGACCTTCCGGCACGCACACTGGGTCGCGTCCTTCGAGCGAACCATCGCCACCGTGATCTGGTCGATGGTCGCGCTGCATATCCTCGACCTGCTGCCGGTGCTGCTCGAGACGCTCGAGTCGATCGCTATCCCGCTGGGCAAGACCAAGCTCACGGTGCTGCAGATCATCACCGGCGTGCTCACCGTCGGTCTGGCCGGCGTGATCGCGCTGTGGATCAGCAACGCGCTCGACACCAAGCTCGCCGGCACCGCGGGCGTCGACCCGAGCGCGCGCGTCGTGATCGGCCGCATCGCGCAGCCGCTGCTGATGTTGCTGGCGCTGATGATCGCGCTGCCGATGATCGGCATCGACCTGACCACCCTGTCGGTGTTTGGCGGCGCGCTCGGCGTGGGCCTGGGCCTGGGCATGCAGAAGATCGCGGCCAACTACGTGTCGGGCTTCATCATCCTGCTCGACCGCTCGATCGAGCCGGGCCGGCTGATCCGCGTCGGCACCTGGCGCGGCACCGTGGTCGACATCCGCACGCGTTACACCGTGCTGCGCGGCATGGACGGTATCGACTCCATCGTGCCCAACGAGATGCTGGTGTCCTCAGTGGTCGAGAGCGAGACCTTCACCAACACCCGCGCCCGCGCCGCAGTGCAGGTGGGCATCGACTACTCGAGCGACGTCGAGCATGCGATGGCGCTGATGGTCGAGGCGGCCACCTCGCAGCCGCGCGTTCTGAAGGACCCGCCGCCGATGGCCTTCCTCGTTGCGTTCGCCGACTCCGCGATCACGCTCGAGGTCGGCTTCTGGATCGAGGATCCGGTCATCGGCACGCTTGCACTGCGCTCGGACGTGAACCTCGCCATCCTGCGCACGTTCCGCGAGCACGGCATCGCCATTCCGTTCCCGCAGCGTGTGCTCAAGATCGAGGGCGGGCCCTCGCCCGAGCCGACGCCGGCCGGGGCGCGCCCAGCGTCTGTCGCCCCGCAGCCATAACGGGCGGGCGCACGCCCGCCCGGCTTCTCAGCGGACCCGGAGCTTGAGCGTGCCGACGCCGGCCACGCTGCCTTCCATCAGGTCGCCGGGCTTGACCGCGCCCACGCCCTCGGGCGTGCCGGTGTAGATCAGGTCGCCCGGCTCCAGCCGCCAGTACGACGACAGGTGCTCGATGGTCTCGGCGATGTTCCAGATGAGCCTGGCGGTCGTGCTGGTCTGCTTGACCGTGCCGTTGACCTTGAGCTCGATCGTCGCGGCGCTGGCGTTGCCGGCCTTCGCCGCCGGTACGATCGGGCCGATCGGCGCCGAGGCGTCGAAGCCCTTGCCGATCTCCCAGGGCCGGCCCTGCTTCTTGGCCTCGCCCTGCAGGTCGCGGCGGGTCATGTCGAGCCCGACGGCGTAGCCCCAGACATGGGACATCGCGTCGGCGGCCTTGATGTTGGTGCCGCCGGTGCCGATCGCCGCGACCAGCTCGATCTCGTAGTGGAAGTTTGAAGTGCCGGGCGGGTAGGCGAGCTCGCCGGTCTCGCCCTCGGGCACATAGACCACCGCGTCGGCCGGTTTCATGAAGAAGAATGGCGGCTCGCGGCCGGTGAAGCCCATCTCCTTGGCGTGTTCTTCGTAGTTGCGGCCGACGCAGTAGACGCGGCGCACCGGCCAGGCACCTCCGCCTGCGACGGGGACGAGGACGGGCTGCGGGGCGGGGACGACGGTGCTCATCGGGGGCTCTTGGTCTGGAAGGGGTGCGCGGGCCGCGCGGTTCGACGAGTCTATCGCTCGACCCGGGGCGCTCCGAGCCGGGCGCTCCGGTATCCGGCCGCCGCGGCCGGGTCGGCCGCGCTCAGCCCTCGTCGGGCACGAACTTCAGCGCGACGCCGTTGTTGCAGTAGCGCAGGCGGGTGGGCTCGGGGCCGTCCTCGAACACATGGCCGTGGTGGCCGCCGCAGGTCGCGCAGTGGTATTCGGTGCGCGGCCAGATCAGCCGGAAGTCGCGCCGCGTCTCGAAGGCCTCGGGCAGGGTCCGGAAGAAGCTCGGCCAGCCGGTGCCGCTCTCGAACTTCATGTCGCTGGTGAACAGCGGCGTGCCGCAGCCAGCGCACACGAAGGTGCCCTTGCGGTGCTCGTGGTTCAGCGCGCTCGTGCCCGCGCGCTCGGTGCCCTCGTGACGCAGCACCTGGTAGGCCTCGGGGGCCAGCGCGCTGCGCCACTCGGCGTCGGACTTCTCGATCTTGCTGCTCATCTCGGTCTCCTGCTGCGGGATCGTCGGTCGCGCGCCGGGGCCGGGCCTTTCGGGGCGCAGGCGGCCTGCAATCGGGGCGCGCCGCGGCTCAAACGGCGCGCGTGGCCTGCGCCATCCGCGCGAACTCGATCACCTGCTGCGCGACCAGTCGGCAGGCCTGGAGCGCGGCTTCGTCGGCGTTGCGGCCGTCGCCGCCGAAGGGCTTGTCGCGGCCGTTGAGCGTGGCGGCGAAGGGGGTCGGCCAGCCGCGCAGTGAATGCACGATCGCGCGCAGCGAGGCCAGCGTCGAGCCGAGCGCCTGCGCGCCGTCGGCCACCACGATGAGGCCTACCGCACGCCCGTCGAGGTAGGGCCGCGCGTCGTCGCGCAGGTCCTCGGTGAAGTCGATTGCGTTCTTCACGAGGCCCGAGATGCCGCCGTGATACGCGGGCGTGGCGATCAACACGCCGTCGGCTCGCCGCAGCGCGGCGATCATCTCAACGGCCTGGGTGCTGCGCTCGGGGCGGCTGGGGTCGTAGGTCTCGCTGGGCATCGAACCGGCGCCGAAGAGCCGGGTCTCGAAGCCCGCGGCGGCCGCCGCTTCCAGCGCGACCAGAAGCGCCCGCTCGGAAGTCGAGCCGGGTCGTGTCGTGCCACCGAGGCCGACGATGAGTGGTGGGGTGTGCATCGTCCCTCTGGGCGATCAGGATGGGGCCGATAAGGGCCTCGAAAGGCTTTACCGCCGGGTTTCAGCCGATGCTAGCATGGCCCGCACCCCTGGGCGGGACGCCCCGGCGGTGGCCCTCGAGCAGGACCTCGAGCTCGTGCAGGGGCTCGACCGCTGCGGCTATGACGAGGCCTGGTGCGGCGAGTATCACTCGGCCGGCACCGAGCAGTGGTTCGACTACTTCCAGACCGTGGCCGCCTTCCCGCAGATGGCGGTGCCAGGCTCGAACGTGAAGGAGATGATCTCCTTCATCAACGACTCGGGGTTCGTAAGCAACCTGGGAAGTCATCTTGCCGCGCTGAGGATAGGGTCTGAGGATGGTGTCCACTTACGAAGGAAGTGGACACCATGGAAGGTGCAAGACGACAGACACGGCGACATCACGGCGAGGCGCTGAAGGCGACGGTACTGGAGGCCTGTGCGCAGCCCGGCGCCTCGGTGGCGAAGGTTGCGCTCGACCACGGTCTGAACGCGAACCTGGTGCATCGCTGGCGTCGCCTCGCGGACGGGCGCGATCGCGGGCGCCAAGCCGTGCATCGGATCGAGGAGTTCGTCGCGGTGCCGATGGCGTCGGTGCACGGTACGCCACCGCCTGAGGAGATCCGCATCGAGGTGCGCCGCGGCGCGATGGTGGTGTCGGTAAGTTGGCCGTTGTCGGCTGCGGCTCATAGCGCGGCCTGGCTGCGCGAGGTGCTTCGATGATCCGCATCGACGCGGTGTGGCTGGCGGTCGAGCCGCTGGACATGCGCGCTGGGACCGAGACGGCGCTGGCGCGGGTGATCCGCGTGTTCGGCGAGGCGCGAGCCCATCACGCGTACCTGTTCGCCAATCGCCGCGCGAACCGGATGAAGGTGCTGGTGCACGACGGGATCGGCATCTGGCTGTGCGCGAGGCGCCTGCACCAGGGCAGCTTCACGTGGGCGGCGCCGGGTGTCACATCGAGCGTGAGCCTGA
>JBIPLJ010000024.1:0-57048 GCA_044368415.1 Burkholderiaceae bacterium
GATAACGGTACGGAGCGAACAACGCCTCGGTTTCGGCTGGCACCGCGCCCTGACGCGGCTGAGTCATCGTCACCAGCGCACTTCGTACGCGCTCGCCGCAGGATGAAACGATAAAACAGGGACGACTTGGTAGGGACCCCACGTTTCAAGCGGCCTGAGGCCGCCTAACCGCGACAGTTCAGGCGACTCGACGGCACGGGCAACTGGGGCCGGCTGGCCCAAAGAGTGAGCGGGACCGACGGCGGCGAGCATGCGAGCAGGGATCACCCGCCGCAGGCGCCCGAGGACGACATTTTCGGAGGCGCCATCAAGGTTCAACAGTCTTGCGCCACCTTCGATGACTGGTACGCACGCGTCACGGGCAGTGTTCAGAGCATGTTCGGGGCGCTCTGGGAGAAGGAAGGAGGCGTTGAAACTTCCACGCTCCAAGTCGGCATTTTTGTTCCTGCTCGGCCGACCACTTCACTTACAACCGTCAGCTGTTCGGCGGTAAGCGCTGCGATTGAAAGCGCTTGCGGTACTCGCCCATGGTGATTCCGGTGCAATTCTTGAACAACCGGGTGAAGGAGCTGGCGTCGGAGTAGCCAACGTCAGCGATGATCTTCTGGAGCGACAGTTCGCTAGAGACGAGCCTGTCGCATGCAGCCGAGATTCTGATGCCCTGGACATAGTTATTGAGCGACTCCCCGCACGCGGCCTTGAACCTGCGATTGAAGTTGCGCGGACTCATTCCGAGAAGCTCTGCAATGTGTACTGCGTCAATATCTTGCCAATAGCGACTTTCGATCCAGTCCTGCGCCTTCAGGACCTTTTCGTCGCCGTGTGCTCTGTGAGGATCGAACGCCCGATAAGGCGACTGGCGATCGCGGCCAGGATCGAAAACCAGCATCCGTGCGCATTGCAAGGCGAGCGCTGGGCCCGCGAACCGGCGGATCAGATGGATGGCGAGGTCGATATATGAAACGGCTCCGCCGCTGCACACGAGGTTGCCGTCTTCGGTGACGAGTTCATCCTCACGCAGCACGACCTGCGGATATCGTTCGCGAAACGCATGGGCGGCCCGCCAATGAGTGGTCGCCACCTTGCCATCGAGGATGCCGGCCTCGGCCAGCAGGAAACTGCCGGTGCACGAAGTCGCAAGGCACGATCCTGCCTCCGACTGTTTACGAACCCATGGAAGCAGGGAGCGATGAGGATCAATTTTCGCGTCGATTCTGGACGCGATTGTCGTTGCTTGCATGATGGGCGCGAACACAATGACATCGCTCCCCTCAGCCAAGGGTAGATGTCCGTTCACCGCAATCGCGTGCCCGTTGTAGCTGGTCGCCGGCTTGCCGTCGGTCGAAACGATGATGACGGCGAAAGGCGGGGGCGTATTTGAACGCTCGGACGCGCAAGCATTGGCGCACGCAAAGGCGTCTAGCAGACCATGCACGGTCGACCCGATACAGCCGTCGACAGCCACGATCGCGATCCGTTGTGTGCTCACTGAAAGATGACTCCTTTCGCACATCATATGTCTGTTTGGCCACTAGATCGGCGATCTCATCCCTGCAAAGATGAAGCCTCGCTCAACAAGGACGCTGCATCATGGGCCTCACAAGTCAATTGATCCCAACCGAGGCAAGAGCACCGACTGATCCACTGGAAATGATGCGGATCGCGGAGGAGCTTGCTTCAGCGAAAAGTCGTCAGGATGTCGCGGCGGCGATGCGGGTCTATCACCCCCAAGGCACCCTGGAGGCTCCGCCGTTCGTTTCTCGACGCGAGGGGGCCGACGAAATCCGCAGGTCGCTCGAATGGTTCTTTACGCTGTTTCCTGATTACAGCGTGACCCTGGCGCAATCTGCAGTCAGTGGTGATACGTTGATCGGGTGGGGTGAGATCGAGATGACCATGACCGGCCGACCCGGCGGGCAAACGCCAAACGGCCAACGCGCTTGTGTTCCGGTGTTCATCCTATTCAAATTCCGCGATGGCCTCGTGTTCTGGGAGAGCTTCAATTTCGATCTAGCGAGTCTATGCCGTCAGTCAGGCGTCACGGTTGACGCGTTCTTTCCCACCAAAGTTTGAGGACCAGCAGATGATCGGCCTCTACACCTGGAGCACGCAGAACGCACGCAAGGTTTCCATCATGCTCGAGGAATGCGAACTTGCCTATCGGATACAACCGGTAAATCTCTTTGAAAATCAGCAGAAGAGCCCGAGTTTCCTCGCCATCAATCCCAACGGCCGTATTCCCGTGCTGATCGATCCTGACGGACCGGAAGGTCGCGTTGTGGTGGGCGAGAGCGGCGCGATCCTTCTCTATATTGCAGAGAAGACCGGGCAGTTTCTGCCGCCCTCCGGCCCGGACCGGTATCGGGTCCTACAGTGGTTGATGTGGCAGATGAGCGGTGTGGGGCCGACATTTGGAAACCTAGCCCATTTCGCTGCTGCGATTGATCCTGACAGCCCACGAGTCAATGCGTATCTGCGCAAGACGAAGGCCCCTGAGGTTTACTCCTATCCAATCAAGCGTTTCAGCACAGAGGCGTCGCGACTCATCTCCGTTCTGGAAAATGTGCTCGAGGGCCAAGAATACATAGTCGGTGAAGTGAGCATCGCGGATTTTGCCACCTACGCCTGGTTCGAGAGCGTTTGGCCGGGCTTTCGGGCACGGCAACCCTCCATCGACGAAGACTGTCCGAATACGTCGGCCTGGATGACCCGCCTTGCGGCGCGCCCGGGCCTTCAGCGGGGCATGGAACGCCTTGCGTGGGGTGTCGATCTCAGCAACGAAAATCCATCGATCGAAGAGGGGTCGTCTCAAAGGGTGTGAACGAAATTTTCTACGTCGCCAGTCTAGCTGCAAGGATACGTGCTTCCACTGCTGTCCGGTTGAAGGAGCCGCGCCAAGCCTAAGGGCCAGCATTGGTGGGGGTTTCAGGTCGATTTCATCTGGTGCCGATTTGAACTTCGATGTCGAGGAACTGCGTAGCTTCCCAGGATTGACATCCTCGAGGAGTGCGGATGAACGCAGGCAAGACCCTGTTCGCCCAGATCATGGAGTTCGTTCCATGGACCAGCTTTGCGCGCATCGTGCAGCGCCATGGCGGCAACCCGGTCGTACGTACGCTGTCGTGTGCCGAGCAGTTCCGGGTTACCCGAGTTCGACAGTTGAGCTCGCAACCACCTGATTGTATTGGGCTCGGTTTTCAAACGTGCCCCGACAACAGGCGGAGTTGCTGTGCGTGGCTGGGGGCCTTGATCTTCAGCGCCTTGAGCCTCTGGATGAGTTCGGTCGTCACCGTCGAGACGCCCGCCAGCGGCTGCGCCCCGTTGAACGACACTCGGTGATGCTAGATGCGTTTGAGCGATTGCAGCGCGCGTTCTGGCGTGAGTCCGGTCTGGCTCTGGCGCAAGCGCATGCGCATCACGCGGTGCAGAATCAGCGCCATGAAGCAGATCGAGGCGTGAGCCCGAATGCGCTGCGGCAGGCGGTGATACACCGACCCGATTTCGAGGTCGGATTTGAGCACCTTGAAGCCGCGCTCGATGTCGGCCAAGGATTTTTAGCGCTCGATGACGGCACCTAGCTCATGGTCCTGCACGTTGGTCACGACCAGCAGCTTGCCGTCCATCATCTCGGCCAGACGCAAGGCCTCCTCGTCGATGAAGTAGCTGAACAGTTCGGCCTTGAGGTCGACCTTGTTGATGTTGGCGAAGTGGGCCTCACACACTGCGCGATAGAACCGTGTCTTGGTGCCGCTGTCGGAGAGCTTGCGGCCGCGCCTCTTGACGCCCGCATCTTGCCCCTGGAGCGTGTCGACCCAGCCACTGGCCAGGCTCTCCAGCTCGGCCATCTTGGCGCGGCGCCTGTGATGCTGCTCGAGCGCCCTGACCGGATCATGTGCCGCCACCAGGCGCAGTCCGTTCCAGGCGATCTCGCCGATCGTCTCGGCACCGCTCTGGGCACACTGGACTTGGAAGGCTTCCAACAATTCGGCGAACTCCGCGTACCGCCGGCCCGGCACCGCGATGATGAACTCCAGGGCCTGGCCTTGGCTGGTATCGGATCAGGTGCAGTCGCGGCCGTGGCACCAGTGCCGCCAGCCGCTGCATGAACTCCAGTGGACTCAGCATCAGGTGCGTCGTTCCGTCTCGCCACGGCGTCTTCAACTCCAGCTGCACCTGCTCTGCCGCGTTCACCTGGATGCGCTCCTCCGACAGTGCCGGCCGCGTAATGTAGCGGCACAACCGCTCCAGCCGCTTGCGATCGTGTGCTTCGACTCGGACCGCAGCATGCAGGCTGAACCCGTCGATGTCGGCGCACTGGCGCTGGCGCGCTGCGGCCTCGCGCGGCATCGCCCCTCTCAGGTTCAGCACCTTGCGTCCTGCGCGCGGGCCGAAGGCGATGCGGTACGTCACCGCCCCCGCCTGCAGCGGGCGCAGCGTGCGCGCCTCCTCAGCGTCGGTATCCAACTCGGCGAGGTACGACTGACCATCGTCCTCGAGCAGAACGCCCCGGCGACGCCTTTCGCCTGCCGCTCTGTCCTACCCCTTACCAACCACCTCCAACGGTTTGCGGTACACGCAGTTGCGCCGCGCCACGACAAAGCCGCAGTCTTCATACACACGGTTCGCGCCGCTCGGGTTCTGGCTGTCCACGCCCAGAGCCGATTCGTTCATGCCCGTCGCCGCCTGGGCGCGCAGGCTGCGCGATATCAGCGCTCTCGCAAGGCCACGGCGGCGCCAGGGTTCGCCCACGCTGATGAATTCGGTCCAGCCGCGCTTGCGCCCATTCTCCGCGTTCCAAGCATCGTCGATGTAACCGAGTACCTGCCCGGCCACTTGGTTGGTCTGCACATCCCAGGCAACCTGCCACAGGTGCGGCTGAAAGACCGGGCTGAGCAGCCAACGCTGGTAGTCGGCCTCGCCTAGCGGTGCATAGCCCCAGTGGCTCTGGAACGCGCGGGCATCGGCATCCCAGATGGTGCGGTGGTGCTCGGGTTGTACCGCCCGCACCTCCAGCCCGGCGGGCAGAGGGAAGTCGGCAATGTCATTGAGCGTGTGGCGCTCCATGGTGAGGAAATAGCGCTCTGGTCGGTAGCCGGACTTTTCCAGCAAGGCCGCGCGCGCGGTTTCGCCTTGGGTGACGAAGGCATGATGGGCGTGCCTGGGTGCGCTGCGGTGCTCCGCCGCGGTCTCGAGCTGGCGCGACTCAAGCCACGCATGCAGGCTTGCGCCAATCCCTTGCCGGCGCCACTGTGGCGCCATGACGGCAAACTGCCCATACAGCCGCAGGCCGTCTGCCTGCGCCCAGTGCCAGGAACGCACGTAGCCGGCGATCTCCTTCCCGACCTCGGCGATCCACACGTCCCGCTCCGGCACGCAGCTGGTGAAGGCCGCGTAGTCACGCGCCTCGTCTTCGACCTTGCGGAAAAACCCGGTCTGGTCGGCGGCGAAGCTCGCATTGGCACAAGCGACCATGGCCTCGAAGTCGGCGGGCCCGGCAAAGGCCCGGAATTTCACACCGTGCGCTTGGCTGCGCAGCAAGGCCTGCTCCGGGTTGTTCGGTCTGTTCTGTGGCGCATTCAAAACGCCCACGCCCCAAGCTGGTAGTAGTCGAACCCACTGCTGCACCCGCCCAAGCACTTCGCGAGGAAGTCCTCGGTCTTGCGGTACATCGTGAGGTTGTTGGGCCAGCGCTGGTTGCCATGGCCGTCGCCCGGGAAGGTGACGTAGTCTACCGGGCGCCCGGCTTTGCGCAGGGCCTGCACCATCAGTTCGGAATGCTCCAGCTTCACGCGCACGTCGGTCACACCGTGCATGACGAGCAGCGGGCGGGTTTGCGGGCCGACCTTGAAAATCGGTGATCGCGCGTCCATGTCGCGGCGGTCTTCGGGCTTGGCTGGGTCGCCCACATAGCGGTGCCAGCCGATGATGCCCATCTCCCAGTAGGGGGGCACTTTCTCCAGGCTCAGCGCCAAGTTCGACGCGCCCACGAAGATCGCAGCGCAGGCAAACACTTCAGGCGTGAAAGTGGCCCCCACCAGCGCCGCGTAGCCGCCATAGCTGGCCCCATAGATCGCCACGCGCGCGGGGTCTGCAATGCCCTGTTGCACGGCCCATTGCACGCCATCAACCAGGTCGCCGTGCATGCGGCCGGCAGATTCGCCGATGGCCTTTTCCATGAACGCGCGGCCATAGCCTGACGAGCCCCGGTCGTTGACCTGCAGCACCGCGTATCCGCGATTGGCCAGGAACTGAGGCATCCATCGGTGGGTGCCGTCTTCAGCCGAGCGGTCTCGCCGCCAGGGGCCGCCGTGCACCAGCAGCACCATGGGCATCTTGCGTGCCCCAGCACCCTCGGGCAGCGTGAGGTAGCCATGCAGCGGCAGGCCGTCCCGTGCGGTCAGCGCCACAGGCTTGGCGGTTGCGAGCTTGTTTCCGGATAGGAATTTCGGTTCATTTGCTGGGATTTCGTGGCCAGAACGGCGAGAGCTCCACCCCTTGCCTTGGTCTTTTGTCAGGGCCATTTCTGCGCCGCGTGTTTGACGCGCAGCACGTCCACGGCTTTGCCGACAATCCTGCAAATCAAGATGTAGTTCGGGTGCGCCACAAGCTCGCGCGTGTCCTTGACTCGTCCAGCTCTGCCAAGCGTCGGATGCTGGTCGAGCTGTTCCGCCTTCTGCATCAGCATGTCGCCCAGCTCGATGGCGGCTCTTGGGTTGTCCTGGGCGATGTAGGCGGTGATGCTCTTGCGATCGGCGATCGCGGTGGGTCGCCATACCGGCAAGATCAGCCCCCGGTGCTTTCAGCGCGCTTGAGCAACGCCGCGCGCTCGGCCGCCCACTCGGCCGCCACCTGGGCATGCGGCACGCTCGGCCGGACATCGTCGATGGACTCTTGAACCTCTTTGGTGAGCCAGCCTTTGTAGGCTGCAGCCTCGTGCGCGTTCTTCATGCGCTCGGCCGCGTCCTCGCGCTTGCGCTCGGTCTTGTGCGCCACGGGGTCGAACTGCGTGGCGTCCACCTGGTAGCGCGCGATGCCGATTTCCTTCAGGTACGGAACGAGGGTTTCAAACTTGCGGAAGATGCGAACCGAACCCCGCTTGGCAGCGAGAACGCGCTCGGTCATGCCGTACTGAACCACCACGCCCCAGCCGCCAGGCTGGCCGACGATGCTGGCACCGCGTACCGCCCCGGCCTCAACAAGGCGCTTGAGCGTCACATGGTCGATGGTGTCGGATGTAGTAGCCATTTCTTCACCTCTCGGGCGTTCAATCAATAAGTGAAACTGTACCCGATCAATAAGAAACCAGGAACCCCCACTAGATAAAAAGCCGTGGCGGGTGGACATAACGCCCGTTGCACGCAGCGCGCGAGTGCGAGGCGTTTTCGCGGGCGCGAAAACGGCCGACTTGCGGCGACTCGCTCTGGCGCCGGCCAGACCGGCTGGCCTATCAGGCGCGGCGTAGCCCGCCAGATACGAACGAGCGCAGCTTGCGCGTAGACGCAGACGGCGGTCTATAAAATCAACGACTTACGTGCCCTGATTCATCGTCAACCAAGACCACCAGTCATCAGTACAACTAGACGATGTGCATCACTTGTACTAACATTGCGGCAATTGATCTAACAAAAGAGGTGCTGCCATGACTGCTGGTGCATCGTCGCCTTCCGCCCGCTCCGCCCGACTCGGACTGCGCGCCACCCCCGAACAGGAGGTGGTGCTGCGCCGTGCCGCCGAGGTGGCCCACAAGTCGCTGACTGACTTCATTCTTGACAGCGCGTGCCTGGCCGCCGAGCAGACCCTGCTGGACCAACGATTGTTCATGGTCTCGGGCAGCCAGTACCAGGCCCTGATGGATCTGCTGGACCGCCCCGAACAGGCCAATGAGGGTTTGCGTGACCTGTTTGCCCGTAAGGCGCCCTGGGACACGAAGTGAATTTGCGCGCACCGGAGGCTCTGGCCGCGCAGCATCTGCTGGAGGGTTTTGATTGCGGCAAGCCCGCGCTGAATGACTGGCTGTTGCGCCATGCCCGCCAGGCTCAGGGCAGTGGCTCGGCCAAGACCTTCGTAGTTGCCGAGGGCGATGGCCGCGTGGCGGGCTACTTCAGCCTGACCGTGGGTCAAGTTGACACGCTGGAGGCGCCGGAGCGCATCCGCAAGGGGATGGGGCAGTACCCTTTGCCAGTGGTGATCCTGGCGCGGCTGGCAGTATCAATTCACGACCAGGGGCGAGGTATAGGCTTTGGCCTGCTGCAGGACTCGATTCGGCGCACGATGCTGATTGCCGAGCATGCCGGCATCCGTGCCATGCTGACCCACCCCATCGATGAAGAAGCAGCGAGGTTCTACACCCGGTTCGGGTTCATCGCGTCACCGCTGCGCGAGCAGCAATTGCTGCTGCTCTTGAAAGACGCCCGTCGCTGGGTCCGCTGAACCATGACCATCGAATCACTGCCCACTTTTACCGAGGCGGCCTGACAGCGCAGGGAGTCCATCCCTGCCGACATCCGCCAGCGGCTGCTGTCCAACGTCTGGTGCGGCCACTACCGTCACGAAACAACGATCAGCAATTTCAGCGGCACCATCAAGGGTGGGGACTTGCTGCTGGTTGGCAAGTGCGCGGAATGCCGCAGTGATGTGGCACGGGTGATCGAGGACTCGTAACCCGGTCAAGAGTCAAACCTTGCCACCACCTCCCGCTGCGTCACCCAGTCGGGCGGATAGGAATTACCATTCCTCCTATGAACCTCTCTGAAACGTTCCGCGCCGTCAACGCCGTGCGTGTCGTCGCCAGTGACGGCACCGAAGTGTATTTGGTGAATAGCAATGAACTGGAGTACCGGAGAGGGGGGCGGAGCGCGATCTTTCCAGCAGAACGGTGCGTTGCCGACGATGGTGCACCGGATGGGCGCGTGGTGTCTTGTGGTCCACCGCCGGCTTGGTCCGATGGTTCGAGAATGTCGCAAGCTGATTTAGCCGTGGCGGTCGCCGACATCCGCAGGGCGGCCGCCCCCCTTCGGACGAAGTTCGAATTCGACTGACGGGAACGTGCGCCAGCGCATAAAGAGGATCAGAGCCATGGTTGGGAAGGCCCAAATGCGGCTCGAGGTCTTGCAGGACATTGCCAACGCAAGGTCCGCACGCGACGCGGAAACCTTCCCGGTGGAACTCGCCGACCGTCTGCTCGCCGGGGAATCGCCGCTCAAGGTCTGGCGCAACTAACGCGGCCTCACGCTACAGACGCTCGCAGAGCGGTGCGGCGTCACTCGTCAGATGCTGTCAATGGTCGAACACGCCAAGGCCAAGCCATCGACTGACCTGCTGGCGAAGCTGGCCGCAGTACTCGGCTGCGACATGGACGATCTTCATTCTTAGGCTTCACCCAGGTGTTCGGCCACGCGCGGGATGGTTCGTCCTGGCGCGAGAGCTCCTGCGTATCGCTTCTGCCGCCCAGAGCCGCCAATCACGTCTGGGCGTACGACTTCGTGTTCGACGCGTGCGCCAACGGCCAGCAGAACGCGGCCACGCTCGCGAGCAGGCAACGGCGCGGCCCCCGGGCCATCAGCGGTTCCCGGCCGGCAGGTCCTTCATCACGCCCTCGAAACGAGTCCGCAGCTCGCGCTTGAGCAGCTTGCCACTCGGATTCTTGGGCAGCGCGTCGACGAACACGACCTTCTTCGGCACCTTGAAGTGCGCCATCTGGGCGCGGCAGTGGGCGATGACCCGCTCTTCGGTCATCGCCTCGTGGCCGGGCTTGCGCACGATCACCGCCGTGACCGCCTCGATCCAATACGGATGCGGCAGGCCGACGACGGCAACCTCGGAGACGCCCTCGAGCCGGTAGACCGTCTCCTCGACCTCGCGCGAGGCGACGTTTTCGCCGCCGGTCTTGATCATGTCCTTCTTGCGGTCAACGACGGTGATGTAGCCCTCGTCGTCGATCGTCGCCAGATCGCCGCTGTGGAACCAGCCGCCCTCGAAGGCGGCGGCGGTGCGCTCGGGATCATTGAAGTAGCCGCTCAGCAACTGCGGCGAGCGGTGGACGATCTCGCCGACCTCACCGACGGCGACGTCGCGCATCGCGTCGTCGACGACGCGGGTCTCGACGTTGAGCACCGCGCGCCCCGCGGAGCCCGCGCGGCGCAGCTGGTCCTCGGGCTTGAGCACGGTCGCCAGTGGCGCGATCTCGGTCTGACCATAGAAGTTCCAGAGCCGCACATTCGGCAGCCGGCGGCCCATCTCCTTGAGCACCTCGACCGGCATGATCGACGCACCGTAGTAGCCCTTGCGCAGCGCATGGAGGTCGGCGGCCTCGAAGGCGGGTGAGCGCATCAGCGCGATCCAGATCGAGGGCGGCGCAAAGAACGAGTCGATGCGGTGCGAGGCCAGGAGCGCGAGGATGGTGTCGGGCGTGGGCTTGCCGGTGATGACGCTGGACGCGCCGACGTAGATCGCGGGCCCGAGGAACACGTCGAGCTGCGCGCAGTGATAGAGCGGCAACGCATGCAGCATCGTGTCGGACTCGGCGATCTCACCCTCGACCACGCAGCTCACGTACTCCCAGCACACCGCCTCGTGCGTGAGCATCGCGCCCTTGGGCAGCGACTCGGTGCCGCTGGTGTAGATGATCTGCGCGAGCATCCGCGAGTCGAGCTCGACCGCGGGCGCGCTCGCATCATCCGACAGCATTCCGGCGAAGGTTCGCAGGCCGGCGGGCGGCTCGGCGGGGTCCTCGCCCTCGAGCCACAGCATGTGCTCGACCGAGGTGCCGCGCGCGGCCGCGGCACGGCCGAGCTCGACCAGATCGGGGCCGAGCGCGAGCAGGCGCGCGTCCGAGTGCTCGAGGATGTACGCGACCTCGTCGGCGTTCAGCATGAAGTTGATCGGCACGAGCACCGCGCCCAGCCGCGCGAGCGCGAAGCGCAGCGCCGCGAACGCATGCGAGTTGCGCGACAGCACCGCGACCCGGTCGCCCGCGCAGACCGGCGCGCCGGCGCCGCCTTCGGCGAGGCCCCGGGCCAGACGATTCACGATCGAGTCGAACTCGCGGTACGTCCACGCGGTGGCGCCGCAGCGGATCGCAGGCTTGTCGGGCAGGCGGGCGGCGGTGCGGCGCAGCAGGTCGCCGATCGTCTGGCTTCGGACGGCGGATTGCATGGATCGTCTCCTGTCGATGGGCTGTTGCCATCGTATAGGATCGACCGATGACAGCCTTCTCCGACGCACTTTCCTTCGCCGCCACCCATGAGACCCCGTGGGCGCGCGACCCCGCGGCCGACCCAGACCGCTGGGGCATCCACCTGCAGGACCCGCCGCCATGGAACGTGCTGCGCGGTCCGGTGCACGCGCGCGGCCCGAGCTCGGGCACGATCGTTCATTGCGGCGTCGAGGTCGCAGCCTGGGGCGAGCCTGACCGCGCCGACCTGACCTTCAGCATCGCCAAGACCTATCTCGCGCTGCTCGCAGGCGTGGCGCACGACGCGGGCCTGCTCCCCGACCCGGACGAGCCGGTGCGTGCGCGCGTGCCGGCCGGCATCGGCTTCGACACGCCGCGCGCCTCATCGGTCACCTGGACGCAGATGCTGCAGCAGACGAGCGAATGGGAGGGCAGCTGCCTGGGGGTGCCCGACACTGTCGACCGCTACCGCACCGTGGCCTACGGCGGCGAGCCGGCCGCGGGCCGCAAGGGCGACGCGCGGCCGCTGCGCGAGCCCGGCACGTTCTGGGAGTACAACGACGTCCGCATCAACCAGCTCTCGCTCGCGCTGCTGCACCTGTTTGGGCGGCCGCTGCCCGAGGTCTTCGAGGCCTCGATCCTGAGGCCGCTCGGCGCAAGCGGCGACTGGCGCTGGGTCGGCTACGACGACGCATGGATCGAGCTGCCTCATGGCACCGATGGCACCGATGGCACCGATGGCAACGGCGGCACGCGCCGCGTGCAGTCGGTGCCCGGCGGCACACACTGGGGCGGCGGGGTGTCGATCTCGGCCCGCGACCAGGCGCGAGTCGGCGGGCTGCTGCTGCGCGGCGGCGGGCACGCCGGCCGGCAGTTGCTGTCGCGCGGCTGGATCGAGCGGATGATGGCGCCGTGCCCGATCGCTCCGTTCTACGGGATGCTGCTGTGGCGCAATAGATCGGTGCGCCCGGTGTACCCATCGGCGAGCCCCTCGAGCGTCTTCATGATCGGCGCCGGCGGCCACGTGACCTGGGTCGATCCCGAACGCGACCTCGTTGTCGCCTCGCGCTGGGTGAAGCCCGAACAGACCGACGCCCTGTTCGCGCGAATCGCGACCGCCCTGCGCTGAGGGTGTTCCCGAGCGGTCGATCTCGCCCCCCGAACGGTGCGCCCGGTGTGCACTCCAGCACATACAGTTCGGGCATGTCACAGTCCTACATTTCCCGCGCGCAAGGAGGCACGTTCCGCGCGGCGATGCGCCTTCGCAGCGCATGCGCGCCGGCACTCGTCGTGCTGCTCGCCGCCTGTGCCGGCGGCGATCCGACGGGTCCGGCGACACCGGCGACCGCGGTCGCCGGAGAATCGTTCAGTCTCACCAGCAACAAGCCGCTCGGCATCCCGCCAGACGCCTCCGTGTCCGGCGCCCTGCCGCTGATCGGCAAGGTCCGCTACGGCGTGCCGTCGACCGCGCTGTCTGGCATCGGACAGCCGCTGTCGGGCACGCTGCCCTTCCCGATCGACGACGCGTGGAACCGCGACCTCGTGCGTGCGGTGCCGGATCGCGCCTCGCATGCGCTGATCGCCGCGATCGGCCAGAGCGCGCAGCTCTCGCCAGGCTTCGGTGCGCTCGCTGGCGTGCCGTACGCGGTCGTCGACCGCCTGCAGCCCGCCGTCGTCGTGCGCTTCGCCGGAAACGCGACGCGCACCTGGCCGATCCCGGCCGACCTGCAACCCTCCGCGGATGCCTCGGCGAGGCTGGTGCTGCTCGACCGCGACGCCGGCCTGCTCCATGAGCTGCGCGGCGCAGCACGCCGCATCGATGGCACCTGGGACGCAACCGGCGGCATGAGCTGGAAGCTCGACGTCGCCGACGGCGCACCGGTCGATACGGTGGGCGCGCCGATCGATGACGGCGGCATGCCAGTCTTCCCCGGCCTCGTGCGCTACGACGAGGCCATGGCCGGCGTGATCCGCCATGCGCTGCGCGTCACCGTCCCCGCGGTCCGCGCCGCCTGGGTGCCGCCCGCGCGCCGCGCGGCCTCCGCAGCGCCCGATGGCGGACTGCCTCCGATCGGGCTGCGGCTGCGCCTGAAGGCCGACGTCGCGATCCCGGCGGATGCGAGCCCCGCGTCGCGCGCCATCCTGCAGGCGCTAAAGACCTACGGAATGATCGTCGCCGGCGTCGGAAGCGGATTGACGATCGAGGGCACGCCCGACGCACGCTGGGACTCGGCGCGCCTGACGGCCGACCTGACCCGACTGCGCGGAGGCGACTTCGAGGCGATGGCGATGGACGGGCTCGCCACGCCCTGAGCGGGGCGCGCCGCCCGATCCCGAGCCGCCTAGGCGGGGCGTTCGCCCCGGTCCGCCGACCCGTTCCCCGAGGCCGCCGAGCGCGGCCTCTTCTTCGTTCTATTGCCTCGCTTGCAATTGAATTGCACCCGATCTAATATCGCATTCATGGCATCTGCCCCTACCCGGCTCCCCGCACCCAAGCTCGACGAGCAGCTGTGCTTCGCGCTCTATTCGTCGTCGCTCGCGATGACCAAGGCCTACCGTCCGCTGCTCGACGCACTCGGCCTGACCTATCCGCAGTACCTCGCAATGATGGTGCTGTGGGAACGCGAAGCCCAGACCGTGTCCGAGCTCGGCGAGCGCCTGCACCTGGACTCCGGCACGCTGACCCCGCTGCTCAAGCGGCTAGAGTCGGCGGGGCTGATCACCCGTAGCCGACTCGCCGACGACGAGCGCCGCGTAGCCGTGCACCTGACTGCGGCGGGCAGCACGATGCGCACCCGCACAGGTGCGCTGCCCGCACGCATGGCTCGCCTCACCGGCTGCTCGGCCCCCGAGCTCAAGCAGCTGCACCGAAGTCTGCTGCAGCTTCGCGACGCCATCACCGCAGCTGGTGGCGACGGCGCGCCCTCTTCCCCCCGCCCCTGAACACGTCCCCAAAAGGAGGATCACCATGTCCATCGAGAAAGTCCTGTACCGCGCCGAAGCCACCGCCACCGGCGGCCGTGACGGCCGTGCCGCCGCGTCCGACGGCAAGTTCGACCTCGGCCTGTCGACCCCGCGCGAGCTGGGCGGCGCCGGCGGCCCCGGCACGAACCCCGAGCAGCTCTTCGCCGGCGGCTATGCCGCGTGCTTCATCGGCGCGATGAAGTTCGTCGCGATGCAGAAGAAGGTCGCGCTGCCGGCCGATACATCGATCACCGGGTTGGTGGGCATCGGGCAGATCCCGGCCGGCTTCGGCATCGAGGTCGAGCTGAAGGTGTCGATCCCCGGCATGGCGCGCGCCCATGCCGAGGCGCTGGTGCATGCAGCCCACCAGGTCTGCCCGTACTCGAACGCGACCCGCGGCAACGTGGACGTGACGCTGACGATCGTCTGAAGACGGCGCCCGTCCGCGGACGGGCGCCTTCAGGCGGCGACCGGGCCGCCCAGCTCCCGCGGCCGCAGCGGGCCCGCCCGCCGCAGCAGCGTGACCGCGATGGCGACGTTCAGCAGGTTCCAGCCGATGCCGTTGACGAAGGCGGCATGGTAGGAGCCGGTCGCGTCGAAGATCGCGCCCGACATCCAGCCGCCCAGCGCCATGCCCACCAGCGTGGCGGTGATCACTTGGCTCACCCGCGTACCCGCCTCGGACGGCGGGAAGTGCTCGCGGACGATGAGCGCGTAGGACGGCACGATGCCGCCCTGGAAGAGGCCGAACATGGCCGAGATCAGGTAGAGCGACACCATCCCGTCGAACGGCAGGAACATCAGCAGCGCGACGCCCTGCAGCACCGAGCCGAGCAGCAGCGTGCGCAGTCCGCCGATGCGGTCGGAGATCGCGCCGGACACCAGCCGGCTGACGATGCCCGCGCCGAGCATCAGCGACAGCATCTCGGCGCCGCGCGCCGCGCCGAAACCGAGGTCGGTGCAGTAGGCGACGATGTGCACCTGCGGCATCGCCATCGCCACGCAGCACGCGACGCCCGCGACGTTGAGCAGCCACTGCAGCGCGCGCGGTGACATGCCGAGGGGGCGCGCAAAATCGACGCCGCGCGCGGCGGTGGGGCGGTTCGCGGCGGATGCGGCCGCGGCCGCGGCCGATGGCAGCGCGGGCGGGCGGCGGCGCAGCATCAGCGCGAGCGGCAGCATCGTCACGACGCAGAACACGCCGATGCCGACGTAGGTCGTGCGCCAGCCGACGGTCTCGACGAAGTGCTGGGTGATCGGCGGCCACAGCGCGCCGCCCAGGTAGTTGCCGCTCGCGCAGATCGCGACCGCGATGCCGCGGCGCCGGTCGAACCACAGAGTGGTGTCGGCCACCAGCGGCGAGAAGGTGGTCGAGGTGCCGAGCGCGCCGATCAGGATGCCCTGCGCGAGGCCGAACAGCAGCAGGCCCGGGGCGCTGCCGGCCAGCACGAAGCCGATGCCCAGGCCGAACGCGCCGATCGCGCTCGGCAGCATGATGCCGAACCGGTCGGCCAGCCGACCCATGAACAGGCCGCCGATACCGAAGCCGATCATTGTCATGGTGTACGGCATCGAAGCGGCCGAGCGGTCGACGCCGAAATCGGCCTGCACCGCGGGCAGCACGACGCTCACCACGTACATCCCGCTCGCGCCCACCGTCATCAGGGCGAGCGACACACACAGCCGCAGCCAGGCGTAGCGCGAGTCCGGGCCGTAGGCGGCCGTCGTCAATGTACGGTCCCCGCTCCGTGGCAGGACTTGTACTTCTTGCCCGAACCGCAGGGGCAGGGGTCGTTGCGACCGACCTTGTCGCCGTCGCGGCGCACGGTGGCCGGCGCGAGCGCGCGCTCGCGTGCCTCGGTGAAGAAGTCGTAGACGTCCTGCACGCCGTCGAGCATCTCGTGGATGACCGCCTCGCGCTCGTCATCGGCGATCGGTTCCCAGTCCTCGTCGTCGTCCTCGTCCTCGTCGTCCTCCTCGTCCTCGTCGTCCTCCTCGTCCTCGTCGTCCTCCTCGTCCTCGTCGCCCTCGTCGCCCTCGGAGAGCTGCGCGTCGGCCACCAGCCGCATCACCGGGTCGAGCGCGTCGGCGAAATCCTCCTCGTCCTCGAGCGCCATCCAGGCATCGGGGCGCATCGACATGCCGCGTGCGAAGCCGATCGCCCAGGCGTTGCCCCAGGCATTGCCGTCCTCGTCGTGCGCGAGCACGGGCGCAAAACCCTTGCCCTCGTAGAGCATGGTGGCGACCGCGGCGCGATGCCGCTCGACGAGCTTGAGCAGCGCCGCATCCTCGCCCTCTCCGCGCAGCGCCTCGTGCGCCCGCGTCGAGTCGCCCAGGACCATCGGCAGCCACTCCTCGCGCGGCACCGGAACCGGGCAGCAGGCGAGCGCGGCGAAGAAGCCGTCGAGCTCCTCAACCGCCATGGAGTCGTCGGGGTCGATCGCGACGAGGCGCGTCTCGAGTGTTTCGATCTCGGCGTCTGTCAGGGGCCGATCCTGGCTGGGGGCGTTCATCCCGCGTATCGTACAGGCCCGTCGAGGAGGAGCGTTCCGATGTCCAACGAGAAGATGCCCGCCGTCATCGGCGGCGAGCCGTCGCGCGCGGCCGGCCGGCTGGCCGGCAAGCGCGCGATCGTCACCGGCGCCGGCAGCGGCATCGGCCGTGCTGCGGCGCGGCTGTTCGCGGCCGAGGGCGCGGCGGTGCTCGCCGTCGACCGCAGCGCCGAAGCCGTCGAGCAGACCGCCGCAATGATCCGCGCCGAAGCCGGCCTGGCGCTCGCGCAGGCCGCCGACGCGGGCAGCGATGCCGACGTTCAGGCCTTCGTTGCGCGCGCGATCCGCGACCTCGGTGGCCTCGACGTGCTGTACGCGAACGCCGGGGTGAGCGGCGGCGACGTACCGATCCACGAGCAGACCGTCGAGCTCTGGGAGGAGGTGCTGCGCGTGAACCTGATCGGCCCGTTCCTCGCGGTCAAGCACGCTGGTGTGCACATGGTCGCGCAGGGGCGAGGTGCGATCGTCTGCACTGCCTCGGTGGCCGGGCTACGCGCGAATGCAGGCGGCAACCCGTACAGCGCGAGCAAGGCCGGCGTCGTGAGCCTGGTGCAGACCGCCGCCAACTCGTTCTGGGGCACGGGCGTGCGCATCAATGCAATCTGCCCGGGGCTGATCGAGACCGGCATGACCCGTCCGATCTTCGACCACGCACGCGCCGCTGGGCACGAGGACAAGCTCGGCCAGATCAATCCACTGCAGCGTTACGGCCTGCCGCAGGAGATCGCGGCCGCCGCGCTGTTCCTGGCCAGCGATGAGGCCTCGTACGTCAATGGCCAGGCGCTGCCGGTCGACGGCGGACTCACCAGCACGCTGCCGTTCAAGCGCCGGGTGCGCTGAAGCCGGGCCGAGGGCGTCTCAGCCGCCCTCGTCGAGCCGCGTGCCGCGCCACCAGACCGGCGACAGGTTCACGCCGTCGCCGTCGGCGACACTGCCGATCCAGACCTGTCCGTCCTGCACCGTGCAGGACAGCTTCATCGATCGCGCGGCGAGCCGTCCGAGCGCGACCGTCGCCTCGGGGTCGATCGCCACCACTGAGAGGTTCTCGAAGCGCTCGAGCGCGGCCTGTTGTTGGCGCCACCAGACCTCGGCGCGATGCCCGCCGTAGGCGAGCACCACCACCCGGTCGGCGCGACCGCAGGCCTTCTTCACCCACTTGTCGTCGGGCAGGCCGACCTCGATCCACAGCCGGATGAGGCCCGTGTCGTCGCGCAGCACGACGTCCGGCTCCTCCTCGGCTGACAGCCCCCGGCCAAAGCCCAGCGCGTCGTCGGCGAACAGCGCGAACGCGAGCAGGCGCAGCATCATCCGCTCCTCGGTCTCGGACGGATGCAGCGCGATCGTCAGCGCGTGGTCGGCATACCGGCCGCGATCCATGTCGGCGATCGCAAGTTCGGCTTTGTAGATGGTGGAACGCAGGGCCATGGGCCGCGATTGTAGGCGCGCGCGGCAACGTCGCGATGCCCTTTCCGTACGTCGTCCCCCACCAGGACGGCGCGGGCTTCGACGCGGACGCGTGCATGGGCATCCCGGCGATGACCGCGCACCGCTGCGTGATGGCCGACGGCCCGGTCGCGGGCAGGACGGTGCTGGTGCAGGGCGGCGCGGGCGCGGTCGGCTATTACGCGGTGCAGATCGCGCGGCTCGAGGGCGCCCGGGTGATCGCGACGGTGAGCCGGCCCGAGCAGGCCGAGCGCGCGCACGAGGCCGGCGCCCACGAGGTGATCAACCGCCGCACCGAGGACGTCGTCGCGCGCGTGCGCGCGATCACCGGCGCGGACGCGGGCCTCGACCGCGTGATCGAGGTCGCATTCGGCGCGAACCTCGCGACCGACATTGCGCTGCTCAAGGCCGGCGGCGTGATCGCCTCATATGCGTCGGACGCGGTGCCCGAGCCGGCGCTGCCGTTCTGGCCGATGCTCGCCCGCGACCTGACCGCGCGCTTCGTACTGGTCTATGCGATGTCCCATGAAGCGCACGACGAGGCGGCACGCTGGATCACCGACGCGCTGGTGCGCGATGCGCTCAAACACCAGGTGTTCCGCACCTTCGGGCTCGACGAAATCGTGGCCGCGCATGAGGCGACCGAGGCGATGGCCAACGTCGGGAAGGTGCTGGTCGCAGTCGACTGACGGCGATCGTGCCGCGCACGCGGATCAGCGGGTCGATGCGGCCGTAGCGCTCGGCCTGTCGCACGGGCGGATCTCGACGCAGATCGTGCGGGCCGGCGGCGTCGTGACCGCGTCACGAAGGACGCACTCGGGGCACCCGCGGTACCATCGCGGCTCCATTCGCTCGACCGCGATCACGACAGGATGCTCGACGCCACCTCCGCGACGGCGCGTGCGGCCAGGCCTCGCGGTGCCGTCGCTCACGAGCGGCGTCCGCTGCCGGACCCGACTTGAGCGGCTCGGCCTGCGTCGTCGTCGCGCGGCTGCGCCGTGCCGATGACCCGGGCACACTGGCCGCCGCGGCGGCGCTCGTCGATGACGGGGAACGCCGGCGCGCGGCGAGGTTTTTGCACATCGAGGACCATGCGCGGCACCTTCTCGGACGCGCGCTCGCGCGGACGCTGCTGTCGGCACGCACCGGCACCCTTCCCGCGGCATTGGTGATCCGGGTCGATGCGACGGGCAAGCCTGTGCTGGACGGCCCGGCCACGGTGCCGTTCAACCTTGCGCATTCGGGCGACTGGATCCTCTGCGCGCTCGGTGTCGGCGACGTACCGGTGGGCGTCGACGTCCAGCGGCACGAGCCGAAGATGGCCGAGCCCGATGCGTTCGGTGCGGTGTTCGGTGCGCGGGAGCGGGCGGCGATCGCCGCAGCGCCCGACCCGGACGGGCGCATCGCCGCATTCGCTCGCGCCTGGGCCCGCAAGGAGGCGTTGCTCAAAGCCGAAGGCGCGGGACTGTCGAAGGACGGGCTCGACGCGATCGAGGTGCTCGCAGACCCCGGGGGAACCCTCGTCGTGCACGGGCTCGCCGGCCGGTGGACCGTCCGCGACCTGGAGATCGATGCACACCATGCCGGCGCCGTCGCGTGGCTGGGCGCCGACGGGCCGGTCAGGTCGTTCGAGTTCGATCTGGCCGCGCTCGGCGCGTCCTGACTTCAGAACATCGCGCGGATCTTCGCGCCGACGTCGACCGGGGCCGCCCGCCCCGCCGCCGCGGTGCCTTGGGCGGGCGCGGGCGGCGGCCCGATGCGCCGCAGCCGAACCAGCACGCCGCGCGTCATGAAGCGGCTGCGCGCCGCGTGCACGTAGGCGGGCCCCAGCCGCGGCTGCTGGACGACCGCGTGGCGCAGCGGCTCGACCAGGTGCAGCGTGTCCTTGGCGCGGGTCATCGCGACGTAGAGCAGCCGGCGCTCCTCGTCGATGCCGGCATCGCTGCCGGTCTGATACTCGTTCGGGAAGTTGCCGTCGGTCACGTCGATCACGTAGACCGCGTCCCACTCCTGTCCTTTGGCCGAATGCACGGTCGACAGCACCAGCCAGTCCTCGTCGCACAGCGGGTCGCCGGCGAGGTCGCCGCTGGCCGACGGCGGGTCGAGCGTCATCTCGGTCAGGAAGCGCTCGCGCGAGCCCTCGCGCGCGGCGACCACCGCGAGCATGTCGAGGTCGGCGGCGCGCACCGCCGCATCGTCGAAGCGCTGCTCGATCAGCGGCCGGTACCAGGCCGACACCGCATCGATCTGCCCGGCCCAGGGCGTGGCCGGGTCGGCGAGCGTGGCCATCAGCGCAGCGAACGCCGGCCAGCCGTCGCGGGCCGGTGGCGGCGGCACGAAGCCGGCGAGCGCGCCGAGCGCGCCACCCGCGGCGGCCACCTGCTCGATCGCCCGCTTCGCGTTGGCCGGCCCCATGCCGGGCATGAGCTGCAGCACCCGGAACGCGGCGATCCCGTGGCGCGGCATGTCGGCCCAGCGCAGGACCGAGAGCAGGTCCTTCACATGCGCGGCCTCGAGGAACTTGAGCCCGCCGTGCTTGACGTAGGGGATGTTGCGCCGCGCGAGCTCGACCTCGAGCAGGTCGCTGTGATGGCTGCTGCGGAACAGCACCGCCTGGCGCTTCATCGGCACCCCGGCCTCGCGCTGCGCGAGCACCTGCGCGATCACCCAGTCGGCCTGCTCGCGGGTGTCGGCGACGGTCACGAGCGCGGGCGTCTCGCCGCCGCTGCGCGCGGCCCGCAGCGTCTTCGGATACTGTCGCCGGCCCTCGGCGATCAAGGCGCCGGCGACGTCGAGCACCGGCTGCACCGAGCGGTAGTTGGTCTCGAGCGCGATGCGGGCGGCCGGTGGGTCGAACTGCTCGGGGAAGTCGAGGATGTTGCCGACGTCGGCTGCCCGGAAGGCGTAGATGGACTGCGCATCGTCGCCGACCACGGTCAGGCCGCGGCCGTCCGGACGCAGCGCGCGCAGCACGCGCGCCTGCAGCGCGTTGGTGTCCTGGTACTCGTCGACCAGCACGTGGTCGAATCCGGCCGCGATCTCGGCGGCCAGAGCCGCATCGGACATCGCCGCGTCCCACCAGAGCAGCAGGTCGTCGTAGTCGAGCACGCCGTTGGACTGCTTGCGCGCGATGTAGTCGCGGAACAGCGTGACGAGTTCATCGGCCCACTCCACGCACCATGGAAACACCTCGCGCAGCACCCGCTCGAGCGGCCAGCCGGTGTTCACGCGGTGCGAGTAGATGGCGAGGCAGGCGTCCTTGCGCGGGAAGCGCTTGGCCTTACCCGACAGCCCGAGCTCGTGGCGCGCGACGTCCATCAGGTCGGCGGCGTCGCCGCGGTCGAGGATGCCGAAGGCCTCGTCCAGGCCGACCTGCGCCGCATGCGCACGCAACAGCCGCGCGCCGATCGCATGGAAGGTGCCGGCCCAGGGCAGGCGCAGGCGCGGCGCGTCGTCGCCCGCGGCGGGCGCGCGCCCGGCGCGCCGCGACAGCGCCTGCGCGGCCAGCCGCTCGGCGCGGCGCGTCATCTCGTGCGCGGCGCGGCGGCTGAAGGTGAGCAGCAGGATGCGCGCCGGGTCGACGCCCTCGACCACGAGATGCGCGACGCGGTGCGCGAGGGTCGCGGTCTTGCCGGTGCCGGCCCCGGCGATCACCAGCAGCGGGCCGCTCTCGAAGCGCCCGTCGGCGTCGCGCCCGCCGAAGGTCGCGGCCAGGCGCTGCTCTGGGTTCAGCGCGTCGAGCCAGCTCGCGTCGGGGCCGGGCCCGACGGTCGGTTCGGAGAGGGCCATGGTGGCGCCTACTGGAAGGCCACCTCGGCGAAGCTGCGCAGCTTGCGGCTGTGCAGGCGGTTGTTGCCGGCCCGGCGCAGCAGCTCGACCGCCCGCATGCCGATCCGCAGGTGCTGGTCGACGCTGGCGCGATAGAAGCGGTTGGCCATGCCGGGCAGCTTGATCTCGCCATGCAGCGGCTTGTCGGACACACACAGCAGCGTCCCATAGGGCACGCGGAACCGGAAGCCGTTGGCGGCGATCGTAGCGCTCTCCATGTCGAGCGCGATCGCGCGGCTCTGCGAGAAACGGCGCGTCGGGCCGTGGTGGGGCAGCAGCTCCCAGTTGCGGTTGTCGGTCGAGGCGACTGTGCCGGTCCGCATGATCCGCTTGAGCTCGTAGCCCTCGAGCCGGGTGACGTCGGCGACCGCCGCCTCGAGCGCGACCTGGATCTCGGCCAGCGCCGGTACCGGCACCCACAGCGGCAGATCCTCGTCGAGCACGTGGTCCTCGCGGACGTAGCCGTGTGCGAGCACGTAGTCGCCGAGCCGCTGCGTGGCGTGCAGGCCCGCGCAGTGCCCGAGCATGATCCAGGCGTGCGGGCGCAGCACCGCGACGTGGTCGGTGATGGTTTTTGCGTTGGACGGGCCCACGCCGATGTTGATCATCGTGATGCCGGTGCCGTCCTCGCGCACCAGGTGGTAGGCCGGCATCTGCGGCAGCCGCGCCGGCTGCGGCGCCTCGGCCGGCTCCTCGTCGCCGACCGCGGCGCCAAGCGGGCCGGCACGGCCGGGCGTGCCGGCGGCGGGCGCTCGGGCATGGCGCGCTTGTATGCGGTCGCCCGGCTCGACGAAGGCGACGTAGCCGTCGGCCGCGCCGTCGGCGGGCATCGCCATCAGCTCGCGGCCGAGCCTCACGAACTCGTCGATGTAGAACTGGTAGTTGGTGAAAAGCACGAAATTCTGGAAGTGCGAGGGTGCCGTGCCGGTGTAGTGGCGCAGACGGTGCAGCGAGTAATCCACGCGGGGCGCGGTGAAGAGCGCCAGCGGCTGCGCGTCGCCGGCGCGCGGCTCGTGTGTGCCGTTGGCGATACCGTCGTCCATCGACGCGAGGTCGGGCAAATCGAACAGGTCGCGCATGCGCAGCAGCCTCGCCGCGTCGAGCTCGGCCTCGACGTGGGCGCCCTCGGCGAAGGCGAAGTGGACCGGGATCGCCTGGTGGCTGGTGCCCACCGTGAGCGCGACGCCGTGGTTCGCGACCAGCAGCCGGAACTGCTCGGCGTAGTACCGCCCGAAGACGTCGGGCCGCGTGAGCGTGGTCTCGAAGGTGCCGGGACCGGCGACGAAACCGTACGCCAGCCGCGAATCGGCGCGCGCGACGGTGTCGGTCTCGACCCGCACGAACGGGTAGCAGGCGCGCACGCGGCCGATGCGGTCGTCGCCGGCCACGTAGCGGCCGAGCGCCTCGCGCAGGTGGGTGACGCCGGCATCGTAGATCTCGCGGACCCGCGCGAGCGCCGCCTCGGGGTCCTCGAAGCGCTGCGGAGCGAAGAACGGCACGATCATGGAGCCCCCGGGAAAGATGGAATCGTCCGATTCTACGGCCCGCCTAGAGTGGACCGACGGCGGGGTCGCCGCGGCCGCCCCGAGCACCACGATCGTAGGCAGCAACACCAACACGTCGGCGATGGCGCGCGAGGTCGCGCCACATGGGCGAGTCCGGCGCCGGCGCGGCGATCACGCTCGTCAACACCCTGCTGTCGGGCACGATGAACGCGGCGCTATCCGAGGCGATGTCGGTGGCGCTCGCCGCAGGCCTCGACCCGGACGCGGTCTCCGGGGGGCTCAGGTCACCACGCGCGCCATGTGGGCGAGCAGCTCGCGCATCCCGCGCACGCGGGTCTTGGTGACAATGCCGCGGATCTGGGTGCGGACGGTGCACACGCCCACCTGGTGGCGGCGCGCGACGCCGGCCGGCGACTCGCCATCGGCCAGGGCCTCGAGCACGCGGGTCTCCTGGGCCGACAGCGCGTTCGCCTGGGCATAGGCCCACAGGCGGCGCAGGCGTCCGGTCGCGTCATCGCCGACCCGCAGCAGCACCGGCGCGTTCACCCCGCCGGGCTGCAGCGACAACGAGCGCGCATCGGCATCGCGCGACCACAGCAGCCGGCGCCGGCCCGCCCGCGCCTCGTCCAGCGCAGCACGCCAGGTCACGCGCAGCCGCAGATCGGCCGGTACGACGCGGCCACGCTCCAGCACCAGGGTGTCGCCAGCCTGCAGCAACAGCCGCGCGGCCCGGTTCGCGCCCAGCAACACGCCGTCGGCCGACAGCGCGAACCAGGGGTCGCCGATCAGGTCGGCCAGATCCTGGCCGGCGACGGCGGCGTGGATCTGGACCGACGGCGGCTGATCGGGTGACATGCACGCCGACGGCTCGGCATTCGGCAGGGACGGAGCGGGCAGTTCGGGGAAAGCGGTGCTGAACATAACGGACTCCCGGTTGGGCCGACGGCGGATCCATAGTCTTGCGGACCCGCGGCCTCGCCACCATCCGCCGCATGGCCAGTCCGGGGGGTTGTCGGCACTGGCCATGCGGCCAATGTGGGCCGCTCGCTCGGGCGGCGGATCCGGCGGTTCGGTCGGCTCCTCGGGATGCAGCGTGCCGGGCAGCGGCCGGCCGGGCTCGGCCGCGTGGAGCGAACGCGGTCACGAACACGACGACCCGCTGACCGCCCGCCGGGCGGCGTCGTGTGGCGTCATCAAAACGACCACGGCATGACCCGTGCCGGTGCGGGGCGCATTGCCGACCGAACTCGGCAGCGGTTAACCTCGACCGGATCGCGGCAGCCGGACTGCTGCGCCGCCCGCCCCGGAGCCCCCCCCCCTGATCCCCTATCGATCATCCATCGGCGACGGCTCCGGCGAGACCGCCCGTCTCGCCGCCGCACGTTCGGTGCGACTGCGCGCCACGCAGTCGATCCACACCGGTCCGGTTGTCGCCGGCATCACGATCGCCATCGGCGGGCTGTTCGCCTGGATGGGCGGGGGCTGGCCGAGCCTCGCCTGGGGCGCGATCGTCGCCGTCGCCGCGATCGTCAACCAGCGGATGTGCGCACCGACCGCCGCGATGCCCGAGGACGCGCCACCCGCCGAGGTCGCGCGCGCCGAGGAGCGGCTGTGGTGGCTGACGGTGATGAACACGACCGCGGTCGGCGCGGGCATCTGGCTGAACTCGCTGCACACCGAGGACCCGCCGCTGCTGTTCCTCGTGACCATGATCCTCGCGCTCTACTCGCTGGGTGCGCTGATCAACGCCTCGACGCATCCGCCCACCTTCTTGACCGGCGCATGGATCAACATCGGGTCGATGATCGCGTACTGGGTGACACACAGCGACGTGGGCTGGGCGCCGGCCCTCGCGCTGACCGGCCTGGGGCTGCTGATGACGCGGTTCGCGATGCGCATCAGCCAGGACTTCATCGGCTCGGTGCGGATCAGCCGCGAGAAGGACGTGCTGCTCGAGCGCCTGCGCAGTGAGACCGAGGCCGCGCAGCAGGCGCGCCGCGCAGCCGAGGAGGCGAGTCTGTCGAAGTCGCGCTTCCTCGCGGCGGCCAGCCACGACCTGCGCCAGCCCCTCCATACCCTGATGCTGTTCTCATCGCTGCTCGAGCGCGGCAACGCCGAGAACCGGCAGCAGTTCGTGCAGCACATCCAGTCGGCGGCCGCGTCGCTCGACAAGCTGTTCTCAGGGCTGCTCGACCTGTCGAAGCTCGATGCCGGCGCGGTCAGTGCCTCGGTCACCGAGGTCGGGCTGCGTACCCTGGTCGAGCCAGTGGTCGGAGAACTGTCGGTGGCGGCCGCGCAGAAGGGGCTTGCGCTGCACCTGCGGGTTGACGAAGGCCTGCTCGTGCGGACCGATCCGTTCCTGTTCGAGCGCGTGCTGCGCAACCTGATCGACAACGCGATCAAGTACACCGAGCGCGGCGAGGTCGAGGTCGCGGCCGCCGTCGAAGGCCCGCGGGTGCTGTTGGCCGTGCGCGACACCGGCAGCGGCATCTCTGCGGCCGACCACGAACGCGTCTTCGACGAGTTCCACCAGCTGCACAACCCCAACCGCGCGCCCGAGCGCGGCTCGGGCCTGGGCCTGGCGATCGTGCGGCGGCTCTGCGAATTGCTGGATCACCGCATCGAGCTGCACTCGACCGAAGGCGTGGGCAGCACGTTCACCCTCGGCCTCGAGCTCGTCCCCGGCATGCCCGGTGCGTCCGATGCGCCGCAGGCGCCCGCCGGTCTCGGCTCGGCCGAGCCCGCGGCGCCCGACTCGCTCGACGTCCTGGTGCTCGACGACGATCAGCGGGTGCGCATCGCGATGACCGAGATGCTGCTCGCATGGCGTTGCAGGCCGCACGTGTTCGAGACCACCGAGGCGCTGCTGGATGCCCTCGCCGCCTGGCGGGGGACGCCGCCCGCCGCGCTGATCGCCGACTACCGGCTGAGCGAGCGCGGCGACGGGTTCGATGCCGTCGCGCGGGCCCGTGCGCTGTGCCCCGGCCTGCCCGCGGCGATCGTGACCGGTGATTTCGAGACCGCCGACCGCAGCTCGGACAGTGCGACCGACGTGGCGGTCTACCGCAAGCCGGTCTCGGAACGGACCCTGGCCGCGTGGTTGCGGCGCAGCGTCAGCGAGCGTGCGCCGGGGCGCGCACCGGAGCGCTGACGCCCAGCCGCGCGGTGGCGTAGACCGCCTCGGTGCGGTCGGCAACGCCGAGCGCCCGCAGCACAACCGACAGAGCCTCGTCCACCGCGTCCTCGGACAGCTCGAACTCGCGGGCGATGGCATCGCGGGTCAGACCCTGGACGGCGCGTGAGAACACCTCGGACTGTCTGGCCGACAGGCCGTCGACGACCGCCGACAGCGGACGGGTGCCCGCCGCGGCGCGACCGCGCAGCGCCTGCGGCGGCAGGTAGGTGCCGCCGGCCAGCACGCGACGAAGCGCGTCTGCGAACGCCGCCGGCGACGAGGACTTGGGGATGAAGCCGGCGGCGCCGGCCGCGATCGAGCGGCGCACGAGGCAGGGATCGTCTTCGCCAGAGAGGACAATCTGCGTCGCCGAGGCGAAGGCGGCACGCACGTCCGCGATCGCAGCCTCGCCGGACAGGCCGGGCAGCGAGAGGCCCAGCAGCACCAGGTCGATCGGCTCGTCGCGGTAGCCGCGCGCCTCCGCGCAGCTGCCCGCCTCGAGGACGCGGACGCCGGCGTCGATCTCCGCGAGCAGGAACCTGAGCCCGCTGCGGAACATCGTGTGGTGGTCGATCAGCAGCAGGTTCATCGCGACTCGGCCAAAGGAAGGTTGACGAGGAGGAGGAGCCCCCCTAGAAGGGACCAGGCGCGTTCAAGGGCACGCACGCGAGGCCGGTGACGAGGCGTAAGGGCGCACAGCGAGGCGGGCGATCGGCAACCTACTCCGGAACCCGAGGGACTGATTACACGTCAGGCGGGGGGTCCGTGCAATTACCCGATTGGCCTACCCCTCTTGGCCAAGCGCCCCGACATGCCGTCGGGCTTGACCGCGCGGTCGCGGCCAAGCTCTCATACGGCGGATGAACAAGCCGAGCGCCTCGCGGGACTCCCGCCCTCCCCTGTCCCGAACGCGCTTCGCGCAGCCGGCCGAATCCTTCCTCGCGGAGCATCCGGAGGCCGGGGCACGCGCCTGCGACGTGCTGGTCGTCGGCTCGGGCTACGGCGGCAGCTTTGCGGCCCTCGAGCTCGCGGCCGAACACCGCCGCGTCTGGGTGTTCGAGCGGGGGCGTGAGTTCGTCGCCGGCGAGTTCGCCGAGACGCTCGGTGAGCTGCCCGGGCACGTGCAGTTCACGAGCGCCGCCGACGGCGTGCCGCGCGGCTACCGAGACGCGCTCTTCGACCTGCGAATCGACGACGACGCGATGGCGCTGGTCGGCTGCGGGCTGGGCGGCGGATCGCTGATCAACGCCGGGGTGTTCCTGGAGCCGCGCGACGCGGTGCTCGACGACCCGCGCTGGCCGCACGCGATCCGCGCCGACCGCGAGGCGCTTCGCCACGCCTACGCCTGGGCGCGGACCGTGATCGGCGTGGCCCCGTTCGAGACGCCGGAGCGCTTTCCCAAGTACCGGGCCCTGGAGCAGCTCGCCCGAGCGATCCCCGAGGCCCGGGTCACCGCGGCGCCGATCGCGGTGGCCGGGCACGACGGCACGAGCGCGGTCGGCGTCGAGCGCCGTGCGTGCATCGCCTGCGGCAACTGCGTGACTGGCTGCAACTACGGCTCGAAGAACACGCTGCACGCGAGCGCCATCCCGCTGGCGGCCGAGCGCGGCGCACGCTTCTGGACCGGCGCGCAGGCCGTGCGCGTGTCACGGGCACCGCCCGGCGCGCGCGTGCCCGGCAGCGGCGCGCCAGCCCGCTGGGTGGTGCGTTTCGAGCGCATCGCCACGCTCGGCCCTGGCCACGACCGGGCGGACGCCTTCGAGGTCCTCGCCGACGTGGTGGTGATCGCGGCGGGCGCGCTCGGGTCGGCTGAGCTGCTGATGCGATCGAAGTCCGACACGCTGCCGATGCCCGCGACGCTGGGCCGTCGGTTCTCCGGCAACGGCGACCTGCTGTCCTTCGGCTGGGGGCAGCGCACGCCGGTGCATGCGGTCGCCCGGCCAGACGACGCGGCCGCGGGGCGGCCGCAGGTGGGTCCGACGATCGTCGGCGTGATCGACACGCTCGGCGCGGGCACGACGCCCGGCTCGCTGCCCCGCGACGCGGTGCTGCAGGAGGGCGCCGTGCCCGCGGGCATGGCGCCACTGATCGGCACGCTGCTGTCTGCGGCCGGCACGGTGCAGTCGATGACCAACCCGCGTGCGCCCTCGCAGCGTGCGTGGGCCGAGGGCGGCGACCCGGCCGCAGTGCGCGACGACCTGCCAGATCGCACCCAGGTGTTGCTCGCGATGGGCCGCGACGGGGCCACAGGCTCGATCACACTCGAGGGGCCCGCGGGCGCCGCCCGCCCGCGATTGCGTTTCAGCCTCGGCTACGCATCTGCGGACCCGACCATAGCGGGCATCGAGGCTGCCCTCGAGCACGCCGGGCGTGCAGGCGGCTTCGACGGCGGCTTCCACATGCCGAACCCGGCGTGGCGGCTGCTGCCCGCGTCGGCCGAATCGATCTTCGGCTCGACCGACCGCAGGTTGGTGACCGTGCACCCGATCGGCGGCTGCGTGATGGGCGAGCACCGCGAGGCCGGCGCGGTCGACGACGTCGGCTGCGTGTTCGACCCCACCTCGCCGGACCCGTGTGCGGTGCACGACGGGCTGCATGTGCTCGACGGCGCGATCCTGCCGGGCGCGCTCGGCGTCAATCCGATGGCGACGATCGCAGCGGTCTCGATCCGCGCGGCACGCCGGATCGCCCGCGCGCTCGATGCCCAGGCCGGCCGCCGGCTCGTCGCGCCGCCTGCAGCCGGGCCGTGGGCGGTGCGCGTGCGACCCCGCGTGGACGGGCCGCAGGGTCTGCCGGTCCGGACCGCCGACGGCGTCGTCGGGGCACAGGTCCCTGTCGCCGCGGCACCCGTGGTCCAGGCACCCGTGGTCCAGGCACCCGTGGTCCAGGCACCCGTGGTCCCGGCACGCGTGGCCTCGACGCACGTGGCCTCGACGTTCGTCGCCACGCCCCCCGGCACCCGGCTCGGGTTCACCGAGGCCCTGCTCACCGAGCCGGGCGAGAAGCTTCCGCTCGGCGCGCTGGCCCCGATCTTCGACGCGCTGCAGCCCCCGCTGCAGGGCGGCACGGTGGCCGCGCTGCAGGCCGGGCACGCCCGCCTCGCGCTGCATATCGAGGCGAGCATCGACCCGTGGCGATGGGTGGCCGATCCGGCCCTCGCCTGGACGGGCGGCGCGACCCTGTCGGTGGTCAACGCACGCGGCGAGGCGCCGGGCGGCATCGAGCGGACCGTCCTGCGCGGGACCTGCACGCTGCACCTGCTGCGCGCCGATCCGCCGGGCAATCCGTTCACGCTCGCTTGGCGCCTGATCGGCTCGCTGCGCGCGTTCGTCACGCGGCGTCCCGGCGGCCGCTTCCTGGCCGAACTGGCGCGCACGCTTCGGGAGCAGGGCGCGCGCGCCGCCTGGGACAGCCTCGGCCTGTTCATGCGTGCGCTGCGCATGCATACCACCCACCGGACACTCGACTACTCGGTGACGCTGCCGGTCCCCGGCGGCTCGCCGCTCGTACTCCAGGGCGGCAAGCGTCTGGCCTACACCAGCGGCGCCCGCAACGTCTGGGACGCGCTGCTGCGCCTGGACCTGCAGCCGACCCGGGACGGGCTCCGCGGCGCGCCGTGGGCGATGCGGGTCGACGTGCTCGACCTGCTGGCGCGCGGCCCCTACCAACTGCGCGGCGCCCCCGACACGCCCCATGCGGTGGCCGTTATGTCGGCGGTGGGAGCGCTATGGCTGCGGGCGCTGGCGCAGACCCACTACTGGAGTTTGCGCGGCCCCGACCAGGACGCGCCGAACCTGCGTCCGCTCGCAAACGCACCGCTGTCGGCGCTGCGGCTGGCCGACGGCACGCGCGTCGACCCGGAGCCGTTCCCCTTCAGCGTGCCGCGCACCGAGCACTCGGCCGAGCGCCTCACGCTGCGCCTGTCGCGCTACCGTGCGCCCTCGAACGACCGGCGCACGGCGCGCGGGCCGATGCTGTTCATCCACGGGCTGGCGCACGGCGGCGAGGTCTACACCACGTCGAGCGTCGACTGCCCGATGGCCGCATGCTTCGTCGACGCCGGCTGGGACGTCTGGGTGCTCGACCACCGGCTCTCGAACCTGCTGGGCGACACGCCGCGCCAGGCGTCGACGATCGACGACGTGGCCGCCTGCGACATCCCCGGGGCGTTCATGAAGATCGAGGCGGTGCTGCAAACGCAGGGCACACCCGCCTCCGACGGGATCCGGGTGTTCGCCCATTGCGTCGGCGCGGCGGCGCTGTCGATCGCGGTGCTGTCGGCCCGGCTGACGCGCGCCGACGGGCGCTCGCGGATCTCGGGACTGGTGATGCACGCCGTGCATCCCTGGACGGTGCCCTCGCGCTGGAATCGCGTCTCGGCGTCGCTCGCGGCGTTCTACCGCGACGTGGTCGGAGACCAGGTGCTCGATCCGCTGCCCGGCTCGCCGCCCGGCGGGATGGATCAGGTGATCGACCGCTTGGCGGCCTCGATTCCGTGGGAGGGCACGGCGAACACCATCCACCTCGCCGACGCGCGGCGGCGCGGCGAGGATCCGGCGGATCACGAGCGCTACGGCGACCTGATCTGCAACCGCATGACGCTCTTCTACGGGCGCGAATGGGACCACGACAACCTCGACCCCAGGACCCATTCGCGGCTGCACGAGTTGGTCGGGCCAGCGCACCTATCGGTCTTCAAGCACCTGTTCTACATCCTGCGGCGCCAGCGGCTCACCGACGCACACGGCCGCAACGCCTACCTGTCGCAGCAGGCCCTTGGCGAGCACTGGACCTTCCCGACGCTGTTCGCCACTGGGCGGGCCAACGGCGTCTTCGATCCGGCGAGCGCGGCCCGCTCGTTCCTCGCGATGTCGCTGCTGCGGCGCAAGGTGCCCACCATCGGGCGCAGCGGGCTGTATCTGCCGGACGGCATCGGCCACATGGACTTCCTGTTCGGGCGGCACAACGGCACGGCCGCGACGGGCGTCGAAAACAAGGCCGGGGCCGGCCTGCAGGCGACGCTGTGCGCGTTCATCGACGACCCCCACGGCTGGCTCGATGCCCGCGAGGCCACGCACGGCGCGGCGGACCGGCTGGACGCGGTCCGGCTCAGCCCGCAGGTCGAGGTCGACGCCACGCCCTGGGTCGGGCCGATGCTGCGCTACACGCTGGAGCCGACGCGATTCGAGCTGGAGGTGTGGATCGAGCTGCGGCCGTTCCGCAGCGCGCGCGTGCAGCCGGCGCCTGGCTCGGACTGGGAGCACGAGCCGCTGGGCGATGCACTGCCCGGCGACTTCCGGCGACTGAGCTGGGCGTGCGATCTGCCCGGCGACGGCCCGCCGCCCGAGATTCCGCACCCGTACGTCGACGCCGGCGTCGACATGGATCCGGACGGCCTCGAGGCGGCCGACGACTGGGACGCCGCGCCCGACCTGCGCGAGCTGTCCGACGCGTACATGGCCCGGCGGGTCGCCATCACCGACTCCTGGAGCCGAGCGCCGTGGCTGCGCCACCTCTTCGAGCTGCGCGCCGCGGGTGATCACACGCCGCGCACGATCACCTTCCTGCTGGGGTCGTGCCGCTGGCCGGGGCTCGCCTTCGAGCGCGGCGCAGCGGCCGCCCCGATCGCCGCGATGAACGCCCGCGTGAAGCGGGCCGCACCGACCATCGACGCGCTGCTGCTGCTGGGCGACCAGGTCTACGTCGACGCCACCGCCGACCTGTTCGACACTGGCATCCCGGAGGAGCGCGCCTCACAGCGCTACCGCGAGGCGTTCTCGGGCGAATCGCTCGCCGACGAGCGGCTGCCCAGCCCCGAGATGGCGACGCTGCTGGCGAGCCTGCCGACCTGGACTGTCGTCGACGACCACGAGTTCGGCGACGACTGGCCGGGCGCCTCGGCGACGTCAGCGCTGCCGGCCGGGCTCATGACACCGCTGCCGGCGCGGTTCCGGGAAGGCTTCGGCGCGGCGCTCGCCTACCAGTGGCGCGGCCTGCGTGTCGGCACCCCGCCGCAGACCCCGTCCCACGACGGCGATCGCGTGACGCGCGGCTTCTGGTTTCCGTTCGAGGCCGCAACGCTGCGCTGCTTCGCGCTCGATGCGCGTACCGAACGGACGCGGCGCAGCGCAGCGTCCTGGGCGACCGACCGGATCATGGGCGCGGCGCAGCACGCCGCGCTCGCGAGCTGGCTGGCGAGCGGCCCGAAGGGCGCCACGGCCGCGCCGCGCCTGATGCTCTGCGGCAGCCCGATCGGCCTGCCGCGCGCAAGCGAACTCGACGGGGCGGCGGCGACCGCGCTGCGAGCCGATGACTGGCACGGCTACCCGGCCAGTTGCCGCGAGCTGCTACGGGCGGTGCTGGCGTGCGAGGGCGCGCCGGTCGTGCTGCTGTGCGGCGACCCGCACTACTCGTGCGTGGTCGAGGTCGAGATCGAAGACCGCGTCGGCCCCGTGCACCGTCGCGGACGGCTGATCGTCGTGGTCGCCTCGGGCCTGAACACCACGTTGCCGTTCGCCAACGGCAGCCCGCGCGAACTCGCGCGCGGCCCCGTGCGGCTGCCGTTCTCGGACGATGCCGCACTGGTCGCCCATGCGCGGGTGCTGGGCGCCGAGGCCACCGTGCCGCGGCATTTCACGCAGCTCGGCGTGCAGCGCGACGCCGCGGGGCATTGGTCGCTCGAAGTCGAGCAGGTCGACGAGCATGGCGCGGCGATCACCGCACTGAAGGTGCCGCTGTAGGCCCTCCCGCCTGCCGCAACGCGCGCACCAGCCGCTCGGCGTCGATAGGCTTGCCCAGCACCGGCAGGCCGGCTGCATCGGCCGCGCGCAGCGCCTCGGGCGAGCGGTCGCCACTGATCAGCACCAGCACCAGGCCCGGCCAGCGCTCGCGCAGCCGCAAGGCCAGCCGAAGCCCGGAGTCGCCGCGCCCGAGGCGCAGGTCGACCAGGGTCGCGTCCGGGCGGTCGACGAGCGCGCTCGCCATCGCCTCGGCCGGGTCGGCGGCGACGCTGACGCGGGCGCCCCGGTCCTCGAGCACGAATCGGGTGCCGGCGCGCACCGCCGGTTCGTCGTCGACGACCAGCACGTGCAGACCGGCAAGCATGCCTGCCGACGCGCCCTCGGCGGGTGCGGCGGACGCCTCACCGGGCGAGGCATCGGGTGCCAGCGGCAGTTCGAGCCGCAGGGTTGTGCCCGCGTCGGGCTCCGTGTGTGCGCGTAGCGAAGCATCGAGCCGCTGCACCAGCCTCGCGGCCACTGCGGGCGCGAGATCGCCCGAAGGGTCCGGGGGCACGCGCATGTCCGTCAGCCGCGCGAGTTCCTCGGGCTCCAACGCGCGACCGCTGTCGATCACCTCGATCACGCACCAGCCCGCCTCGCGGCGCGCTTCGATCGTCACGCCGCCGGACGCGGTCCGCGCGATCGCGCCGACGGCGAGGGTGCGCAGCACCCGCTCGAGCAGACGGCGATCGGTGTCGGCCCGCAAACCCGGCTCGAACTCGTGGCCAAAGCTCAACCCGCGCAGGACCGCCAGCGGCTCGAGCGACGCGATCACCCGCCGCACCACGTGCTCGGCCTCGACCGGCTCGCGTTCGAGGTGCAGCGTGCCGGCCTCGAGCTGCGACAAGTCGAGCAGCGTCTCGAGGTCGTGGGCCAGGTCCTGGCCGGAGCCATCGACACGCCGCGCGAGCTCGGCGGCGCGCGGCTCGAGCGGCTGCTCGCCGAGCGACGCGGCGAACAGCCGCAGCGCGTAGACCGGCTGGCGCAGCCGGTGGCCGATCGCCGCGATCGAGCGCACCGTGGCGCCTTCGGCGACACGCAGGCGGGCGAGGGCCGCGTCGTGGCGCGCGCCGAGCGCGGCCTGAGCCGCGCGCAGCCCGTGCGCCTCGGCCGCCAGTGCCTCGAGCTCGCCGGCCCGCCTCCGCAGCATCAGCACCACCCCGAGGAGCAGCGCGGCAATACCGGCACGGACCCCGACAGACAGCGTGTCCGCTGGGACGAGCAGCCAGCCGAGCGCCGAGGCACCCAGCAGCAGCGCCGACGCCGTCGCGGACCGACCGCCTGCGGCGCCGATCGAGGTCAGTGCCGCCAGGGCGAGGACCACCAGCGTGAGCAGCGCACGCTCGGCATCGGGCAGCCAGGGGGCAGCGACGGCGACCGCCGCGAACGCGGCCGCGCTAGCGATGCCGACGGCGCCCGCGCGGCGCAGCCGCGCCGGCGCGGGGCGGGCCGTGTCCGCTGCCAGCCGGTCGAGCGCCCGCCCGCGGGCCAGCACGACCAGCGCCGCGACGCCGACCGAGCCTGCCAGCACGCCGACGGGCAGGTGCACGAAGGTCACGCCGAGCAAGGCAAGCACGGCGAACGCCACCGGCCATGCATCGGCGCGCGCCTGCCGTGCCAGGCGCTCGAGCGCGGCCTGCTGCGCCTCGTCGGAGGCCGCGACGGGCCCGATCGGGTCGGTGCGCACGCCTGCGGGCGCGCCGACCCGGGCCTCAGCCGACATGCGGCGCAGGACCCGCCAGTCCGAGCCGTGCGGCCGAGAAGACCGCCTGGGTCCGATTCTCGACGCCGAGCACACGAAACGCGGCCGACAGGTGCTGCTTGACCGTCCCTTCGGACACCCCGAGGTCGCGGGCGATCGCCTTGTTGGACTTGCCGCGGATCGCGAGCATGAGCGCGTCGACTTGGCGCGGCGTGAGCAACTCCAGCACGCCCGCCGAGGCCACTGGCGCGCGTCCCGCCGCGATCGCAGGCGCGGCGTCGGCGCGCAGCACTTGAGGCGGGAGGTAGACCCCGCCGGCCAGCACGAGCCGCAGCGCGCCGATCATCACCCCGGGCGTGGAGGTCTTGGGGATGAAGCCCGAGGCGCCGTCCTCGATCGTCGCGCGGATCAGCCTGGGGTCCTCCTCGCCCGACAGCGCGACCACGGTCGCATCGGGCATCCGCTCGCGGATCATCGCGAGCGCCGGCTGCCCGCTCAGGCCGCACAGGTGCAGGTCGAGCAGCACCAGGTCTGGCCGCGCCTCCATCGCCACCGCGGCCTCGACCGAGTCGGCCTCGAGCACGCATGCGGACACGCCGAGATCGGCCAGCAGCAGCCGCATGCCGCCGCGGAACAGGGCGTGGTCGTCGACGACGAGCAGCGTGATCATGGGGGCTGGGATCAGGGCACCTTGTGCCGCCGCCCCAGCAGGAAGCTATAGCCCTTCGGCCCGTAGTGCTCGGTGTGCGGCTGGTCGGCCGCGACCTCCAGCACGTCGCCCGGCCGGTAGGTGCGCGCTCCGCTCCCGCAGTCGATCGTCGCCTCGCCGTCGAGCACCAGCGCCAGCACGTCGTACGGATGCGAATGCAGGCCGATAACGACGTCCGGCTCGAGCTTCTTCGTCAGGATCTCGTCGAAGCCCTCGCGCTCGAGGCGTGACACGAAGGCGGTGCGCTCGGCGTCGGTGGGCGTTGCGTTCGAAATCTGCACGGTCGAGGCTCCCGGTTCAGTAGGTGTAGACGCCGCGCCCGGTCTTGCGGCCGAGCCAGCCGGCCGCGACCATTTCCTTGAGCAGCGGGCAGGGGCGGTACTTGGAGTCGTTGAACTCGTCGACGTAGACGTTCATGACCGCGAGGCACACGTCCAACCCGATCAGGTCGGCGAGCGCCAGCGGCCCGATCGGATGATTGGTCCCGAGCCGCATGCCGGCGTCGATGTCCTCGGGCGACGCCAGGCCCTCGGCGAGCACGAAGAACGCCTCGTTGATCATCGGCACCAGGATGCGGTTGACGACGAAGCCCGGCGCGTTCTTCACGGTGATCGGCGACTTGCCCAGGCGCACCGCGAGTTCGCGCACGAGATCATGCGTGCTGTCACTGGTCTGCAGGCCGCGGATGATCTCGACCAGCGCCATCATCGGCACCGGGTTGAAGAAGTGCATCCCGATGAACCGGTCGGGGCGCTGGGTCGCGGCCGCCAGCTTGGTGATCGAGATCGACGAGGTGTTGGTCGCGACGATCGCGTCCGGCCCGAGCAGCGCATCGAGCTGCTGCAGGATCTTCACCTTCAGCGCCTCGTTCTCGGTGGCGGCCTCGATGACCAGGGGCAGGTCCTTCAGGTCGTCGTACGAGGTGGAGCCGGTGATTCGCGCCAGCGCCGCGTCGCGGTCGGCCTCGGACAGCGTGCCCTTCTTGACCAGGCGCTCGAGGCTGGCGGCCACCGACTTCAAGCCGCGATCGATCGCGGCCTGAGTGACGTCGACCATCGTGACAGCGATGCTGCAGAGGGCGCAAGCCTGCGCGATGCCGTGGCCCATGGTGCCGGCGCCGATGACGCCAATGCGCGAGATGCTCATGAACGGCCCGTGCGTGTGAAGAGGTTGCGCCGCATTGTAGCGGCAGGCCGGCGCCGGGCGCCCTGCGATCAGCCGCCGATCAGGCCCTGCAGATCGTCCCAGCCGTAGGCGACCTCGTCGAGCCGCTGGGCGCCGACGGAGGAAGTGCGCTCGGCCAAGACCCGACCGCCCAGCCGCTCGTAGAAGGCGCGGGCAGGAATGTTGCGGGCAAGCGACCAGACGACCAGCGAGCCCAGGCCGCGGCGGTCCAGGCCGCGCGCCATCGAGCGCATCAGCCGTGTGCCCAGGCCGTGACGCTGTGCATCGGGCATCAGATAGATCATCCAGACCTCGCCCTGGCGGCGGGCCGCGCCCGGACCTCGTGCGACGCCGCCCGTCGCGAAGCCGACCACCCGGCAGGTGTCGTCGGCGGCCACCCGGGTGAAGCCAGCGACCGGGGCGGGATCGAAACTGCGCAGGTAGCGGTCGCGGCCGGCGTCGACCGAGAGCGCGTCGAGGTAGGCATCGTCGATGATGCCGCGGTACGAGGCCCGCCAGCTCGCCACGCGCACGCGGGCGATCGACTCGGCGTCGATCGCCGTGGCTTCGCGGATCAGCGGTGAGAGGGTCTGCACCATGAACGCATCATGACACGCCCGTCGTACCGGATGCATCCGTCGGATCTCCGGTGTAGAAGTCCGGGAAACGCTCGCGGACCCACTCGCCCTTCGACGACCACGCGATGCAGGTGTCGACGACGACCGGTTTCTCGCGCGGCGCGTCATCGTAGCGCTTGACCCGGGTCTCTCGCATCGACTGGAAGGCAACCGTGGCCATCTGCTGCAGCATCTCGCGGATGTGCGTACAGCCCTCGACGCCACCGATGCGCTCGGCCGCGGCCTTGAGGAAGCCCTTGCGGATCGACAGGCCCACCAGCCGCGAGAAGTGCTCGGCGCCGACGGTGCACACCTCCTTAGGCGAGGCCAGGGTGCGCGCCTCGAACGCGCGGATCGTGCCGCGGTCGTCGACCGTCATGGTCACGACCATGTGGTGCATCGGCTCGCCCGCGGGCAACGGGCCGCGGGCCCACTGCGGCATATCGTAGTGCTTGACGTCAGTCAGCCGGGCCTCGACGTCGAGCAGCCCGTCGGGCCGTGCATACCCGTCCAGGCGGATGCTGCGGGTGTGAAGGGGCGTACGCGCCTCGGTCATCGCGGTGCTCTCGGTTCTAACTGTGACTCGTCCAGCCCCATCTGCTCCGCGAGGAACTGCTCGACCAGGTCAAAGAACCGGTCGTAGAAGCGGCCGGGCGGGATCGTCTCGCTGCCGATCTTGACCAGCGAATCGGTGGACGAAGCCAGCGGCAGCGAGATCGAGCCGAAGGGGCTCACACCCACGCTGGCCGACATCGGGTTCTTCTTGACCGTGTAGCGGTCCTGCACGGCGCTCACGAACGCCACCGAGGTGGGCTGGCCGCGCGCGAGCGGCGAGCACACGACATGGAACTCGATCTGCACGTGCGACTCGGCCTCGGGCTGGAAGCGCTTGCGCGCGTCCATCTGCTCATCCTGCGCGGTCTGCACGATGTAGCCCTGGCTGAGCAGGGCGCGGCGCGCGGCGTCGCAGGTGTCGGCGGGCGAGGCGACGAACTCGCGCGAGAAGGCCGTCGGGCGGTCGAAGACCTCGCGCTCGTAGACGCGGACCGGCGGGCCGCCGCCGAACATCGCGCATCCGGCCGCAAGCGTGACCGTGCCGAGCAGCAGCGCCCGCAGCGGGGGGACGGCGTGTTGCATCGCTCGGTTCATGGTGCGGCACCTTCGGCTTCGGTTGCCTCGAAGTCTACCCGGCAGGGGCGCACTGCCGTCGCCTCAGCGGCGCAGCACCCACTGCAGCTGGATGAACGGAACGAGTCCAAACCCGATCTGTCCGAGCAGGCCGAGCATCCCGGGGAGCGTGCGCAGCGCGGCGAGCTGCTCCGCCGCACCGCGCCCGAAGAGCAGCGTGCCGAGCATCACCTCGGCCACCCCCAGCAGCGCCAGCGCCAAGCCACCCATCGCCAAGCGGGCGACGCTGGTGCGCGGCACGCGGAACGAGCCGGTCAGCCACTCACACGCTGACCACGAGACGACCAGCAGCAGCGGCACCTCCAGGGCGACGGCGCCGAGCTCGCCGAGCAGCGGGACGAGCGTGGTCACACGCAGCGCGCCGAACGCGAAGGCCACCATGAAGACGAGGGCGAAGTACAGGCTGCCGGCGAATGCAGCGGCACGCATCGGAGTCTCCTGCCTAAGGTGGCCCGGCGTCACGGCCACGCCGGGGATTGTCCCCGATTCCGGCACACCCGGGCGCACCGGCACCTCGATAATCGGTGCCGCCCCACGTGGACCACCGCAGCCCCCCCCTGACCGAACGCCGTTTCGAGACCCTGCTCTACGCCGTCGAGGACGGCGTGGCGACAATCACGCTGAACCGTCCCGAGAAGATGAACGCGTTCACCACGCGCATGCACGACGACCTGATCGCCGCCTTCGACTCGACCGACGCCGACGCCGACGACGCGGTGCGCGCCCAGCGCATCGACAGTCGCGCGGACGCTCGGCCGACGTGCGAGGGCGTCGGCGCGTTCCTCGAGACGCGCCCGGCCGCCTTCCCAGATCGGGTCTCCGCGGGCTGGCCGGCGTGATCGGCGGCACCATTGCCTTCATGTTCGCCCCGCGCGACCCGCTGGGATCGTCGTCCGACGCCCAGGATGTCGGTGAGGTCGAGCCCGCCGTGGGCGCAAGAGAGGACCGCTCGCGAGGGGCCGACCGTGCGCCCCCCGGCGCCCCCCCGGCGACCACCTTGACCCGACCGGGCCGCACGGTCGCAACGAACTGCCCGGCCGGCGGGCGCTATGCTTGCCGGCGCGCGACCTCAGAGAACGATCAACGGAAACCCCGATGCACAATGCACGCTACGACCGCACGCCCGCCGCACGGGCTGCCGTGAACCCGCTGGACGATGACCTCGGCGACCTGCCGATCTCGCAGGACGCGCCGCCCGCCTCGGGCGGCGCCAGCGACCGCCTGGCCTTCCTGATGGGCTTCGTGCGCGACCCGTCGGGCGTGGGCTCGATGGTGCCGAGTTCGCACCGCCTCGAGCGCCGGCTGGTGAACAATGCACACATCGCCGAGGCGCGCACCGTCGTCGAGCTCGGGCCGGGCACCGGCGGCACGACGCGCGCATTCCTCAAGGCGATGAGCCCGCAGGCGCGGCTGCTGAGCATCGAGCTCGATCCGGTCTTCCACGCCCGGCTCACGCGCACCGCACGCGACCCGCGCCATTTCGCGGAAAACGCGAGCGCCGAGCGCATCGCCGATCTGCTCGCAGCGCGGCGGCTGCCGGCGCCGGACGCCATCGTCTCGGGCATCCCGTTCTCGACGATGCCGCAGGACGTCGGCGAGCGCATCGCCGCCGCGGTGTCCGCGGTGCTCGCCCCCGGTGGGCGCTTCGTCGCCTACCAGGTCCGGCCGCGGGTCGCCGAGTTCACCGCGCCCCACCTGGGCACGCCGAAATTCGAGTGGGAAGCATGGAACATCCCGCCGATGCGGGTGTTCACCTGGGTGAAGCCGGCCGCCTGACCGCGGGCCCCGCCTACTGCGTGCGGACGATCTCGTCGGTGATCCGCCAGCCGCCATCCAGCCAGTCGACGAGTTCGCGGGCGGCCGGATGGTCGAAGGCAGCGTACTTCGCGCGCAGCGTGGGCGCGAGTTCGCCCAGCCGGTCCAGGCCGGTGTCCTGCAGCCAGATCAGGTCGCCTTGCACCGCGCGGGCGAGGTCCCCGTCGCCGAGCACCTCGGCGCAGGCCCGCGCGAACGCGTCGCCGTAGGTATAGGCCGCGTCACCGATCCGGTAGCGCTCGGCCAGCGTGAGCAGCGCAATGCAGCCGAGCTGGGGCTGCAGCGCGGGGTTGACCGCGTGGCCCGCAATCAGCCCGGCGTTCGAGGCGGGCCGGCCGGTGACGCCGCGCAGGTGCAGGCACTGTGACATCCGCTGCCCGTCGTTGACCGGATAGTTGTCCCACAGCACCGGCGCACGCCGCAGCGTCGCCGCGACCCGCTCGAGGTGGGCCGCGCCGTACTCACGCGAGCAGACCTCCTCGCCGGTCCAGAACACGCCGATCGCCGGATCGAGCAGGCGGCCGAGCCGCTCGAGGTAGTCGGGCGGGCGGGCGCCGAAGACCCGGTCGAGCACCGGATCGTCGGAGTAGTAGGTCGGACACGCGTAGAGCCGGCGCGCGCGCGTGCGCTCCGAGGCGAACGCGACGACCGCGGCCTGTCGGTCGGCCAGCGTCGGATCGTCGCCACGGATGTCGTCGAACAGGAGCGCGAGCGCATCCAGACCGACCTCATCGTCGAGGACCGCGATCCGCGCGGCCAAGTGCACCCAGTCGGCGGCGCCCGGTGTTGCGTCGAATTCGCTCGGGCTCAGACCGACGCCGAAGCGCACACCGAGCGCGCGGCAGTGCCGTGCGAAGGCCGCCATCGGCGCGAGCTCGTCGGCGGTCATCGGCTCGCGCCAACGCCGGCGCAGCGCGGTCGCGGCCTTGGGCGCGTACAGGAAAAAGCGGTAGCCGGCCGGCGCGATGCGCGAGACGACGCGCTCACGCTCGCTCCAGCGCCACGGGCGGCCGTAGTAGCCTTCGACGATGCCGATATCGACAGGTGACGGGGACATTCGGGGGTCCGCGGACCGAAGGGGGGGCGAGTCTCATTGTCCGCTATCGACGGACGGGACGGACGGCTAGCCGGCGACGCTCGCCGGCTCGGAGTCGAGGGTCAGCGTGTCGGACGCTTCGGCGAGCGCATCGATCCGGCAGGCGGTATGGATCGCCCAGCCCTGGACGTAGTCGATGCCGACCGCCCGCAGCATGTCGAGGATCTCGTTGTTCTCAACATGCTCGGCGACGGTGCGCATCCCGAGCGAGCGGGCGACCTCGTGCATCGAGCGCACCATCGCCAAGTCGCCCGGATTCGTTGCGATGTCGCGCACGAACGAGCCGTCGATCTTCAGCACGTCGGTGCGCAGGTTCTTCAGGTGCGCGTACGACGCATAGCCGCTGCCGAAGTCGTCGAGCGAGAGCCGACAGCCGTAGCGCCGGACCTGCCGGATGAAGTCCTGCGCCGCGCCGTAGCACTCGATCGCGGAGCTCTCGGTCAGCTCGAAGGTCAGCTTGGCGGCATCGGGGCCGAGGCGTCCGAGTCGCTGATGCAGCAAGCCCATGATCTCCGGGCTGTCGAGCGAGCGCGGCGAGACGTTGATCGCGAAGCCGCCGATCGAATCGAAGACGGCGGGATTCGCATCGATCCAGTCGAGCGTGTGACGCATCACCCACAGGTCCAGCTCGTGAGAGCGCTTGAGCCCCTCGACCGCGGCGACGAATTCCGAGGGCTCGGCCGGTCCGTCGGCCGAGTCGATCCCCAGCAGGACCTCGAAGTACGGCACCAGCGCCGGGTCGCCGCAGATCGGCTGGATACGCTGGCAGCGCAAAAAGAGACCGTCGCCCTCGAGCAGCCGGTCCAGGCGGCCTGCCCAGTCGGTGAGCGACTCCTGACTGCGAAGCGCCCGGCTGCTGCGCTCGTGGACCTGCACCCGGTTGCGGCCCTGCTCGCGGGCGGCGGCGCAGGCCGATTCGGCGCGGCCGATCGCCTCCTCGGGCGCGTTGCGCCCCGGCACAAAGCGGGCGAGCCCGATGTGCACGCCGATCCGGTAGCGCTCCTCGCCGTGTTCGAACGGATAGTCGCGCAGCCGCTCGAGCAGCGCGGCCGCGGCGGGCTCGCCATCGGCGCCGTCCGAGGCAGCGATGGCAAACGCGAGCGTATCGTCGCCGTGGCTCGCCAGCTGCGCAGCGGGTCCGAGCGCCTCGCGCGTCTGCGCGACCAGCACGCGCAGCAGCGACTCGGCCGCGTCGACGCCGCAGCGCGCGCCGACGATGCGCAGGGTGTCGAACTGCACCAGGCCGATCCAGCGCTCACCCGCCTGCGGATGCGGCGTGCCATCGGTGCGCGAGAGCGCGCCGAGGAAGCCGCGGCGGTTCGGCAGCCCGGTGACCGGATCGCACTGCGCGCGCTGGCGCAGCGACTGCCAGCCCTCGTCGAGCAGGTCGAGTTCGGAGCGCTCGAGCAGGGGGCGGTCACGGTCCGTGCAGGGCCGCATCCGACCGGCCTCGATCTCGCGCGCAAAAGCGTCGAGGGTCAGCTCGTGGCGGTCGCTCGCTGAGCGGCTCGCGAAGCCGCAGGCGCGGGGCGGCGTGCTGAGCCACACCAGCTGCAGCGCGCGGGTGCCGTCCTCGCCATCGAGTTGCCACCAGTCGCCGATGCGCAGGCGTCGCGCGAACGCGAGGTCGGCGTCCTCGGGCTCGGCCTGCAGCACGATGAGCGGTGTGCCGCAGGGCACCGGCCCTTGCCGCTCGACGGCGTCGAGCGCGGTCGTCAGCCCGGCGAGGCACGCGTCGATCCGATCGGGCTCGGTGCCGATCGTCCGCAGGAGCGGTTCGACCTCGCTGACCATGGCGCGGCGCGCCTCGGAGGGCGCGACGTTGCGCTCGCCCGACAGCGCGCCGACCAGCCGCACGAGCGTAGCGAGCGCGCGATCCGACGTGCCGCCCGATGCGCCACCGCGGATCTCGGCGAGCGTCATGAACTGTACCCAGCCGCACTCGAGCAGGGTCTGGACGGCCGGCGGCACGTGCCGGCCGCCGAGCCGAGCGCCGAGTGCGGCATCGACGCGGCGCCGCGCGGCTAGCACGCCCTCGCGCGCCTCGAACGCATGCTGCAGCCGCTCTACGCGGTGCCGGCGGGCCGCGCGGATCGGCCCGAGCAGCCGCTCGAGGACCCGGGCGTTGCGCTCGAGGATCGCCGGGTCGCGTCCGACCTCCGCGGCCACCCGCTCGACCATCCGATTCAGCAGCCGATCGAGCTTCGGGTCCTCGAAGCGGCCGCGGTCGTCGGTGGCGATCGAACATTGCTCGATCAGGTCGACGAGCCTTCGGCCCGGATGGATGCGCGATGCCAGGAAGGCCGGATCGCGCAGCGCGAGCCGCAACAGGGGGGCCTCGAGTCGGCGCAGCAGCCGTCGGATCGCAGTGTCGGCGTCCGGCTCGGACAGCGCACGGCCGATCAGGCCGGTCGCCGACTCGACTGTGCGGCGCTGCGCGGGCGCGATCGGCAGCGCTTCCAGGGCGAGGGTGAGCCGCTCGCTGAGTGGGGGCCCCGCGAGGTCCGCCGCGGGCCCGCTACCGGCGGCGGGCGCGGTCGCCGCCGCCAGCAGCGCGTCGAGCAGGCCGGGCAGTGCGGACGGGTCGGCCGGCACGGGCGCCGGATCGGTCGCGGCGGCCCCACCGCGCGACACGTCGGCGGGGCGGGGTGGCGCGCTCTCAAGGCGCAGTCGCCCGACCAGTTCGAGCAGGCTGTGCGTGTCCAGCGACACGGCCGAGGCCGCAGACCGGGCGGCCGGCGCGGCGACCGATGGCAGCGCCCGGGCAGCGATGTGTGGCTTCGCCTGGACGGCGAGGCCCGGTACGGTCGTGGCAGCGGCGGAGGCTGTCGCGGGGGTGGCAGCAGTGGCGGCCCCAGCGCCCGCGGGTACCGGTACAGCAGCGGCCCCCGCGGTACCCGCCTCGCCCGCCGATCCGGGCCGCGGCCGGACCGCGCGACGCACGATGCGCCGAGCCGTGCGCGGCTCGTCGAGCAGCGCCAGCACCTGGTTCAGCGCCTCGTAGAGCGCCGCGCACTGGTTCCGGAGCGCCTCGCCGAACGTCTCGTAGACAACCACCCGGACAGGCGTCGGCAGGTCCAGCGGCTCGATCGCCTTCTGGAACGCACGCATGATCGCCTCCGGACCGAACGGATCACTGACCCGGTCGAGGGGCAGGACGCGCAGCACGCCGTAGCGCCGGCGCAGGTCGACGAGCGGCTGGCTGTGGTCGGACTCGATCCGTTGGACCACGGCCGACAGGCTCAGCCACTCCTCGAACTGCGCCTCGTCGACGAGGGCCAGCGCGGTGGGCATCTCGTCGAGCGGCGCCGCGCTGCGGCGGCGGTTCGGATGGCGCATCGCCTCGCGCAGCGCGGCGTCGAAGCGCGACGCGATGCCGGCGCGGTCATGGTGCACCCGATGCGCGACCCCGGCGAATACACGGCGCAGCGTCATACCCTGAAGCATCCCGACCGCGGTGTCCAGGGCAGCCGGCAGCTCGGACATGAAGCCCTTGAGCACCTCGTTCAGCGACGCCGCGAACTGCTGCTGGCACTCGCGCTGCATGGCCTGCCTGGCGCTCGCCGATGCCGCCGCCGCCGGGTTCGGGGGATCCGCGAACGTCGCGGTGGCGCGGGCCGCGACGGCGGCAGCGTGCAGGACCGCGAGCGCCTCCTCGGGCAGCGAGCTCACCTGCAGCCCGAGCCCGGCCTCGTCCGCACGCGCGACCACCGCCCTCAGCACCGGGCCGCCGTCGAGCGCGAGCTCCACCACCTGGCCTCGCCCAAGGCGCGCGACCGTCGCCCAGTCGGCCGCCCCGGCGGGCACGGCGAGCAAACCGGTCAGGCAGTAGTCGCGCACCTGCACCCTACAGACACTGTCCCCGGCGCGCACCCGGGCTTCCAGTCGGGTCGCGAGTCGGGAGTAGCGGCGCTGTTCGGTGCGTGCCATCGAGGGGGGCGTTCCGTCGCGGCGAGGCGCCGCGGCATGAGTCTGGAGGGGGGCGAGGGAGCCGGCCTGACTATCGCGGGGCCGCAGGCCGCGTGAAAGAGTGTGCCGGGCCAGACATGACGGGGATCTACCGCGCCGCGCTTGAAGGCACGGGCGGTCCGCCGGGCCGACTGGCGGCAGATCCGCGACAACCGGCCGTCGCCGGCCGGCAACGCACCCGACCCAGGCGCTGCCCTAAGTCCCGACGCGTGAGCGCCGCTCGACCGCCTCGCGCCGCGCGATCCAGAGCGTCGGACAGCGCGACAGCGCGACGAAGAACAGCGTCAGCGGCGCGGTATAGATGACGCTGCACCAGCGCCAGCCAGACTGACGGTTCGGGCGGTACGCGGCGAGGCCCGCGCGCATCACCCAGGGCAACATCACCGCCAGGCCGAACAGGTAGCGCAGGAACTGCGCCTGGGCCGGCGACATCTCGGTAGTCATGCGCTTCATCAGCGCGTTCATCGTCACCAGCAGCAGGCCGCCGAGCGCCCTCCACAGCATGCCGCGCATGCGGCGCCGAGCGACGCGCGGTTTGGACGGATGCTGGGCCCGCGGGGGCAGCCTCGGGGTGGGCGGACATGCTGCGGCATGGGCCGCCCGCCTTCAGCCCCCTGCTAAAGGCGGCGTTCCGGATGCGGCGCGAGGCCTCGGCCCGCCGCGCTTCACGCTCGGCGCGCGGCTGGCGGCTGGCGGCTGGCGGCTGGCGGCTGGCGGCTGGCGGACAATTGGACGATGCCGCCGAACATCCCGCCCGCCCTGCCTGCCGCCCCGCCCGCTCCTGCCACGCCCATCATCTCCGTCATGTCCGTCAGCGCCTTCGATGCGGTCGCCGCGTTGTGGCGCGACGCGGACCTGCCCGCGGCCGCGCTCACCCGCCTGGCGCTGCCGGGTGAGGGCGCGGTGCTGCCATCCTCGTTCGCGGTGGCGACCGCCGCTCAGGCGAGCCTGGGCGCGGCGACGCTGGCGGCGGCCACGCTCGGCGCCCTGCGTGCACCCGGCTCGGCACCGGTGCACACATCAGTCGGGCGCATCGACGCCGCGGCCGAGACCACCTGCCGGTTCTCGATCGACGACCGGGTGCCGCCGCTGTGGGACCCGGTCTCGGGCCTGTATCCCTGCGGCGGCGGCGAGGCGCCCGGCTTCGTGCGGATCCACGCGAACTTCGCGCATCACCGCGACGGCGCGCTGCAACTGCTCGGCCTGCCGACAGGCACGGCGACGACCCGGGACGCGATAACGCGAGCGCTGCGCGGCTGGCGCGCGATCGACTTCGAGGATGCGGCCGCGGCCGCCGGCCTGGTGGTGGCGGCGGCACGGTCCTTCGACGACTGGGACCGCCACCCTCAGGGCCTGGCGGTCGCGGCGCTACCGACGGTCTCGATCGAACGGATCGGCGACGCGCCGCCCTGCGTGCTGCCCGCCGCGGGTCCGCCCACGCGGCCGCTGCACGGGCTGCGCGTGCTCGATCTCACGCGGATCCTGGCGGGGCCGGTCGCGGGTCGCACGCTCGCGGCCTGCGGGGCGGACGTGCTGCTGCTCAACGGACCCTCGCTGCCGAACATCGATGCGATCGCCGACACCAGCCGCGGCAAACGCTCGGCGCACCTCGACCTGCGCACCGAGGCCGGCCGCGACACGATGCGCACGCTGGTGCGCAGTGCACACATGCTCCAGCAGGGCTATCGGCCGGGCGCGCTCGAGGCGCTCGGCTTCGGTCCCGAGGCGCTCGCGAGGCTGCGGCCCGGCATCGTCTGCATATCGTTGTCGGCCTACGGGCACGCGGGGCCGTGGGCCGGGCGCCGCGGCTTCGACTCGCTGGTGCAGACCGCCACCGGCTTTAACCTCGCCGAGGCGCAGGCCGCGGGCGAGACCGCGCCGAAGGCGATGCCGGTGCAGATCATCGATTTTGCCTCGGGCTGGCTGATGGCCTTCGGCGCGCTGGCCGCGCTGCACCGACAGGCGACCGAGGGCGGCAGCTGGCACGTGCGCGTGTCGCTGGCCGGCACCGGGCACTGGCTGCGCAGCCTGGGCCGCGTGCCGGACGGACTGTCAGAGCCGGCGCAGACCTTCGAGGACCGGATGGTCGAGTCCGACACCGGCTTCGGGCGGCTGGCGGGGATCCGCTGCGCGCCGCGCTTCGACGGGCAGGTGGCCGCGCCGATGCGCCCGTCGATGCCGCCGGGCACACACGCGCCGGACTGGTCTGGCTTCGACGACGCGGCATGGCGAGCACAAGCGCCAGCATGAACCACCTCCTGCACCCCCTGCCCGACCTGCGCCCGCTCGCCCTCTGGCTCGCAGCGCTGGCCGCCATGCTGGCCGGCTGCGCGGCACCCCGCCCCGAGCCGCGCGCCGTCGAGCGGCCCGCGCCCGCGCTCACTGCCTCGCAGAACGTCCCGCCCGCCTTCCCGGTGCCCAGCGCCTGCGAGCGGATGGTGTTTCTCGCCCGGCAGGAGTGGGCACTGTTCGGCTCGCCGGAGGTGGCCGCGACCGCGGACCCACTCGCCTCGCGCGACACCAGCGCGGGCTCGGGCGGACGGCTCGTCTTCGCCGACCCGGGAGCCTCGACCCATGAGCTGCACCCGCCGATGCTCTCGCGCGTACTGGTCTACTGGTACGGCGTGACCCGTGCGCCGATCGTCGGAACCGCGGGCGAACTGCGGCCGTGGTCGGCGGCCTTCGTGTCCTGGCTCGCGCGCGGCGCGGGTCTGGGCGGCGACGAGTTCCCGGCGACGGTGCTGCACTGGGACTACATCGAGCGCTTCATGCGCGCCCGCCCCAACGACGCCTTCGAGACCCGCGATGCGGCCCGTGCGGTGCCGCGGGTCGGGGACCTGATCTGCCAGGCGCGCGAGGGCACGGCCGAGCTCGCCCATCGCAGCGGCTTCGTGCCCTACGGCGCGCTGCGCCGCGGCGCATATCACTGCGACGTGGTGGTTGCCGCGCGCCCCGGGGAGATCCAGACAATCGGCGGCAACGTGTCCGACGTGGTCGCGATGAGCCGCGTGCCGGTCGACACCGAGGGCCGGCTGCTGCCGGACCCGAAGCGGCCCTGGGCCGCGGTGGTCGCGCGGCGCGGGCCGGTGCCGCTCAGTGCTTGTGCGCCGGCGCCGCCGACCCCGACGCGAGGGGCCGCACAGGCGCCTTGACCTCGACGGTCTGGCGCGTGCGGTCCGCGCTCTCGAAGACCAGCGTCAGGGGCACGGTGTCGCCGGCGTTCAGCGTCTGCTTCAGACCCATCAGCATCACGTGGTAGCCGCCCGGCTCGAGCTTGACGGTGCGGCCCGCGGGCAGATCCAGGGCCTCGATCGGGCGCATGCGCATCACGTCACCGTCGCGCTTCATCTCGTGGACCTCGACCGTGCCGGCCACCGGCGAGCGCGCCTCGACGAGCTTCGCGCCCTTCGGTGCGATCAACGTCATGAACGCGCCCGAGGCCTGCTGCTGGGGCACCGTAGCGCGGACCCACGGGTCACCGACGGCGACCTGGGCGAACGACAGCACGGGCGCGGCTGCGAGCACCAGGACTGCGACAAGCGAAGGCAGCGAGAAGGGACGACGCGAGAGCTTCACGAAAGGATCCTTTGTCGAGTGCCGCACGCGTGACGGCTTGATCAGGCGTAAGGATGAGGTGCGCGCGCGAGTCTAGCACCGGGGCCGAGCGGGGCCCGCCGCCGGGCGGCCGACCGGCAGCGCCCCTGCTCAGCGTGGAGCGACCGGCACCCAGGCCGAGGCGCAGCTCGGAACCGACGGGTAGTAGGCTCGCGAGTCGGCGCACCAGTACCAGAAGCCGCCAGGCGGCGTGGCGGCGACCGGGGCCGCGATGGGTGCGGCCTCGGCACGCTCGATGTACACCGTGGGCGCGGCCGCGACCACCACCTGCGCCGCGGCATAGTACGGCCAGCGGTTGTACGGCGACCCGTAGTAACCGGTTCCGTAGTAACCGGTTCCGTAGTAGCCCGGCCAGTAAGACGGAAACAACGGCCCGACGCCGACGTACACGCCGCCGAACCAGCCGTGTCCATGGCGCGCCTCGGCCGGCCCAGCGGCTGTCAGGGCCGCGACGGCGAGACAGGCGGCGGCGATGAGGTTGTGGTGCATGCGCATGGCGGCTCCTCGTCGGCTGCGTTCACACAGCTTACCCTCCCGCCCGCGCGGCCGCAGCCCGTGGCCGACCGCAGGCAGGACCCGGAGGTCACCCGCCCTGGGCCTCGCGAGCACGCCCCGCGTCGGAACCCGGACCCGCCGCGCATGCGCCCATGGCTACAATCACCCCGTGCCCGATGACACCGCGACGAGACTCGGTGCGAAGAACTCGCTTCGACCGACACGGTGCAGACGACGTGGACCACCCGCCGCGAGCCCATCGGCCCGGATGGGTGGATGCAACAAGGCTGGAGACGAGCGATGGCGAGGGCGGCCGGACGTCCCGGGCACGCGGCCCGGCTACAGGCGGCAGGCCGATGCGGCTCGACGACAGGCTGAGGTCGGGTGTCGCCGCCCGCCTCGGCGACTGGTCGGTGCAGGCGATCCCGGACGACACGCGGCGGCGGGCCGCGGTGGCGCTGGTCTTGGTCGACGCAGGCCACGGCGCCGACCTGCTCGGCTTCCCCCGGCATGGGCAGTGGCGCGACGACGCGGCGCTGCTGCTGACCCGCCGTCCCATGCACATGAACCGCCACGCCGGCCAGTGGGCGCTGCCCGGCGGGCGCATCGACGGCGCCGAGACGCCCGAGGCCGCGGCGCTGCGCGAACTGCACGAGGAGGTCGGTCTCGAGGCCGGGCCCGGCGCGGTGCTCGGCCGGCTCGACGACTACGCCACGCGCAGCGGCTTCGTGATCACCCCGGTGGTGGTCTGGGGCGGCGAGGCACGCACGCTGCGCCCCGCCCCCGCGGAGGTCGAGTCGGTGCACCGCGTGCCGCTCGACGAATGGCTGCGCGAGGACGCGCCGATCCTCGACGCACCGCACGAGCCCGGCGGCGCACCGGTGCTGCGCATGCCGCTGGGCGACACCTGGGTGGCCGCGCCGACCGCGGCGATGATCTACCAGCTGCGCGAGGTTGTGCTGCTCGGCCGCGCGACGCGGGTTGCGCACTTCGACCAGCCACGCTTCACCTGGCGCTAGCCTCGGGTTACTCGAAGCCGGTCATCGCGCCGAGCACGCCGCGCGCCATCGCGCGAGCCGCTCGGCTCGGTTATCGTCGAGGCATGCGCCGTACCGTTCCAGGCACCGCCGCCCCCGTCATCCTGCTGACCGGCTTCGAGCCCTTCGGCGGCGAATCGGTGAACCCGAGCTGGCTGATCGCAAGCGCGCTCGACAGCGAGACCGTCGCCGGTTCGACCGTGCGTGCGGTGCGCCTGCCGACCGAATTCCGCACCTCGCTGCACGTGCTGCGCGCCGCACTGCGCCGGCATGGGCCACGACTCGTGGTGTCGCTCGGGCAGGCCGGCGGACGCGCCGAGCTGTCGATCGAGCGCATCGCAATCAACGTCGACGACGCCCGCATCCCGGACAACGCCGACGCCCGGCCAATCGACGTGCCGGTGGTGCGCGGCGGCCCGGCAGCGTACTTCAGCACGCTGCCAGTGAAGGCGATCGTCGCGGGGCTCGCCGCACGCGGCGTGCCGGCGGCGGTGTCGCAGACGGCGGGCACCTTCGTCTGCAACCATGTGTTCTATGGCCTGCAGCACGCGCTTGCCGGCACCCGCGTGCGCAGCGGCTTCGTGCACGTACCCTACCTGCCCGAGCAGGCCACAGCTTGGCCGGGCGCGCCGAGTCTGCTGCTGGCGACGATGGTGGACGGGCTGCGCGAGGCGTTGCGGATCTCGGCCACCCATGTAGGGCCGGATCTTAGGATGGGCGGCGGAGCGATCGACTAGGCGCCCTTCGCAACGCCGCTCAGGTACGACGCGCCGAATACACCCGCCACAGGCCGTGCAGCCCGCTGACGATCAGGATCGGCCACAGGAAGGTCGCCACCGCCGCCCAGAACAGCCGCCCCCCCAGCCCGTCCTGCGGGTCGACGTGCTGCTGCGGCGGCCCTTCTCCGAACAGGTGCCGATGCGGGTACGTGAGAAGGCCGAACAGCAGTCCGACCACGAGGAACGAGGGGATCAGCACGTGGGCCATGGCGGTTGTACATTTATCGTGACAAAGACGACTGTAATACCAGCTTGACTTTAGTTGGGCAAGTTTTCGTTTCGACGGACGAGTCCGCCTATTTCTTCTTCGCGATCACCGCGCTGTGCCGGCTGATCATCCTGCAGGGCAAGGGCATCAGCACGGTGGACCTGGTCTACGAGAGCGGCGCGGTGCTGCTGCTCGCGATGTCAGCGGTGGCGATCCAGTGGCGTACGAATCTGTCCACGCGGATCACGAAGCCCGACGACGACGACGACTCACGCGCCACTCAGGGGCCTCGGGCCAGCGCCGGGTCATGAAGTCGCGAGGATCCTCGATCCGCTTTATGGCGGACCGCAGCAGCGGGTTCAGCGCTCCCAGATCCTGCGCCCCTGGCCGTCTTCGGTCACCAGGCGTTCGCCGACCCGGCGCCAGGTCGCCGCGCGCACAAACGCCCCGGCGCCGTCGGCCTTCACCCAGAGCTCGGCACCCCGAGCCTCCCAGCGCCCGACGAATTCGACCGTCTCGCCGGCCTGTGTGCTCCAGTTGCCGCCGCCGCCCGCCGAACGCACCGACTGGCGGACCCGGCCATCGGCCGCGAGCTCGAGGTACCGCACGGTGGACAGCGACGCGAACCCGCCCGCCCCGCCCGGGCTGTTGATCTGGGACTCGTTGCGCCATCGGCCGACGATCGCCGGATCAGGCGCTCCGGCGGAGGCTGCGGAGGGGGCGCCGGCCAGTGCCGAGGCCCGTGCCCCGTCGACCCGGCGCAGGCTCAGCGTGCGGGGCGGGCTCGCGGCATCGGGCTGGACGGAGATCACCAGCGTGTCGCCGCGCAGCTCACCGGTGAGCGGCAGCAGTTCGCGTCCGGACGCCGATTCGAGGATCACCCCGGAGAGGCGCTGCCCGGCGAGCGTGCCGCGCAGACCGAGCGTTATCGAGCCCTCCTGCATCCCGCCTTCGACACGCGTGCCGTCGACCCGCAACGCGATGCGCGTGGTGACGCCGCGCTCCGTCCCCTCGTAGGTGCTCGTGACCGGTTGCGCGACCGCGAGCGCACCCCACAGCGCGGCGGCCATCAGCATCGGGAATCGGTGCTTCATCGTCCAGCTCCTGATTCGGATCGACCGGCCACCCACGTGCGCAGCTCAGGCCTTGAGCCGATAGCCCGTCCTGAAGATCCAGGCCACCACGCCGAGCGCGACCACGAGGAACAGCGCAGTCACGCCGAGGCTGACCCCGAGGCTGACGTCGCCCGCGCCGTAGAAGCTCCAGCGGAATCCGCTCACCAGGTAGACCACCGGATTGAACAGCGCCACCGTCTGCCAGAAGGGCGGCAGCATGTCGATCGAGTAGAAGCTGCCGCCCAGGAAGGTCAGCGGCGTGACGATCAGCAGCGGCACCACCTGCAGCTTCTCGAAGCCATCGGCCCAGATGCCGATGATGAAGCCCACCAGGCTGAAGGTGACCGCCGTCAGCACCAGGTAGAGCAGCATCCAGACCGGATGATCGATGCGCATCGGCACGAACAGCGCCGCGGTGCCGAGGATGATCAGGCCGATGAAGATCGACTTGGTCGCCGCCGCCCCCACGTACCCGATTACGATCTCCAGGCTCGAGATCGGCGCCGACAGCAGCTCGTAGATCGTGCCGCTGAAACGCGGGAAGTAGATGCCGAAAGATGCATTGGAGATGCTCTGCGTCAGCAGCGACAGCATCACCAGCCCCGGCACGATGAAGGCACCGTAGCTGACCCCGCCCACCTCCGGGATGCGCGAGCCGATGGCAGCCCCGAAGACGATGAAATAGAGCGAGGTGGAGATCACCGGCGAGATGATGCTGCCCATCAGCGTGCGGCGCGTGCGCGCCATCTCGAAGCCGTAGATCGCGCGGATCGATGCGAGGTTCATGCGGCCTCCTGCTTCACGAGGTCGACGAAGATGTCCTCGCGCGAGCTCTGCGTGGTGTTCAGGTCCTTGAAGGTGATGCCCGCCTCGCCCAGCCGTCGCATGAATCCCACCATGTCGAGCTGCTCGCTGCGCGTGTCGTAGGTGTAGGACAGCTCGGCGCCGTCGGCGGAGAGCTCGAGCGCGTAGGGCGCAAGCGCCGCCGGCACCTGCGCGAGCGGCTGCGCAAGCTGCAACGTCAGCTGCTTCTTGCCGAGCTTGCGCATCAGCTCCACCGTGCCCTCGACGAGGATGATGCGTCCGCGGCTGATCACGCCCACGCGGTCGGCCATCTCCTCGGCCTCCTCAATGTAGTGTGTAGTCAGGATGATGGTCACGCCGGTGTCGCGCAGCCCGCGCACGAGCTGCCACATGTCGCGGCGCAGCTCGACGTCCACACCCGCGGACGGCTCGTCCAGGAACAGCACGCGCGGCTCGTGGGAGAGTGCCTTAGCGATGAGTACGCGCCGCTTCATGCCGCCCGACAGCGTGCGCAGGCGGTTGTCCTTCTTGTCCCACAGCGACAGCGAGCGCAGCACCCGCTCGACATGCGCCGGATCGGGCGGCTTGCCGAACAGCCCGCGGCTAAAGCTGACGGTGCCCCAGACGGTCTCGAACGCGTCGTTGGTGAGTTCCTGCGGCACCAGCCCGATCAGCGAACGCGCGGCCTTGTAGTCGCGCACGGTGTCGTGCCCATCTACGGTCACGCTGCCCGAGGTCGGCCGCACGATCCCGCAGACGATGCTGATCAGCGTCGTCTTGCCGGCACCGTTGGGGCCGAGCAGCGCGAAGATCTCGCCGCGGCGGATGGTGAGATCGATGTCGTCGAGGGCACGGTGCCCGGAGGCATAGGTCTTGGAGAGATGTGAGATGGCGAGGATGTCGGGCATGTCGGAAGGATAGCCCGAGGTCCGTCATGGCACCCGGTCGCCGGCGGATCGGGGCGCTCGTCAACACCACGGGTCGCAGGCGAGACCGGTACTTCAAGTGTCGACCGGATCCGCCCGACGCCCCACGGTCCGATCGACCGCAGGTCCACCTACCCCTGCCGGCCGGCACCCCGAGCCTAGGTCGACACCCTGGAAGTCGCGCCGGACACACCATCCCGGCGCGTTCATCATCCAGACTCCGGAGCGTTAGCAGGTTGTGACACCTCCCCTTTTGGCGAGAACGACGATGCAATCCATGACCCTGAACCGACGCGTGCAGATCGGTATCGCATTTCTAGTGGTCTGCTTGGCGGTCCTGACCGCTTTCTGCTTCACCGCGCTGGGCAACTCGACCCAGAGCGCGGCAAAACTCAAGAACTACCGCGTGCCTCAAATGACGCGCCTCGCCGACATGGAGGTGCACATCACACGCGCATCGCTCGGGCTGCGGCACATGATGCTCGGCCGCGACGAGGCCGAGCGCAAGGCGGCGCTGGACGAGATTCTCGAACGCAAGCGCCAGGCGGACGCGATGATGAAGGCGATCGAGACCGGCGCGCTGACGCCGGGCGGCAAGGTCGAGGCAGCAAAAATCCGCCCCGTCTACGACGCCTTCTGGGAGGTCGCCTCGGCGAACCTGAAGCTGGTGATCGACGGCCGCAATGCCGAAGGCTTCGCGATGCTGGTCGACAAGACCATAGGCGTGCGCAACCGGCTGATCGAGATGGTGCATGCCGAGCGCTCGCGCCAGGAAACGAGTCTGAAAGCGGAGATGGACGCGCTCGCCGCGCAGGAGTTGGTCACCCGCAACGGGATCGTCGCAGGCGGCGCGCTGATCTCGCTACTGGCGATCTTCGGCGGCTGGATGCTACTGCGAGTGACTCGCCAGCTCGGCACCGACCCGGACGAGCTGCGCCGCGTCGCCGACGCGATCGCGGGCGGCGATTTGACCGTACGGACCGAGCTGGGATCGGGGGACAACACGAGCGTGCTGGCAAGCCTCGCGAGGATGCGCGACGGTCTGTCGGGCACGGTCGCGCAGGTGCGCGCGAACGCCGAAGCGGTGGCCACGGCCTCGGCGCAGATCGCCAGCGGCAACAACGACCTGTCGGCGAGGACGGAGCGCCAGGCCTCGGATCTCCAGATGACTGCGTCCTCGACCGAGCAGATGGGCACCGCGGTGTCGAACAACGCTGACAGCGCCCGGCAAGCGGCGTCGCTCGCGGCACAAAGCGCCTCGGTGGCGCGCGACGGCGGTGCGGCGGTCGCCGAGGTCGTCGAGACGATGCGCGGCATCGAGGAAAGTTCACGGCGGATCTCCGACATCATCGCGGTCATCGACGGCATCGCGTTTCAGACGAACATCCTGGCGCTGAACGCCGCGGTCGAGGCCGCCCGCGCGGGCGATCAGGGCCGGGGCTTCGCGGTCGTCGCAAGCGAGGTCCGCACGCTCGCCGGACGCAGCGCCGACGCGGCGCGCGAGATCAAGTCGCTGATCGCCGAATCGGTCTCCCGCGTGGGCCGCGGCACCGAGCTCGTCGACCGCGCGGGGACGACGATGCAGGCGATCGTCACATCGATCGCGTCGGTCGACGCGCTGATCGCCGGCATCTCGACGGCTTCGGCCGAACAGCGCGACGGGATCGCGCAGATCGCGCAGGCCGTCACGGCGATGGACGTAGCCACACAGCAGAACTCGGCTCTTGTGGAGCAGAGCGCGGCCGCGGCCTCGAGCCTGCGGCAGCAGGCTGACGCCTTGGTGGAGGCGGTCTCGACCTTCCGCGTGCGATGACCCAGGCGCTCGTCCCGCCCGTCCCGACACGTCGGGATCGGGCGCCCGGTCAGGCGTGCCCGACCACTGCGTGCGACCCGTACGGCGAGCCGGGCACCACGCCGCTGGGCTGGACGTCGAGCTGCAGGAAGGGCGACGCGAGCCGGTCGCCGGACAGCTCGCCGTTCACCGACTCGCAGAACTAAGCGGCGTAGGAGAGCCGGGGGCCCAACGCGATGGCGACGGCGCATGCGGAACGGATCGCGGACGAGCGCAGAAGGCAAGGGCGCGGTTCGGTGTGCATGACGACGGCCTGCTCTCGACGAGAACGTTGGCGTCGGCGACCCAAGCGAAGCCCGCGAAGGGTCCGCGGGTTGCCTCCAGCCAGTCGACTTCGAAAGGTGCAGAGTCCTGACGAGACCAGCGCTACGGAGGTCAACGCCGGTCAGGTCACTGAGCCGGAGCGGTATTGAGTCCGTCCTGAACAACCCGTGAAGCGGCCGACCTCAACCCAGGGGAGCGAGTGTCAGCCCCATGACTGCGAGCAGCCATGCAATGGGCTGGGCACAAAAACGCCGCAGCGCCCGCAGCAGCAGCC
>JBIPLJ010000003.1:0-133004 GCA_044368415.1 Burkholderiaceae bacterium
CGCATTGACCACTTCGTCGCCGTGCACAACACCAACTGCCGGCCCTTCAAGTGGACCGCCACCGCCGATACCATCCTTGAAAAACTGCATAGACTTTGCTCACGTATAAGCGGGACAGGACACTAGCCCAGCGAGCACTTGACCGAGGCGCCTCAGTCGCCGCGGGCCGCGTCGGCAAGAACGGTGACGCGCCCCCTCCCGATTTCGCGCGTGACCCAGCCCGTCGCTGCAGGCTCTACATCGATCGCGGCCGGCGGTTCTCCGGCGCGTGCGCGCGCGTGCATGGCAACGTAGGCGCGCTCGAGCGCGCGGGTGAACCGTGCCGTATCGAAAAGCAGCGAGTCAGTGCGGGCGCGCTCGAGTCGCGCGCGGAGTGCCGCGCGCCGCGCGGGGTCGCGCGCAAGTGCGACCGCGCGATCTTCGTAGTCCTGCGGGTCGGCCGCTATCAGCTCATGCAGTCCGACCGCGGTCAGGACGCTTGCGGCCACTCGCGCGCTGAAGGCTTGGCCGGCGTAGGTCAGCACCGGCAAGCCCGCCCAGAGCGCATCGCTCGCGGTGGTGCCCGCGTTGTAGGGCGCAGTGTCGAGGAACAGGTCGGCATGGCGGTAGCGGGCGAGATACTCGGGCAGAGGCAGCCGCTCGCCGAACACCAGGCGTGCGGGATCGACGCCGCGCGCGCCCGCCTGAGCGCGCAGCCTGGCTGCCGCCTCGGGCCGGTCCGCGTAGAGGAAGAGCACGCTGTCCGGCACGCGTAGAAGAATGCGCATCCACCGCTCGAACACCTCGGGCGTGAACTTGTAGAGGTTGCTGAAGCAACAAAAAACCACGCCTTGTTCAGGCAGGCCGAGCTCGCGCCGCGTGAAGTCTCGCGGCGAGATCGCCCGGTTCACGTCGCTGACCTGATAGGAGGGCAGTCGAACGATCTGCTCGCGGTAGTGTCCGCGCGACGCATCATCGGGCACGATCACTCGGTCGGCGATCAGGTAGTCGATGTAGTCGGTGCCCATGGTGCCGAGGAAACCGAGGTAGGAGGCCTGCACCGGCGCAGCCCGACACGCGAAGATGCCGGTGCGGCTGTTCAGCGTGAAGCCGCCCAGGTCGATCGCGATGTCGATGCCCGACTCGCGCGCCAGCCGTGCCACGTCGAGGTCGCTGCGGCCGCGGACGTCGATGAACCGGTCGACTGCGCCGACCACGCGGCGGCGCATGGCGTCGTCCGGGTGGTGTGCCGGGCCGAACGATAAGGCCACCACCTCGAAGGCGGTGCGGTCGTGGTGTTCGAGAATTCCCGCACATAGGTGGGCGACCGGATGGTCGTGGAAATCCGCGGAAAAGTAGCCGATCCGGATCCGCCCGCCCGCGGCGCGCGGCACGATCGGACCGAGCGAGTTGTCGGGGGGATGGCGTGAACCGGCCCAGGCCTGGGCGGCGCGTCGCTGCAGCGTCGGGTCGTCGAGCATGCCCATGATCGCAAGCGGCGTGGCGAGGGGCTCGCCGCGCGCCAGCCCGTTGGCGAGTGCGCGGCGTTGTGCGTCGAGGTCGCGCCAGTCGCACGCGCGCATCCGCGTGCGCAGCCACTCGCCGGCGACGAACGGCTCCGACGGACACACAGCAAGGAAGGCCTCGTAGTCGGCGATCGCGTCATCCAGCGCTCCTTTGTCGGCGCGCGAGTTGGCCCGGCCGAGCAGCGACTCGACGTGCTTAGGCGCCAGCGCGAGCGCACGGTCGTAGCGCGCGATGGCCCCATCGAGCCGCCGCATGTCCTGCAGCACGTTGCCCATCACGCACCAGGTGTCGGCGTGGTCAGGCCGTTTCTCGAGCAGGCTCGAGAGGCTGCGGAGCGCCTCGTCGAGCCTTCGCAGCGCGATGAGTGCTCGCGCGCGGTTGAGCTGTGCGTCCGCGTCGCCCGGATTGACCTCGAGCGCGCGCTCATAACTCGTCAATGCCTGCTCCGGACGGCCGAGCACGCGCAGCGCGTTGCCACGGTTGTTCCATGCCGCAACGTATCGCTCGTCGATCTGCAGCGTGCGCTCGAAGGCGCCGAGCGCCTCGGCCGGGCGGCCGTCGGCCGCGAGGGCGTTGCCCAGCCCGAAAAGCAGGGTCGCGTCGTCGGGGTCGTCTGTCAGCGCCGCACGGTATCCGGCGGTCGCCTCGCCCGCGCGGCCGAGCTGCAGCAGCGCCAGACACCGGTTTCTCGTGGCCTCGGAGTAGTCAGTGCGCGTTCGCAGCACCTCGTCGTACTCGGCCAGGGCCTGTGCAGCGCGACCCAGTTCGAGGTGCGCGTTACCTAGGTTGAAGCGCGCGTCGACAAGCCCGGGCTGGAGCGAGAGCGCGCGCTCGTGGGCCTGCACCGCCTCGTCCACCCGTCCCAAGCGGCGCAGCACAACGCCGTGGTGTGCGTGCAAGGTGGCGTCGGCGGGCTCCGCGGCGAGCGCATGCTGCAGCAGCACTGCGGCCTCGTCCCAACGCTGTCGGGCGCACGCGGCGAGTGAGGCCAGCCGTAGCGCGCGGCCGTTGTGGGGCTCGCCTTCGAGTACGCTGGCGCACAGCGCCGCTGCGTCGGCAAATCGGCCCGCTCGGTGCAGGGTCGCTGCGTTCAGCAGAGCGTCGGCGGTCGACCCACTCACCGCTATGCGCGTCTTGCATGCCTCGGGATCTCGATGCGCCCCGCCCGCCTCGGGTGACTGCAAGGCGTTGCTGTCGCCTCCCACCCGAGCTGCGTCACGCGGTTCGCGCATCATCGCACTCGGACCCTTCAGTTTGGTTTGGGTAGAAAACACCGCCCACTTCTGCCAGCTTGTGGCGATCGAGCGCCCGTACATTCTAGGATCGCCGGTCACGACCGCCACGGCCGACCGAAACGTCCCGGCGACCGTCGGTCCGGAAAACGTGTCAGCACCGGGATACGGGATGACGCGATCCACCAGGGGCACTGCGACATGCGCCACGCACCGCACGACGGCCTGACGCCGCGCCGCTCGAAGGTGAACTCCAGCGGCCTGTCGTGGCCGTACTTGCCAGCGCAGCCTGAGAGATCCGTGCGCCAGGCCACAAGCCCGTTCAGGCCCTATTCGAAGGCGGCGCCGTCGCCGAGCAGTTCGAGGTAAGCGTCCTCTAGCGTCACCGCGCGCACGCTGACCGCGCTGACCTCGGGACCGTCCAGCGCGTCCACCACTTCGCGCAGACTGCAGTGGCGGGGCAGCAGGCACCTGAGCGCCCCTGCGCGCTGACGCACCGCCCAGCCAAGGCGCTGCGCACGGTGCGCGGTGGCCTCACTGTCTCGCGACTGCACCGTGGCCACCGACTGGCCGGGTACGCGGGCCAGCAGTTCGGGCACGCCACCCAGGGCCGCGACGCGGCCACCCTGCATCAAGGCAACGCGGCTGCACAGTCGTTCGGCCTCTGCCAGGTGGTGACTGGTCAGCAGGATGGTGGTGCCGGTGTCGCGCAGGCCCTCGATCAGGCGCCACAGGTCCAGCCGCGCAGCCACGTCGACAGCGGCAGTGGGCTCGTCGAGCACGAGCAGTTCGGGGCGATGGACCAGTGACACCGCCAGGTGAATCCGTTGTTGCCAGCCCCCAGAGAGTCGGCCCACCCGAGTGCTTGCATACGGCCCCAGACCGAAACGCTCCATCAAGTCGGCGACCCGCGCATGGCGGTGCGCGGCGGGCACACCATTCAGGCGGCCGAAGAAGTGCAGGTTCTCCTCCGGCAGCAGGTCGGGGTACAGCGCGCAGTCTTGCGCACACAGGCCCACCCGTGCACGCGCTGCGGCTCCGAGCCGGGCCAGCGGCTCGCCCATCAGCCGAATCTCGCCTGCATCGGCCTGCAGCAACTGGCAGACGATGTTCAGCACGGTGGACTTGCCGCAACCATTGGGGCCGAGCAGGCCCACGACTTCACCGCGCGCCACCTCCAGGCAAAAGCCGTCCAGCACCTGGCGGCTGCCGAAGCGCTTGTGAAGGCCGTCGATCCGAAGGGCCGCGGTCATGCCCGCTGATCCAGCACCAGCAGCTGCCGATACGAGCTGACGCCCAGCGCCAGCGACAGTGCGCAGAACACCACAAGAAAGCTCAGCTCGAAGCGCAGTTCGCTGACCCCCAGGCCGTACGCGGCGACGCCCTTGAACGCCTGGTTCATGTGCAGCACGGGGTCGAGCTGGGCTGCGAGCTGCATCGCACGGGGCATGATCTCCAGCGGAAAAAAGGTCCCACCCAGGACCAGCAGCGGCACGCCGATGGCCGACAGGGCGACCACCACCTCCTCGCTGCGCCGGGCGAACCGTGCGCCGAGAAAGAACCCCATGCCGACGTAGGAGAACACCGAGAGCAGGAGAATGAACCCGCCCAGCCACAGGCTGCCGTGATACCGCGCGCCGATGAAGGCTGCGATGGCGTACAGCATCACCACCTGAACCGCCGCCAGCAGCAGCTGCGCCGACACCACGCCGAGAAAGTACGCCGCCGGATGCAGCGGCGAGGCCAGCAGGCGCCGCAGGGTACGGCGCTCACGTTCGGCGGCGATGATCGCGACCGTCCCGCCCAGGCAGCTGAAGAACAGCGCCGCGCCCATCAGGATGCCCGCCGCGGCCGCATCCAGCCCGGCGCGCATGCTGTCGTTGTGGGCGTAGACCAGTCCGAACAGCACCATCATGGCGGCCGGAAACACAGCCCAGAATATCAGGCCCCGGCGTTGCCGCCATTGTTCGAGCAGAAGGCGCTGGGCAACGGCGAGAGTCTGTTCGAAGAGCAGAGGGCGGGCGCGCATTGAGCTCGGGTTCGACGCTTCGACGCGGTCGGTCGGACTGCGGTGCGATGCGTTGGAACAAGCCGGGCATCGGACCGCCCCGCAATGGACACGATTCTACGTGTCGCACACCCATGAAAGCGAGGACGGGGCCGACAGCGACATGCGCAGGCGATCAGGCCGGACACGCCCCGGGAATCGGGGCGCGAGTGCAGTCACGGCGTGGCGACCGCCACATCCGGCAGCAGCCGGTGGTATTCGTTCCGAACGACCGCGTAGCACTCGCAGGTGCGCCGCTCGAGCCCGGCGCGGTCGAGCACATTGATGTGCCCTCGCGCATATCGGATCAGGCCGGCGGCCTGCAGCTTCAGGGCGGCCTCGGTCACGCCCTCGCGGCGCACACCGAGCATGTTCGCGATCAGTTCCTGCGTCATCACCAGTTCGTCACCCTGCAGCCGGTCCAGGCTCATCAGCAGCCAGCGGCACAGTTGCTGGTCGAGGGAGTGGTGCCGGTTACAGGCCGCCGTCTGGGCCATCTGCGACATCAGTGCCTGTGTGTAGCGCAGCAAGAGTTGCCGCACGTCCGACGAGCGCTCGAACTCTTTGTGGATGACCTGGGCTCGCATCCGATAGCCGCTGCCGGCGCTCTGCACCACCGCCCGGTTGGGGGTCGACTCGCCGCCCATGAGGCCCGCGATCCCGACGAGGCCCTCGTTGCCCACCACCGCGATCTCGGCCGACGAGCCGTCCTCCATCACGTAGAGCAGCGACACGATCGCCGTGGTCGGGAAGTACGCGTGGCTCATCATGCGGCCCGACTCGCAGAGCACTAGGCCCAGGGGCAGATCCGTCAACTCGAGAAGCGGCTCCAAGCGCCGCCACGCCTCGGGCGCGAGGGCGGCCAGTAGCTGGTTGTCTTGAGGGTGTGACGTTGCTGACATCGGTCTGCTCCGGTTGGGGGGCATCAGAGCGGGGGTCGCGTAGGTACGGCTGTAGCCCCGTGCTCGACGCCTTCAGGACTTTGCTGTGTGCGCCAGCGCACGTAGCGAGATCTGTGCCCGGCCGACGGCTGGACCCCGAGCCGCTCAATCGGGCCGCCGGTGCGCGGCCCCTCAATGGCCGCATGCACGCAGCCCCGGCCCACGAGGCCACGCTCGCAGGCGAGAGCCGCTATGTATTCCATCGTACGGACGGCTGACCCTCCGCCCTGTAGCTTCGGGTCCATGTACACATGCGCCCCTGCCCCTCTTACTGAGTCGAATCCGGCACCGCCGGGCTGGAGCACGTCCTCCTTCGGACACGCCGCCACCGCCTCGCCGGCCGAACTGTCCGTGCTCGGTGCCCACCTGCGCACCTGCTCCTACGCGAGCGGTCACCTGTTCGCGCTCCAGTGCGGCGGCGAGGCGGTGCACGGCTTTCTGGCAGCGCGTATCGTCACCACGACCGTCTTGGCAGCCGTTGCGATCGGCGCGGTGGTGACAGCGCTTCAGGGCGGGTGAGACGGGCCAGCCTCTCGCGCTGGGTGCCGGAGGCGTCGCCTTCGCTCTGCGACATGCTCGACGGTGCGCGCGGCCCGCTCGAGCCGCCGATCCGGGCCGAGATCTTCGGCCGCGAGCGCTTCGAGCAGCACGGTGCGAGCCTCGCTGCGACGCACCGGTCAGAGAACTCGAGCTGGCGCGCCAAAAACTTCTATCCTCGCCTGCATGCCAACATCGCCATGCTCCGCGATGCCCAACGTTACATCGGCGCACAGGCCGCGATGGGCTACGACGTCAGCCCGGCCGCCGAGTGGCTCCTCGACAACTTCCACCTGATCGAAGCACAGCTCAGGGCGATCCGGGAGGGCCTGCCGCGGCGCTACTTCCGTTCGCTGCCGCTGCTGACTGATCCGCCGCTCGCAGGCCTGCCCCGCATCTACGGCGTCGCCTGGGCCTTTGTCGCACACACCGACGGCGGGTTCGACGATGACCTCCTGGCAGCGTTCCTGATCGCCTACCAGCGGGTCCGCGCCCTCGACCTCGGCGAGTCCTGGGCGCTGCCCACCACGCTGCGCATCGTGCTCGTCGAGCAGTTGCGTCGTCTCGCCGAGCGGGTCGCCGCAAGCAAGGCCGCGCGCGAGCTGGCAAACCTGTGCTGCGACCGACTGAGCACCCTACCGATCGAGGACCTCGACGCCGTGCTGCGCCTGCTCGAGCGCCGCGGCGTGGCACGCGACTTCCTCGCCCAGATGGCTCAGCGGCTTCAGGACAATGCCGATCCGGGCGACCCGCTGAGCAGGCACAGGCAATGGCTACAGCGCGAGCTCCCCGACCCGGCCGCGGCGCGCTTGCAGCAGATCGCAGACCAGGCCGCAGACAACCTCAGCGTCGGCAACGCCGTCGGCTCGCTGCGTGTCATCGACGCCGCCGACTGGCCCGACATCGTGTCCCGGACCAGCCCGCTGATGCGTCTGATGCTCTGCTCGCCGCTGTTCAAGGCCGAGGCCACGGCGACGCGTGACCACACGCTGCACGGCATCGAACGGCTGGCCCGGCACAGCGGCCTCGGCGAACTCGCTGTCGCGCAGGCGCTGCTCGACTGCATGGGTGGCCCGTCCGACGCCGACGCTGCCGTCGCCGGACACTGGCTCGGCGGCGCGGGCCGGCCGGGCCTGCTGCGCGCACTGGGGCTGCGCGAGGGGGTGCTCGCCCGCGGGCGGGTGCTCGTGCGTCGCATGGCCCTGCCGATCTATCTCGGCGCGCTGCTGACGGGAACGCTCGGCCTGGTCGCCTGGGTCATGTGGCAAGCCCGGGACGGCGGCACCCCGCTTTCGGCGTGGATGCTGCTGCCGGCTGCGCTGGCCCTGTTCCCGGCGTCCGAGGCGGTGGTAGCGGTCATCAACCGACTGATCAGCGAGTCGGTGCACCCGCAACCGCTGCCGCGCCTGGCGCTGGCAGAGGGGGTTCCGCCGGAGCACCGCGTGATCGTCGTGATTCCGGCGATGCTCACCGACCCGGCCTCGACTGAGCGCCTGGTTCGCCGATTGTTGCTGCACCACCTCGCCAACGTCGAAGACCACACGCAGTTCGCCTTGCTGACTGACTTCACCGACGCCGACCGGCCGACACTCCCGTCCGATGCCGCGCTGCTGGCGCATGCGGTCCAGCAGATCGGCGCGCTGAACCACGACCATGGCGGCAGGCCGGCGCAGGGCGCCGCCTCCCGTTTCATCGTGCTGCATCGGGCGCGGCGCTTCTCCGAATCCGAACAGCGCTGGATCGGCTGGGAGCGCAAGCGAGGCAAGCTCGAGCAGCTCGTCGTCGCGCTGGCCGTAGGCCGGGCCGACGCCTTCCTGGACCTCGGCGCCGAGTCGCACATCGCCGCCGACACGCGGCACGTCCTCACGCTCGACAGCGACACCCGCCTGCCGCCTGGGCGCCTGCGCGCCCTGGTCGGCGTGGCCGCGCATCCTCAGAACCAGCCACGCCTCGATGCGAGCAGGCGCCGCGTGGTCGGGGGCTACGGCATCCTGCAGCCGCGCGTCGCGATGCCGCTGCCCGCCGCCGCAGAGGTGACGCCGTTCCACTGGATGTTCGCCGGGCAGTGCGGCATCGATCCCTACAGCGCCGCGAGCTCGGAGGTCTACCAGGATGTCTTCGGCGAAGGCAGCTTCTGCGGCAAGGGCCTGCTCGACGTACACGCGGTGCACGCCGTGCTGTGCGGCCAATTGCCGCAGGACCAGGTTCTCAGCCACGACCTTCTCGAAGGCTCACTGGTCCGCTGCGCGGCGGTCTCCGACATCACCGTGATCGAGGAGGCGCCGTCGCACGCCGACGTGGCGGCCGCGCGCACGCACCGCTGGATCCGAGGCGACTGGCAGCTGCTGCCGTTTCTCGTGGGCGGTCACCTGCGCCTGCGCGCCATCAACCGCTGGAAGATGCTCGACAACCTGCGACGCTCGCTTGTTGCGCCCGCCTCGCTCGCGCTGCTGCTGCTCGCGCTGGCGGGGCTGGGCACCGCGCCGCCGGTCGGGCTCGTGTTGGCGCTGGTCTTGATGGCATTCGCCGCCGGCCCGCTGATGGGAGCCATGGCCGGCCTGCTGCCGAGCCGTCGCGACGTCGCGGTCTTCCACTTCGGCCACCACGCCTTGGCCGATCTGGTTCGGGCGCTGCTGGGAGGTCTGTGGCACATCGCGATGCTGCCGCAGCAGGCCCTGCTCGCACTCGACGCCCTGGCGCGCACGGCTTGGCGGATGGCCGTCAGCCGGCGCCACCTGCTGCAGTGGACCACCGCAGCGGTCGCACAGGCCCGGATAAAGGTCGACCTGGCGTCGGTTGCCCGCCGGCACGCGCTCGAGCCCGTAGCGGCGTCTACGCTGCTGGGCGCACTTCTGGTGACGGGCACGGGGTCACCGCTGCTTGCCGTGATGCTGTGTGCCCTGTGGGCTGGCTCGCCGCTGTGGATCTGGTGGTCAGGCCGCGTCCGGCCGGTGGACGCAGAGGCCGCGCTGCCGCGTCAGGACCGCGCTTACCTCGAGGGTGTCGCACGCGACACCTGGCGACTCTTCGATCGTTGCGTGGGCGTCGAGGATAAGCACCTGCCGCCGGACAATCTGCAGATCGCGCCGAGCGACATGACGGCGCACCGGACCTCGCCCACCAACATCGGCATGTACCTGCTGAGCGCGGCCTGCGCACATCGGTTCGGCTGGATCGACACCGCCGAGCTGATGTCGCGCCTCGACGCCACGCTCGGCACGCTCGCGACGCTGCCGCGCCACCGCGGCCATTTCCTCAACTGGTACGACACGTTATCAGGCGCCGCACTGCTGCCGATGTACGTGTCCACGGTGGACAGCGGCAACCTGAGCGGCCATCTGCTTGCGGTGGCCGGGGCCTGCCGGGAGTTCGCTCGCGCAGACACCGCGGGACCGCAGCTGCTCGCGCTGGCCGACCGCTGCGAGCACTTCGCGTGGGAACCCGAGTTCGAGTTTCTCTACCACCCCAAGCGGCACCTCTTTCACATCGGTTACCGCGTCGCCGAACAGCAGCTCGATGCCGCCTTCTACGACCTGCTGGCGTCGGAGTCGCGGCTGACCAGCCTGCTCGCGATCGCCAAGGGCGACGTACCGATGCAGCACTGGGCGGCGCTCGGCCGCCCGTTCTACGCGGTCGGCACCGTGGCCGGGCTGCGCTCATGGTCAGGCTCGATGTTCGAGTACCTGATGCCTGGCCTGGTGCTCGACGAGCCGCCCGGCAGCGTGCTCGCCGAAGCCTGCCGCGCCGCGTTGCACGAGCAGGTGGCATTCAGCGCGGCGCTGTCGGTGCCGTGGGGCATCTCGGAGTCGGCCTACGCGGGGCGCGACCATACGCTCGCCTACCAGTACGCGCCGCATGGCGTGCCGCGCCTGGCGCTGCGCCGTACGCCGACCGACGAACTGGTGATCGCGCCCTATGCGACGGCCCTGGCGGCTCAGCTCGCCGCGCGACAGGCCTGCGCCAACTTCGCCGCGCTCGAGGGGCTGGGCGCACGCGGGCGCTATGGTTTCATCGAGGCACTCGATTTCTCGCCGGCCCGACAGGCACTGGGCGCGACCTTTACACCCGTCGGCACCTACATGGCGCACCACCAAGGTATGACGATCGTCGCCCTGGCCAACCTGCTGCTCGCCGGCGCGCCCCGGCGCTGGGGCATGTCGCACCCGCGCCTCGAGGCCGTCTCACCGCTGCTGCATGAACGCGCGCCCCGCGAGGTCTCGACGCTGCACGCGCCACCCGGAGGTCCCTTGCCGCAGACCCTGCAGCGGGGGCCGCCCGGATTGCTGCGCGAGGTGCTGCCTGGCGTCAACGCGGTCGAGCCGACGCACGTGCTCTCCAACGGGCGTTACAGCGTCACGCTGCGCGCCAACGGCGCCGGCGAAAGCCGTTGGGGGACTGCCGGCATCACACGCTCGCGCGACGACGCGCTGCGCGACGCGCTCGGCAGCTTCTTGTATCTGCGCTGGGACCGGCAACCGCGGCCGGTATCGATCACGCAGCACCCGGCACCCGACCCCGACGCCGTCTACCGCAGCACGTACCACGCCGACCGCATCTGCTTCGAAGCGTCCTGGCCCGAACTGCAGGCCCAGACTACGGTGTGGGTGAGCCCGGAGGACGACATCGAGTTCCGCCAGGTCGAGCTGCGCAACCTCGGCGAGCGAACGCTCGAGCTCGAGCTGCTCTCTGCATTCGAGATCACGCTGGCCGATCCGCGCGCCGATGAGGCCCACCCGGCGTTCTCGAACCTGTTCGTGCGCGCCTCCTGGCGCAGCCCCCACCAGGCGCTGGTGTTCGAGCGCCACCCGCGCCTGGGCACCCAGCAGGGCCTGTGGGCAGCGCATTTCCTGGCCGGCAGCGAGCCGCCCGTGCTTGCCGTGCAGGCACAGACCGACCGCGCGCGCTGGCTCGGTCGCAACCGCGCCGTGAGCCAGCCGCTGGCCGCGTTCGATGCGATGCCGCAGACCACGACCCAGATCGGCCAGGCACTGGAGACTGGCCTGGATCCGGTGTGCGCGCTCGCCGTGCACGTTCGTATCGAGCCGCATTCGAAGGCCCTGCTCACCTTCGCCACCGCGGCCTCGGACAACGGCGGCGTGCTCAGCGCCGTGATCGACAAGTACCGCCAAGCGAGTCACGTGCAGCGCGCCTCGCTGATGTCGGCCACGCTGACCGGCATCCGCCTGCGGGCACTGCATATCGGCCCCGAGAGCTTCGCCGCAATCCAGTCCCTGACCACTGCGCTGGTGTTCTGCCTGGCGCGCCCGAGGTCGGCGGCCGACCGCGCAGAGGGGCCGGCCGGCGACGTGTGCGACAAGCGTGTGCTGTGGCGATTCGGCATCTCAGGCGACCGGCCGATCGTGCTGGTGTCTGCCGGTACACGCCAGGACCTCGGGCTGCTGCGCTCGCTGTCCCAGGCGCTCGGCGTGTGGGCCTGGGGCGGCGTCGCCTGCGACCTGGTGATCGTCGACACTGAGCCGACGTCCTACACGATGGCCCTGCACACCGAACTCTCCGGGATGCGCGAGCGTCATGCCGCCGACATCGCGGCGCAGGGCGGTCCCGCGGCCACCGCGATGCACGTGCTGCGGGCCGAGACGCTCTCCGGCGCCGAGTGGAGCACCCTATCCCATCTGGCGCGTATGCGCCTGCGCGCCGACGGCCGACCGCTGCTGCATCACGTGCAGGAATGGATCGATGGCCACGAGCAGGCCTTCGAGCGTCGCCACGGCACCTCGACCGCGCCGGTGGCGCTGCAGTGGACCACCGACGCACCGGTGCCGGCGCCGGTAGGCAGCTTCGCGCCCGGCTCCGGCGACTTCTCGTTCGACGTCGGAGCCCGGATGCGTCCCTCGCGTCCCTGGATCAACGTCCTGGCGAACGAGGCGTTCGGCGCCCACCTGTCGGAGGCCGGTGGCGGCTACACCTGGGCGCGTAACAGCCGGCTCAACCAGCTCACAGCCTGGTCGAACGACCCGCTGACCGATCCGCCGTCCGAATGGTTCCTGCTGCAGGACCAGCGCACCCGCGAGACATGGAGTGTCGCGCCCTCGGCCTGGGGCGACGCACACGCCGTCTATCGCGTGTCGCACGGTCCCGGCCACAGCGTGATCGGCCACCGTCGCGGCGACCTGGAGGTCAGCGCCGCCTGGTGCGTCGACGCGCAGGCCTCGGTCAAGCAGGTGCGGCTGCGGCTGCTGAACCGCGGCTCGCGTACGCTCGAGCTGCGCGTGATCGGAATCGCCGAATGGATGATGGGCGCCGAGCGCCGCGACCGTGCGACCGTGTACACATCGCTGTTCCGGCAGCCCCTGCCCAAAGGCAGGCTGACCGCGCTGCTGTGCACCCAGCGCGAGTGTTCGGCCGGCTTCGGCGAGGGCACTGCATTCCTCGCGCTGGCCGGGGCCGCCGATGACGAGGACGACTGGACCTGCGACCGGCGCGAGTGCTTCGACGCGCGGGGCCGCCTCGTGCTACCCGATCACTTCGGCCAGCAGCGCGGCGGCGGACTCGATCCGTGCGCCGCGATCGCTGCCTCGGTGACGCTCGCTGCGGGCGGGTCCGTCGAGCGAGTCTTCCTCCTCGGCCATGCGGACAGCCCCGACGCGGCACGCGCCCTCGCCACACGCGCCGCCGCGCAGCCTGCGCAGGTGCGCATCGAACAGGCCAGCTCCAGCTGGGACGCGCTGCTGGATGCGACCACCGTGACGACGCCGGACCCGCTGTTCGACGTGATGGTCAATCGGTGGTTGCTCTACCAGACCGTGGCGTGCCGGCTCTGGGCCCGGTCCGGCTTCTACCAGGCGGGGGGCGCAACCGGCTTTCGCGACCAGCTGCAGGACGCGATGGCCCTCACCTGGGCGGCACCGCAGCACCTGCGCGCGCAGATCATCCTGTGTGCGTCGCGCCAGTTTGTTGCCGGCGACGTGCAGCACTGGTGGCATGCACCGCTCGGTGCCGGCGTCCGCACACATTTCTCCGATGACCTGCTGTGGCTGCCTCTGGCCTGCCTGCGTTACCTGCGCGCCACCAGCGACGCCGCGCTACTCGAGGAAACGGTGCATTTCCTCGACGGCGCGTTGATCCCCGCGGGTGCAGAGGACCTGTACGACACGCCCACCGTCAGCGTGCAGACCGCGAGCGTCTACGAGCATGCCGCGCTCGCGATCGACCGCAGCCTGCGTGTCGGCACACACGGTCTGCCGCTGATGGGTTGCGGCGACTGGAACGACGGCATGAACCGTGTCGGTCACGAGGGCCGCGGCGAGTCTGTCTGGTTGGCCTGGTTCCTGTGTCCCATCGTCGCTGGGTTCGCGGCGCTCGCGCGGGAGCGCGGCGAGACCGATCGCGCGAGGGACTGGGAGACGGCGGCAAACGGCTGGCGGCTGGCGCTCGAGTCCGAGGCGTGGGACGGCGCCTGGTATCGCCGCGCGTTCTTCGACGACGGCAGCGCACTCGGCGCGCAGGCCAACGGCGAGGCGCGCATCGATCTGATCGCCCAGGCCTGGGCGGTGCTCTCCGGTGCGGCCCCGCCCGAGCGCCAGCGCGCCGCGATGCAGTCGGCCGATACGCTGCTGGTCGACCGCGAGGCCGGCCTGATCCGGCTGCTCGATCCGCCGCTGGTGCAGGCGCGTCCGAGCGCCGGCTACATCCAGGCCTACCCGCCCGGTGTCCGCGAGAACGGAGGCCAGTACTCGCACGCGGGCGTCTGGGCGCTGATGGCCTGGGCCGCGCTGGCCGGCAGCGATCACGCGATGCCCGGCGACGGTGACACCGCATACCGCTACTTCCGTCACCTGAGCCCGGCGCATCGAAGCAGCGACCCCGGCCTCGGCCGGAGCTACGGCATCGAGCCCTACGTGATGGCGGCCGACGTCTACACGCAGCCGCCGTACGTCGGCCGCGGCGGCTGGAGCTGGTACACCGGCGCCGCCGGATGGCTGCACCGGGCGGCGATCGAGTCGATCCTCGGCCTGGACCTTCGCGCCGACCTGCTTTCGATCTCGCCCTGCCTGCCCTCCGACTGGCCACAGGCCGAGCTCGTGCTTCGCCGCGACGGCCGCACGATGCGCTTCGTCCTCGTGCGCGAGAGCGGCCCTGCGGCGCTCGCGACGGCCCTGCGGCTCGATGCACGGCTGCTGGGCGTCGGCGAAACGCTGCGCTGGCCCGAGCTCGGCGCAACGAGCTGCTTCGTCGTACCGCTCGGAGTGCCGGTGGCCACGGCGCGGGACGCGGCGGCTGCCTGAGGGGCGCACGCAAGGTCAGGAGCCAGGCACGCTAGCCGCCTCGGCTGCAGGCGGCTCGGCGTGATCAGGGGCGCAGTGACGGCAACCAGGATGCGAAGGCGCCGATCACCAAGGCGTTCAGCAGATCGATCACGAAGGCGCCCATGATCGGCACCACGATGAAGGCCCGCGGCGCATGGCCGAACCGCTCGGTCACCGCCTGCATGTTGGCAATCGCGGTCGGCGTGGCACCCAGGCCGAAGCCGCACTGACCGGCGACCAGCACTGCGGCCTCGTAGTCCCCGCCGACCAGCCGGAACGTGACCCAACGCGCGAGGGCAGCGACCACGATCACCTGCAGGACCAGGATCACCACCATCGGACCCGCGAGCGAAGCCACCTCCCACAGCTTCAGGCTCATCAGTGCGATCGCGAGGAACAGCGCGAGCGAGACCTGGCCGGCGAACCCGAGCGCACCATCGTCGACCTCGTGCACACGCGCCAGCGACAGCAGGTTGCGCAGCACGACGCCGATGAACAGCGTGTATACGAAGGCCGGCAGCTTGATCGACGCGTCGGCCATCTGCTCGGCCACCCAGCCGCCGACGGTCATGCAGACCGTCACCAGCAGGATCGTCACCACCAGCCGCTCTGCGGTCATCGGGCCGCTTGCATGCGCGCCATCGTCGGGGCCGCTGAGTGAGCCTGACGATCCGAGCGGCTGGCCGCGTGCCGCGAGCTGCTCGACCAGCCGCCGTGAGACGGGGCCGCCGACCAGGCCACCGGCGATCAGCCCGAATGTTGCTGCGGCGATTGCGATCGCAGGCGCCGCCTCGATGCCGTAGGACTGCGCAAATCGCTCGCCCCAGGCCGCGCCGGTCCCGTGCCCGCCGGCCATCGTGATCGATCCGGCAAGCAGGCCGATCGCCGGGTCGATACCCATCGCCCGGGCCGCGAACACACCCACCAAGTTCTGCACAGCGAGCATCAGCAGCACCGCAACGGCAAAACGCGCGAGCAGCGCCCCGCCCTGCACAAGCATTCGCAAATCGGCGCTCAATCCGACGGTCGCGAAGAACGCGAGCATCATCCCGGGCTGCAAGCCGGCGGCGAACGACACGTTCGTGCCGAACCCATGCATCACGCTGAACAGCATCGCGGCCACCAGCCCGCCGACCACCGCAGGGGGGATCGAATGACGCTGCAGCAGCTGGATCGACCCGACGAAGCGCCGCCCCACGATGAGCACCAGAGCGGCGAGGGCAAGGGTCGCGGGAACGCCGAATGAAATGGTCTGGGCCATCGCGCCAGTCTAGCTTAGACAGCCCCCCCCTTCGCAACCTCGGGGGCGCCCGCACGCTGCAGGTCGGCGGCACGATCTGCGTGGTGGCGGTCGAAGTCGACACCGACACGCCCACCGGCCCGCGGCTGTGCGCGGTCGCGAGCGCGACGATGCGGGTGGTCGACTTGCAGGCGGTCTAGGCAGCGACAGCACGGCGGCCGACTGTCATGACCCGGCATCGGCGTCTCCTCTATGCTGGAGACCGGCACCGACCGATCGGTGCCGCCCCCCCACTGGAGATGCCATGACCACGATGGAAATTGCGAACACGCTGGTTGCTCTGTGCCGCGAAGGCCGCAATGCCGAGGCCCTCGATACGCTCTTCTCGGCCGATGCGGTAAGCGTCGAGGCCGGCGCCCCGCCCGGAGGCGACCCGACCTCGACCGGCCTCGCGGCCATCCGCGCCAAGGGCCAGTGGTGGGTCGAGAACCACGAGGTGCATTCTGGCGAGGTCACCGGGCCCTGGCCGCACGCCAACCGCTTCGTGGTCGGGTTCAAGTACGACGTCACCTTCAAGCAGACCGGCCAGCGGATGATCATGGACGAGGTCGGCCTGTACACCATCGAGAACGGCAAGATCGTCCGCGAGGAGTTCTTCTACTCGATGGGCTGAGCGGTGCGGGGCGGCTCGCTGCAATCCGCCTGAGTCGCCGGCAAAATGAGCCGGGTCCGACTGCTTGTCGAAATGCTCGGGCATGGCGCGGCTGCAGGGTTCCGCGATCGGTTCCGGCACAACGAGGAAGAGCAGGCCATCGCTCGCGGCGAGATCGATTCAAGCCGGAGGTTCGGCGGCCGCGGGCGCTTCGCGATCAGCGGGGCGAAGTCCGCTACACCTCGAACTGAAAGCACTGGCGTCGCGGCATCCCCAGGGTCGGAGGTCAGACACCGCGCCACTCGACGCTCACTCGAAGTCCGAGACCTCCCTCGCCTTCTTCCAGGCACACCCGTGCCCCCAGCAGGCGAGCAGCCTCGTTCACGATCGCGAGCCCCAGGCCCGAGCCGGGGCCGGCATCTTGCCCTCGGAAGTAACGCTCGAACGCACGCGCGCGCTCCTCGGCGGGCATGCCTGGACCGTTGTCCTGCACCTCGATGCGGAACTGACCCTCCTGCCGCGTGAGCGACAGTTCGACCTGCGAGCCTGGCGGACAGTGGTTGAGGGCGTTGCGCAACAGGTTGTCGAGGATCGAGTGCAGGGCCGGCACCAGCACCGTGGCCTGACAGTGCTCTGGTGACACCAGGGACATCTCGATGTCGCGGGCATCGGCCAGCGGCGTCAGGTCGATCAGGTGCTGGCGGCACAGGGCCACCAGATCGATGGGCTCGGTGGTCCGAGATGCACTGGGGGACTCCAGCCCTGCCAGGGTCAGCAGCTGCTCCACCAGATGCGATGTGCGTTGCACGCCGCGCACGATGCCCTGTCGGGCCGCCTCCGCCGCAGCAACATCGGGCGCGGTGACCAGGGCGTGGGCCTGGGCGGCGACCACGGCCAGCGGGGTGCGCAATTCATGCGCGGTGTTGTGCGTCAACGCACGCTCATGCTCCAGATGCTGGCGCGCACGCGCCAACAGGCCGTTGATGGCGCCTACGATGGGCTGAAGCTCCGCATGCCGCAGATCGAGCTGCAAGGGCGTGAGCTCGGCAGCATCACGCTGGGCCAGGGCCCTGACGAGCTGGCGCAGCGGCGCCAGCCCGGATCGCACCGCCCACCACAGCGGCAGCAACAGCAGGGGAATGGCCACCAGGACGGAGGGCAGCATCTGCCCGCTGATCCAGCGCAGCAAGAGGCCATCTTGCACCACCGGCTCGAGCAGGATGACCCGCCAGCGGGCGGTTTCATGCAGGTAGGGCCAGTAGGCGTGCCCTCCAACTTGAAGGACCTCCTGCCGCGCCTGTTGCGGCGTCAATGCCGGGTGGTCCTTCAGTGCTGCGGAAGCGTAGACCCGCCTCCCCTCGTGGGTCTGTAGCTCGAGGGCGATGTCTTCGATGTCGGGAAAGTCGTCAGCACTCCGCGACCGATTGCCCATGAACTCTATGGCCCTCACGATGGCAGCGGCGACCGGTTCGTCCACGTCGGCTAGCGACTCGGCCAAGGCTTCGGCCGCAGGCCGTTGCGCGACTCGATCAGAAACACTGGACATGAATTCCAAGTAATCCCGGGCCACCAGCACGACGGTGACCAGCACCAGCGCCACGAGCAGTACACCCAAGAGCCGTGCTTGCAGCGACGCCTGCGGCCTCATGGTCTGAGCTGATAGCCCACGCCGCGCACGGTGCGGATGCGCTCGGCGCCGATCTTGCGGCGCAGGTTCGACAGATGCACCTCGAGGGTGGCAGCCACCACCGGGTCACCCAGCGGCTCGAGCAACTGCCCCAGCACCTGTTTGGGAACGACCCGTGTGGTGTCCTTGGCCAGTGCCACCAGCAGCTGGAACTCGCGAACCGTCAAGGCAAGCAACTCGCCCTTCAGCCAGGCTTGGTTCGAGCGCGGAGACACCGTCAGCTCGCCCAGCTCCCACACCTCGTTGGCCTGTTGCCGATGGCGGCGGTGGACGGCCCGCACGCGCGACAACAGCTCCGGTATCTCGAAGGGCTTGACGAGGTAGTCGTCGGCCCCTTCATCCAGGCCCTCCAGCCGATCGGTCAGCGCGGACCGAGCGGTGATGACGATCACCGGCGTCGTGATGCGCTTCGTGCGCCAGTGGCGCAACAGGTCCAGCCCTTCGTGGCCCGCCAGAGCGCGATCCAGCAATACCAGATCCACCTCGGGCCCGAGCGCGGCCACGGCATCGGAGGCGCGCCTCACCCATTGTGCACTCATGCCATTGGCCTTCAAGGCGGCCAAGAGCGCGGGGCCCAGATCGAGGTCGTCTTCGACCAGCAGGATGTGCATGGCGTGTACTGTAGCGCCTCAATCTTTCGGAAAGCCAAAGCCGGACCCTCATGCCTCTTCATCGTGTGCTGCAGGGTTCTCGTTGCCGTTGGCTGGCCGCGCTTGTCGGCAGCTGCCTGCTGGCCGCTTGCGCGCAGGTTCCGCAGCAACGCTATACGTCGGCATCGACCGGCACCCTGGCTTACGCACTGGCTGGGCCGCAGACGCTACCCGTCATCGTGCTGCAAAGTGGCCTGGGCGATGGTCGCTCGACCTGGAACACGGTCTGGACCCAACTGGCCGCACGCCATCGCCTATTTGCGTTGGACCGTCCGGGTTACGGCGACAGCCCCTCGACATCCGCGCCCCGAGACCCCTGTCACGCCGCGCGTGACTTGCACGCTGCACTTCGCGACGCTCAGGTTCCGCCGCCCTATCTGCTGGTGGGCCATTCCTTGGGCGGCCTGTACCAGGTTGTGTTCGCACGGCTGTACCCGAGGGAGACCGCAGGCGTGCTGCTGCTGGACCCCACCCATCCCGAGCACTGGGTCACGATGCAGCGCGACACGCCGAAGACGGCCGCGCTGCTGAGCGGCCTGCGCAGCACGGTGTTCACATCGACCATGCGCGCCGAGTTCGACGCCCAGGCGCAGTGCCTCGACGCGTTGCCGCCATGGCCCTCCGAGGTGCCTGCCAGGCTGCTCTTCTCGGGCCGCTTCGGCCCGCTGGAGACCAGCGATTACCAAGTGACGCTGGCCCGACTGCGCCTGGACTGGCAGCAACGCCTCGGAGCGCCTGCCGAGACGGTGTCGACATCATGGCACTACCTCCATCGCGACGCGCCCGAGCGCGTGGTGCAGGCGCTCGACCGACTCTTGGGCGCAGCGGCCATGCCGTTACGTCGCTGACAGGCACGGGCCTTCGAACCCGCGGATTTTGGCTTCGCGTTGGGCGCTGCCTCGCACACTGCGTCGCACCGTCACTTCGAGGGTCCACCGTGTCTACTCATCCCATCGATTCACCTGTGTCCCGCCGTTCGGTGCTGCAACGGTTACTGTCAACCGGACTGGGTCTGACCCTGGCCGCGTGCGGTGGGGGGTCGGACGCGCCTGACCAGAGTAAGTCTGAGCAGGACAGGACTGCACAGGACAAGGCTGCCGCCCAGCTCGAGACCCAGGCCGATGCAGCCGTCGCTTCGGGTCTCGTGGGCCTGGTGCTGGGCCAGGTGAACAGCCAGATCAGCGCTGTGGCCGTGGCGGGCAAGCGCCGCCTGGGCGAAGGCGCCCCGGTGGCGCCGCAGGACCGGTTCGCCATCGGCTCGACCACCAAGGCCATGACCTGCGCTGCCATCGTGGCGCTGGCCGAGCGCGGCGGCGCTGCCGTGTCGCTGACCTTGCCGCAAGTCTTCTCCGGGTGGGCCGGCAGCATCCACCCCGCCTATGCCCAAGTGACGTTGGCTGACCTGCTGCACTACCGCGGCGGTGTGGCGCCCTTCCAAGGTGGCGCGGAGACGGAGGCTTTCCTCGCAGCCGTTCAGGCCGACACACGTCCTTTGCCGGACACGTTGGCGGGTCGGCGCGCTTACTTCGCCCGTTGGCTGCTGGCCCAGGCGCCCGTGACGGGCGTGACACCGGGGCACGACTTTCTCTATTCGAACGCCGGCTATGCCCTGGCCGCAGCCATGGTCGAGGCGCGGACCGGCAAGACCTTCGAGACCGTGTTCGACGAAGTGCTGGTGCAGCCGCTGGCACTCCAAGGCGTGTGGCGTTCGCCTGTGCCCAGTCCCACCGACCTGCTGTGGGGGCACGAGGGTGCGGCCGGTGGCTTGGCCGTGGTCGAGGCCACCGACGAGGACCGTGCCACCCAGGACTGGCTGGACGTCCTCGCGCCTGCCGGCTTCTGGGCCAGTACCGGCGCGGCCTTTGCGCGGTGGCTGCGCTGGCACGTTCTGGCGCTGCGGGGGGAGCGGACGCCGCTGCCACAGGCTTATGCGAATGACCTGCGCGCGGCGTCCGACGGTCGCTACGTGTGGGGCTGGCAAGCCGTAGCCACCCCGAGGCGCACGCTGTTGACTCACAACGGCGCTGTGCCCGGCTTTATGTCCGAGGTGGTGATGGACAGGGCCGGCGAGTTCGCCGTGTTCGGCCTGAGCAACACGGGATACACCGCGGAAGACGGCAGCAGTTGGGTCGCGGGACACATCGACCAAGCACTGGCCGAGGTGTTGAAGGCGCAGTCGATCGCGGTGTAAGCGTCCAGAAAGCCGACTCCACCTCATGCAGCCCCTTGCACATCGGGCGGCCTCGCCGCCCGATCCGCCTACACGAGCACTTGCACCACCCGCCCCATCGCCTCCTCGTAGCAGGCATCCGGTGCCTGTCGGCCCCTCGGTTCGGTGGCTGCGGGCAGATCGGCCACGATCTCGCGCAGCCCCGACGGCGGCACCAGTCGCGGCCGGTCGCCCCCCCCTGCCGACGCGATGCCCGCCAGCGCACCGGTAGCATCGAACACCGCGCCCCCCCGCAGCCCCTCGGGCACCTCGAATCCCAGCGCATGCGTGCCATCCGACGCGCTCAGGCCACCGAGGAAGCCGATGCGCATCAGCGGCCACGCAGCCCCGCTCTCCGATCCGGCCGGATAGCCGATCGCGAAAGCCGGTGAACCCGAGAACGGATCGCGGGCCGCGAGGAGCACCTCCCCCGAAGGATCGGGCAGTGCCACGTCGAGCTGCAGTGCCACGAGCCCCGCGGACCGATCGGCGAGCCGCGGCACGCGGACCTCGGCGACCCGACCCAGTCCGTCGCGCACCCACGCCCGGGTGACCGAGCCAAGCGGTGCCCACTGCGTCAGCGCGAGCCGGCCGCTCTGCACGAGTACGCCGCTCGCGACCTGGCGCGCCTGGGCTGGCACGCGCGACGACGCCGGGCTCTCGGGCGCGAACCGCACGGGTGGGGCGAGGAGGATCGCGCCCGGCACCGGGGACGGCGAATCGAGCAGGTCGCGCACGGCGAGCAGCCTTCCGTCCTCGGGAAGCCGCGCCAAAGCCGCCTCGAGCGTGGAACGGGCCGAGTCGGCCCGGCCACCCAGGAGCAGCAGCCAGGCGTACAGCGCCGGGCCGCCACCGTTGTCGAGGTGCACACCGGCCACATGGGCCGCGAACCCAAGTGCGCGCCGGTACTGCCCGGTCTGCATCATCGCGCGAACCATGCCGAGTTCGGCGTCCGCTTCGTGTGCCATGCGGCCCGCGCGCTCGAACAGCTCGCCCGCGGCCCGCGTATCGCCGCTGGCGAGCGCCTCCTCACCGTCGACCACCAGCTTGCGCCGGATCCGTTCGGCCAGCGACACCTCTGCCGGGGCCGTTGCTGCGGACGGGCTCGTACCGACGAGCAACGCGGCCGCGCCGGCGAGGAGACAGGCACGCCGACCGGGCGCCTTGCTGAGTCGAGGACGGGACACGGCACACGCTCCAAACAGACAACCCGCCGCATGCGGCGGCGGGTCACACAGTGCCGTAGTCCGCAGGCTCGGCAGACGGCGGCACCGACTCACTGCGTCACTGCCTGACGATCCGCGGCTTGGCCAGGTTGGCGCTCTCGGGGTTGTACGGCGGCGCCGGCGACTTGAAGGCCGCCAGGAAGGCGGTCAGCGCATCGATATCCTGCGCGCCACCCAACGGATTCGTGCCGCCGACGAAGGTGCTGAAGCCATCCCCGCCGGTCGCCATGAAATTGTTCACCGTCACCCGATAGGTCTTGGTCGGGTCTTGGACGACGCCTTCGACCACCAGGAACTCGGTCGGCCCGGCAAGGGTCGGCGTGCCGGGGGTGGTGATCAGGTTGGTCGGGGTGAAGCTCACTCCGGTGATGCGCGTTCCGCAGGTGCCGTTCGGGTTCCAGGTGTAGGCGAACCCGTTCGAGATCTGCATGATCCGCTGCGCGGTCTGACCCAGGCAGCCCGAGAACTGCTGCTCCAGCACGGTCTTGATCTGCTGGGCCGTCAGCGTCATCGTGACCAGGCTGTTGCCGAAGGGCTGGACCGTGAACACATTGCCGTAGCTCAGGTCGTACGGATAGGCGCCGCCCGACGGCGCGACGAATCCAGGGTTGCGGACGCCGCCGGCGTTCATGAACGCAATTTGAGCTCCGCCGAGCGACACCGGCTGGGTCGCGGCCAGCTGGGCGTCGGCGATCAGGTCACCGCCCTGCATCTCGCCGCTCGGTGCCGCGGCGTTGGTCATCGGCCCGGTGATCGTCGCGATCACCTGGTTGGCCAGCGGCGAGGCCGCATCTCGATACGCCGTGACGACGTTGCGCAGCGACGGCTCGGCGGTGATGGCGGCGATGATCGCCGGGTCGGTCTGGCTGACCAGCACGTTGTTGACCGCAACCGCCGTGATGTCGCGGCTCGCTGTGTCGAGCGTGACGTCGATCTCGGACAGGACCCGGCCGAACGCGCTCGAGCTGGTGACCGGAACGAGCCGGCCGACCTTGTTCGGGATGCCGGTCGGGCGCGCCGTGCTCACTGCATTCGCCAGGGAGGTGCCGCGCACGTCCTTCGTGGAGGCCGAGCAGTTGTAGGCCGCATGTGTGTGGCCGCTGATCACCAGGTCGACGGCGTCGTCGAGCTGCTTGACGATCGCCCGGACGTCGGAATCGGTACCGTCGATGTTCTTCAGGTCGCCGGTGCAGCCGTTGATGTCCGAGGTGATCGGCTGATTCGCGACGCCGGAGAGCGTGTTCTGGAAGCCGCCCTGGTGGACCAGCACGACGATTGCATTGATGCCGAGCGCGCGCAGGCGCGGCACCAGTGCGTTCACGGTGGAGGCCTCGTCCTGGAACGTGAGACCCGCGACGCCGGTCGGGGTGACGATGCCGGGCGTGCCCTTGAGCGTCATGCCGATGAAGGCCACACGCACGCCGCTGAAGGTCTTGATGCCGTACGGCGGCAGCAGCGTCTTGCCGGTCGCGGTGTCGACCACGTTCGCCGACAGCCACTTGAACTTCGCGCCGTCGAAGGTGCCCGGCGTGGCCGAGCCGTAGCCCTTGCAGCTGGAGGGATCGGCGGGGATCTTGCAGCCGCCGTTCTGCAGGCGCTTGAGCTCGTCTTTGCCCTTGTCGAACTCGTGGTTGCCAACGGCCGTGAACTCCAGGCCGATCCGGTTCAGCGTCTCGACCGCCGGTTCGTCGAAGAACAGCGCGGAGATCAGTGGCGTCGCGCCGATCAGGTCACCGGCGCCGACCACGACATTCAGCGGGTTGCTCGCTTTCATCCGGTTGATGTAGGCCGCCATGAACTCGGCGCCGCCCACAGCAGGACGCGAGGCGGCGGGGACCAGCGTGTTCACGCCGAAGGTGCCGGGCGTCTCGAGGGTGCCGTGGTAGTCGTTGAAGCCGATGATCTTGACGTCGAACGAGGCGGCGGCGGCGTGGCCGCCGACGAAGCCTGCAAGCGCGAGCGTGAGCCCGGCGACGAGTTGCCTGAGTGTCATGGAGAAGGCCTTCACTGGAGAGAGCTTGACGAAGTCCGGGCGGATCAGGCGCGGGCCCGACGGCGCGAGAGGGCACCAACGAGAGCCATGCCGGCGAGAAGGATGCCGGCGGTCTCGGGCTCAGGCACGGGGGTCAGCATGATCCCGCCGGTGGTGGCGTACTGGAAGTCGAGCGGCGCGGTCGACGAGATGATCCGGCCGGAGATCACATGGCTGCCGGCGGACAGCAGGTAGCTGCCGCGGCTGAAGCGCGCGTCGCCGAAGGCAGTGTCGAGGTCCGCCTGCGAGCTGCCGAGCGAGAAGGTGTCGTAGGTGTTCGACGCCGCGGACGTCGTACCGATCACACTGCCGTTGTCGAGGATGCTGAAGGTCTCGCCGGCGAATCCGGAGTCGACGACATGCAGGAAGGTGTCGCTCGCGAGCGTGACGCTGAAGCTCAGCAGCGAGAAGTCGCCCTGGTAGGCCACATCGATCCAGCTGATCGGCAGCGGCGAGACGCTGTCGAAGGCGTCGAACGCCTGCCATGTTCCGAAGTCGGCACCGGAGAGGTTGACGGTGGTGGCCTGCACGCCTCCCGAGGCAGCCAGGGCGAGCGCCACAGCGGCGGCGAAATGGGCGATCTTCGACATGTCTGTCCTCGGAATGAGCGCGGATCGGAGTTAGTCCGCATCGCTTCGAGTGTCGTCCGCTCGACCGGTTTGCTTCTATCGCGCCAGAGGCGAAACGCGGCGCCGCGGGTTGGTCCGAACACATCAGCGCAAGAGCCGTTGGAATGGTCTGGGCGGGTCCAGACGTCGTACGCCGGACATGTTGCTGGACGGTCAGGAGCAGCTCGGGTCGGCTTGGCAAGGGTCCGTCGACCGCGCGCAGCAGCTCGAACCCGGCGAGCGGCGAGCCGGCATTGGTCGGGGCGAACCGTCCAGCGCGCCGATAGGTGTTTTCAACCGCGCACGGCTCGGTGCTATCGTCCGCTCGTTCATGGCCTTCTCCGGACCTTGCCCGTGGATGCACGCAGGCTGGTCGCACCCCTCGTCACCGGACTGCTGGTGCTCACGGTGGGCGGCGGCATTTGGTACTCCAACACCCGGCTCGACCAGGACCGCGGCGCGGAGGCGATCGCGCTCGACGCCCAGCGCAAGCAGGTGTCGATCCGCGGGCTGATCGGCTCCGAGAAGGAGTCGTTTTTCGCCGATGAGCGAGTTCGTCAGGCGCTCGCGGCGCAGGGCATCACCGTGACCGTGGAGAAGGCCGGCTCACGATCGATCGCCGGGCGCTACGACGCGAGCCGCTACGACTTCGGGTTTCCGTCGGGCGCGCCTGCGGCCCAGGCGCTCAAGGAGTCGGCGAAAGCCGCGAACGTCTACACCCCGTTCTACACCCCGATCGTCTTCGCGAGCTGGCGGCCGATCGCCGACATCCTGATCGCCAACGGGATCGCCCGGCGCGAGGGCGACTTCGTCTATGTCGTCGATCTGCCGGCACTGATGGCACTGGTCGAGAAGGGCACGCGATGGCGTGACCTGAAGAAAAGCGAGGCCTTCGCGACCGGCAAGGCGGTGCTGATCAACTCCACCGACGTGCGCACCAGCAATTCAGCGGCGATGTATCTCGCGCTGGCCAGCTACCTCGCGAACCAACAGCAGATCGTGCAGAGTCAAGCAGACGTCGATCGGGTGCTGCCGGTGGTGGCACCCCTGTTCCTTCGGCAGGGATTCCAGGAGCAGTCGTCTGCGGGGCCGTTCGAGGACTACCTGGCGCTCGGCATGGGCAAGGCCCCGCTGCTGGTGGCCTATGAGTCGCAGATGATCGAGTTCTGGCTGCGTCACCCCGACCGGTTGAGCGGCGACATGGTGCTGCTCTATCCGCGCCCGACGGTGTACTCCAAACACGTGCTGGTGCCGTATACCCCGGCGGGTTCTCGGCTGGGTGTGGCCCTGGACACCGACCCGACGCTGCGCAAGCTCGCCCACGACTACGGCTTCCGGACCGGGGGCGACACCAAGGGTCCCGAGACCTGGGCTCAGCGCGGCGTGAAGGCGCCCGACACGCTGGTCGACGTGATCGACCCACCCAGCCACGAGTGGCTGGAACGGATGATCCAGGCCATCGAATCCCGCTACAAGTGAATCGCAAGGTGACCGCATGACCGCTCCCGAACATAAACCCGTGGCCCTCGTGCCGCCTGCCGACTTCGTCCTCGAGCCGCCCGAGCCGGTCGCACCGGTGCCGGTCGAGGCCGCTGCCGGACGCGTGCGCCTGAAGGCCGCCGACGTTGCCGACCTCGACGAGCAGGTCAGCCAATTCGTCGACGACATCAGTACACACGACGTCCAGGACCCGGTGTTCAAGCAGGCCGTCGAGCGTATCCACTCGATGGGCGACAAGGACGTCGAGGCGTCCGCGGCGGTGTCGAACCGGATGCTCGAACGGCCGGTCGGTGCGCTCAAGACCGGGCTGTTCGGCCAGGGCGCGCAGATCGGGCAGTCGCTGGTCGACCTGCGCCGGCAGATCGAGTCGCTCGATCCGTCGCGCCAGGGCGACCTGTTCGCGCCGCGCAAGCTGCTTGGGCTGATCCCGATGGGCAATCGGCTGGCCGACTACTTCGACCGGTTCCAGTCGTCGCAGACGCACTTGGACGCGATCATCGAGTCGCTCAAGCGCGGCAAGGACGAACTGCTGCGCGACAACGCCGCGATCGAACAGGAGAAGTCCAATCTCTGGTTGCTGATGGAGCGGCTGGAGAAGTACGTGCACATCGGCCGAAAACTCGACGCTCGGCTCGACGCCAAGGCGCTCGAGCTGCAGACCTCCGATCCGGAGAAGGCCCGCGTGGTGCGCGAGGAGATGCTCTTCTACACGCGCCAGAAAGTGACCGACCTGCTCACCCAGTTGGCGGTGAACATCCAGGGCTACCTGGCGCTCGATCTGGTGCGCAAGAACAACCTCGAGCTGGTTAAGGGTGTGGACCGCGCGACCACGACCACGGTATCGGCGCTGCGCACTGCGGTGATCGTCGCGCAGGCGCTCAACAACCAGAAGCTGGTGCTCGACCAGATCAGCGCGCTGAACACCACCACCGGCAACCTGATCAACGCAACCAGCGAGATGCTGCGTGATCAGGGCACTGCGATCCAGCAGCAGGCCGCCTCGAGCACGATCGAGATCGCAACGCTGCAGAAGGCGTTCGCCAACGTGTACCAGTCGATGGACGCGATCTCCGACTTCAAGACCAAGGCGCTGGCGTCGATGCAGACGACCGTCGATACGCTCGGCGCGGAGATCACCAAGAGCCGCAGCTATCTCGACCGCGTCCGCAAGGAGGAGGCTCGCGAGGCCACGGCGCCACCGGGTGAGGTCGCGCTGTGAATCGGGCCCGGCGCGGACTGACAGCGGCCGCCGCTGCGCTGCTGCTTGTGTCGGCCGCGGCCTGCGGCAAGCGCGAGGACCCCGCCCCGGCGCCGAGCGCCGCGGCGACCGCGGCGACCGCGGCGACCGCGTTCAGCATCCTGGCCGGCTCCGAACTCAAGGAGCTCGAGCCGGCGATCACCGCAGCCGGACGCGCAGTCGGGGTCGACGTTAGGATGAGCTACGCCGGTACGCTCGACATCGTCGAGCGCATCAACGCCGGAGAGCGTTTCGATGCGATCCTGCCGCCCAACGGCGCTTATCCTGCGCTCGCGCTGAAGACCCCGCCCCTGGCGCGCGAGAAGCTCTTCTACTCGCGGATCGCGATCGGTGTGAAGGCCCCCACGTTGGCGGCACTCGGCTGGGACCGGCGAGCGCCGGGCTGGGCCGAGATCGCCAAGGCGGCCGGAGGCGGTCAGCTTCGCTACGCGATGACCAACCCGACCAGCTCGAACACCGGCATGAGCGCGCTGTTTGCGGTGGCGTCCGCCTTGGCCGGCAAGTCCGAGGATCTGACGGTGGCCGACGTGAAGCCCGAGGTGTTGACCGCGTTCCTCACCGGGCAGGTGCTGACCGCGGGCAGCTCGGGCTGGCTCGCCGAGGCGTATGCAAACGATCCGTCGCGGATCGACGCGATGGTGAACTACGAGGCGGTGATCCTGCGCCTGAACGAGCGGCTCGGCGCCGCCGACCGGCTGGTACCGATCTATCCGCGTGACGGGATGATCTCGGCCGACTATCCGCTGATGCTGCTCGACGGTGCCCGCCGCGACGCCTACACGAAGCTGGTCGGCGCGCTGAAGGCGACGGCATTCCAGCGCGACGTACTCGCCGCGGCCTTCCTGCGACCGGCGAACCCCGACGTGCCCGCCGCGACTGCGCTGCCCGCCGCCGCAGTGGCCGAGCTGTCGTTCCCGAACCGGCTCGAGGTCATCGACGCCGTGCTGGGCGCCTACCAGGCGAGCTGGCGGCGGCCAGCCACCTCGATCTTCGTGCTCGACGTCAGCGCGTCCATGGCAGGCGCACGACTCGCGGCGATGCGCGAAGCGCTCAAGGTGCTCAGCGGCGCAGACGATGCGACCCTCAGCACTCGCCTCGCGTCGTTTCAGAAGCGCGAGCGCGTGGTGCTGATCACCTTCTCCGGGCGCGTGGCCGAGCCGGTGTGGATCCAATTCGACGCCGACCGCCTGGGTGCGGCGCGGCAGGAGATCCGCCAGCGCGCTGACGCCTGGCAGCTCGAACCGGCGACCGCGGTGTTCTCGGCGCTGGCGAAGGCCCAGGAGGTCGCGAATGAGGAACGCCGGCGCGATCCCGAGCGCTACGTCAGCATCGCGCTGCTGACCGACGGCGAGAGTAACGCCGGCCTCAGTTTCGAAGAGTTCCGTACCCGCTATCCTGCAGGCAAGGCGCCGGCGCGCGTGTTCCCGATCCTCTTCGGAGAGGGCAATGTCGCGCAGATGCGTGAGGTGGCCGCGCTAACCGGTGGGCGTGAATTCGACGGCCGCAACGTCCGGCTCGCTCAGGTGTTCCGCGAGATCCGCGGCTACCAGTGACCGCGGCGATGGCCGAACGCCCGCTGCGTGTGCGCGCGCTCCTCTTTCTCTACGGCAACGGCAACATCGCCGGCTGTGGGCTGGCGCTGCTCGGCCCCATGTTGCTGTTCGCCGGCGTGATCGAACGCGGCTGGCTGCCGATCACACTGGGGCTGTACACGATCGGATGGCTGCTTGCGCCGCGCCCGCCGGAGCTGGCTCGACGCATCGAGGATTCGCTGACGCTCGAGCAGGCGATCGACCGGCTCGATGCGCTGGTGGCCCGGGCCCGGCCTCACCTCACCGACGCGATGGCTGCGAGCCTCGACCGGATCCGGACCTCGGTGGGTGAGGTGCTGCCGCGCCTGCTCGACGGCCCGGCGCACGATGACCAGCTCTACACCGTGCGCGAGACGGTGCTGCGCTACTTGCCGGAGACACTTGCGAACTACGTCGCGCTGCCGCCGGCGTTCCGCGCCGGGCATGGGCTGAAGGAGGGCAGGACAGCCCGCGACCTGATGACCGAACAGCTCGCACTGCTCGATGGGAAGCTGCAGGAAGTCGTTGCGAACCTGGCAGCGAGCGATGCCCAGGCGCTGCTCGCGAACGGGCGGTTTCTCGAGACGCGGTTCAAGCAGCCCGACTTCCTGTCGGGCTGAGGGCCCGCGCTGTGTACCGACTCCGGCTGGCGCGTCGTGACAGGTTTTCCCGTGAGAGGGCTACAAAGCGAGTAGAAGTCAGGCTGAAGACATTCACTCGAGTCGAAACGATGCCAATCTCACACTGGTGCGCAGCCTTGACTGCAGCGATCGTTCTGAGCGCCTGCGCCTCCGGGGCGCCGCAGAGTTCGAGCAGCACCGAGGCTGCCAACATGCAGGATCTGGACTGTCTGCTGCCCAGCAACTGCGTGAATTCCTTAGGTACAGGCGGCTTTGCACCGCTGTCCTACCAAGGCACGTCTTCACAGGCAATGGCCCTGCTACAAGCTACCTTGAAGCATTTTCCCGAGGCGACGGTCGCGGGCAGCGACGCCCGAACGATGCAGGTGATCTTCACCACGCCAATGGGCTTCAAGGATCAGGTCGACTTCCGGATCAACGCACAGGGCCAGACCATCGATTTTCGGTCGCGCTCAGTGTTCGGCCTCTTCGACTGGGGCAAGAACCACTCGCGAATGCAGGCGTTCACGACGCGCTTCCAGCAGCAGACCCGCCAGTGATCACGAGCGATGACTGGCTGACTCCGCGGCGATCACGCTGATGCGCTGCCTGACCGGGCCGAACATCGTTGCGGTCGACCGCAACACGGTCAGCCCGGCGCAGGGCGATCCCGGTGCAATGTGCCCGGGACCGCCCACCTCGACGGTCAGCCGAGCGCGGTGCGGATCGCGTCGAGTGCCTTCTGCTCGTCGTCGCTGACGAGCTTGCCGCCGATACCCAGGAAGCCGCCATCCTTGCTCGCCTCGGCCGTCGCATGCGCGACCGCCATCAGCGTGTCCTTGTAGGCCTGCGCGTCGGCCGGCGAACGGGCCTGGACCGCGTCAGCACCTGACTTCAGCACCGCGATCAGGCCATCGCGGGTCGGGGCGGCCTTGCGGACTTCCTGCATCATCTCCGTGGTCAGCCCGGCGCCGAACGCGGTCGCGAGCACCGAGCCGGGCGCGGCGGCGCGTGCGGCCGACTCGAGCGTCTCGGCCGCAGCCCGCGCTTCCTTGATCGACCCCAATGGGCCCGACAGGTCGGCGCTCGCCACGGCGGCCAGCGCCGCCGCCGGGCCTGCCATCACCTTCGCCCAGTCGTCGCCGTAACCGGTGATCGTGTGCTTGGCGACATCCGCAGCCGTGAACGCCGAGTCCACCAGCCTCGCGGCATCGGCGTTCGCGCCGTCGGCCATGAACGCGTCGGCCTGCTCCTTCAGCGTCGCACTGAGGCCCACCGCGTCGAGCCCCTTCTCCTTGACCAGTTTGGTGACGCCCGCCAGCAGCGCGGGCGCGGCGAGGTTCAGCAGCGGCGCGACGTTGAACCCGAGTGCGCGCGACAGCGTACCGGCGACCGCGCTCGTGGCCCCGCCGAACAGCGAGGGCAGCAGGGCCGCCGCGCCCGTGGGGCTCGAGCCGCCCAGCAGCCCGCCGAACAGCCCACCGAGGTTGCTCAACAGGCCGTGGTCCTGCGGCAGCATCTTCATCAGCGCGTCAGCGCCGCCCGGCGCCGCAGTGGCGCGGGACATGCTCGACAACAGCAGCGGACCGACAGCGCCCATCGCCTTGCCGACTGAGGCGGGGTCGGCGCCGAGCGCTCCGCCGAGGGACTTCAGGACGTCGGGGCCGAATGCTGACGTGACACTATCGAGGATCGAGGACATACGTGACTCCGGGTGGGGGGGGGTGCTGGCAGCATCGGTGCGCCGTGAGGCGCCGATGCCGCGGTCGGTGCGGTTCGAGTCAGCGCCAGACGCCCGACTGCAGCGCCGTGATCGAGCAGGGCGAGAAGCCGCCAGCCGATGTGTCCTTGCTGACGATGTCGATCACACAGGCCGCCCCGATGGCCGCGTAGACGAGGGGGCGACGCTTCAAGGACAGGATTCTTTGTACATTTCGGCGGCCAGAGCTTAGCGACAACCCCAAGACATTGCGATGACACCCGGGCCAGTCTGCACCAGAGTGCAGCGACGCTGACCTCGAGTCTCGCCCGCAGCCTCTCACAAAGCGCCGGTACCCGCGGTGGCGGTCACGCCGCCGGGAGCCGATCGTCACATCGCGGCGCGGTGGTCCGTTGTGGATCGCCCGACCGGGGACTGATTGATCGGATCGGATCCATCGCGGTGTCACCGGGCCGCCGCAGCGGTTCACGCGCGGCGCGGATGATCGATCGTGTCGAAAAGGAAAAGACGATGCGGCACTCACGACTCGGCGTCATGCTCCAGGCGACGGTCATCGGGATCGGGTCGATGCTGGCGAGCGGCGGCGCATCGGCCGCCACGGTGACGGCCGGCACACCCACCCTCTCGTCGTCCAACCTCGGCACCGGCACGCCGAGCGTCTACGGTCCGAGCGTGTCGACACAAAACATCTCGTCGAACCGAGACTACGAGTCTTCGACGGTGAACGTGCCATCGTCCGAGGTCGTCATCTCGCCCACGGAGACCACCAGCGGGCTGATGTATCTCTACTCGACGCCGCAGACGACGACGACCTGGGTGGAGGACTCCTGGAAGCGCGACACCGTCGAGATCGACGTGAGCTCGAGCGGCGAGAATAAGTCTGGCGGCAAGTGGATCTCGATCGTCGGGACCGTCAGCTCGGACACTGCTCTCGACATCCGTTTCAGCATGACGGCGAGCGGCACCTTCGACCCCATCCAGACGCCGTTCGGCGTCGCAGCGCCGCCCCTGGCGTCGTTCTACTTCGGCGAGGCCGCGGTGGGGGCGGTGCCCTCGAGCTCGACGAACGCGGACATCATCTCGCTCACGTATTCGGCGAACACCTTCTCATCGCAGTTCGGAACGACGACCTTCACGCTCGCGCCCGGCGTTGCGCAACCCTTCGCCGCGTTCGTCTACGCGGGGCAGGACGTGTCGATCGGCTCGTTCGATCTGACCGGCATCACGACGCTCTACGACTACGCGTTCGCGCCCCGAGAGTCGGTGTTCATCGGCAACCGGGTACTGGTCGGCGCGGCTCAGATCGCCCCGATCCCCGAGGCCGAGCCGGCGTTGATCCTCGCCGCGGGGCTCGGCGCAGTGGCTGCACTTGCCCGGCGCCGTCGTCGTGCAGTCGCCCTGTGCTGACTTAGTCGGGTGAACAGGGCTTGTCCAACGCCCTCATCGATGCCCTGCAGCAGCAAGCTGGATGTCCAAGGGGCTGCACGACGCTAAGTCGGCCCGGTGCACCCGGAGGATCCTCCGGATCACCGGCCTATCCAGGCGCGCCGCGATGCGCGCCAGATCACTAGTACGGCGGCCCGACGACGATGTACTGCGGCCCCTGCGGCATGTACCAGGTCGGTCCGCACTGCTGGTAGATGACGCCCCGGTAGTTGACCGGGACGCAGCCGGGCGGCGGCGCCTTGACGATGGAGCCGATGACCGCTGCCGTCACCGCGACGGTTGCGGTGACCGCGACCGCGGTGGCCACCGGGTGGTAGTCGTTGTCCCAACCGCCATGGCAGCAACCGTTATTGTTGTTGTTGACGTTGACATTGACGTTCTTGTTGACGTTGACGTTGTTGACGCTGGTATTGCGCACGTTCGTCGCGCGCGCATCCACCCGTACGACCTCGTTCTTCCGCTGCGGCGCGGCCTCGACGTCCGAGGTGCCGGACATACCGGCCAAAAACAGGGCGATGCAGGTCGCGGCGACAAGGCGCTCTAGAAAAATCGTCATGATGTGGCGCTCCGGTTATCAGTTCTTGAGCGGAACGAGTTCCACCGGCGTGCTGCCGCGCGGGGGCGTGAACTTGAACGCTGTGTCGGCGAAACGCGGCTTGAGGTTCCAGTCGATCACCGATACCGACTGCGGGCGGGCCTCATCGGACCGGCTCGTGATGACGATCTTCCGGGGCAGCGGCGCGCCGCCGGCGCGTATCCAGATCTGCCAGTCGAGCCCGGCCTGCCGGAACGCGTAGTGGTCGCACAGGTCGTCGCCGACGAAATCCTGCCCGGCGCTCATGGCGGATTCGAGGTTGTCGAGCGGAGCCTGCGGCGTGCCGAACGCGAACAGGTCGGACAACGGCGCCTGGATGCCGTAGCGGTCGCGCAGGACGACCATCAGGCCGCCGAGCTCGCCTGCGAACGGCACCGACGAGTAGTACTTGTTCTGCGGCGTGTAGATCGTCGCGACCTTGCCGTCGTAGAACAGTTCCCGCTGCGTGCGGGCGCTCGCCATGCGCGCGTGCAGCTTGCTGGGGCGGGCCACGTCGAGACTTGCGCGCGCCGAATGCTGGAGCTTCTGGCCGTCGGCCAGCACGCGCTCGCCGGTCACCTGCGTCGACACCCGGAATTGTGTCAGCGTCTGAAGATGCGCGCCCATCGCCTTGAGCGCTTGCACCGCGGCAGGGTCGACGAGTTGCGCGGCGGGCTGTGGCGTCGACTGCGCGGCGGGTGCGGGTGCGGGTGCGGGTGGCGCCGACTGGGCGGCGAGCGCGATCGGCGCGAGCGCGAAGGCCGCCGCGATCAGTGGGTGGTGCATGCGCAAGGGGGTTCCTCCGGTATGCGAACGAATCGCTTGTCCTGTCGTGTCGATCCCCTCGGCGGGCCGGGGGCGAACGTAACCGTCTTTCGTGTGAGCCGTGCGTCGATGAACACGCAGGCGCGTCGTAGTGTAGGCGAGGCCTTGGGCATATCGACGCGTGAATCGATGCCCCTTGGGGCAAGGGGCGCGATGCGGCGTCGAGCCGGAGCGCCGTTTGATTCGCGACAAATTGACCCAGGGCGCGCTGCACGGGCATCGCAGGACGCGGTTCCCGTGGCCGGCGGCACGCTCGGCTTCCTGCTGCTCAGGCCTCGATCGCTTGGCGGCAAGTGGCGTCAGTCGATTGCGGGCCGGCCTGGATATCGCTCATTGATCCACGCAAGCGTGTCCTCGATGCTGACATCGCCGGCGATGTAGCGCTCGGTGAGCGCTTCGACGTCCGGGGTCATGTACGCAGGACCCTACACAAAAAAACGGCGGCGCAGGCAACAACGGTGTTGCCGTCGTCCACCCCTCAAGCTCATCGCGAACCCGCCCCGTCCCGCGAACGGGCCGGCGTGAAGAAACCGCGAGGAAATCGGCACGCTTGAGTCGTTCGTCCTTGCCGTTGAGCTTGAGCGCCATGCGGTCATGTTCAAGGCGGGGAAAGACCCGGGTAGTCAGCGTGTCGTAGACGGGCGCGAGCCGAACGCTTCGACATGCCGGACTGCCGGGTTCCGCGATCTTCAGAACCAGGAGACAGTGACGGTGAACTCGCCCAGGCTGTCGGCAACCGTGGCGCAAACAGGTGAAGGCTGTGCCGGAGCCTTGTTCTGCTACGACTGACCGGCCGCGCGCCGCCCGCCATCCATGCCGGATACCGACAGTGCGCGCATCATCGGCGTCTTCTTCGCCTGGTGCGAACCCATCCGGACCAGCACGTCGGACAGGAAGGCGACGGTCTCGACGATGCGCGGCCCCTTGTTCAGCATCACGCATTCGGCTCGACCACTCATCGCCGCGTCGGTGACCTCGGCACGGGACGGTACGCCGCCGCGGGCGAGCCCCTCGAGCACCTGGGTCGCCCAGATCACCGGCACGTGCGCGGCTTCACACAGCCACAAAATCTCTTCCTGGACCTCGGCGAGCCGCTCGAAACCGATCTCGACCGCGAGGTCGCCGCGCGCCACCATCACCGCCGCACCGCCGGGATGCGCAAGCGCCGCCATCAGCAGCTCGGGCAAGCGCGCGAAGGCGTGGGCGGTCTCGATCTTCAACACGATCCCGATCCGGCTCGCGTCGTGTGACGCGAGCGCATCGCGCAGCGCGATGACGTCCTCCGCCCGCTGCACGAACGAGGCCGACACCAGATCGACATGCTCGACCGCGAACGCAAGATCCTCGAGGTCGTCCTCGGTGATCGCCGACAGATCGAGCACGGTATCCGGCAGATTGATGCCCTTCTCCTCGCGCAGCTTCGCCGTGCCGTCGACGCACCGCACGATCTCGAGCACCACCCGGTCGCGTTCGACCGACTTCACGACCGCGCCGATGGTTCCGTCGTCGAACAGCACCCGATGGCCTGGCTGGATCTGATCGAACACCGCCCGAACTTCACACGACACGCTGGCCGGTTCGAACGGACGCCCGTCGAGCTTCAGGCGACGTGCGTGGCCCGGCTGGTGTCCATACACCAGATCGAGCCGGTCGCCCGGCTGCAGCCGGATCTCGCCCGGCATCGGTCGCAATGTGCCCACCTCGCCCTCGGCCATCGCGCGCTTGCCCCGTCGGTGCACAAGTACGGTACCGGGCACGAGATACAGGGTTCGATCGGTCTCGCACACCGGCCGCGTGTCGAGGTCGAAGCCGACAACGGTCAGGCGCCGGCTGCGGCTGCGCGCATCGACCATCTCGAAGACGTCGCCGAGCTTCACACGATGCAGCAGTCGTGAGTCCAACGGCAGCACATCGGACGCCGGGGGCGGCACTCGACCTGCAGGCATGAGTCGCACACGGGCCGGCGCGATTACGCGTCCCAGCGCATCGCGCTCCGGGCGCAGCTTCAGCACCGCTTGGCCGGGCTCGAGCGCGCCGGTGCGCAACTTCGGTCCGGCCAGATCGAACGAGACTCGGCAGCTCCGATCGAGCGCGGTCTCGGCGGCGCGAACGTATCCGACCATCTTCGTCCAAGCATCCGTATCGTCGTGGGCGGCGTTCACGCGTACGAGATCCGCACCGGCCTCGACAAGCTCTCGAATCAGCGCCGGTCCTTCGGCGGCCTCGGACGGCAGCGTCACCATCACCCGCGTCGCGCGTGCCTGCGGCTCGGGGCCGAAGATCTGCACCGCGTTGGCCGCGAGCCGACGCTCGCCGAGTTCGAAGCGCGGGTCCGACTCGATCACCGCCGTGCTTCGACCGGCCAGTGCGCCGAGCGCCCGGGCCACCGCATCGAGCGTGGCCATCACGCGCGACTCCATGCGCCCGAGCGAACTCAGCCCGAGGCGACCGAGCTCGCGCTGAAGCGGGCGCAGGTCGTCGCGCCGCACTGCAAGGTAGTGGAGCAGGTTGCGCACGCCTTCGCGGGCATGGGGCGCCGCCCGCTCGAACTCGGTCGCATGTTCGCGCTCGAGGGCAAGCGCGCACGCGCGCAGCCGCTCGACCGCCGCCAGCAGGGTCGCGGGTGACGGCGGCAGCGTGGGCGATACCGGTTCGAGGAGCGCCGTACCGGGCCCGGTACGGGTCGATGACAGAAACTCGGGGTCCATCAAGGGGCCGCGCAAGGCGCAGCCTAGTCCGTGGAAACACTGATACTCGCCACCGCGCTTGACAGGGCGGTGACAACGCAGGGTGCCGCGCACCGAGCCCTCGCGCGCGGGAATTCCTCGGCGACTCCTGTCTGGATCGAACCAGCAGCCTGATAGGACGGACCGCCGTCAGCGGCCGTAGTACGCCCGATACCAGCCCACGAAGCGCCGCACGCCCTCGTGCATGTCGGTGCGTGGCGTGAAGTCGATCAGCGCCCTCAACGCCGAGACGTCGGCACAGGTCGCGGGCACATCACCGGGCTGCATCGGCAGCAGCCGCCTGCGCGCCTTCATCCCCAGCGCGTCCTCGATCGCCGCGATGAAGTCTGCGAGAGCCACCGGGTCCGAGTTGCCGATGTTCAGCACCCGATAGGGCGAGGGCACGTGACCGAGCACCCGCACCACACCTTCCACGATGTCGTCCACGTAGGTGAAATCGCGCTTCATGTCGCCGTGGTTGAACACGTCGATCGGGCGGCCCGAGAGGATGGCGTCGACGAACAGGAAGGCCGCCATGTCCGGTCGCCCCCAGGGCCCGTAGACCGTGAAGAAGCGCAGCCCCGTCGTCGGCAGCCCGAAGAGGTGGCTGTATGAATACGCCATCAGCTCGTTGGCCTTCTTGGTCGCTGCGTACAGGCTCACCGGGTGATCGACCCGGTCGACCTCCGAGAACGGCAGCTTCACGTTGCCGCCATAGACACTCGACGACGACGCATAGACCAGGTGCCCCACACGCGCGTGGCGGCAGCCCTCCAGCAGGTTCACGAAGCCCACCAGGTTCGACTGCGCGTAGGCCTGCGGGTGGTTCAGCGAATGCCGCACCCCGGCCTGCGCGGCCAGGTGCACCACCCGGTCGAAGCCGCCCGACTCGAACAGCGTCGCCGTCGCCGCCGGGTCCGCCACGTCGAGCCGCTCGAACGAGAAACCCGGCGTCGCCTGCAGCCGTGCGAGCCGCGCGGCCTTGAGCGCCGGGTCGTAGTAGGTGTCGAGCGAGTCGACGCCCACCACCTCGCAGCCGTCGCGCAGCAGCCGCTCGGACACGTGCATACCGATGAAACCGGCCGCGCCGGTGACCAGGACCTTCACGCGGCGCGTCTCAGCGCAGACCGATCGACAGGTACTCGAGGCCCGCCGCGCGCGGCAGCGCAGGCAGGAACATGTTGCGGCCGTCGATGATCACCGGAGACTTGAGGGCCGCCCGGATCGCCTCGAAGTCGGGGCTGCGGAACTCCTTCCACTCGGTGACGATGATCAGGGCGTCCGCGCCCTCCAGCGCCTGCATCGGACTGCCCGCGTAGGCCACGCCCGGGAGGTCGCCCAGCAGCCGGTGTGCCTCGTGCATGGCCACCGGGTCATAGGCACAGACCGTCGCGCCGCGCGCGAGCAGGTCCGCGATCACCACCCGGCTCGGTGCCTCACGCATGTCGTCGGTGTTCGGCTTGAAGGCCAGGCCCCAGAGCGCGAAGCGCCGCCCCCCGAGATCCTCGCCGAAGCGCGCCACCACCTTCTCGGCCAGCACATGCTTCTGCGCCTCGTTGGCCGCCTCCACCGCGCCCAGTACATGCAGCGCGCGGCCGTGCTCCGAGGCCGTGCGCATCAGCGCCTTCACGTCCTTCGGGAAACACGAGCCGCCGTAGCCCGCCCCCGAGTACAGGAAGTCGTAGCCGATGCGCGGGTCCGAGCCGATGCCCTGGCGCACCAGCTCGATGTCCGCGCCGAGCTGCTCCGCCAGCAGCGCCATCTCGTTCATGAACGAGATCCGCGTGGCCAGCATCGCGTTGGCCGCGTACTTCGTGAGCTCCGCCGAGCGCACGTCCATCACCACCAACCGCTCGTGGTTGCGCTGAAAGGGCGCGTACAGCGCGCGCATCAGCAGCACTGCCTGCTCGTCGTCAGCGCCCACCACGATCCGGTCCGGCCTCATGAAGTCCTCGACCGCGGCCCCTTCCTTGAGGAACTCGGGGTTCGAGACCACCGCGTACGGCACCTTAACGGCGCGCCGCCCGAGCTCGTCGGCGATGACCGAGCGCACCCGGTCCGCCGTGCCGACCGGCACTGTCGACTTGTCGACCACCACTTTGTAGTCCGTCATGTGCCGCCCGATGCCGCGCGCCGCAGCCAGCACGTGGGAGAGGTCCGCCGACCCATCCTCGTCCGGCGGCGTGCCCACCGCGATGAACTGGATCGTGCCGTGGTCCACCGCACGCTCGACATCGAGCGTGAATTTCATCCGCTTGGCAGCCACGTTGCGACGGAGCATGTCCTTCAGACCCGGCTCCCAGATCGGGATCTCGCCGGCCGAGAGCATCTCGATCTTGCGGGGGTCGACGTCGAGGCAGAGGACGTCGTTACCCATCTCGGCGAGACAGGCGCCGGAGACGAGGCCGACATAGCCGGCGCCCGTGATGGTGACCTTCATTTCGAAACTCTCGAGGACTCGCAACCCGCAACCGTTTGATCGCGGTCGGGTTGAACGCAGTAGATCCGATCTAGATGGCGGGACGATGACCGGCCGGAGACCGTCCTCGCCCGGCAGGCAGGACTATCGCACGCCCAATCAGACTGTGGCGAGCACCGGAATATCGACGCGAAGCCCGGTTGATTGAAGACAACCGGGCCTCGGATGCCGAGGGACGGTTGGTGGCACAATTGCGCCGATTCGCGCGGGTACGTCCGCCAGCGGTCCGATGCGCAGCGAGTCCGCGGCGGCCCGGATCTGCCCCGAGGGGCAGCGCATCGTGTCCGTTTCGACACCGGCGCCATGGCATCGTTGCGGTCAGTCGGCGGGCCTTCGTCGAGCTGTTCTCGCACACACCGATCCGATTCAGGAGGGAGAAGGAATGAACACACCTACATGGGCCGCAAGGGCTCGCAGCGCACTCGTTTCGACGGCATTGATCGGTCTCGTTGCGCCGGTTGCCGCTCAGAAGGCTCCAGTTCCGTCCAAGCCCGCGACGGCTGCCACCCAGGCCGCGAACGAGCGCGTTCAACAGACCCTGCCGTTCGCCGACAAGGCCGATTTCGAAGATGCCCAGCGCGGCTTCATCGCCACCGTGCCGACCCTCACGATCAAGGGCGACGCCGGCGGCGTCGCGTGGGACCTCGAAGGATTCAAGTCGTTCATCGCGCTAGACAAGCCCGCGCCGGCCAGCGTGAATCCGAGCCTATGGCGCAATGCGCAGCTCAACATGCTCAACGGCCTGTTCAAGGTCAGCGATCGCATCTACCAGGTGCGCGGCTTCGACATGTCCAACCTCACGCTGATCCAGGGCGACACCGGCTGGATCGTATTCGACCCGCTGATCAGCGCTGAGACCGCAAGGGCCGCGCTCGAGCTTGCGAACGCCAAGCTCGGCAAGCGGCCGGTGCTCGGCGTCATCTACAGCCACTCGCACATCGACCACTACGGCGGTGTGCGCGGCATCATCGACGAGGCCGATGTCAAGGCCGGCAAGGTGAAAGTAATCGCCCCTGAGGGCTTCACCGAGCATGCGATCAGCGAGAACGTGATCGCCGGCAATGCGATGTCGCGCCGGGCCATCTACATGTACGGCGCGCTACTGCCGCGCAGCGAGCGCGGCAGCGTCAACAGCGGACTCGGCATGTCGAACTCTACCGGCGCCGCCGGGCTGATCCTGCCGAGCGACTTCGTCGAGAAGACCGGCCAGGAGTTCACGGTTGACGGCGTGAGGATGGTGTTCCAGATGACGCCGGGCACCGAGGCACCGGCCGAGATGAACACCTACTTTCCGCAGTTCAAGGCGATGTGGATGGCCGAGAACTCGACCAACACGATGCACAACATCTTGACGCTGCGCGGCGCACAGGTTCGCGATGCATTGAAGTGGGCGGGGTACCTGAACCAGACCATCGACCTCTATGGCAAGGACGTCGAGGTGAAGTTCCAGAGCCACCATTGGCCGCAGTGGGGCAACACCAAGATCGTCGATTATTGGAAGAAGCAGCGTGACTTGTACAAGTACACCCACGATCAGTCGGTCAACCTGCTGAACAAGGGGTTCATCGGCAGCGAGATCGCCGAGCAGATCAAGCTGCCGCCCGAGCTCGAGAATTTCTGGCCCAACCGCGGCTACTACGGCACGCTGCGTCATAACTCGCGCGCGGTCTACCAGCGCTACATGGGCTGGTACAACGCCAACCCCTCCGACCTGAACGACCTGCCGCCCGAGCCCGAGGCGAAGAAATACGTGGAGTACATGGGCGGCGAGGCGGCGGTGCTCAAGCGCGCGAAGGCCGACTTCGACAAGGGCGAGTACCGCTGGGTGGCCAAGGCGCTGAAGCACGTGGTCTTCGCCAATCCGAACAACACCGCTGCCAAGAATCTGCTGGCTGACACTTACGAGCAACTCGGCTACCAGGCCGAGTCGGGGCCGTGGCGCGGGGTGTACCTGCAGGGCGCCTTCGAGTTGCGCAACGGCGTGCCGCAGGCCGGCGGCATCAACTCCGCCAGCCCCGACACCATCAAGGCGATGCCGCCCGAGATGCTGTTTGACTACCTGGCGGTTCGCCTGAACGGCCCCAAGGCCGCCGGCAAGAAACTCGGCCTGAACATCACGTTCAGCGACCTGAAGAAGGACTACGGTCTCGCGGTCGAGAACGCGGTGCTCAACCACGGCAAGCCGCTCGCCCGGCCCGAGGCCACGGTGACGCTGAGCAAGGCGACGCTCGATGCGATCCAGCTCAAGGAGACGACGCTGGAGCAGGCCATTGCCCGCGGCGAGGTGAAGATCGACGGTCGCCGGGAAGCGCTGGGCGAGTTCCTCGGGCTGCTCGACACGTTCCCCTTCTGGTTCAACGTCGTCACGCCGTGAGGGCGACGCATGCGAGTCGGTTCGCAGCCGGGCTGATCGCTTGGGCGCTGGCCGGTCACGCGCCCACGAGCGCGGCCTGTGGGCTGCACGGCACGATGCCCGACCTGGCGGTCGCGCATCCGCGCTCGATCGAGGTTGCACTCGCCGTTCACGATGCGACTGAACGCGACGCGTTGAAGCCGCTCGCCGCGCTGCCCGCCGGGCTGGCCTTCCTGCGCGCGCGCCGAACCCTGATCTCGTTCGAGCCGCAGGTCGCCGACATCGCCGGACGTGCCGGCGGCCCGGTGGCGGTGCTGCTCGTCGAGTCGGGACTCTGGACGCGCTACACGTTCGCTGCGGGCCGCACGATCGCGCTGCCTCACGTGGCAGGACCGATGCCGGGCGAGCGTGTGATCGTCACCAGCGAGACCGTTCTCGCTGCGATCCTCGACGGCACACTCGAGCCGGGCCGCGCTCGGCAGCTGGGGCTGTTCGTTCAGGGTTGAAGCCGGATGGCGCTCGGGGCGGTGGCGCGCCGTGGCGCAGCGGCACGCCGTCGGGCGCTCATGCGCTCAATCGGCGAGCGCGCAGTCTACCGGCTCGGCCTGCAACAGCGCGGTCAGCACCGCAGGCTCGAGACCGACCAGGTAGCCGCGCCGCCCGCCGTTGATCCAGATCCGCGGCAGCGCGAGCACGCTGCGCTCGACGTAGATCGGCAGGCGCTTCTTCGTGCCGAAGGGCGAGGTGCCCCCGACCAGGTAGCCGGAATGGCGGCTCGCCACCTCGGGCTCGCAGGGGGCGATCGACTTGTGCCCGGATTGCCGCGCCAGGTTCTTGGTGGAGACCTTGCGGTCACCGTGCATCAGCACAACGAGGGGCTTGCCGCCCTCGTCTTGCATGACCAGCGTCTTGACCACCGCATGCTCGTCGAGGCCGAGCTGGCGTGCGGACTCGGCGGTGCCGCCGTGATCGACGTAGGTGTAGGGATGTTCGGTGAAGGCGACGCCACGCTGCCTGAGCAGCGCCGTCGCGGGGGTCTCGGAGACATGCTTCGCGGCCATCGGCAGATGATAACGGGACCGGGGGGCCCGCGAGGTCGTTGCACGGAACGGACCCCAGATGTGAACGCGCCGCCGGGACCCGCTCTGCAGCGGATGCCGGCGGCGCACCGGCCGGAGCCGGTCGACGGTCAGTCGGTGATCAGTCGATCACGCGGACGGCCGACGCCTGCATGCCCTTCGGGCCCTTGCGCGGCGTGAACTCGACGCGCTGGCCGACGTCCAGGTTACGGAAGCCCGAGCCCTGGAGCTCCGAGAAGTGGACGAACAGCTCGGCGCCGTCGACGTCCGACTTGATAAAGCCGAAGCCTTTGTCGCTCATGAAGCGCTGGACGGTACCGGTTTGAGTGCCTGACATAGTGTGTAGCCTTTCTGGAAACGTGACGAGATGGGGCTCGCGCCCCGGTGGGGGCATGCGCGACAAAGACGAACCACCGGGGGGATTCCAGAACGCCGGGTCCGCGTGGAGGCGGGGGCGCAGAAGAAACCGCGGAACTGCGGAGGGCTTCGAGGCAGATGCAAGGACGGACTATACGCGCATATCGCCCCGACACAAGTCGGTCACGCATCCGGATGTGTGGAAGGACGCACCGTGCCTGAGCGTGACGGTCGATTCCGGCGCATGACCGGCGGGTCGCTTCGCGACCCGCCGCGCGCGGGGCGTTCAGGCGGATGGCACGAGGCCGCGCACGCGCCCGAAGAGCCGCGTCAGCCCGAGCAGTGCATCGATGTTCGGCGTGTCGACGCCGACCAGCCGCCCAATCTCCGACACCGAGCCGACCAGCGCATCGAGCTCGATCGGGCGACCCGCATCGACGTCTTGCAGCATCGAGGTGCGGACGGCCCCCAGCTTGCGGGTGATCACATGGCGCTCCTCGGGCGTCATCGCGATCCGCAGGCCGAGCGCATCGCCGATCGCACGCGCCTCGACCATCGCGTCGGACACGAAGCGGCGCAGCAGCGGCTCGTCGAGGATCCGGTCTATCGTGGCACCGGTGAGCGCCGAGACCGGGTTCATCGTCATGTTGCCCCAGAGCTTGAGCCATACGTCGAGCTCGATGCGAGGCGAGACCTCGACCTGCAGGCGGGCGGCCCGCAGCAGGTCGGCGACCGCCACGAGCCGCGGCGTGGACCCGCCCCCCGGCTCGCCGACGATGAACCGATCGCCGAACGCATGACGCACCACGCCCGGCTCCGGCATCGAGGCTGCCATGTGCACGACGCAGCCCACGACGCGCTCGGGCGGCACCGCGTGCGACAGCGACCCATCAGCGTCGGTGGCCTCGAGCCGCGTGCCGTGCCAGCGCTCGCCGAGCCCGTGGAAGAACCACCAGGGCACGCCGTTCATCGCCGACAGCACCACCGTCCGCGACCCGAGCAGCGGCGCGATGCTCGCCGGGATCGAGGGCAGCGCCGTGGCCTTGACGGCGAGCACCACGAGGTCCTGCGGGCCGAGCTCGGCAGGCGAGTCGCTCGCCGCGATCGAGACCGCGCGACCGCGCTCGGGGTCCGCGGCGTCGCGCAGCACCAGGCCGTTGCGGCGCACCGCCGCGAGCGTCGCGCCGCGGGCGAGCGCCGATACGGGCATGCCGCCCTCCACGAGGCGGTGGGCGAGAAATCCGCCGATGGCGCCGAGTCCGACGATGCAGGTCTTCATGGTCATACCGGGAAGAGAACGTTGATGTGGCCCCTGCCGGAGCGCGGGAAGCACGGGGGGTGACGATCTCGACCGGCTTGTCGTCCGTGGCGTTGACAAGACAACAACCCGCATCGTCAATGCCTCGCCGCGGGCTTCTCGCGCGGCGCCGCAATTGTCACCGATTTGGTTGACATGCCAACGTATCGGGTGGCCTTCGAACGGGCGTCGAGCGCACCGCGGAGGATGATGAATGAAGCAGGTGAGCCCTGCCCTCGGCAGACAGGAAGGCTCGGGTGCGGCGAGGCGATCGGCGAGGAGGCGCTCGCCGGGCTGTACGAGCTGCTGCCGCGGCTCGCCGAGCGGCTCGAGGCGGGTGTCGCCGCCCCCACCGCCGTGGCCGCGCCGCGCCGGACCGCGAAGGCCGGCGCACCGGTGCCGCGGCGCGGTCGCCGGGCACAGGCTTAGGCGGCCGCCCGGCGCGCCGCTCAGCCCCGCGGATGATGCGCCGCGTGCAGCGTCTTCAGCCGCTCGCGCGCGATGTGTGTGTAGATCTGTGTGGTCGAGATGTCGGCGTGCCCGAGCAGCAGCTGCACCACGCGCAGGTCGGCCCCGTGGTTGAGCAGGTGGGTGGCGAACGCATGGCGCAGCGTGTGCGGCGACAGCGGCGCATCGACGCAGGCGACGCGGGCATGGCGCTTGATCAGCGTCCAGAACATCTGCCGCGTCATCGGCGCGGCGCGGCCGGTCACGAACAGCGCGTCGGCCCGACGGCCGCCGAGCAGCGCACCGCGCCCCTCGGCGAGCCAGCGCTCGATCCAGTACCGGGCCTCCTCGCCCAGCGGCACCAGCCGCTCCTTGTCGCCCTTGCCGATCACCCGCAGCACGCCGTCGACCAGCCCCACCTCGACCGTCCTCAGGCCCACCAACTCCGACACGCGCAGCCCGGTCGCGTAGAGCGTCTCGAGCATCGCGCGGTCGCGCAGCCCCAGGGGCGTGTCGACGTCGGGCGCGCCGAGGAGCGCATCGACCTGTGCCTCGGACAGGGTCGTCGGGAAACGCGGCGGGCGACGGGCCGAGCCGAGGCGCAGCGTCGGGTCGTCGGCGCGACGCCGCTCTCGCAGCAGCCACCGGTAGAAGCGCCTGAACACGGCCAGCCGGCGGTTCGCGCTGCTGGGGCGTGAGCCCGCGTGCGCAGCAGCGACATAGCCCTGCAGGTCGACCTCGCCAGCCGCCAGCAGCGTGACGCCGCGGCCCGCCAGCCACTGCGCGAGCCGCGCGAGGTCGCCGTGGTAGGCGTCGCGCGTGTTGACCGACAGCCCGTCCTCGAGCCACAGCGCGTCGACGAAGGCGCGCACCGCATCCCGGTCGGCCGCGTCCGGCGGCACCGCGGCCCCGGGGCCGGGGCCGGCCGCTGCCCGGTTGCTGGGGTGGCGGGTCATGGTGTCGGCGCCGCAGGCGCAGGCGCCGGAGAGGCCGGCCCCAGAAGCGCCGACGCCGCGGCGGCCGGCGCCTCGCCGTGCCGGTCCAGTGCCCAGCGCACATGCTCGGCGACCAGCTCCGACGCATCGTGCTCTCTGGCGCGCAGTGCGGCCACGACCGCGGCAGAGCGCGGTGCGTTGCCCAGGGCGACCGCGAGGTTGCGCAGCCAGCGCTCGTGGCCGATGCGGCGGATCGCCGAGCCCTCGAAGCGGGCCTCGAAGTCCGCCCGATCCCATGCAAACAGCTCGACGAGCGATGCCGCATCGAGCCGGTTTCGGCTCGCGAAGTCGGGCAGCGACGCGGTGGCGGCGTACTTGTTCCACGGGCAGGCGAGCTGACAGTCGTCGCAGCCGTAGACCCGGTTGCCGACCGCCTCGCGCAGCGCCACCGGGATCGCGCCGTTCGCCTCGATGGTGAGGTACGAGATGCAGCGCCGCGCATCGAGCCGGTAGGGGGCGACGATCGCCCGCGTCGGGCAGGCCTCGATGCAGGCGGTGCAGCGCCCGCAGTGTTCGTCGACCGGGGCGCCCACTGGCAGCGGCAGGTCGGTGTAGAGGGTGCCCAGGAAACGCATCGAGCCGCCGTCGCGCGCCAGCAGCAGGGTGTGCTTGCCGCGCCAGCCGAGCCCGGCACGCCGCGCCAGCTCCACCTCCATGACGGGCGCCGAGTCGCAGAAGGCCCGCCAGCCGAACGGCCCGATCGCCTCCTGCAGCCGCTGCGCGAGCCGGGCCAGCCGGGCGCGCACCACCTTGTGGTAGTCGCGGCCCAGCGCGTAGCGCGATACGTAGGCTCGCTCGCCGTCGGCCAGCGTCTCCCAGGCACGATCGAGCCACTGCGGGTCTTCGGGCGCGTAGTCGATGCCGACCATCACCGCCCGCACCGTGCCCGGCAACAGCGCGTCGGGCCGCGCGCGAAGCGCGGCGTGGCGGGCCATATAATCCATCTCGCCGTGGAAACCGGCGTCGAGCCAGCGTGCGAGGCCCTCGGCCGCGGCGGACAGCTCGACGTCGGCGACGCCGAACGACGCGAAGCCGAGCTCCCGGGCCCAGTCGCGCAGCCGTTCCGTCCAGTCGTACAGGGTCGCTTCGTCCATCCGCCATTGTAGGAACAGAAGCGCACCTCAAGCCCTGCCGCGCTTCCGATCCGCCCCGAGCCTTCAGCGACCGCATGCAGCCCACGCCCGACCGCTCCCCTGCTCCGAAGCCGGCCGCCGACCCCGTGGCGGCCGCCCTGCGCCCGATCCTGGAACGCGCGATCGCGCTGCACAAGGCCGGCCGGCTGATCGAGGCGCGGGCCGTCTACGAGGCGATCCTCGCCTCCCAGCCCCGCCAGTTCGACGCGCTGAACAATCTTGGCGTGCTATGCAAGGCGCTGCACGACCACCGCCGCGCGCTCGAGCTTTTCGACCGAGCCGCCGCGGTCGACCCCGGCGTGGCCTCGCTGCACGTGAACCGCGGCAACCTGCTGGCGATGACGAAGCGGTACGAGGAGGCCCTGGCGAGCTACGACCGCGCCCTCGCCGTCAGCCCGGCCCACGCCGAGGCGCATTACGCGCGCGGCTGCGTCGAGAAAGACCGTGAGCGCTACGACGCGGCGCTGCAGTGCTTCAGCCGCGCGCTCGCTCTGAACCCGCGCCACCCCGACGCGCACTACGAGCGCGGCATGGTGCTGCAGGGCATGCAGCGGCTCGATGAGGCGATCGATGCCTTCGGCGAGACGCTGCGCATCAACCCGGTCTACCCGTTCGCCAAGGGCTCGCTGCTGCACGCCAAGATGCTGGCCTGCGACTGGGCGGGGCTCGACGCGCTCGACCGCTCGCTACGCGCCGACGTGGCGGCCGCGCGCCGGGCCGCGCGTCCCTTCGGCTACCAGGGCTTGTGCGACGACGAGGCGAGCCTGCGCCGTTGCGCCGAGATCTTCACCGCGAGCCGCTTTCCGCGAACCGAGGTCGGCTTCCCGCGGCGCCTGCCCGGTGCGGGGCCGAAGCTGCGGATCGGCTACGTCTGTGGCGAGTTCCGCGAGCAGGCCACCTCGATCCTGATGGCCGAGGCCTGGGAGCTGCACGACCGCGACGCCTTCGAGCTGCATGCGTTCGACGCTGGCTGGAGCGACGCCAGCCCGCGGCGCGCGCGCATCGAGCGCTCGTTCGACCGGCTCACCGACATCTCCCGCAAGTCGGACCTCGATGCCGCGCGTCTCGTGCACGAGAGCGGCATCGACGTGCTGGTCGACATGAACGGCTTCTTCGGGCGCGGCCGCCAGGGCGTGTTCGCGATGTGCCCGGCGCCGATCCAGGTCACCTATCCCGGCTTTCCCGGCACCAGCGGCGCCGACTACATGGACTACCTGATCGCCGACCCGAACGTCGTGCCCGACGCGAGCCGGAAACACTACCGCGAGCAGGTCGTGCGGCTGCCGCACTGCTACCAAGCGAACGACCGCAAGCGGCCGATGGCCGAGCGCGTGCTCACGCGTGTGGAGCTCGGGCTGCCGGCGGGCGCCTTCGTCTTCTGCTGCTTCAACAACTCCTACAAGATCACGCCCGCCACGTTCGCCTCGTGGATGCGGATCCTGCAGGCGGTCGAGGGCAGCGTGCTGTGGCTGCGGGATGCGAACCCGGTGGCGGTCGCCAACCTGCGTCGCGAGGCCGAACGGCGCGGCGTGAGCGGCGCTCGGCTGGTCTTCGCGCCGATCGTCCAGCCCCCCGAGCACCTGTCGCGGCACAGCGCAGCCGACCTGGTGCTCGACACGCTGCCGTACAACGCGCACACCACCGCGAGCGACGCGCTCTGGTCGGGCGTGCCGGTCGTGACGCTCGAGGGCAGCACCTTCCCCGGGCGCGTGGCCGCGAGCCTGCTGAAGGCCGTCGGCCTGCCCGGCTTGGTCACGCACTCGGTGGCCGACTACGAGGCGCTCGCCGTCGGGCTCGCCCGTCATCCCGGACGGCTGGCCGACGCGAAGGCCACGCTCGTGCGCAACCGGCGCACTGCACCGCTGTTCGACACGCCGCGCACCGTCGCACACCTCGAGGCCGCCTACCGCGCGATGGTCGCGCGGGCGCGCGCCGGACTGCCGCCGGCCGCGATCGACATCGCACCCTGAGCGCGCCGCGCCGATGACGCAGCCCGCTCCGGCCCGGCCGACCGCGACGCGCCGGCTCGAACTCCCCGACGAGGCCGCGACCGCCGCGTTCGCCGCCCGGCTCGCTGCCGCCCTCGGCCCGGGCACCGTGATCTGGCTATCGGGCGGGCTCGGTACCGGCAAGACGACGCTCGTGCGCGGCGTGCTGAGGGCGCTGGGCCACACCGGGAAAGTACGCAGCCCCACTTTTACGCTGCTCGAACCTTATAATCTGCCGAGATTTCCGGTCTATCACTTTGATTTCTATAGGTTCTCTTCGGCAAACGAGTGGCGTGATGCGGGCTTCGACGAGTATTTCCGCGGTGACGGAGCCTGCTTGGTCGAATGGCCGGATCTGGCCGGCCCGGACCTGCCGCGGCCCGAGCTTGCGATCCGGCTCGGCTTCGCCCACGGCGACGCAGGCGGCACCGGTACCGCCCGGATGCTGGAGATCGACACATTCGGCGATGCGGGGCTGCGGTGTCTGAACGCGGCCGTCGGCGCTTCCTGAGCGCGGTCCCGGGGGCGCTGCTCGCACTCGACCTGCCGCTCGCGCACGGCGCGACGATCGTGGGGGTGCGGGTCTGGCCCGCGAAGGACTACACGCGCGTCACGCTCGAGCTCGATGCGCCGCTGAAGGCCTCGCACTTCACAGTCGCAGACCCGCCCCGGCTGGTCGTCGACCTCGAGGGCGTCGAGATCGACGACCCGCTGCGCGACCTGGTGGCGAAGGTTCAGGCCAACGATCCGTACATCGCCACCGTGCGCGTCGGCCAGAACCGGCCCAGGGTCACACGCCTGGTGTTCGACCTGAAGGCGCCGGTCGCACCGCAGGTGTTCGCGCTGCCGCCGATCGCGGTCTACCGCCACCGGCTGGTCCTCGACCTGTATCCGATCGAGCCGCCCGATCCGCTCGCTCAGCTGATCGGCAGCGAGCGCAGCGCGGTGCGGAGCACGGAGGCGGCCGCCGGTGCCGGGGCGTCGATCGCACCGTCCCCGGAGGCGGCTGCGGCCTCGCCCGCATCGACGGCTTCGTCGCCCGATCGGCCGTCGGTCGCATGGTCCGCGTCGGCATCTGCCCCGGCGCCCGCCGCGTCGTCAGCAGCATCGGCGGCCGCGGCGAGCGGCACACCGTCCCTCGCCGCGGGCACTGGGCCCGTACCGCGGGTCGCCCCCGCACCGCCCCCCGCCCGCACTCTGCTCGGCGACGACCCGCTCGCCCCCCTCATCCGCGAGCGCGACGCCGCAGCGCGCGGCACGGGCGGCGCGCCGGCGGCCACGCGGACGGTCACCATCGCAATCGACCCGGGCCATGGCGGCGAGGACCCAGGCGCGGTCGGACGCTACGGCACGCTCGAGAAGGACGTGGTGCTCGCGGTCGCCTTCCGGCTGCGCGAGCGCATCAACGCCGAACGGAACATGCGCGCCTTCCTCACGCGCGATTCCGACTTCTTCGTGCCGCTGGCCACCCGTGTCTCGAAGGCGCGTGCAGTGCAGGCCGATCTCTTCGTGTCGGTGCACGCCGATGCGTTCGTGCTGCCCAACGCGCGCGGCTCGTCGGTATTTGTGCTGTCGGACCGGACCGCCTCGAGCGTCGGCGCGCGCTGGCTCGCAAGCCGCGAGAACCGCGCCGATCTGATCGGCGGAGTGAACCTGCCCAAGCGCAACCGCGAGGTTGCCAGCGTGCTGCTCGACCTGTCGACCACGGCACAGATCCGCGAGAGCAAACGGCTGGCCAGCGCCGTGCTCGGCGAGCTGCGCGGTATCGGCGACCTGCACAAACCCGGAGTGGAGCAGGCCGCGTTTGCGGTGCTGCGCGCACCCGACATCCCGTCGATCCTCGTCGAGACCGCGTTCATCAGCAATCCGGACGAAGAACGCAAGCTGCGCAGTCCGCGCTACCAGGCCCAGATCGCCGACGCGATCTTCGCCGGCATCCGAAACCACTTCCGCCGCAACCCGCCGCTGCCGCGCGGGCAGACGGCGCGCCTCGAGCCGACCGCCCCGCGGCCGGCTTGACATCGCCCACCCGCACCACGTAACGTCGCGTCGTCGGGAATCAGGCTCCCGGCTCCCTAGACGGTGTCCCGTCCAAGCCCTGGCCATCCACTCATGGAGCCCGGCCCGCATGGACACCGCATCGCCTTCCCCCGCATCGCCTTCCCTCGCATCGCCGTCTTTGTCCGCCCTTCCCGACCCCGTCCCATCGATCGGGCCGGAGGCGCTGCGCCGCTTGGCGGGCAGCGCACGCTGGCCGCAGGTGCTCGACGTGCGCCGCGCCCCAGCCCATGACGCGTCGAACGAGCGTATTGCCGGAGCGCTACGCTGCGCGCCCGATCGCCTGCATGACGCGCCGGGCTGGCTCGACCCGTCTCGCGAGGTCGTCTGTGTCTGCGTACACGGCCACGAGGTCAGCCGCGACGCGGCGAGCGCGCTGCGCGCCCTCGGCTTGCGCGCACGCATGCTCGCCGGCGGCATCGAGGGCTGGCGTGCCGTGGGCGGTGCGCTGCGTCGAGCCGATGCGCCGCTACAGACGCCGGCCGAGGGCGGCTCGATCTGGGTGACGCGCGCGGGCCCCAAGGTCGACAGCACCGCCTGCCCTTGGCTCGTGCGCCGCTTCGTCGATCCGCGCGCACGCTTCGTCTACCTGCCCGAAGCCCGGGTGCTCAGCTTCGCGGCCCGCACCGGCGCGATCGCCTTCGACCTGCCGGGTGGGGCGATCACGCACGACGGCGAGCGCTGCAGCTTCGACACGCTGTGCGAGGCTGCCGGCATCGAGGACGCCACGTTGTCGCGGCTCGCGCCGATCGTGCGCGGTGCAGACATCGACCGCCACGGGCTCGCGCCCGAATCCGCCGGACTGCTCGCCCTGTCGCTCGGCCTGTGGCGGCAACATGCCGACGACGACGCCGCGATGCTCGAAGCCGCGATGCCGATGTACGACGCGCTCTACGCGTGGAGCCGCGACGCGCAGCACGCATCGCACCTCTGGCAGCCGGGAGCGGCGCGATGAGCGCCCCGGCACCGATCGCAGGCACCAACGCCGCGCCGGCCGTGCCCGCCGCCGTGCCCGCCGCCGTGCCCTTCGGCGAAGCGCTGCGATTCTGGCTGAAGCTCGGCTTCATCAGCTTCGGCGGGCCGGCCGGACAGATCGCGATCATGCACGAGACCTTGGTCGAGCGACGCCGCTGGATCTCAGAAGGGCGCTTCCTGCACGCGCTCAACTACTGCATGGTGCTGCCCGGGCCCGAGGCGCAGCAACTCGCCACCTACATCGGATGGCTGATGCACCGCACGCCCGGTGCGCTGATCGCCGGCGGCCTGTTCGTGCTGCCCTCGCTGTTCCTGCTGATCGCGCTGTCCTGGGTCTACCTCGCGTTCGGCGACGTGCCGGCGGTGGGCGGCGTGCTCGCCGGCATCAAGCCCGCGGTGATCGCGATCGTGCTGGCGGCAGGCTGGAGGATCGCGTCGCGATCGCTCAGGCATCCGGCGGCCTGGGCGATCGCGATCGCGGCCTTCGTCTCGATCGCGGCGTTCGACGTCCCGTTCCCGGCGATCGTGCTGGCTGCGGCCGCGCTCGGCGCGCTCGGCGGGCGCCTGGCCCCTTCGGGCTTCGGCGGCGCGGGCACCGGGCATGGCGCGGCGCGCGCCTCGTACGGGTCGGCGCTCATCGACGACGACACACCGCCCCCGGCTCACGCCCGCTTCTCGCGCGCACACTTCGCGGCAGTGCTCGCGGTCGGCATCGGACTGTGTGCGCTCGGCTGGGGACTGCTGCGTGCCTGGCCGGGCGCAAGCCCCGTGTTCGCCGACATGGCAGGCTTCTTCACCAAGGCCGCGCTGCTCACCTTCGGTGGCGCGTACGCCGTGCTGCCCTATGTCTACCAGGGCGCGGTCGAGCACTATGGCTGGCTGACCGGACCGCAGATGATCGACGGCCTGGCGCTCGGCGAAACCACGCCCGGGCCGCTGATCATGATTGTCGCCTTCGTGGGTTTCGTCGGCGGCTGGACGCTGCAGGCGCTCGGGCCCGACGCGCTCTTCGCGGCGGGCGCGGCGGGCGCGGTCGTGGCCACCGCGTTCACCTTCCTGCCCTCGTTCGTGTTCATCCTCGCCGGCGGACCGCTGGTGGAGGCGACCCGCGGCAGCCTGCGCGTGGCCGCGCCGCTCGCCGGCATCTCGGCGGCGATAGTGGGCGTGATCGCCGCGCTCGCGCTCTTCTTCGCGCAGCACGTGCTCTGGCCGCAGGGCTTCGGCGGGCGCTTCGACGTGGTGGCCGCAGCCCTCGGCGCGGCGGCTGCGGTCGCGCTGTTCCGCTACAAGGTGGGGGTGCTGCGGCTGATCCTGGCTTGCGGGGCGGCGGGGCTCGTGCTGAGGCTGACGGGGCTGCACTGACCCCGCTGCATCGGGGGCTCGGCTCGGGCCGGGCCCCGATCGGGCGACGGCTCAGGCGCCGGCTCAGGCGCCGGCTCAGGTGTCGGCTCAGGTGTCGGCTCAGGTGTCGGCTTAGGCGCCCGCTCAGGCGCCCGGGGCGCGCCGCTTGAACACCGTGTGCCGAAGCACCTCGAACACCGCGGGCAGACCGGGCACGATGATCAGCGCGAGCGCGATCCAGGAGAAGTTCGCCTTGACCCAGGGCAGGTTGCCCACCAGGTAGCCGAGCACGGTCAGGCTCGTCACCCAGACCACGCCGCCCACCACGTTGTAGAGCGCGAACTTCGGGTAGGTCATGTCGGCGACACCGGCCACGAAGGGCGCGAAGGTGCGCACGAACGGGATGAAGCGGGCGACGATGATCGTGATCGCGCCGTGCCGCTCGTAGAACGCGTGTGTGCGGTCGAAGGCTGCGCGATTGAAGAAGCGCGACTGCTCCCAGCTCCAGACCCGCGGACCGAAGTGCCGCCCGATCGCGTAGTTGGTGGCATCGCCGAGCACGGCCGCGACGATCAGCAGCCCGATCAGCACCGGCAGCGACAGGCCGCCGATCGCGGCGATCGCACCGCACACGAAGAGCAGCGAGTCGCCCGGCAGGAACGGCATCACGACCACGCCGGTCTCGACGAAGATGATCGCGAAGAGGATCGCGTACACCCAGACACCGTACTGGGCGACGACCGCCTCGAGGTGCTTGTCGAGGTGGAGGAAGATGTCGATGAACTGCGCGATATCCATGGCGGGAGCGATGATACACGGCACCTATAATGTGCCCGTGATGGACGACACACCTCCCGGGGCGGGCCCGGCCACGCCCGAAGACCGCGTCGCCGAGCCGCTCGTCAGGCGGCCGATCGCCGCCCTGCCCGACCACCTGGTCAGCCAGATCGCCGCCGGCGAGGTGGTCGAGCGGCCGGCCTCGGTCGTCAAGGAACTGCTCGAGAACGCGATCGACGCTGGCGCGCGCCATGTCGAGCTGCGGCTCGAGGAAGGCGGCGTGCGGCGGGTCGCCGTCGTCGACGACGGCTGCGGCATCCCGCCCGCGCAGCTCGCGCTCGCGCTGACCCGCCATGCAACCAGCAAAATCGTGTCGCTCGACGAGCTCGAGCGCGTGCGGACGCTGGGCTTTCGCGGCGAGGCGCTCGCCGCGATCGCCTCGGTGGCGCGGGTGCGCATCGTGAGCCGTACTGAGGGCGCGGAGGCGGCCACCGTCATCGACAGCACGGTGCCGGGCCTGGCGCCCGCCGCCGGCCCCGTGGGCACCTCGGTCGAGGTGCTCGAGCTCTATTCGGCGACGCCGGCCCGCCGTAAGTTCCTCAAGGCACAGGGGACCGAGACCGCCCATGCGCTCGATGCGTTCCGCCGCGTGGCGCTCGCCCATCCCGCGATCGCGTTCGCCTGCTTCGTCGACGGCCGACGCGTCGAGCATTGGCCGGCGGTGCGCGGCCCCGAGCGGGCGGCGGCGGCGCTCGGCGAGGATGTGGCCACCCGCGCGATCGAGCGCGTCGCGGGCCCGCTTCGGCTGCACGGGCTGGCTGGGGTGCCCACCGCGAGCCGCGCCCGCGCCGATCGGCAGTTCTTCTATGTCAACGGGCGCTTCGTGCGCGACAAGCTGCTCGCGCATGCGGTCAAGCAGGCCTACGTCGACGTGCTGCACGGCGACCGCCATCCGGCCTGGTGCCTGTTCCTGTGGATCGACCCGGTCGAGGTGGACGTCAACGTGCATCCGGCCAAGACCGAGGTGCGCTTTCGCGATGCACGCTCGATCCACTCGTTCGTGTTCCACGCGGTGCGCGAGGCGCTGCGTGTGGGCGCGGCGGCCGATGGGGTGGCCTCGACGGTGCGCGGCGCGGCGCCCGAGACGGGGCTCGCCGGACCGGGAGGCGCCGGCGGCGCGGATACGGCCGCCCCGGGCACCACCGGCGCCGGCGGCGCGCCCGCCGCGCCGCGCAGTACGATCGGCCGCGATGCAACGGGCGCCGACCGCTGGCCTGCCTCCGACGCCGCCCGGCCGGGCTGGCAGGCGACGCTGCCGCTGGCCGCAGCACCGCAGTCGATCGGGCCGCTGATGCGCTTCCTGGCGCCGGATGCGCCGGATGCGCCGATGGGCGCCGACGCAGCGGGCGATTTCGGGGTCCGCGCCCGGGATGCGACTCACGAGAGGCCGCGCGACGCGGTCCATGTGCGCAGCCCCGCCGCTTCGGCCGAAGCGACGTCCGCCCCCGACGCAGGCGCCGCCGGCCTGCCACCGCTGGGCTTTGCGATCGGGCAGGTCCACGGCGTGTACGTGCTCGCGCAGAACGCGCACGGGCTGGTGGTGGTCGACATGCATGCCGCGCACGAGCGCGTGGTCTACGAGCGGCTGAAGGCCGGGCTGGACGCACGCGAGGTGGCCGCGCAGCCGCTGCTGATCCCGCCCGCCTTCGCGGCCGACGCGCACGAGCGGCGCGCCGCGGAAGAGGAGCGCGAGGCGCTCCTCGCGCTCGGCCTGGATCTCGTGGCGCAGGACGACGGCGCGATCGCGGTGTTTTCGGTGCCGGCGGCGCTCGCTGCGGGCGACCCGGTCGCGCTCGCGCGCTCGGTGCTCGCCGACCTGGCCGAGCACGGCGCGAGCCGCCTGCTCGCCGAGCGCCGCGACGCGTTGCTCGCGACCATGGCCTGCCACGCCGCGGTTCGTGCCAACCAAGCGCTGTCGCTCGCCCAGATGAACGCGCTGCTGCGCGACATGGAGACCACCGCGGGCGCCGACCAGTGCAACCACGGCCGGCCGACCTGGGTGCAGCTGCCGATGGCCGAACTTGACCGCTGGTTCCTGCGCGGGCGTTGAACACGATGCCCGCCGAGCCCCGCGCGCCGGCGGCCCCCGAACGCCGTGGCGACGGCCGTCGCGCCGTGCTCCTGCTGGCGACGCTGATCGCCTTCCAGCCGCCGTCGGTTGGCCTGCACCTGCTGTCGGTACCCTCGATTGCGGTCGGTCTCGGGCTGGGCGCGGGCGCGGCCACGCGATGACCGGGCCCGCGGGCGCCGCGCGCCCCGATGCGATCCTGTTGCTCGGCCCGACCGCCTCGGGCAAGAGCGCGATCGCGATGGCGCTGGCCGAGCGACTGCCGCTGGAGATCGTGAGCGTCGACTCGGCGCTGGTCTACCGGGGCCTCGACATCGGCACCGCAAAGCCCACCGTCGCAGAGCGCGCCGCTGTGCCGCACCACCTGATCGACACGATCGAGCCCACCGCCGCCTATTCGGCCGCGGCGTTCGCCGCCGACGCACGCCGGCTGATCGCCGGGATCCGTGGGCGCGGCCGGCTGCCACTGCTGGTCGGCGGCACGATGCTCTATGCGAAGGCGCTGGCCGAGGGGCTCGACGAGCTGCCGCAGGCCAACCCCGCGGTGCGCGCCGCGCTCGACGCCGAGGCCGCGCGCGATGGCTGGCCGGCGCTACATGCGAGGCTCGCCTGCATCGACCCGATCACCGCGGCCCGCCTCGAGCCCGGCGACTCGCAGCGCGTGCAACGCGCGCTCGAGGTGCACGCGCTGACCGGCCGGCCGATGTCGGCGCTGATCGGCACGCGGGCGGCCGACGGGCCGCCGCCACGATTGGCGACGATCGCGCTCGAGCCGGCGGACCGTGCGGTGCTGCACGCTCGGATCGCCGCGCGCTTCGAGGCGATGCTAGCCGCAGGCTTCCTCGACGAGGTACGCGCCCTGCGTGCCCGCGGCGACCTCGAACCCGCGATGCCGTCGATGCGCTGCGTCGGCTACCGCCAGGCCTGGACCTACCTCGACGCGCTCGAGGCCGGCGAGCGCGGCGGGGCGTCGCGCCAGCGGTTCGTCGACGAGGCGATTGCGGCCACGCGCCAGCTCGCCAAGCGCCAGCTCACCTGGCTGCGCTCGATGCGTGCACGCGAAGCGGTCGATTGCCTCGCGCCCGACGTGCTCGAGCGGGTGTCCGCGATCGTCGCCGTCCATGAACGCTGACCCTGTTTCCCCGGCATCGAGGCGCCCGCGCCCGACCGCGGATGGCTTCACTGCGGGCCGCCCTGCAGCAGGATGTCGATGCGCCAGTCGAGGTCCTCGCCGAGGCGGCGGAGCGCTGCCTGCTCGGCGGACCCGGCCTTACTACCGGCAGCAGCGGCCGTGAAGGCACCGTGGCGGCGCTTTAGTCGTACCTATAGGTCCACAGGAGGTCGACGGCGTTCTGCGTGCCGGTCTTGGTGCGCACCGACAGCCGCTCGGTGAGCTCGTACTGCAGGCGCAACAGGTTCTGCAGGCCGCGCAGGCTCTGCTCGTAGCTCACGAAGAGCCGGTCGGTCAGGCGCTTGCCCAGCGTCACGATGCTGTCCTGTGCCGAGGTCGCGGCCGACCCCGACTCGCCGGTGCTGCCGACCTGCGCGGTCCGCACCGACAGCACGTCGAGCCCGACGCTCGAAGCGATATCGGGACCGACGAGACTCGGGTCGGCGGTCGCGAGGATCGTCGCCGCCGCGGCCTGCAGCGCGGAGTTCTGCCCGCCGCTGCGCGCGCTGTCGGAGCCGGTGCCCAGTACCAGCCAGGACAGCTTGTCCGGTTCGGGCACGTCGGGCTTGGACACCAGCGTCAGCTTCGGCACGCGCGCGGTGCCGGTCAGCGACACGCCGGCCTCCACAGGCAGGTAGCGCCGATAGGCGACGAGATCGATCGAGGGATTGTCGACCGGTCCGCTGAACACCAGCACGCCGCGCTCGATCTCGAGCTTCTGGCCAAAGCCGGTGTAGGTGCCCTGTGCGACCCGTACCGTGCCGTTCAGGCGGGGCGCGTCGGGCAGCCGGCCGCCGAGCGTCAGCTGCCCCATGAGACGCGCGTCGACCCCGGCGCCGAAGACGCGGAACCGCTCGCCCAGGTCGATCTCGAGGTTGCTCTGGATCAGAAGGCTCTTGCCCGCTGTCGGATCGGCCTCGGCGGCCTGCGTCGCCCCGCGCCGCTCGGCCGCGCGCCGGCGGGTTCGGGCCGCGGCCTCGGCGGCGTCGCGCACCACGACGACATCGCGCGAGAGGCTAGGCGTGTCGTACGCGGTCAGTTCGATCACGCCCTCGTCGGCGCGCAAGGTGCCGCGCAGCGTCAGCAGCCCGCCCCGCAGCGCGGCACGCGCCTCGCCAGACAGCAGCAGACGCTGGCCGGCCCCGAGCGGGATCGGCATGCGCTCGAGCACCAGCACCGCCTCGCTGCGCTCGTCGGCCCGCAGCGAGCCGGTCATCGACACCGAGCCCTTCCCGCTGGCGAACCGAAGCCGCTCGATCAATAGGGCGTTGTCGGTGATGCTCGCGGCGAGCTCGCCGTCGACCAGCTTCATGCCGAGCTCGCGCTGCTCGGCAGCGAGGCGCGTGCCCTCGATGCGGCCGGTCACCCGCGGCGCGCCGAGCGTGCCGGCGAGCGTGAGCCGGGCCTGCAGCGCGCCGTCGAAGCGCCAGGCCTCGCCGGCAAGCGCGCGGGTGAACACAAGCGAGGGCATCGACAGCTCAGCGCTGCCCTCGAGCGCGACTGCGGTGTCGAGCGTGCCCGCGGGCGTCCAGGCGAGCGGGGCACGGGCATCGGCGCGCAGCGTGCCGATCGCACCGCCCCGCATCGACGCATTCGCGCTCATCCGGCCATCGGCGACGTCGATCCGCGCCTCGAGCGCCTGCAGGCCGGCGCGCAGCACCTCGACGCCGCCGCCGGCTGCCGGCATCTCGACGCTCAGGTCGCCGGATTCCCGGAAGGCTTCGATGCGCGCGCGCAGCTCGCCCCCCGCACCCGGGGCACCGGCGACGTCGATGCGCGCACCAAGGCGCAGTGCGTCCGGCTCGTCGAACCTCAGGCCGGAGTCGGCGACCCAGGGCGCGAGCCAGCGCAACGGCACCGCCGACAGGGCGCCCTGCAGCCGCAGCCGACCGGCCTCCCACGATGCGGTCTCGAGCTGCAGTCGCGCGCCGTCCGCACCGTCGATCTCGAGCCGCAGCGGCCCAGCCCGCGCCGCCTCTCGCGACAGCGCGAGCTCGGCTGGCTGCAGCAGCCGCAGCCGCGGCGCCACGACGTTGGCCGCCTCGACGAGGCGCCCCCTCCAGCGCACCGGCGTACCGCGCTCGAGACCGCCCTCGACGCGCAACGCCGCATCCATCGCCAGGCCCGCGCGACCCGGGGCGCTCGCGCGGACCGCCAGGCCGTGGCGGTCGGCGTCGCCAGCGAAATCGATGCGCAGCACATCAACCGGGGTGCCGGCCAGCCGCAGGCCGTCGGCCTGTAGCGTGGCGGACAGGGACGACGTGGCGGCGTTCCAGCCGTCCCGGGCAACGGTGGCCTCGGGCCTGCCCGCGACGGCCCCCGCCCCGGCCCCCTTGCCGGCGGCCCCGACCCGTCCAGCACGCGCGGAGGCAGGCATGTCGACCCGCGCGGCCGACACAACTGGGGTGGCCGAGGTGGCGGCCTCCAACACCCCCAGCCGTACCAGCACCTCGCGCAGCGCGGCCGGACGCGTGACCTCCACCGCTGCGCGCAGGCTGCGCACGTTCAGCCGGTCCTCGACGCGCAGCTCGCGTCCGGTCACGGTGGCGGCGAGCCCGGGCTCGCGCAGCGCGTCGCGCAGCGTCGCCTCAAGTGCGAGGCGCCCGCCCAGCCGGGTATCGAACTCCTGCAGTCGGGCTGCGTCGATCGCCACCACCAACCGGTCGCCCGGTACGCCCAGGTCGCCGCGGGCACTCGCCGTGGCACCACCCCAGCGCAATGCCGCGTCGACCCGGCTCACCCGGTCGGGCTGCCAGCGCCCGCTCGCCCGGCCGGACAGCGCCTGCCCTCGCCAGCGGCTGTCGGCCAGCGAGGCCTCGGCCTCCGCGGAGGGCTTCGGGCCGGCCTCGCCGACGACACGCCAGCGTCCGTTCAGCAGGCCCTCCGGCACGTCGGCAAAACGCGCCGGGTCGAGCCTCGCGACGGTACCGGCCAGATCGAAGCGGTAGGGCGACGCGAGGCCGGCGCTGCCGGCAAACTCCGCGACGCCGTCGCGCGCCTGCAGCCGGGCCCGCGCGATGCTCAGACGCTCGTCGCGCAGCAGCGCCTGCGCATCGAGCGACAGCTCGCCATCGGACAGCCGGCCGTCGAGCGCGAGCCCGCCGCGCTCGGGCGCGACACGAAGCTCGCCGCGCATTGCGGTGGGCCGCAGCGCGGCGTGCGCGCGCTGCAGGTCGATGCTCCGCGTGGCCAGGCGTAGTGCGAACTCGGTGGGCAGGCGCGCGCCGCCCGCGGGCACGCGCAGCGTCGCATCGCCCTCGAGGCGTCCGGGCGGTCCGACGACCGCGAGGCCATCGAGCCGCAGCAGCGAGCCGTCGAAGGCGAAGTGGGTCGTCGCGGTCTCCACCGGCAGCAGACCCGCGTCCAGCGTGCCGGGGCTGGTGTTGCGCAGGCTCAGCGTGCCGCCGAGCGCGGGCAGCGCGGGCACCGGCGACCCGGCGGCGGCAGGCGGCGCGGTGCCCTGTAGCCGGCCCTCTAGACGGGTGACCGGCAGGCCGGCGCCGAAGCGCGCGAGGTCGAGGTTCGCGATGCCGACGTCGGCCGCCAGGAGCGGGCGCGGCGAGAACGGGGCCACCTGCAGCCGCGCGCTCGCCGAGGCCTCGCGCAGCACCGTGCGCGCCTCGATCGCGAGCGCCGACAGGTCGCCGGTCGCGTTCAAGGCGATCGCGACTGGCTCTTCGAGCAGCCGCGTCTCGAGCAACGCATTCGCCGACAATGCAAAGGGCGGCGTGTCGCGCACCGTGCCGTCGGCGCGCAGCGCCCCGAAATCGCCCCGTACCGACAGCGCGTCGAGCGTCCAGGCGGGCGCAGCGTAGCGCGCCGCCACACGCAGCGCAGAGAGCTCGAGCGGCTCGGCGTCGCCGCTTTGCACGTGCAGCTCGGCGACATCGAGCCCGCCGATGTCGACCCGGACACCGAAGGGCAGCGCCAGGGACGCGGGCGGCGCGGGCGGCGAGCCGGACGGGGGCGTGGAGACCTCCACGCGGGCCGCGCTCGCCGCGACAACACGCAGCCGCCTCGCAACCAGCCCGCGCCAGTCGAGCGTGACGGCGAGGTCGTCGACGTTCGCCACCGTCGCGCCCTCGGCCCAGCGCACCCGCGCCGCCCGCACGGTCCCGAGCAGCGAGCCGCTCGGCGCCTCGACCTCGAGCCGCCCGCCGCTGGCTGCCACCGCGCGCGCCACCACCGTCCGCAGCATCGACTCGGAACCCAACCACGATGCGAGCACCCCGATCAGCATCGACGACAGCACGGCCAGCACCGCGAGCACGACCAGCGCGATCCTCAGGCGCCGACGCGGCGGGCGGCCGGAGCCGGGCGCGAGCGGGGCGGTTGCCGGCCCGGCCATCAAAACACCACACCGATCGAGAAGTGCAGGCGCCAGTCGCGGACCGCCTCGCCCCAGGCGAGGTCGAGGTTCAGCGGGCCGACCGGCGTGCGCCAGCGCACACCGACGCCGTAGCCCGCGACCGGCGACAGGTCGCGACGGGCGTCGGCCGCGTTGCCCCAGTCGTAGAAGACCGCGGCCGCGATGTCGCGGGTGATCAGGTGCTGGTACTCGGCGCTGGTGACCATCAGGAAGCGGCCGCCGACGGTCGCCTCACCGAGCGCCACGCCCAGGCTCTGCGACCCGTAACCGCGAACCGACTTGGTGCCGCCGGTGCGGAACAGGTTGGCCGACGGGATGCCGTCGCGTCCGTCGGCCAGCACCGCGCCGAGCTCGCCGCGCAGCACGATGCGCCCGAACACCTCGCCGTCGTCCGCCGCGAGCGGCACGATGCCGTAACCCAGGCCGTAGGCCCTGACGAATGAGCGGGCCGAGCCGAACGAGGAGGAGGCGCCGGACAGCTGTCCGGACACGATGTAGCCCTTCGACGGGAAGATCGGCGAGTCAAGCCGACGCTGCGTCCAGGTGTAGCCGAGCACCAGCGCGCGGTTCTCGTAGAACCGCTCCTCGTCCGGGCCGAACACCACGTTCTGCTGCTCGGCCTGGTACTGCAGCGACAGCCCGGTCTCGATGTCGCCGCGCCGCCGGTTGCGGGACGCGAAGATCGAGGCCGCATCGACGAGGTCGTTCCGGATGTCCCGGTGCTCGCCGCGCGCGCCGAACTGCCAGCGCCAGCCCGCGACGTCCTGCGGCGTCTCCCAGGTCGAGTACACGACCTGCCGCTCGACGTCGAGCTCGATGCCGTTGAAGGTCTGGATGCCCAGGCCGCCGACGTTGCGGTGCTCCCAGGCCGCCAGCACGTTCACGCCGCGGTCGGTATCGAAGCCCCCGCCGAGCGTCCAGCGCTTGCTCTGGCGCTCGACCACGTCGATGCGCACCGGCACTTCGACAAGCTCGGGCTCGCGCTCGAGCGCCGGCATGTCGGGGCGCACGTTGACCGAGGTGAACCAGCCGGCGCCGTTCAGGCGAGTCTGAAACTCGGTGATCCGGCGGGCGTCGAACGGATCGCCGAAGCGAAAGGGTGCAAGGCCCTCGACGACATCGCGGGGATAGCGCTGCAGCCCGCCGATGTCGAGCGCGCCGAAGTACAGCGGCGGCCCGGACTGCACCTCGACCTGCAGCGTCGCGATCGCCCGCTCACGCTCGACGAGTGCCTCGGCGTCCTCGATGCGGGCTCGCAGGAAGCCGCCGTCGCGCAGACCGGAGAGCAGCGCGCTCTTGGCTCGCTCCCATTGCGGCGAGCGGAACACCGCGCCGTCGGGCAGCAGCCACTCGCGCCCGATCCGCTCGCGCAGCGCGGCGTGTGCGGGCTCGGCGAGCTCGCCCTCGAGCCGCAGCGTGGTGCCCGCCACACGGGCGCGCTCCCCGGGCTCGACCTCGATACGCACTCCGCCGTTGATCTGCCTGACCCGTACCGTCGGCGAGAACCAGCCCTCGGCGGCGAGCAGCTCGCGCACCTCCTGGTCGGCGCGCCGCACGAAGAGCGGCAGCTGCAACGGGTCGTAGTCGGGCCGCTGGCGCCAGCGGCCGAGCAGCGTGAACTCGCGGATCTGGCGGGCCACCGGCTCGGGCGCCTCGACCTCGAGCGCGTAGTGCGGCGCGACCTTGCTGCCGTCCGCGCTGCCGGCCTCCTCGCCGCCGCCGAACCACTTGCCCACGAACGGCAGCGTCGACAGGAAGCTGGGCTTGGGCCGCGCCTCGGGCTGCTCGTTCGAGGGCGCCGCGGCAGGGGCAGGGGCCGAGACCGAGGCCGGCACTGCCTGGCCCGTGCCCTGCGCCAGCGCCGCCGTGCACCAGCCCAGGCCCGCCGCGATCAGCAGCGCGCCGGCGTCCCGTCTGCGGCCGGGCGGCGTGGGCCGCGCGCTGCACATCGTCGGGCCCTGCGACCGGCGTCTGTCGCTACGCTCAGATCACGACGGTGGCCGCCGCACCCGCGGGCCGGGCGACGATCTCGCCGATCCTCGAGGCGATCTCGCCGGCGGCGCGCAGCCGCGCGATCGCGTCGTCGGCCAGCGCGGCGTCGACCACGATCACCATCCCGATGCCGCAGTTGAAGACGCGGTGCATCTCGGTGTCGGCGATGCCACCTTCGCGCTGCAGCCAGTCGAACACCGGCGGCATCGTCCACGCCGAGCGCTGCAGCACGGCCTGGCAGGCGTCGGGCAGCACGCGCGGCACGTTCTCGACCAGCCCGCCGCCGGTGATGTGGGCGACGCCTTTGACCGGCAGCGCGCCGATCAGCGCCAGCACCGGCTTCACGTAGATGCGGGTCGGCGCCATCACCGCGTCGGCGAAACTGCCAGAGGCGCCGAACGGCGCGTCCATCGCCACCGACTCGAGGGAGCCGTGGGCGCGCTGGACGACCCGGCGCACCAGCGAGTAGCCATTGGAGTGCGGGCCGCTCGAGGCCAGTCCGATGATCGCGTCGCCTGGCCCGATCGAGCGGCCGTCGATGACGGCCGATTTCTCGACGCAGCCGACCGCGAACCCGGCGAGGTCGTACTCGCCGTCCGGATACATGTCGGGCATCTCGGCGGTCTCGCCGCCGATCAGCGCGCAGCCCGCCTGCTCGCAGCCGGCGGCGATGCCGCCGACCACGCGGGCCGCGGTGTCGACGTCGAGACGCCCGCAGGCGAAGTAGTCGAGGAAGAACAGCGGCTCGGCGCCCTGCACCAGGATGTCGTTGACGCTCATCGCGACCAGGTCGATGCCGACGGTGTCATGCCGGTCGAGCGCGAAGGCGAGCCGCAGCTTGGTGCCGACGCCATCGGTGCCGGACACCAGCACCGGTTCACGAAAGCGCTTGGGCACCTCGAAGAGCGCGCCGAACCCGCCGAGGCCGGCCAGCACGCCGTCGCGCATCGTGCGCCGGGCAAGCGGTTTGATGCGCTCGACGAGCGCGTCGCCGGCGTCGATGTCGACCCCTGCGTCCTTGTAGGTCAGCGGCGCGACGGGATGGGTAGGCGTGGTGCTCATGGGGACGGGCGGGCCCCGCGACCGGGGCTCGATACAATGGCGCGAGCCGGGATTGTACCGGCCCGCCTCTCCCCGGCCCCAGCCCGTGTCCCAGCTCGTCCTCGACCTCGGTCCGCCTCCGCCGCCGACCTTCGACGCCTTCGTGGTCGGCGACAACCACGAGGCCCTCGAGGCCGCGCGCGCGCTCGCCGGCCCGAGCCGTAGCGCGGGCGTACGTTTCCTGTACCTCTGGGGCCCGGCGTCGAGCGGCCGCAGCCACCTGCTGCGCGCGCTCGAGGGCGCGCTGCCCACGGCCTGCGTGCGCCGCCTCGACCCGGGCTCGCCCCCAGAGGCCTTCGTGCACGACGCCGCGGTCCGAACCTGGCTGATCGACGACTGCGACCGCCTGGACCCGCCTCGCCAGGCCGCCGCCTGGCACCTGTTCGACGCGGTCGCCGCACACGCCGATGCGGCGCTCGCCTGCGCCGGCGCCGAGCCCCCCGCCCGCCTGGGGCTGATGCCGGAGCTGGCCACCCGGCTCGGCTGGGGGCTGGTGCTGCAGCTGCGCCGGCTGTCCGACGCCGATACCGCCCAGGCGCTCGGCCGCACCTTCGTCGAGCGCGGCCTGTCGGTGGCGCCCGACGTCGTACCCTGGCTGATGACCCATGCCGCGCGGGACCTGGGCAGCCTGCGGGCCCTCGTCGACGCCCTGGACGGCTACGCGCTGGCCCGCAAGCGGGCGCTCACGGTGCCACTGCTGCGCGAGTTCGCCCAGGCCGGTCAGCCGCTGGAGCCGCCGGCGCCGGTTTCCCGGGCGCCGGTAGGGCCGGTAGGGCCGGTGGCGCCAGCGGGCCCGGCGGGCCCGGCCGACGACCTGCTGTAGCGACTTGCCGTAGAATCGCGGCCGCGATGAACCTCGCCCTGTTCGACCTCGACCACACCCTCCTGCCGATCGACAGCGACTACGAATGGTCGCAGTTCCTGGTGCGGATCGGCGTGCTCGAGCGCGAGACCTACGAGCGCGAAAGCGATCGCTATCTGCGCCAGTACCAGGATGGCACGCTCGACATTGCCGAGTTCCTGCGCTTCCAGCTCGCCCCGCTCGCCGCGCATCCGCGCGCCACGCTCGACGCCTGGCACCGGCGTTTTATGGCCGAGGTCATCGCGCCTAGGATCCTGCCGCAGGCCCTCGAGCTGGTCGGTCGCCACGCCGCACAGGGCGACCTGATCGCGCTGGTCACAGCGACCAACGCCTTCGTCACCGCACCGATCGCGCGCGCCTTCGGCATCAAGCACCTCGTGGCGACCAGCATCGAGGTCGGGCCCGACGGGCAGTACACCGGCCGCCCGCAGGGCACGCCTTCGTTCCGCGAGGGCAAGATCATCCGCACCACCGAATGGCTCGCATCGCTCGGCCGCGTGCTGACCGGCTTCGAGCGCTCGTGGTTCTACAGCGATTCGCGCAATGACCTGCCACTGCTCGAGCGGGTCACCGATCCGGTCGCCATCAACCCCGACGCCGTGCTCCATGCGACCGCGATCGATCGCGGCTGGCCGGTGATCCGGTTGTTCGAGGGCGTCGACTGACGCCCCGCTCCAAGGATCTCGCCCACATGGTCTTCGCGTTCTTCAAGCGCCTGTTCGGCGGCGGCCCGGCCAATACCGCAGGCGCCCCGGCGGCCGCCGCACAGGCCGCCTCCTCCGGTCCGAAGCTGCGCACCTACAAGGGCAGCGAGCTCGGCATCCACCGCGAACAGATCTCGCAGGCCGCGATCCGCACCTGCGAGATCCTGCAGCGCGCGGGCTTCAAGGCCTACGTGGTGGGCGGCGGCGTGCGCGACTCGCTGCTCGGCCTCACGCCGAAGGACTTCGACGTCGCCACCGACGCGACGCCCGAGCAGGTGCAGGCTTCGTTCCGGCGGGCGCGGATCATCGGCCGGCGCTTCAAGATCGTGCACGTGATGTTCGGCCGCGAGACGATCGAGACCTCGACCTTTCGCGCGCTGCAGAACGATGCCGAGACCGACGAGCACGGGCGCGTGCTACGCGACAACGTGTTCGGCACGCAGCAGGAGGATGCGCTGCGGCGCGACTTCACCGTCAACGCGCTCTACTACGACCCGATCGCCGACCAGGTCCAGGACTGGTTGGGCGGCGTCGCCGACCTCAAGGCGCGCACGCTGCGGATGATCGGCGACCCGGCCACACGCTACCGCGAGGACCCGGTGCGGATGCTGCGCACCGTGCGCTTCGCCGCCAAGCTCGATTTCCATGTCGACCCGGCGACGCTCGCCCCGATCGCCGAGCTCGCCGAGCTGCTCGAGAACGTGCCCTCGGCCCGGCTCTTCGACGAGATGCTCAAGCTGCTCGAGTCCGGGCACGCGCTGGCTTGCGTGCGCCGGCTGCGCGCCGAAGGACTGCACCACGGCGTGCTGCCCTTGCTCGACGTGATCGTCGAGCAGCCCGACGGCGAGCGTTTCATCGAGGTCGCGCTCGCCAACACCGATTCGCGCGTGCGCGCCGGCAAGTCGGTGTCGCCCGGCTTCCTGTTCGCCACGCTGCTCTGGCAGCTGGTGTCGGTGCGCTGGCGGGCCCGCCAGGCCGAGGGCGAGCACTCGATTCCTGCGCTGATGGAGGCGATGGACTCGGTGCTCGACGAGCAGGCCTCCAAGCTCGCGATCCAGCGGCGTTACATCGCCGACATGCGCGACATCTGGGGCCTGCAGCCGCGGCTCGAGAAGGGCGGGCGGGGCGCCGCGCGGGCGATGGAGCATCTGCGCTTCCGGGCCGGCTACGACTTCCTGCTGCTGCGCGTCGAGGCCGGGGAGCTACCCGAGGAGCTCGGCCGCTGGTGGACCGACTTCGTCGACGGCGACTCGGCCACCCGCGAGCAGCTGCTCGACGCGCGACCGGGTGACGCCCGCCCCGCCGCCACCAAACGCCGGCGCCGGCGGCGCAGCGGCGTGCGCAAGGGCGCCAGCGAGGCCGACGCAGCGGGCGACGCGGGAGGCGAAGGCGCCGACGGCGGCGCCCTCGGCCACGAGCCCGACGACGACCCGCGCTGGCGCGAAGTCCCCGCTCAGGGCGGCGGCTCGCCGCGGGACTGCGACCCGCCGGCCTGAGGCGGGTGCCGCCCGATGGACGCCTGGATCGGCCTCGGTTCGAACTTGGGCGAGCGACACGCGACGATCGAGGCGGCGCTCGACGCGCTGCGTACACTGCCCCGCACCCGGCTCGTCGCCCGTTCGCGGCTGTGGTCGAGCGCACCGGTCGACGCCGGCGGCCCCGACTACCTGAACGCGGTCGCGCGCCTCGACACCCTGCTCGAACCCCACGACCTGCTGGCTGCCCTGCAGGCAATCGAGGCGCGCTTCGGCCGCGAGCGCGCCTGGCGCAACGCGCCGCGTACGCTCGACCTCGACCTGCTGCTCGCCGGCGACGCGACCATCGACACGCCCTCGCTCGTCGTGCCGCACCCGCGGCTGCACCAGCGTGCTTTCGTGCTGCGGCCGATGGCTGACATCGACGTACACATCGTGGTCCCCGGTCGCGGACCGGTGCGACAATGGCTCGAGCGCGTGGCCGATCAGCGCTGCGTCCCGTGGCCCTGAAGCGCTCCGCCGATGTCCACCTTCTTCGCCTGCTGGGCGCCGTCTACGCCGTCTGTTTGATCTTCAGGTCCTGAGCCCGTGCCGCTGAACCCGTTCGAACGCTGGCGTCACATCGTCGTTGAAGGACCGATCGGCGCCGGCAAGACCTCGCTCGCGAAGCGTCTCGCCGAGCGCTTCGGCGTGCAGACGGTGCTCGAGGAACCGCAGGCCAACCCGTTCCTCGAGCGCTTCTATCGCGACAGCACCCGCTATGCGCTGCCCACCCAGCTCTTCTTCCTGTTCCAGCGGGTCAACCAGCTGCGCGATCTCGCGCAGCGCGACCTGTTCGAGTCGGCCGCGGTCGGCGACTTCCTGCTCGAGAAGGACCCGCTGTTCGCGCGGTTGACGCTGTCCGACGACGAGCTGGCGCTCTACCGACAGATCTTCGACAGCCTCGAGCCGCAGGCGCCGACGCCGGACTTAGTGATCTACCTGCAGGCTCAGCCCGACACGCTGGTCGAGCGCGTGCGCCGGCGCGGCATCCCGATCGAGGCGTCGATCGGCGAGGAGTACCTGCGCGCGCTCGCCGACGCGTACAGTCGCTTCTTCCACCACTTCGACGCGGCGCCGCTGCTGATCGTCAACACCGAGCACCTGAACCCGGTGGAGCGCGACGCCGACCTCGAGTTGCTGCTGCAGCACGTGGCCGGCATGCGCGGTCGGCGCGAGTTCATCAGCCTCGCTCGCTGACGCCCGCCTGGCCCGCGCCGCTCAGCCGCGATAGCCGTCGGGGTTGCCGTGCTGCCAGCGCCAGGCGTCGGTGCACATCGCGTCGATGTCGAGCTTCGCGCGCCAGCCGAGCAGCCGCGCGGCCTGTTCGGGGTCCGCGTAGCACGAGGCGATGTCGCCGGGACGCCGATCGACGATCCTGTGCGGCACCGGGCGGCCGCTGGCGCGCTCGAACGCACGCACCATCTCGAGCACCGAGTAGCCGTTGCCCGTGCCCAGGTTCACCGCCCAGAAGCCCGGCGCGTCGAACACCCGGCGCAGCGCCGCGAGGTGGCCTTGAGCGAGGTCGACGACGTGGATGTAGTCGCGCACGCCGGTGCCGTCCTGCGTTGGCCAGTCGCCGCCGAAGACCGCGAGCGACTCGCGCCGCCCGACCGCGACCTGCGCGACAAAGGGCATCAAATTGTTCGGGATGCCGGCCGGGTCCTCGCCGATGCGCCCGCTCGGATGCGCGCCCACCGGATTGAAGTAGCGCAGGTTGCCGACCGACCAGCGCGGATCGGCGGCCGCGAGGTCCTGAAGGATGAATTCGATGAACCACTTGGTGCGGCCATACGGATTCGTCGCGCCGGTCTTCGCGTCCTCGCGGATCGGCACCGACTCCGGGTCGCCGTACACCGTGGCCGACGAGCTGAATACGATGCGGCGCACGCCCGCGGCATCGAGGCAGCGCAGCAGCGTCACGGTGCCGGCGACGTTGTTGTCGTAGTAGGAGAGCGGCTTGGCGACCGATTCGCCGACGGCCTTCAAGCCGGCGAAATGGATGACCGCATCGAAGCCGCGCTCGGTGAGCAGGCGAGTGAGCAGCGCCTCGTCGCGCAGATCGCCGACCACCAGCTCGGCGCGCCGGCCGGTGATCGCCGCAACCCGTTCGAGTGACTCGGGGCTCGCGTTCGAAAGGTTGTCGAGCACCACCACCTCGAAGCCGCCCTGCAACAGCTCGACGACCGTATGCGAGCCGATGTAGCCGGCTCCGCCGGTCACCAGAATCCTGCCGCCCATGCTTGCTCCCGTTCTTTCGACCGTGAACATGTTCCCATGCCGCCGCGACCCGACGCGTACAATTTGTCTCGTTTTTCACGTACCTCATCGGACCCGCCCATGTTGCTCCCGGTCATCCTCTCCGGCGGCTCGGGAACCCGGCTCTGGCCGGTCTCGCGCGAAGCCTTCCCCAAGCCGTTCATGAAGCTCGGCGGCGAGCACAGCCTGTTGCAGCGCACGCTGTCGCGCTGCCTGCCACTGGCGGACGGCCGGCGCGTGGCGATCGTCACGAACAAGGAGTACGTGTTCAAGACCCGCGAGGAGGTCGACACCCTGCCCGCTGCGCGCGGTATCGCCTGCACGCAGCTGCTCGAACCGATGGGCCGCAACACCGCGCCCGCGGTCGCGATGGCCGCGCTGTGGGCCGAGCATGTGTCCCCGGGTGCCACGCTGCTGGTGCTGCCCGCCGATCATCTGATCCCCGACGAGGCCACCTTCCAGGCAGTCGCGCGCACCGCCGCCTCGATCGCCCAGGACGGCTCGCTGGTGCTGTTCGGCATCCAGCCGACCGCGCCCGAGACCGGCTTCGGCTACATCGAGGCGGGCGACGCGGTCGCCGGCACCGATGCGCGGCGCGTGCGCCGCTTCGTAGAGAAGCCCGATGCCGCGCGCGCCACCGAGTTCCTCCAGGCGGGCAACTTCGTCTGGAACAGCGGCATGTTCTGCTTCACCGCGCGCGCAATCCTCGCCGCGCTCGAGGCCCATGCGCCCGACGTGCTCGCGCAGGCCCGCGCCACCTGGGAGGCGAGCCGCGAGGGCGCGAGCGACGATCGCGTCACCCTCGAGCCGACGGCGTTCGCCGCCTGCCGCGACGTGTCGATCGACTACGCCGTGATGGAGAAGGCGCACGATGTCGTGATGCTGCGCTCGACCTTCGGCTGGAGCGACATCGGCTCGTGGAAGGCGGTGGCCGAACAGTTCACACCCGATGCCGACGGCAACACCGTGGTCGGCGAGGCGATGTTCGTCGGTTCGAGCAACACCCACGTGCAGAGCGACGACCGCCTGATCGCGGCGGTCGGCGTCGACAATCTGCTGGTCGTCGACACGCCCGACGCGCTGCTGGTCGCGAGCAAGGACTCGAGCCAGCAGGTCAAGGAGATCGTCACGCGCCTGAAGCTGCGCGGACATGAGTCCACCCGCCTGCACCGCACCGTCGCGCGCCCCTGGGGCACGTACACCGTTCTGCAGGAGGGCGCGCGCTTCAAGATCAAGCGCATCGAGGTCAAGCCCGGCCACACCCTGTCGCTGCAGATGCACCACCACCGCAGCGAGCACTGGATCGTCGTGTCCGGGACCGCAAAGGTCACCTGCGACGACAAGACCTTCCTGGTCGCGGCCAACGAGTCCACCTACATCCCGATCGGCACCCGCCACCGCCTGGAGAATCCCGGTGTGATGGACCTGGTGATGATCGAGGTGCAGTGCGGCGACTACCTCGGCGAGGACGACATCGTCCGCTTCGAGGACAAGTACGGCCGCACCGGCTGACGCCTACCGCCCGGGCGCCCCCCGTCAGCCCGGGCGCCCGTCAGTCCAGGCGCCCGTCAGCCTGGGCGCTCCCCGCCGGGCCTCCTGCAATCCGGGCACGTACGGCTGTCATCCGATCGTCACCTCGGCGTCATACTCTGCGGACACCTCTCCGCCGCAGACCCCCCCTTGACCGCGAAGATCCTCATCGTCGAAGACGAGCCCGCCATCCGCGAGCTCCTCGCGCTGAACCTGCGCCATGCCGGATTCGAGCCGGTGCTCGCCGCGGACGCCGCCGCGGCGCGCCGCGAGATCGACGCCGCGTTGCCCGACCTGGTCATTCTCGACTGGATGCTGCCGGACCAGCCCGGCGTGGAGATCTCGCGCCGGCTGCGCGCCGACGTTCGCACCCGTCACCTGCCGTTGATCATGCTGACCGCGCGCTCTGCCGAATCCGACAAGCTCGGCGGCTTCGAGGCCGGGGCCGATGACTATGTGACGAAGCCCTTCTCGCCGCGCGAGCTGGTGGCGCGCGTGCGGGCGCTGCTGCGCCGGCGCGCCCCCGAGGCCAGCGACGAGCCGATCGAGGTGGCTGGCCTGCGCCTCGAGCCGCACACGTTCCGCGTCATCGCCGAAGGGCAGGCCTTGCGGATGGGGCCGACCGAGTTCCGCCTGCTGCACTACCTGATGCGCAACCTCGATCGGGTGCTGTCCCGCAGCAAGCTGCTCGACGGCGTCTGGGGCGACCATGTCTTCATCGAGGAGCGTACGGTGGACGTGCACATCCGGCGGCTGCGGCTCGCGCTGCAGCCGAGCGGACACGACCGGCTGGTCGAGACCGTCCGTGGCGGGGGCTATCGCTTCCTGCCACAATGAACGGCCCCGGACCGACCGCATCGCGTTTCGAGGTGATCCTCTTCCGCACCCTGCTCTACGTCGGCGCCACCACGCTCGCGGGGGCGGCGCTCGCGTGGCTGCACGCCCCGATGGCCGCGATGTGGGTGATGCTCGCCGGCCTCGCCGCGCTGGTCGTCTACCACGCCGCCTACCTCGCCCGGCTGCACCACTGGGCCGCCCTGCCGCGCCAGCGCGAGCTGCCGACCGGCTTCGGCCCCTGGGGCCATGCGTTCGACCGGATCAACCGCTACATGCGCCTGGACACCAACGAGCGTGCCGAGACGGCCGCCGAGCTCGAGCGCCTGCATGCTGCGGTCGACCTGCTGCCCGACGGCCTGGTGGTGCTCGACCGGTTCGACCACGTCCAGTGGAGCAATCGATCCGCCCAGGACCTGCACGGTATTTTCGGCACACGCCGCCCGATCGACCATTTTGTGCGCCAGCCCGAGTTCCTCGCCTACCTGCGCGAGGGCGACTTCTCCCGCTCGGTGACGATGGCGCTGCCGAGCACGCCCGGGCACCGCTTCGCGCTGAAGATCGTGCCGACCGACGACGCCTACCGGCTGCTGGTCACCCGCGACATCACCGAGACCAGCCGCCTCGAGCAGATGCGGCGCGATTTCGTCGCCAACGTCTCGCACGAGATCCGTACGCCGCTCACCGTGGTGGCCGGCTTCGTCGAGACCCTGCTCGAGATGGAACTGCCCGCCGAGGAGCGGCGCCGCTGCCTGGAGATGGTCCAGAAGCAAACCGCGACGATGCAGCGGCTGGTCGAGGACCTGCTCACACTCGCTACGCTCGAGAGCACCAGCCTGCCGCCCGAGCACACCGGCGTGCCGCTCGAGCCGCTGTTGCAGGCCGTGGTCGCCGACGTGCAGGCGCTGTCGGCCGGCCGGCACCCGATCGCGCTGCAGATCGAGAGCGCCGCCGGGCTGCGCGGCGCGCCGGCCGAGCTCGATAGCGCAGTCCGCAACCTGCTGACCAACGCGGTGCGCTACACCCCGGACGGCGGCACCATCACCGTCACTTGGCGGGTTGTCGAGGGCGAGGGCGTGCTGTCGGTGCGGGACACCGGCATCGGCATCGCGGCCGAGCACCTGCCGCGGCTCACCGAGCGCTTCTACCGCGTCGACCGCGGCCGCTCGCGAGACATCGGCGGTACTGGCCTCGGGCTGGCGATCGTCAAGCACGTCGCGCAGCGGCACCACGCGCGGCTGGAGATCGAGAGCCGGGTGGGCTACGGCAGCACGTTCGCGCTGCGCTTCCCGTCGGCGCGCCTCGCGAACGCTGCCTCGTTCGCGGCGGCCGCGGACCATCCGGGAGGCGAAACGCCGCACGGCTGGGACCGGTCACAGCCGCTGACGGCCTCAGAGGCGGGTCGCGGCGCAGAAGCCGTGAACACACCCTAGCGAGCAGCGGCTCTCGGCGGCTTGCGGATTTCGCGACGCCAGCCCGATGGTAGAACCCGCAGATTGCGAAAACTCAGCCAAGTGCCGCGATCGGTCAGCAGGTAGGCGTTCATGCCGGAGGCGGTGTTGAGCGCGGGACCCAAGCCCGAGCCGGTCTCCTTGTACCAGGGGCCACGGGCCCGCTCGAGCTCGACGCCGGCCTTCTTCCAGTAGCGCAGCTCCGCGGCATGGGTGCCACTGCGGTCACCGCGCGAGATGAAGGGCGCCTGTGCCCGCTCGATGCGACGCAGCGCCTCGAGCGTGCCCTTCAGGCCGCAGACCTGCGCTGGATCGCCCTTCGGCCCGACAATCACGAAATCGTTGTACATGACGTCGAAGCGACGGGACGCGAAGCCCTCGGCGACGAAGCGCTGCTCGGCCGGCAGGTCGTGCACCAGCACCACGTCGGCGTCGCCGCGTCGCGCCGCATCGAGCGCCTGTCCGGTACCGAGCGCGACCATGCGCACCTCGATGCCGGTCTGCTTCGTGAATACGGGCAGCAGGTGCTTGAAGAGCCCGGACGGCTCGGTCGATGTGGTCGATGCCACCACGATGAAGGTCGACTGCGCCTGCACGGCGGGCGCGGCCGCCGCACACGCAGCCGCGTACGCGGCGAGCCGTACGCGCCGCCCGATTGATCGAATGAATGTCATCTCGTCCTGTCCGCTTGCGGAGCCTTCGGATCGTGCCCACCAGCCCGGTCTCCGAGGAGCCCCGTGCGACAATCGACGCCCCTGGCTCCCACCCCGCGAGCGCCCCCCGTGACCATCGAGCTGCATGCCTGGAACACGCCCAACGGCCGCAAGATCAGCGTCGCGCTCGAGGAGATGGGCGTGCCCTACACGGTGTTCCCGATCGACATCGGCCAGGGCGCGCAGTTCGATCCCGCCTTCCTGAAGATCAGCCCGAACAACCGCATCCCCGCGCTCGTCGACCCCGAGGGCCCCGGCGGCGCACCGGTCAGCGTCTTCGAGTCAGGCGCGATCCTGCTGTACCTCGGCGAGAAGACCGGCCGCTTCCTGCCCGCCGACCTGCGGGCCAGGATCCCGGTCTACGAGTGGCTGATGTGGCAGATGGGTGGCTTCGGGCCGATGCCCGGCCAGGTCCACCATTTCCTCGGCGTACAGGACGAGCAGGACCGCCGCTATGGCCTCGAGCGCTACTCGAAGGAGACACGCCGCCTGTACGGCGTCGCCGACCGCCGCCTAGCCGAGGTCGAGTGGTTCGCCGGTGCCGAGATCAGCATCGCCGACTTCGCGATCATCGGCTGGGCCTGGCGCCACGAGAAGCACAAGGTCGACCTCGCCGAGTTCCCCAACGTGCGCCGCTGGTACGACGCGATGATGGCGCGGCCTGCGACTAGCCGGGGCTTCTCGGTGGCGCTGACCTGAAGCGCTCGTCGACCGGCACCTGGTAGCCGATCGCGAGCCGGTTCGTCTGGTTCGCGAGCGCCACCACCGCCATCAGCTCGCCGAGCATCGGCTCGGTCATCCCCTTGGCGCGGGCCGCGGCGGTGTGCGAGTGCAGGCAGTACTCGCAGTTGTTGGTCACGCTCACCGCCACATAGACCAGCTCCTTGGTCAGCGGATCAAGCGCTCCGGGCGCCATCACCGTCTTCACCTCCGACCAGACGCGGGCGAGCGTCGGCGGATGGTGGGCGAGCGCCTTCCACATGTTGTTGATCCAGTCCACCTTGCGGGTGGCCATGATGTCGTCATAGACGGCACGCACCTCGGGCGTTGCGTCCTCGTACTCGACCAGCTGCGTGATCGCCATCGTGTGCTCCTCGTCGTGTCCGTCGGCGCCGCGCGGCACCGTCAGCCGATGATGCGCGTTCGGCGCGGCGCATGCGAGTGCGGTGCTCGTTGGCCGCGGCCGAGTGGGCTGGGCTAGACTCGGCCGACGCCTCCGCACCGCAGGTCACCACGCGGCGCGGCGGCACCAGTGCCGCGGACGGGACTCCGACCCGCTGATCCCGCCCCGATGACTCCGCCCCCGTGACTCCGACCCGATGACTCCGACCCACGACCTCGTGATCCGCAACGCCGACGTCGTTGACGGCAGCGGCGCGCCGCGCTTTCGCGCCGATGTCGCCGTACGCGGCGACCGCATCGACGCGGTGCTGCGCCACGACGAGCCGGCGCTTGCCGTGGTGCGCGGGCGCCTCGAGATCGACGCGGGCGGGCGCGTGCTCGCCCCGGGCTTCATCGACGTCCACACACACGACGACACCGCCCTCATTGCGCAGCCCGAGATGGCGATGAAGGCGAGCCAGGGCGTGACCACGGTCGTCTGCGGCAACTGCGGCGCGAGCGCGGCGCCGGTGCTGCGCCCCGAGGTCTCATCCGCGCTGCTCTCGCTGATCGTGCGCGACCCGGCGCACGCGGCGCCCGACTTCGCGTCGTTCGCGGCCCGCATCGAGGCCGCGCGGCCGGCGCTCAACGGCGCCTTCCTGATCGGGCACTCGACACTGCGTGCCTCGGTGATGGGCGACGACCTCGCACGCGCCGCGACCGACGAGGAGATCGAGCGGATGCGCCTGCTGCTCGATACCTGCCTCGAGCAGGGCGCGATCGGGCTGTCGAGCGGCCTGTTCTATCCGCCGGCGGCCGCGGCCACCACCGACGAGGTGGCCCGCATCGCCGAGCCGCTCGGGCGACACGGGGGCGTCTACACCGCGCACATGCGCGACGAGGGTGATCACGTGCTCGCGTCGATGGACGAGACCTTCGAGATCGGCCGCCGCGCGGGCGCATCCGTCGTGGTGTCCCACCACAAGTGCGCCGGCCGCGCGAACTTCGGCCGCATGCGCGAGACGCTGCCCCGGATGGACGCGGCGCGCGCCGCGCAGCCGGTCGCCTTCGACGTCTATCCGTACACCGCGAGCTCGACGATCCTGCATCCGGACATGATCGAGCGTGCCGAGCGCGTGCTGGTCACCTGGTCCGACACAGTGGACGGTGTCGCCGGCCGCGACCTCGCCGACATCGCCGCCGACTGGGGCGTGGACGCCCGCGAGGCCGCACGCCGCCTGCAGCCGGCCGGCGCGATCTACTTCACGATGGCCGAGGCTGACGTGCGCGCCGCGCTCGCCCATCCGGGCGCGATGATCGGCTCCGACGGCCTGCCCTTCGACGCGCATCCGCACCCGCGGCTGTGGGGCACCTTCCCACGGGTGCTCGGGCACTACTGCCGCGAGCTGCGGCTGTTCCCCCTCGAGGACGCGGTACATCGGATGACCGGGCTGTCGGCGACCACTTTCGGGCTGGCCGGGCGCGGCTTCGTGCGCGAGGGTCTGTTCGCGGACCTGTGCGTGTTCGATGCCGAGACGGTCATCGACCGCGCCGACTTCGCAAGCCCCTGCCTGCCCTCGACCGGCATCGACACGGTGATCGTCAACGGCGTGCCGGTCTGGTTCAATGGCGCGCCCACCGGCGAGCGCCCGGGCCGCGTGCTGCGCCGGCAAGCGCCGCGCGCAGGCGCAGGAACGGGCGACGAAGGGGGCGACGAAGCAAGCGCAGGATCTGACGCCATGCCGGCCGCAGGACCGGTCGGGGGGCCGGCCCACTGAGCGCGCGGACCGGGACCCCGACCATGGCCGGCGCCAGCCTGCTCGCACTGTTGGACGACATCACGTCGATCCTGGACGACGTGGCGACGATGACCAAGGTCGCCACGAAGAAGACCGCCGGCGTGCTCGGCGACGACCTCGCGCTGAACGCGCAGCAGGTCAGCGGCGTCAGGGCCGATCGCGAGCTGCCGGTGGTGTGGGCGGTGGCGAAAGGCTCGCTTCGCAACAAGCTGGTACTCGTGCCCGCGGCGGTCGCGATCAGCGCACTGGCTCCCTGGGCAGTGGCGCCGCTGCTGATGGCCGGTGGGCTGTACTTGGTCTACGAGGGCGTCGAGAAGCTCGCGCACCACCGGACTTCGAAGAGCGCGTGCGACACGCCCCCCCACGAGGTGCCTGCACCTGCGACGGGCGAACCACAGACCGACCCGGCCGCGCTCGAGCGCGCCAAGATCGCGGGCGCCGTCCGAACCGATTTTGTGCTGTCGGCCGAGATCATTGTGATCGCGCTGGGCACGGTCGCCGATGCACCGCTCGGCACCCGCGTGGCGGTGCTCGCCGCCATCGGCCTGCTGATGACGGTATTCGTCTACGGTCTGGTCGCGGGGATCGTCAAGCTCGACGACGGCGGCCTGGCGCTCACCCGGCGGACCGGCGCCCGCGCGTTCGATGACGCGCTGCGTGCGCTCGGCCGCGGCATCCTGCGTGCCGCGCCCTGGATGATGCGCGGACTGTCGATCGCAGGCACCGCGGCGATGTTCCTCGTCGGAGGCGGCATCCTCGTGCACGGCCTGCCGTGGCTGCACCATGCGGTCGAGGCGGCCGCCGGCGCGGTCGAGGCCGCTGCCCCATGGGCCGGGACGGTGGTGCGCGCGCTGCTGCAGGCCGCGGTCGGCCTCGTCGCCGGTGGGCTGGCGCTGGCAGTCGCCGTGCTGGCGAGGCGGGGGCTGCGCGGGCGCTGAGGGCCGGCGGACGCTGAGGGCCGGCGGGGCCGCGGTCGGCACCTCGGCCGGCACCGGCCCGGCGCGACCGCGCCGAATTCACCCTGACTTGCAGCACCTCGACACGCGGCTTACCGTATCGCTATGACCGACGCTCCGCTCCGCACCCACCGATTCGACGCACTGCGGCCCGGCCCGCGACTGATCCTGCTGGGCGGCGTGCACGGCAACGAGACCAGTGGCAGCATCGCGCTCACGCGGCTCGTCGCCGCAATTGACTCGGGCGAGATCGCGCTCGAGCGCGGCACGCTGACCGTCGTGCCGGTCGCCAACCCGCTGGCGCACGCACATCGGCGCCGCGAGGGCGACCGCAACCTGAACCGCATGCTGCGCCCGACCGCGGTTCCGCGCGACCATGAGGACCGGATCGCCAACCGGCTGTGCCCGCTGCTCGAGGCGCACGACGTGCTGCTCGACCTGCACTCCTTCCACACCGCCGGCGAGCCGTTCGCGATGATCGGTCCCGAGGACAACGACGGCCCGCTCGAGCCCTTCGCGCAGGCCGCACGCGAGCAGGCGCTCGCGCTCGCGCTGGGTGCGCCGCGGCTCGTCGAGGGCTGGCTCGACACCTACGCGCGCGGGGTGCGCCGGCGGGCCGCTCATGGCGCGCCGGGCGCAGACCCCGAGTACGGCGTCGGCACGACCGAATACATGCGCTCGCGCGGGGGCTGCGCGATCACCCTCGAATGCGGGCAGCACGACGATCCGGCAGCGCCCGCCTTCGCTTTGCAGGCCGCGCTGCGCGCGCTCGCGCACCTCGGAATCGCCGCCCCGGCGGTCGCGCCCGCGAGCGCGCCGCGCGAGGTGCTGCGGCTGGTGGAGGTGTTCGATCGCGAGCACGCCGACGACCGGCTGGCCCGCGCATGGAAGAGCTTCGAGGCGGTGCGCGCCGGCGAGCCGATCGGCCTGCGGCGCGACGGCAGTCCGATGGCCGCGCCCGCAGACGGGTTCGTGGTCTTCCCGAACCCGAACGCGGCGTCCGGGGCCGAGTGGTTCTACTTCGCGGTGCCGAGCGCGCGGCGGCTCTGAGCGCGCCGACTCGCGATCGGCGCACCGCCTTGCGGCACGTCAGGACCCGGGAGGCCGGGCGAGTGCCCGACCCCGTGGCGCGGCGTTCCGCGGCGGATGGAACCAGACCCCGTATGCTCCGGCCCTCACCTTTCCACGCCCGAGGCGACCGATGAAGCTCCGGATGGCCGAGAACTCGCTGTTCGCGATCCTGCTGCGCAAGCCCTGGTGGGTCAGCGCGCTGACCGCGCTCGCGCTGATCGCCTTCGCCCGCTTCGGCGTGCCCGCCGCCTACTTCGTGTTTGCGCTGCCGATCGCGCTGCCCTTCATCGTCATCGCCTGCATCACCGGCTGGCGCACGCTGCAGGCGCCGAGCGCCTCGCATGTGGCGGCGACCGAACAGGCGGTGCGCGCGATGGGCGCGGCCGAGTTCGGCGCGGCGCTCGAGCAGGCCTGGACCCGCGAGGGCTGGCAGGTGGCCCGGACCGAGGAGGGCGGCGCCGACTTCGCGCTCACCCAGGGCTGGCGGCGCAGCGTCGCGTCGTTCCGGCGCTGGAAGGTCGCACGCACCGGCATCGAGCCGCTGCGCGAGCTCGCCGCCGCGCGCGAGCGGGCCGAGGCGCACGATGCCCTGTACGTCGCGGTCGGCGAGGTCAGCGAGCAGGCGCTCGCGTTCGCGCAAACCAACAAGATTCGGATCCTGCGCGCCGAGGACCTCGCCCGGCTGCTGCCGCCGCCGGGCAACGCCCTCCTCAGGCGCTTCTCCGGCTGATCACCTCGAAGCCGAGGCCATGCGTGGCGCGATCGAGCAGCGCCTCGGCCGCACGCTCGCCGGAGGCGATCGTCATGCCGAGCCCGTCGAGCGTCGCCACGTTCTGCTCGAGTGCGAGCCCGGCCATCGCGGCGCGGTAGCCGGACAGACGCTGCGCCGCCCGCTGTTCGATGCCGGGCGGCCTGCCGACGAAGGTGATCCGCCGGCAGCGGCCGCGCCCGCCGCAGCCTGCGCACTCCCCGCGCATGGTGCGTGCCGGTCAGCACGACCGCGACCGGCTGCCGCCCCCGCTGCGTCCGCAGGATCGCCGTCCCGGCCTCGACCGTGGCATGCACCCGCTCCCGTACTTCGGCCGACACCCGCTCGGGCGTGCGCAGCGCTCGCGAGAGGGTGATGGTGCCCACGCCCGCCCGCGCAGCGATGTCGGCCATCCCGGGCGGGACGCCCGACGCGCGGCGGCCCACCGCGGCCTGCGGCAGCAGGTGGTACGCAGTGACGCTCGGGGCGGTTCACTGCGCGCGCATCGACGACACAACCGGTGGGCACGTCGCGCAGCGACTCGACCAGGGTGGCGTGCGAAAGGCACCGCGTTGGTCTCCGGCACCTCGATGCGGTACCCTGCCAGCCGTCGTCCGAAGCGGTCCGCTCAACAGACCCACGACGCCTTCCCACCCGACACCGGTCCATGATGCGTCGTCCAGCGTGCCGCCCGCGGCCAAGATTTCCGTGAACCGGACAGCGGGCCGACGCGTCGCGTCGCGGGCGCTGCGCGCGACGCCCCGGCTGCAGCGCGGGCCGCTGCATCGCGGCCGCCTGCACGAGCCCGCCGGCTCGAGCTGGACCTTCTTCCTCGCGTGGATCCGAGAACCGAGGCGCATCGCCGCAATCGCGCCATCGAGCCCGTGGCTGGCCGCCGCCATGACCGCCTCGATCGCCCCGACCTGCGCGCCGGTGATCGAGCTCGGTCCAGGCACCGGCGTGTTCACCGACGCGCTGCTCGAGCGCGGTGTGCCCGAGCACCGTCTCGCGCTGGTGGAGCTCGGCGACGAGTTCCTCGACGCGCTGCGCGCCCGCTATCCGCGCGCCACGCTCGTGCGCCAGGACGCCTCGCGGCTGGGCTCGCTGCAGTTCTTCGGCGGCGAGCTCGCCGGCGCCGTGGTCAGCGGCCTGCCGCTGTTGTCGATGCCGCCGGCGCGCGTGCGCCGCGTGCTGCAGGACGCCTTCCTGCGGCTGCGCCCGGATGGCGCCTTCTACCAGTTCACCTACGGGTTCCGCTGCCCGGTGCCGAGCCGCCTGCTCGAGCGGCTGGGCCTGAAGGCCACACGCGTCGCGATCGCGCTGCGCAACCTGCCCCCAGCGGCGGTCTACCGGATCGAGCGTCGCTGAGCCGAGGACACCGGCTGCCTGTCACGCAACCGTCATCATTGCGAGGCACCTTGGGCGCTCCCGATGCCACAGCCACGCCCACCACCATGAGCGCAGATCGCAACATGACACCTGACGACGCCGCGGCCTTCCGGCGCATGCAGGACGACCTGATCGACAGCTACGACGAGGAGCTCGAGCTCGAGCTCGACGACCGCAACGGCGGCGACGCATCGCTCGGCCCCGACCCCCGGCGCGACGCGCGTCGCGCTTATTTCCGGGAGCTGTTCCGCCTGCAAGGCGAACTGGTCAAGCTGCAGGACTGGGTCGTCCACGCCAAGCTCAAGGTCGTTGTCATCTTCGAAGGTCGGGATGCGGCCGGAAAGGGCGGCGTGATCAAGCGCATCACGCAGCGACTGAACCCGCGGATCTGCCGCGTCGCCGCGCTCCCGGCGCCCAACGACCGCGAGCGCACACAGTGGTACTTCCAGCGCTACATCTCGCACCTGCCCGGGGCCGGCGAGATCGTGCTGTTCGATCGGTCCTGGTACAACCGGGCGGGCGTCGAGCGGGTCATGGGCTTCTGCAGCGACGCCGAGTACGAGGAGTTCTTCCGATCGGTGCCGGAGTTCGAGCGCATGCTCGTGCGATCGGGGATCGTGCTGCTCAAGTACTGGTTCTCGATTACCGACGACGAGCAGCACCTGCGCTTCCTGGGACGCATCCGCGACCCGCTCAAGCAATGGAAGCTGAGCCCGATGGACCTGGAGTCCCGTCGGCTGTGGGAGGCGTACACCCATGCCAAGGAGACCATGCTCGAGCGTACACACATTCCCGAGGCGCCCTGGTGGGTCGTTCAGGCGGTGGACAAGAAGCGAGCACGGCTCAACTGCATCGCACATCTGCTCGAGCAGGTGCCCTACCAGGAGATTGAGCATCCCGAGGTGCGCCTGCCCCCTCGCGAACACAACGACGACTACCAGCGCAGGCCGACTCCGCCCGAGCTGATCGTGCCCGAGCGCTACTGACGCGCTAGACGCGCCGCGGCGCTATGGTGCCGGAGGCGGGAATCGAACCCGCACGCCCTTTCGGGCACCGGATTTTGAGTCCGGCGCGTCTACCAGTTCCACCACTCCGGCCAGAGGGCGACACGCAATTATCGGTGAAGGCCGGGGCCGCGGCAATCCACCTGCATCGGTAAGGGTTTCGAGGCCGGTCGAACAGGACGGTCGCTCGGTGACCTGAGCGGTGCACCACCAGCGGACAGAGCCTGCGGACCAAGCCTGCGGTCCGCGAACCGGCCGCTCAGGAGCTGGCAGGCTCCTGCCGGGCATGCCGCGAGTCCACACCCGAGACCACGTGAACCACGTACTCGGCGATGTTCTTCGCATGGTCGCCGACCCGCTCGATCGACTGCACGACAAAGACCAGCGCGAGCGCGCTCGACACCACCTTCGAGTCCTCGCTCATGCGCGTGATGAGCTGGCTGACCAGCTCGTCGCGCAGCGCATCGACCTCGATGTCGCGCATCGACAGGCGCGCAGCCGCGCCCTCGTCCTGGCGCACGAACGCGTCGATCGCGCTGCGGAGCATCTCGACGACGATCTCCGACATCCGCAGGATCGGCTCGAACGGGATCGGCGTCGGCGCACCAACGAACTGCCGCGCCTTGAGCGCGATCTTCTTGGACTCGTCGCCGACCCGCTCGAGGTCGTTCATGCTGTGGATCACCGCGACGATTTCGCGCAGGTCCACCGCGATCGGCTGGCGGCGCGCGATCATCTGGTTGCAGCGCAGGTCGGACTCGAGCTGCAGCTGGTTCACCGCGTGTTCGTCCTCGAGCACCTGCGTGACCCGCTGCAGATCGCCGTCGCGCACCGCGTCGATGGCCCGCACGAGTTGGCGCTCGACGAGACCGCCCATCATCGAGATGGTGCTGCGCATCCGCTCGATGTCGGTATCGAACTGCTTATTGGTGTGATCGGTCATCAAGGATCCTACGGGTGGCGGCGTAACGGGCCCGGTGGGGCCTGAAGGGTGGCGAGGATCAGCCGAAGCGGCCGGTGATGTAGTCCTCGGTCGCCTTCTGGGTGGGCTTGATGAAAATCTGGTTTGTGTCACCGAACTCGACCAGCTCGCCCAGGTACATGTAGGCGGTGTAGTCCGAGATCCGTGCGGCCTGCTGCATGTTGTGCGTGACGATTGCGATCGTGTATTCGGACTTGAGCTCGTTGACCAGCTCCTCGACCTTCGCGGTCGAGATCGGGTCGAGCGCGCTGGTCGGCTCGTCGAGCAGCACCACCTCGGGCTTGACCGCAACGGTGCGCGCGATACACAGCCGCTGCTGCTGGCCGCCCGACAGCGACAGCCCACTCTGCTGCAGCTTGTCCTTGACCTCGTCCCAGAGCGCGGCCTTGCGCAGCGACCACTCGACCCGCTCTTCCATGTCGCGCCCGTTCAGGCTCTCATACAGGCGCACGCCGAATGCGATGTTCTCGTAGATGGTCATCGGGAACGGCGTGGGCTTCTGGAACACCATGCCGATCTTGGCGCGCAGCAGGTTCACGTCCTGATCTTTCGCCAGCACGTTGCGGCCGTTGAAGAGAAGCTCGCCCTCGGCACGTTGACCGGGGTACAGGTCGTACATCCGGTTGAAGACCCGCAGCAGCGTCGACTTGCCACAACCCGACGGACCGATGAAGGCGGTGACCTTGTGGCGGGCGATATCGAGCGAGACCTTCTTCAGGCCCTGGAACTTGCCGTAGTAGAAATCGAGGTTGCGCACGCGCACCGCGGGGTCTACGGCGGGCTGTCCGGCACGGCCGGCAGCCTCGGCTTCGGAGCGTGCGGCGGCCTGCTGCATGGCGCCGGCGGTGCCAACTTTCAGACTGATGTCGTTCATGGTCGTTTCCGGTATGGACGCGTCAGGCCTGGACCTTGTCGCGGAACAGCACGCGGGCGGCGATGTTGATCGCCAGCACCACCAATGCGATGAGGAAGGCACCGCCCCAGGCGAGCTTCTGCCAGTCCTCGTAGGGACTCATCGCGAAGTTGAAGATCACCACCGGCAGGTTGGCCATCGGCTGCGACATGTCGGTGGAGAAGAACTGGTTGTTGAGCGCGGTGAACAGCAGCGGCGCAGTCTCGCCGATCATCCGAGCGACCGCGAGCAGCACGCCGGTGACGACGCCGCCCTTGACCGCACGCAACGTGACCGAGACGCTCACCTTCCATCGCGGCGCACCAAGCGCGAAGGCCGCCTCGCGCAGGCTTCCCGGTACCAGATTCAGCATGTTCTCCGTGGTTCGCACCACCACGGGGATCGCGATCAGAGACAGCGCCAGCGAACCGGCCCAGCCCGAGAAGTGGCCGATGGTGGCCACCGCGATGGCGAATACGAACAGGCCGATCACGATCGACGGTGCCGATAGCATGATGTCGACCACAAAACGCGTAGCCTGGGCGAAGCGCGAGGTCCGCCCGAACTCCGACAGGTACACGCCGGCCAGGATGCCGATAGGCGTGGAGACGATCGTGGCGAAGCCCACGATCATCAGGCTGCCGAGGATCGCGTTGGCCATGCCGCCGCCCTCGCTGCCCGGCGCGGGCGTGCTTTTCGTGAAGAAGTCCCAGCTCAGCGCCGACATGCCATTGTAGGCGAGCGTCCAGAGGATCCAGAGCAAGCCGATCAGGCCAAGTGCCATCGAGACGCTCGACAGGACCAGCCCGACCGTATTGGTCACCTTGCGACGACGGTACAGGCCGGGGTCGATCGCGGAGAACGAAGGAAGGTTCGTTGCCATGTATGCCGCTCCGATCAGATGCCTGCGCGGCGCGTGCCGCGGGCGGTCAGCCAGCGCGCGGCAGCCAGCACGAAGAAGGTGATGACAAACAGCAGCAGACCGAGCGCGAACAGCGCGGGCACATGCAGCGCGGGGTCCGCTTCTGCGAATTCGTTGGCGAGCGTCGAGGCGATGGAATTGCCCGGCGCGAACAGGCTCGGCGCAAGCCGGTTGGCGTTACCGATTACGAAAGTCACCGCCATCGTCTCGCCAAGCGCACGACCCAGACCGAGCATCACACCGCCGATGACACCCACCCGGGTGTATGGCAGCACGACATTGCGCACGACCTCCCAGGTCGTGCAGCCCAACCCGTAGGCCGATTCCTTGAGGACCGGCGGCACCGTCTCGAAGACGTCGCGCATCACCGAGGCGGTGAATGGAATCACCATCAGCGCAAGCACCATGCCGGCCGTGAAGATGCCGATGCCCAGCGGCGGGCCGGCGAAGAACGGCAGGCCGGTTGCGATCAGCAGCGGCTGGAGCCACACCTGCAGCAATGGCGCGAGCACGAACAGACCCCAGATGCCGTAGATGATGGAGGGCACGCCGGCGAGCAGCTCGATCGCGGTACCCAGCGGCCGGCGCAGCCACAGCGGGCAGGTCTCGGTGAGGAACAGCGCGATGCCGAAGCTGATCGGCACCGCGAACAGCAGTGCGATCGCGGATGTCGCGAGCGTGCCGTAGATCGCGATCACCGCCCCGTAGACGTTGTCGGACGGGCTCCAAGTGGTGCCGACGAGAAAGTTGGCACCGAAGGCGCGGAACGCGGGCCACGCCTCGTAAATCAGCGACACCAGCAGCCCAGCGAGCGACAGCAGCACCAGCAACGCGAAGCTGAGGGTCAGGCGTTCGAACCAGCGATCGGCCCGCGCGAACGTTGCGACCCGGGCGGCGATCGCGGCCTGGGTGGATGGGCTGTGGGCCGACTGCATATCACGATTCATCGTGTCGTCATCGCCCGGGTGCGTCGCAGAGGTGCTCATGATCGTCCAGTTGGCGGCCAGCGAAACAGCGGTTCAGCTCGAGTGATGCTGCGTGGTCGCTTCGTCACCGTTTCGAGAATCGCGCCGGGCCACCCGGCCCGGCGCAGGATCGGACTCAGTTGAGGACAGCCTTGCCCGAGGCGTCCTTGATGTCCTTCCAGGAGCCCTCGACCGCCTTCACGACGGCCGGCGGCAGCGGAACGTAATCCAACTCGGTCGCGAGCTTCTGGCCGTTGTTCAGCGCCCAGCGGAAGAACTTGAGCGCATCGGCAGACCGTGCACCATCGGTGGCGGCGCGGTGCATCAGGATGAACGACGCCGAGGTGATCGGCCATGCGTCCGGACCCGCCTGATTGTTCAGGTTCGCACCGAACCCCGGGGCGCTGTTCCAGTCGGCTTTTGCGGCCGCGGCGGCGAAGGTCAGGTCGTCGGCCTTCACCGGCTTGCCATCGCGATTGATGAGCGTGGCGTAGCTCATCTTGTTTTGCTTGGCGTAGGCGTACTCGACGTAGCCGATGGCGCCCGCGATCTTGCTCACGTTTGCGGCGACGCCCGCGTTGCCGCGGCCGCCGATGCCCGCCGACCAGTTAACCGTCTTGCCTTCGCCGGGCGAAGCCTTGAAGGCCGGCGACACGCCGGCGAGGTAATCAGTGAAGACCGCCGTCGTGCCCGACGAATCGGAGCGGTACACCAGCGTGATTGCGGTCGACGGCAGCTTGGCGGTCGGATTGAGCTTGGCGATCGCCGGATCGTTCCAGGCCTTGATCTCGCCACGGAAAATGTCAGCAAGCACCGGGCCGGTGAGCGTCAGCTCGTTGGCGGCGATGCCGGGCAGGTTAAAGACCGTCACGACGCCGCCGATGACCGCCGGGAACTGGAGCAGGCCGTTCTTCGCCAGATCATCGCCCGACATCGGGTCGTCGGAGGCGCCGAAATCGACAGTTTTTGCAGTGATCTGCTTGACGCCGCCGCCGGAGCCGATCGCCTGGTAATTGAGCTGGACGCCGGTGGCGGTCTTGTAGGCCTCGGCCCACTTCGCGTAGATCGGGGCGGGGAAGGTTGCACCCGCACCGGTGATGTTCTGGGCCTGGGCAGAGAGGGCGGCGATCGCGATCGCGGCGCCGAACGCCAGTCGTGTCGTCAGCTTCATAGGTTTGTCCTGTCGAGGTGTAAGGGGGCTGCTGGAAGCCGACCCGGAGGCTACGGACCACCCATGACAGGACTGTGACAGCCGCGCTGCAGCACGGCTTTCACCGAAGTATCCAAGACAAGACCTCGTTTCAAAAGACTCCTTGCCGACAGCGTGCGCTCACATTCTTACCCCTGGCCGTGCTGGAGACCCGCTCAGCGCATCCCCTCGCCCCTCGCCCATGCATCCAGCCGATCACGCGTCGGCGTGCCCCCGCCGAAGGTCACCGCACCGTCCGCGCCGATCAGCGCGACCCATGGCGTCACGCCGCGCCAGGACGGGTCGACCGCATGGCGGAGCGCCGCCTCCTGCTGCCCCCGGAAAACGAACAGGCGGTCGGCACGGGCGAGGTGGGCCTCGCGCGGGCGACGGCCGAGCGACTCGCCGTCCAGCACCACCGCCACCAATGGCGCGCCGGGGCGACGCGTACGGATCTCGGTTCCCAGCCCCTCGAGGACATCGGGACAGGTGGCGCAGTAGCTCGTGGTGAAGACGACGACCGAGGGCCGCGGCAGCGTCGACTTCAGTCGGCTCCAGACCTCGGCGTCGAAGGGCTCCACCCGCGGCGCCGCGGACGGTGCCGACGGCACGCCTGCCGCGAGCATGACGGCGGCGAGAACCAGGGCGGCGCCCCTGCGGCTGCGGCGGATGGCAGGCTCAGTCGATCGGGACAACGCGGATCTCCGGGTCGGTGCGCCAGACGACGACCACGCGGTCGTTGCGCCGCGCGAGGCGGGGGTGATCGTTCGGCGCGGGACTGCGGCCGAGTTCGCGCAGCGCAAAACGTGCGCCACCGTCTTCCGAGACCCAGGCGCGCAGGTGTGTTGTGGTGCCGTCGAAGCTGCGCCAGGCGACGACGACGCGACGGCCGGCGGCGGCAACGTCGGCATGCTCGGCGGCGGCGTCGGGCAGAGTGATCGACTCGCCCGCCGGTACACCATCGGCGCCGAGACGCCCGTAGCGCACCGCTGCCACGCCGTCGCGTTCGCCGAACCACACCGCGTGGTAGCCGCCGCCCTCGGCCGGCGCGAGGCCCGGGCCATGGTGCGGGCAGGCGTCGATCGCCCAGCGGTCCCGACTCGCGCGCACGACCGCGGGCGTCGGCGCCGCGGCGTCGCCGACCGACGCGAACGCATGGTCACGCTCGCTGCCCTCAAAGACGTGCCGCCAGAGCGCGACCAGCCCGCCGTCGGGCGCGGGCGCGAGCGCGATGCGGCAGCACTCGCAGCTGTGGTCGGCGAGGCGCAGGTCGGGCGAGAAGCTGCGCCCGCCGTCCTCGGAGACGACGCGCCAGATCGCCGCACCCCGCCAGTCGGCCTTAGCGCGCCCCGCGGCGGCGGCCGCCGCGCGCGCCAGCTCGGCATCACGCTTGTCGACCCATAGCACGTGCAAGCGACCGCGCGCGTCGAAGGCGATCGACTCGAAGCGGTGTGTGATCTGTTGCCGGTCGCGATGCACGGTGAAGGGCGCGCCGAAGCTGCGGCCGCCGTCCTCGGAGCGGCTCATCCGGATCTCGCCGGTGTAGGGCTTCGCAAGCGGCCGCGTCCAGGCCAGGACCACCGTGCGGCCGTCCGCCGCGAACGCGAGCTTGGGGCGCTGCTCGCCGTCCGCGGCGGCTTGCTCAGCGCCGAGCGGCGGCAGCGTGCGCGGCCCCCAGCTTCGGCCATCGTCGCCGCTCGACTGCACAAAGAGGCGCCGACGCGCGTCAAGGCCGGCGACCCAGAGCCGGCCATCGGGCGCGAAGGCCGCTGAGACCGCGAGCGCCGGGCGCGCAGTGCCTGCGCCGGCGCCACGCCCGTGGCCCTCGTGGCCCTCGTGGGCGGAGGCGGCAGTCGCGGCGGTCACGAAAGCGACGGCCAGGGCTGCTGAGCGCAGCAGCGCGAGCAGAAAGGAGCGATTCACCATCGGATGTCGATGCCCGCATAGAAGGACCGGGGCAGCCCCGGCGAATAGACCGCCGTCGACGAAGAGACCGACGCGCTGTCGGCCCACCGGGCATCGGCGAGATTGAGCGCACGTCCGTAGAGCGCGATGCGACGGGTCAGCGGCCACTCGGCGCGCAGGTTCCACAGCGAGTGCCCGTCGTAGCGCCCGAAGGCGGCTGAGTTGCCCGCCTCGAGCCAATACGCACCGACCTTCGTCCACTCGAGCTCGACGAAGCCGCGCTCGACCGGCTGCCAGCCCAGCCGCAGGTTGCCGAGCACACGCGGCGCCGACTCCATCTCTTTGCCGCTGAAGTCCGCGGTCGCGGTGACCCAGTCGACGTAGCGGTGCACCGCGTACGACAGCGCGCCGTCGATCCGCCAGCCCGGCACGAACGCCCAGCCCAACCCGGCCTCCACACCCTGGTGCCGCGTGCGCCCGGCATTCACCGTGCTCGTCAGGTTCGTGACGAGATCGCGTTGCGACACCAGGTCGTCGCGCTTGTCGAGCCGGTAGCCCACCAGCTCCCAGGCGAAGCTGCCGTCGCGCCCGCGCAGGCCGATCTCGAGCTGATCGGCCTCGATCGGACGCAGCCGCGACGACTGCGCCGCGAGCTGCGTGGCGGTCGCGGCGCTGTTGGCGACCGCGGGCCTGAAGAGCTGCGATTCCGAAGGCGCCCGGAAGCCGTTCGAGTAGCCGATCCAGCCCGAGGTGCGTGCATCGAACGCCCAGGTCGCGCCGAGCTTCGGGCTCAAGTGCGAGTACGAGACGGAGGTGTCGGCGACCTGCCCGTACCAGGCGCCGCTCGCCGCGTCGCGCACGGCCGCCTGCTCGATCCGGTTGTCGAGCCGGTAGCCCAGCCGGTCCCAGCGCAGCCCGGCGCTCACGCGCAGCCGCGCGATCGGCGAGACCTCGCCGTGCAGGTAGGGCGAGACCTGGCTGAAGGTCACGCCGTAGTCGTAGACCCGCGAGCCGAGCGTGTAGGCCGAGTACAGGCGCGACGCCCCGCTGCCCGATACGGTGGGTAGCACCCGGTCCTCGCGGCGCTCGCCGGGGCTCGCCTCGAGATCGATGCCGGCGATCAGCCGCGGCGCCCAGGGCCCGGTCCAATCCTGCCGCCACTTGGCGGCCACCCCGATCGAGCGGCTGGCGGTGCGCGCGAGGGTCGGGTCCGACGGCAGGTTGAACGAGGCGAGCAGGTCCATCGCGTTGTCGCGCAGGTACGGCGTGATTGTCAGCAGCCCGCCCGACCCGAGCTCGTGGTCGATGCTTGTCGACAGGCGCAACGCCTCCACCGCCCGGAAGGCGATCGGGCGGTAGTTGGTCGTCGGCCGGCTCTGGTAGTCGGCCAGCGGCAGCGGCGAGTTGGCGCCGGTCTGCTGGTCGACCCGCGAGAACGCGAACACCGTCTTGGCGACCGTCGAGTCGCCCAGGCCGGCATCCCAGCGCAGCGAGCCGGAGCGTCGGTCGTAGCCGGTCGCATCGCGCCAGCCGTCGGCGTGGGTGATGTTGAGGTCGCCGCGCAGGGCGCCCCAGCCGCGCGAGCCCGAGTCGCCGCCGGCGAGCAGCCGGAACCAGCCGTCGCTGCCGAGCTCGGCGCGCGCGTCGGCACCAGCCCTCGAGGCAGGTGCGCGGGTCAGCACGTTGACGATGCCGCCGATCGCGTCGGAGCCATATAGCGCGCTCCCCGGGCCGCGCACGACCTCGACGCCGCCGGCCTGTGGCAGGTTGGTCTCATACAGCGCGTTGTGGTTGAAGAAGCCGGTCGGGCGGATCGGGATCCCGTCCTCGAGGTACAGGTAGACCGGCGCTGTGGTGAATGGCTGGCGGATGGCGGTGGTGTGGCCCTCGCCGTTGGTGACCGCGACCGCAACGCCGGGCACCTGCCCGAGCAACTGCGACGGATGGGCGGGCCCGGTACGGCGGATCGACTCGCCCGGGATCACGCCGACGGCGGCGGGCGTGCGCGACAGCGACGCGGCCTCGCGGGTGCCGGTGACGGTAACGTCGGCGAGGCCGCCAGCAGGGGATGCGCTCCCGGAAGGCGTGCCCACCGCAGGCAGATCGGGGACTGCCGCGGGGGCGGCGGGGGCGAGCTGCGCGCGTGCGACGGGCAGGCTCGAGCACAGCAGCGTGATCGCGACGGCGAGCGGCTGCCGGAACACTCCGGACATGACGGGACTCCAGGGCGGCGGCCCGCGCGATGCGGGCGCGGGCGGGGATTCGACGGTCGCCACGCCCGACGAGGGGCGGCGAGGGCTGAATCAGCCGAGGAGCGGCGGGGCGCGGGGCGGCGAGACCCGCCAGCGGGCGGCGGTCTCGCGGGCGGGCGGGAGCGTGTCGAGCGTCGCGCGCGCCGCCGGCACCGCCGGCACACGCAGCACCGGCTCGAGAGCGGGCGGCGGTGCCCCCGCAGAGGCATTCAGCACACACAGCGGGCAGTGACCCGACGCCGACGGGTCGGCCGGCGCATCGGGCGGGGCCGGACGCGACGAGCCGTCAGCGAGGCACAGGTCGTGCAGGCCCGGCAGGCCCGCCGCCGCCGCGCGGGTCGTCGCCGCCCACGGCGCGAGCGTCGCGACGAGGAGCGCGACGACGAGCAGCCAGGCGATGCGTCGATGGGGCGTGCGGTTCGGAACCATGGAGCGATGGGGCCCGGTGTATCCGGACGGGGCCCGGATCGGCGATGCAACTCGAGTATCGCGCGGCTGAGCGGCTCGGGAAGCAGTGTACCGCCGGGCCCGCCGCGCCGGCCGACGGCCGGCACGTTCCGTTGCAAGGCGATCGCAGCCCCGCGGGTATCATCCGCCCCGCGTCCGCGCCCGCGCCACGCCCCCGCCACGAACCACCCTCCACCCGACCGTGTCCGCCCCAGAACCGACGCTGCGCCTGTCGGACTTCGACTACGCGCTCCCGCCCGAGCTGATCGCCCAGCATCCACCCGTGGTCCGCACCGCGTCGCGCATGCTGCGTGTGCGGCCGGGCGAGGGCAAGGGCGCGCCGCAGCTCGAGGACCTCGGCGTCGTCGACCTTCCGACGCTGCTCGATCCGGGCGACCTGCTGGTGTTCAACGACACCCGCGTGGTCCGCGCCCGGCTGTTCGGGCACAAGGCGAGCGGCGGGCGCATCGAGCTTCTGGTCGAGCGGATCGACGGCGAGCACGAGGCGGTCGCGATGGTCCGTGCGAGCAAGCCGCCGCAGCCGGGCGGACGCCTCGAGCTCGACGGCGGCGCCACCGCGACGGTCCGATCGCGCGACGGCGCGTTCTACCGCCTCGTCTTCGACGAGCCGGTGCTCGGGCTGCTCGAGCGTGCAGGCTCGCTGCCGCTGCCGCCCTACATCGGCCACGCACCCAACGCAGAGGACGAGAACCGCTACCAGACGGTCTACGCCAAGCACCCGGGCGCGGTGGCCGCACCGACCGCCGGCCTGCACTTCGACGACACGCTCTTCGCCGCGCTCGAGGCGCGCGGCGTGGCCCGGGCCTTTGTCACGCTGCACGTCGGCGCGGGCACCTTCCTGCCAGTGCGCGACGACGACCCGGCGCGGCATGTGATGCATTCCGAGCGCTACCACGTGCCCGAGGCGACGGTCGCCGCGATCGACGCGGCCCGCGCGCGCGGCGCCCGGGTGGTCGCGGTCGGCACGACCTCGATGCGCACACTCGAGTCGGCGGCCGGGCCCGACGCTCGGATCGCGGCCGGCTGGGGCGAGACCGCCCTCTTCATCCGGCCCGGCTTCGCGTTTTGTGTCGTCGACGCCCTGCTCACCAACTTCCACCTGCCGAAGTCGACGCTGATGATGCTGGTGTCGGCCTTCGCAGGCACCGATGCGATCCGCGCGGCCTACGCACACGCCGTCGCACGGCGCTACCGATTCTTCAGCTACGGCGACGCCATGCTCCTGGAACCCGACCACCACGACCGACCGGAACGGCCCCGATGAAGTTCGACCTCCTGGGCACCGACGGACGCGCGCGGCGCGGTGCGCTCACACTCGCCCACGGCACCGTGCAGACACCGATCTTCATGCCCGTGGGCACCTACGGGGCGGTCAAGACCATGGCCCCGCGCGAGCTCGACGAGGTCGGCGCGCAGATCATCCTGGGCAACACCTTCCACCTGTGGCTGCGCCCGGGTACCGAGGTGTTCGACACGCTCGGCGGCCTGCACGGCTTTAACGGCTGGACCAAGCCCATCCTCACCGACTCCGGCGGCTTTCAGGTCTGGAGCCTGGGGAAGATGCGCACGATCTCCGAGGAGGGCGCGCGCTTCGCCTCGCCCATCAACGGCGACCGGCTGATGCTCACGCCCGAGACGTCGATGCGCATCCAGCGCTCGCTGAACTCCGACGTCGTGATGATCTTCGACGAATGTACGCCGTACGAGATCGACGGGCGCCCGGCCACGATCGACGAGGCCGCCGCGTCGATGCGGCTGTCGCTGCGCTGGGCGCGCCGCTCGCGCGACGCCTTCGACCAGCAGGAGAACCCGAACGCGCTGTTCGGCATCGTGCAGGGCGGGATGTTCGAGTCGCTGCGCGACGAGTCCCTCGCCGGGCTGGTCGACATCGGCTTTCATGGTTACGCGATCGGGGGACTGTCGGTCGGCGAGCCCAAGGAAGACATGATGCGAGTGCTCGACCACATCGGCGCCCGCCTGCCGGCTGGTGCGCCACGCTACCTGATGGGCGTGGGCACGCCCGAGGACCTGGTCGCCGGCGTGTCGATGGGCGTCGACATGTTCGACTGCGTGATGCCGACCCGCAACGCGCGCAACGGGTGGCTGTTCACCCGCTATGGCGACGTCAAGATCCGCAACGCCAAGCACCGCGCGGACCCCCGCCCGGTCGATGCGAGCTGCGCCTGCCACACCTGCCGGACCTTCTCGCGCGCCTACCTGCACCACCTGAACCGCGTCGACGAGATCCTCGGCGCGCACCTGTCGACGATCCACAACCTGCACTACTACCTCGACCTGATGCGCGGCATGCGCGAGGCGATCGAGGCGCGTCGCTTCGACGCCTGGCGCGCGGCCTTCGCGGCCGATCGCGCCCGAGGCCCCGACTGATACAATCGCGGGCTGAGCATAACCCCCGACAAAACAAGGATATAGACCGTGTTCATCTCGAATGCCTGGGCCCAGACGGCCGGTGGCGCTGAACAGCAGCTGCTCGGCTTCCTGCCGATCATCCTGATGTTCGTCGTGCTCTATTTCCTGATGATCCGTCCGCAGATGAAGCGCGCGAAGGAGCATAAGCAGATGCTCGAGGCGCTCTCCAAGGGCGACGAGGTAGTGACCGCCGGCGGCATCGTCGGCAAGGTCGCCAAGGTCGGCGACGGCTACGTCACGATCGAGGTCGGCACGCGCGGCGACCAGGCGATCGAGATGCAGATGCAGAAGTCGGCGATCCAGACCCTCCTGCCCAAGGGCACGATCAAGGCGATCTGAGCCGGCCCGCGCGCCGCACCCGCGAGCCCGTGCTACCCAGCCCGCCCCGCAGCCAACCTGTCCGAGTGAAGGCCCGAGCGTGAACCGCTATCCGATCTGGAAGTACGTCGTCATCGCGGTCGCCATCGCGTTCGGCCTGATCTACACGCTGCCCAACTTCTTCGGCGAGTCGCCGGCGGTGCAGGTCTCGAGCGCCAAGGCCACGGTCAAGGTCGACACGGCGGTGCTCGGGCGCATCGAGCAGGCGCTCTCGGCGGCGAAGATCGAGCAGACCGGACTACAGCTCGAGGGCAGCTCGATCCGGGTCCGGCTCAAGGACACCGACACGCAGCTCAAGGCCAAGGACGTGCTCGCGCGCGCGCTCAACCCCGACGCGGCCGATCCGGTCTACGTGGTTGCGCTCAACCTGCTGTCGGCCTCGCCGCAGTGGCTGACCTCGATGGGCGCGCTGCCCATGTACCTCGGCCTGGACTTGCGCGGCGGCGTGCACTTCCTGCTCCAGGTCGACATGAAGGCGGCACTCGCCAAGCGCGTGGATGCCACCGTCGGCGAGGTCCGCGGGTTACTGCGCGAGAAGAACGTCCGCCATGCCGGGATCGTGCGCAACGGCAGCACGGTCGAGGTGCGATTCCGCGAGGCCGCAGCGCTCGAGCGCGCCCGCACCGTGATCACCGACGCCAACGCCGACCTGCAGACCGTCGAGGGCGCGGCCGAGGGCGGTGAGCGTCGCCTGGTCGTCACCCTCAAGCCCACGGCCGAGCGCACGCTGCTCGACAATTCGGTCACGCAGAACATCACCACGCTGAACAACCGGATCAACGAGTTGGGCGTGTCCGAGCCGGTGATCGCCCGCCAGGGCGCCGACCGCATCGTTGTGCAGCTGCCCGGCGTGCAGGACACGGCGCGCGCCAAGGACATCCTCGGACGTACCGCCACGCTCGAGGCGCGGCTGGTCGATCTGTCGGCCGAGGGCCAGTCAGCAATCGTCTCCCAGGGCGCCGTGCCCTTCGGCTCGGAGCTCTTCCGCCAGGGCCGCGGCGCGCCGGTCGTGCTGAAGAAGGAGCCGATCTTCACCGGCGAGCAGCTGACCTCGGCCGCCGCCACCTTCGACGAGAACCAGCGCGCAGCGGTCGCGATCTCGCTGAACGACGCGGCGGGCCGGCGCCTGCGTGAGGTCTCGCGCGAGAACATCAAGAAGCCGATGGCGGTGGTGCTGTTCGAGCGCGGCCGCGGCGAGGTGCTGACAGTCGCCACCATCCAGTCCGAGCTCGGCTCGCGCTTCCAGATTACTGGCATGGACTCGCCGCAGGCCTCGAACGACCTCGCACTGCTGCTGCGCGCGGGCGCGCTGGCCGCGCCGATGGAGATCATCGAGGAGCGCACCATTGGCCCGTCGCTCGGCGCCGACAACATCCGCCAGGGCTTCACCTCGACGCTGTACGGCTTCATCGCGATCGCCGCGTTCATGGTCGTCTACTACCTGCTGATGGGCGTGATCTCGACGGTGGCGCTGGCAGTGAACCTGCTGCTGCTGATCGCGCTGCTGTCGCTGCTGCAGGCCACACTGACGCTGCCGGGTATCGCTGCGATCGCGCTCACGCTCGGCATGGCAATCGACGCAAACGTGCTGATCAACGAGCGCATCCGCGAGGAACTGCGCAATGGCGCGACCCCCCAGGCCGCGATCGCGACGGGTTACGAGCGTGCCTTCGGCACAATCCTCGACTCCAACATCACCACGCTCATCGCCGGCATCGCACTGCTCGCCTTCGGTTCGGGCGCGGTGCGCGGCTTCGCGGTGGTCCACTGCCTGGGCATTCTGACCTCGATGTTCTCGGCGGTCGTGGTGTCGCGCGGCATGGTCAACCTCTGGTACGGACGGCGCAAGAAACTGTCCTCGATCTCGATCGGCCAGATCTGGAAGCCGAACGGAGCCTGACCCATGGAATTTTTCCGCATCAAGGGCGACATCCCGTTCATGCGCCACGCGCTGGTGCTGAACGTGATTTCAGTGGCGCTGTTCATCGCAGCCGTCGCCTTCCTCGCGATCCGCGGCCTGCACTTTTCCATCGAGTTCACCGGCGGCACGGTGATGGAGGTCGCCTATCCTCAGGCGGCCGACCTGACGAAGATCCGCGAGACGGTCGGCGGCCTGAAGTTCGACGAGGTGCAGGTACAGAACTTCGGCACCTCGCGCGACGTGATGATCCGGCTGTCGATCGCCAAGGGCACGACCTCCGCCCAGCAGAGCGAGACCGTGATGACCGCGCTCAAGGCGGTGGATCCGTCGGTGGAGCTGCGCCGCGTGGAGTTCGTCGGGCCGCAGGTCGGCCGCGAGCTCGCCACCGACGGCGCGCTCGCGCTGCTGATGGTGATCGTCGGCATCATGATCTACCTGGCCTTCCGCTTCGAGTGGAAGTTCTCGGTCGCCGCGATCATCGCCAACCTGCACGACGTGATCATCATCCTGGGCTTCTTCGCCGCTTTCCAGTGGGAGTTCTCGCTCTCGGTGCTGGCGGCGGTGCTGGCGGTGCTTGGCTATTCGGTCAACGAGTCGGTCGTCATCTTCGACCGGATCCGTGAGACCTTCCGCGGCAACCGCAAGATGGACACGGTACAGGTCATCGACCACGCGATCACCTCCACCATCTCGCGCACCATGATCACCCACGGCTCGACGCTGATGATGGTGCTGGCGATGCTGTTCTTCGGCGGCCCGACGCTGCACTACTTCGCGCTGGCGCTTGCGATCGGCATCTGCTTCGGCATCTATTCATCGGTCTTCGTCGCCGCCGCCATCGCGATGTGGCTGGGCGTCAAGCGCGAGGACCTGATCAAGCCGATCAAGAAAAAAGAAGGCGCCGAGGCCGAGCTTCCTTGAGAAGCGGCGCCGCGATGTCCGATTCCCCCGTCCCGATCGAGGTCCGACACTTGCCCGAGGCGAACCGCTTCGAGGCCATGGTCGACGGCCGTTCATGCCACCTCGATTACCTGATCGACGGCAGTACCCTGCGCATCCACCACACCGAAGTGCCCTCCGCGCTCGAGGGCCGAGGGATCGCCGCGGCCTTGACCCGGGCGGCGATCGACCATGCGCGGGCGAACGGCCTGCGGGTGCAACCGCTGTGCGGCTACGCGCGGGCGTGGTTGCGCCGTCACCCCGAGCACGCGGACCTGGTCGCACGCTGACGCGCGTCGGCGCGCCTTTGCGGGCCCCGGACCCCGACGGGCGCTGCCGCCCCGTAGAATCGGGGCGATGCGGCCCGTTCCGGCGCTGCACCCTCGCCCGCCCGACTCCGATGCCGACCACCGCCACGCACCGCATCCGCGTCTGGGACCTGCCGACGCGGCTGTTCCATTGGAGCCTCGCGGCGCTGATCATCGTGTCCTTCGTGACCGTCAAGCTCGGCGGCAACCTGATGGTCTGGCACGAGCGCAGCGGCTACGCGATCCTGACGCTGCTGCTGTTCCGGCTCGCCTGGGGCGTTGCCGGCGGGCACTATGCGCGCTTCGCGGCCTTTGTGCGCGGGCCAGGGACGGTGCTCGCCTACCTGCGCGGGGCGGGCGGCGCGGTGCACGCGCCCGGCCACAACCCGCTGGGCGCGCTGTCGGTGCTCGGGCTGCTCGCGGTGGTCGGATTCCAGGCCGCCTCGGGGCTGTTCACCAACGACGACATCGCCTTCGAGGGACCGCTGTCGGTGAAGGTCAGCGGCGCGACCGCGAGCCTCCTGACCACGCTGCACCGCTGGAACGAGAAGACGATCATCGCGCTGGTCGCGCTGCACTTGGCCGCGATTCTGTACTACCGCTTCGGCAAGCGCCGCGACCTGGTCGGGCCGATGGTCTCGGGCGACGCCGAGTTCCCCGATAACTGGCCGGCGAGCCGGGACGACACGATGCTGCGGCTGCGTGCGCTGGTGATCGCGGCAGCGTGCGCTGGTGTGGTGACCTGGATCGTGCGCTGACGCGGCGCCCTCTGATCAGTCGGGCTGCGGCGTGCGGCGTGGCCGGCGCGCCGCGGCCACGAAGCCGTCGCGCATCCGCAGCAGGTGCGCGTCGAGCGCCTCGAAGTCCTGCGCCACGTAGCCGCGGAACGCTCGCCGGCAGTAGGCCACGTGCGGGCCGAAGACGCGCAAAAACTCCGCATCGCCCGCCGGCGTGAGCCGCACGATCACGCTGCGCCGGTCCTCGGGCACCACTACGCGCTCGACGAAGCCGCGCTCCACCAGCCGGTCGACGACGCCGGTCAGCGTGCCCTTGGTGATGAGCGTGTGCTGGCCGAGCGCCTTGGTCGACATGCCGGGCGTGTTGCCCAGCGTCGCGATCACGTCGAACTGCGCGGGCGTCAGCCCGAGCTCTCGCACATGACGGCCCGACAGGCGCTCGAAGGCCTGGAAGGTCTCGGACAACAACCGAAGGGACCGCTGGTACCGCTCGCCCATGCCGTGTCAGACGGCCCCGCGCGTCAGTCGCGACGGAAGTCGTCGTGGCAGCCTTTGCAAGTGGCGGCGGCCGAACCGAACGCGGTCTTGAGCGTGCCCGCATCGCCGGCGGCGGCCGGCAGCTTGGCCGTCTCGGTGACCATCTTGTCGTAGGCGGCCTGGAACTTCGCGGTGTCCTTCCAGATCTCGGGCTTGGCCCGGGTGTTCAGCCCCGTCTCGGACCCGACCGGGAAGGCGCCGCCCGGCAGCTTCGACAGCGTGGCGACCAGCGCGGCGTTCTCGCCAGCGATCTTCGCGTCGTAGGGGATGCGCCCGTTCACCATCGCGCCGAGGCGGCCGAAGTGGGTGCCGAGGACCGAGTAGGCGGACTGGCGGTACTTGATCGCGTCTTCGGGCTTGGCGAACTGGGCCTGGGCGGCGAAGGGCAGCAGGGCGGCGAGGACTGCCGTAGCGGCGAGGGTGTGATTCATCGGGTCTCCGTGAGTGACCGGTGGGACGCCCGGCGCCGGTTGAGCCGGACTCAGACGGTTCGGACCACAACAGTCCTAACACGAACGATCATACCAGCGCTTCGCGCGTCGCGTCGCGTCGCGCTGCATTGAACCGGCTTCGATCCGACACGGTCCGCACGCGGCAGGCCGTGCCGCGGCCGCCTGCTCAGACCCGGCGAGCCAGTTCCGCGGCACGGCCGATGTACGAGGCCGGGGTCAGCGCACGCAGCCGCGCCTTCGCGTCGTCGGGGATGTCCAACCGGTCGACGAACTCGGCCAGCGCCTCGGCGGTGATGCCCTTGCCGCGGGTCAGTTCCTTGAGCTGCTCGTACGGGTTGGGCACACCGTAGCGCCGCATCACCGTCTGCACCGGCTCGGCGAGCACCTCCCAGCAGCCGTCGAGGTCCTCGGCCAGCCGCTGCGGGTTGACCTCGAGCTTCTTCAGGCCGCGCAGGCAGGCGTCCCAGGCGAGCAGCGTGTGGCCGAACGCGTTGCCGACGTTGCGAAGCACCGTGGAGTCGGTCAGGTCGCGCTGCCAGCGCGACACCGGCAGCTTGTCGGCCAGGTGGCGCAGCAGCGCGTTCGCGATCCCGAGGTTGCCCTCGGAGTTCTCGAAGTCGATCGGGTTGACCTTGTGCGGCATCGTCGACGAGCCGATCTCGCCGGCCCGGGTGCGCTGCTTGAAGTAGCCCACCGAAATGTAGCCCCACATGTCGCGGTCCAGGTCGACGAGGATGGTGTTGGTCCGCGCGATCGCGTCGAAGAGCTCGGCCATCCAGTCGTGCGGCTCGATCTGGATCGTCCACGGGTTGAAGGCGAGCCCCAGCGGCCCCTCGACGACGCCGCGCGAGAAGGCCTCCCAGTCGACCTCCGGATAGGCCGACAGGTGCGCGTTGAAGTTGCCGACCGCGCCGTTCATCTTGGCGGTCGGGCGCACCGCGGCGATCCGCTCGCGGGCGCCCTTGAGCCGGGCCACGACGTTGGCGAGCTCCTTGCCGAGCGTGGTCGGCGTCGCCGGCTGGCCGTGGGTGCGCGAGAGCATCGGCAACGCGGCGTGGGCATGCGCCATCGCGCGCAGCATGTCGACGACCGCGTCGAGCGCCGGCAGCAGCACGGTGTCGCGCGCGGCGGTGTACATCATCGCGTGAGAGGTGTTGTTGATGTCCTCGGACGTGCAGGCGAAGTGGATGAACTCAGAGGCGCGCTCGAGCTCCGCATCGCCGGCCACGCGCTCCTTCAGGAAGTACTCGACCGCCTTGACGTCGTGGTTGGTGACCGCCTCGATCGCCTTGACCCGCGCCGCGTCCGCCGAACTGAACCCGGCTGCCACCGCGCGCAGCCGCTCGCGTGCGCCGGGCGAGAAGCGCGGCAGCTCCGGCAGGCCGAGGTCGGACAGGGCGACCAGCCATTCGACCTCGACGCTTACGCGGTGGCGCACGAAGGCGGCCTCGGACAGCAGCGGCCGCAGCGCGGCCACGCGGGACGCATAGCGGCCGTCCAGCGGCGACAGCGCGTCGAGTTCGAAGGCGGCGGATGCCGGCGCGGACGGAGGGGGAGGTGTGGCGCTCATGAGGACGCGATGCTAGCACCCGCACCCGCGTGCGATATAGTGCGCGGCCAGACACTGTCGAGCCATCCAATGAAGCTGATCGGATCCGTCGGCAGCCCGTACGTCCGCAAGGTGCGGGTCGTGCTCGCAGAGAAGAAGATCGACTATCGCTTCGAACGCGAGGACGTGTGGTCGCCCACGACCACGATCGGACAGGTCAATCCGCTGGGCAAGGTGCCGACGCTGATCACCGATGACGGCGCGGCGGTGTTCGACTCCCGCGTGATCGCCGAGTACCTCGACACCGTCACTCCGATCGCCCGCCTGATCCCGCCCTCGGGGCGCTCGCGCGTCGAGGTCCGCTCCTGGGAGGCGCTGTGCGACGGCTTGCTCGACGCCGCCATCCTCGCGCGGCTCGAGGCCAACCGCAGCGATCCGGCGCAGCGCAGCCCCGCCTGGATCGAGCGCCAGATGGGCAAGATCGACGCGACCCTCGTCGCGATGTCCAGCGGCCTCGGCGACAAGCCGTTCTGCTGCGAAGGCAAGTATTCCCTGGCCGACATCGCGATGGGCTGTGCGCTCGGCTACCTCGACTTCCGCTTCCCGCAGATCGACTGGCGCGAGCGCCATCCCAACCTTGCGAAGCAAGCGGTCAAGCTGTTCGCACGGCCCGCGTTCGTCGAGACGGCGCCTTCGCCGGCCTGACCCGGACCCCGTGACCTGGGCCCCGTAGTCCGGGCCCCGTGACTCAAATCGCCGGCGCGAACGAGTCGGGCCGCGCGCGCGACCAGAACATCCGGTAGACCGGCGCGTCCGCGTCGCCGTCGAGCAGCTCGCCCGGCTGCAGCGCCGGATACAGCGTCGACAGCATCCGGATCTCGTGCCCGCTGACCCGCCGCACGATGTGGTCCGCGCGCAGCTGCGAGGGATGTGTCAGGCCCGCGGCCGCCACCAGCTCGGCCAGTGCCTTGAGCGTGTTCTGGTGGAAGCTGAAGACGCGCTCGGCCTTGTCGGGCACCACCAGCGCCCGCTGGCGCGCCGGATCCTGCGTGGTGACGCCGGTCGGACAGCGCCCGGTGTGGCAGTTCATCGCCTGGATACAGCCGAGCGCGAACATGAAGCCGCGCGCGCTGTTGCACCAGTCGGCGCCCAGCGCCATGGTGCGCGCCACGTCGAACGCGCTGGTCAGCTTGCCGGCCGCGCCGATCCGCACGCGGTCGCGCAGCCCCAGGCCGATCAGCGTGTTGTGGACCAGCATCAGCGCCTCCTGCATCGGCGTGCCGACCCGGTCGATGAACTCGGCGGGCGCCGCACCCGTGCCGCCCTCCTTGCCGTCGACCACGATGAAGTCGGGCGTGATGCCGGTCTCCCGCATAGCCTTGGCGATCGCGAACCACTCCCACGGATGACCGATCGCGAGCTTGAAGCCGGTGGGCTTACCGCCGGACAGCGTGCGCAGCCGGTCGACAAACTGCAGCAGGCCGATCGGCGTGTCGAAGGCCGAATGCGAGGCCGGCGACACGCAGTCGACCCAGGCCGGCACGCCGCGCGCCGCGGCGATCTCGGGGGTGACCTTCGGGCCGGGCAGCACGCCGCCGTGACCGGGCTTGGCGCCCTGCGACAGCTTGACCTCGATCATCCGGACCTGATCGGCACAGGCGTTCTCGACGAAGCGCTCGGTGTCGAAGCGGCCCTCGGCATCACGGCAGCCAAAGTAGCCCGAGCCGATCTCCCAGATCAGGTCGCCGCCGTGCTCGCGGTGGTAAGCAGAGATCGAGCCCTCGCCGGTGTCGTGCGCAAAACGGCCCCGTTTTGCACCCTGGTTCAGCGACCGGATTGCGTTGGCCGACAGCGAGCCGAAGCTCATCGCCGAGATGTTGAACACCGACGCGTCGTACGGCCGCGTGCACGCCGGCCCGCCGATCGAGAGGCGAAAGTCGTGCGAGCGCACCGGCGCCGGCGCGATCGAGTGGTTGATCCATTCGTAGCCGGCGGCATAGGCGTCGAGTTGCGTGCCGAAGGGCCGCTTGTCGAGGTCCTGCTTGGCGCGCTGGTAGACGATCGCGCGCTGCTGGCGCGAGAACGGCACGGCGTCGGTATCGGACTCGATCAGGTACTGGCGGATCTCCGGCCGGATCATCTCGAAGAGGAACCGGGCGTGACCGAGGACGGGATAGTTACGCAGCACCGCGTGCCGGGTCTGCAGCAGGTCGACGACGCCGACCGCGGCCAACGCGCCGCTGATCAGCGACCACCAGCCGGACACCATGCCCTCGCGCCAGAGCAGCAGCAGCGGGGTCGCGGCGATGAGGGCGGCAAAGGTCGCGTAGCGCAGGAAACGGGTCATCGGCCAGAGCCCCCGATCAGCGAAGGTGGCGCAGTGTAGCTCAGCCGTCCGGTCCGCCGATGCCCCGGGCGACCGCTCGGACCCTACCCCGCGGAGCCCATCGCGCAGTCAGCCCCCGCCCAGCGCAACCTCATGCCGCAACGGCTCGCGCGAGGTGCGACGACGCGATCATGCCGCCGCCCAGACACACCTCGCCGCGATACAGCACCGCCGACTGGCCCGGGGTCACCGCCCACTGCGGCGTATCGAACACGAGGTCGAAGGCTCCCGGCTCGCGCGGGTCGGCCCGCAGCCGGCACGGCGCATCGGACTGCCGGTAGCGGGTCTTGGCGCCGAGCGCCGTGTCGTCGGCGGGCGGCGCTCCGGCGATCCAGTGCGCGTCGTCGGCGTGCAGCCGGTCGGCCTGCAGCCAAGGATGGTCGTGGCCCTGCACGACGTACAAGGTGTTGGCCGCCATGTCCTTGCGCGCCACGTACCAGGCCTCGCCGCTGCCGGCCTTCTGGCCGCCGACGCCGATGCCCTTCCTCTGGCCGAGCGTGTAGAACGCAAGACCGACGTGCTCGCCGACGCGCCGGCCGTCGTCGGTCAGGATCGGGCCCGGTGCGCTCGGCAGGTAGCGGTTGAGGAACTCCCGGAACGGCCGCTCGCCGATGAAGCAGATGCCGGTCGAGTCCTTCTTCGCGGCCACCGGCAGGCCGATGTGCGCGGCGATCGCGCGGACCTCGGTCTTCGGCAGCTCGCCCACCGGGAACATCGCGCGCGAGAGCTGTGCCTGCGTGAGCCGGTGCAAGAAGTAGCTCTGGTCCTTGGCGACGTCGAGCCCGCGCAGCAGCTCGTGGCGCAGCCCGCCCTCGGCGTCGGCGTCCGGCATACGCCTCACCCGCGCGTAGTGGCCGGTCGCGATGCACGAGGCGCCCATGCGCATCGCATGGTCGAGGAAGGCCTTGAACTTGATCTCGGCGTTGCACAGCACGTCCGGGTTCGGCGTGCGCCCGGCGGAATACTCGCGCAGGAAGTCGGCGAAGACACGCTCGCGGTACTCGGCAGCGAAGTTCACTGCCTCGATGTCGATGCCGATCACGTCGGCCACGCTGGCCGCGTCGAGCCAGTCCTGCCGCGTGGAGCAGTATTCGCCGTCGTCGTCGTCCTCCCAGTTCTTCATGAAGAGGCCGACCACGTCCCAGCCCTGCTCCTTGAGCAGCCAGGCCGAGACCGCCGAGTCGACACCGCCCGACAGGCCGACGACGACACGCCGCGCGCCGGGCACGAGACCAGGCGCGCTCACACCGCGGGCCGCGGGCCGACCACGTCCGGGTGGGTCCAGATCAGCTCGAGCGGGAAGCGCCGCCCGGCCAGCCAATCGAGCACCGTGCGCTCGACTGCCGGGCTGCGGTGCCGAACCCGCTCGGCCAGGATCTCGTCCGGGGTCATCCAGAATGCGCGGACGATGCCGGTGTCCAGCGGGCGCGCGTCGTCGTGCCAAAGCGGCCGGCAGACGAAGGCATGACGCAGGTAGGTGACGTCGACCCCTTCCTTGACGCTCGCATAACGCGCCATGTAGAGCCCGAGCACCGCAGTCGGCTCGACGTGCCAGCCGGTCTCCTCAAGCGCCTCGCGCACCGCGGCCTGCTGCAGCGACTCGCCCGGATCGAGGTGGCCGGCCGGCTGGTTCAGCCGCAAGCCCTCCGAGGTGTGCTCTTCAATCATCAGCAGCCGGCCGTCGCGCTCGATGACCGCGGCGACGGTGGCATTCGGTTTCCAGTAAGCCATTCCGTAGTTTATCCGACGGGCATACCCGAGCGCGGCGAGGCCCGCGGCCGGTTCCGGCGCGTCCGGCGGGGTATGCTCGCAGTCTTCGCCCCCGGGAGAATCCCCAATGAGAATCGGAGTGCCGGCCGAGACCCGCGTCGGCGAGGCGCGCGTCGCTGCCACCCCCGAGACGGTCAAGAAGCTGGTCGCCGCAAAGCACGAGGTCATCGTGCAGTCCGACGCCGGTGTTGGCGCGAGCGTGCCCGATGCGGCCTACGAGGCCGTCGGTGCCGTAATCGGCGATGCCGCCGCGGCGTTCGGCGCCGAGCTGGTGCTGAAGGTCCGCCGGCCGTCGACCGAGGAGCTCATGCTGATGAAGCCGGGCACCGCGGTCGTCGGCATGCTCGAGCCCTTCGACCGCGCCGGCCTCGAGCAGATGGCCGGCCTCGGCATGATCGCCTTCGCCCTCGAGGCCGCGCCGCGCACGACGCGCGCACAGAGCATGGACGTGCTGAGCTCGCAGGCCAACATCGCCGGCTACAAAGCGGTGATGGTCGCGGCCAACACCTACCAGCGCTTCATGCCGATGCTGATGACCGCCGCGGGCACCGTGAAGGCCGCTCGCGTCGTGATCCTCGGCGTCGGTGTTGCCGGCCTGCAGGCTATCGCGACGGCCAAGCGGCTCGGCGCGGTCATCGAGGCCTCCGACGTGCGCCCGCCGGTCAAGGAGCAGGTCGAGTCGCTCGGCGGCAAGTTCATCGACGTGCCCTATGAGACCGACGAGGAACGCGAGATCGCCAAGGGCGTGGGCGGCTACGCGCGCCCGATGCCCGAGAGCTGGATGAAACGCCAGGCGGCCGCGGTCGCCGAGCGCGTCAGGCAGGCCGACATCGTCATCACCACCGCGCTGATCCCGGGCCGCAAGGCGCCGGTGCTGGTCAGCGAGGACATGGTGAAGTCGATGAAGCCGGGCTCGGTGATCGTCGACATGGCGGTCGAGCAGGGCGGCAACTGCCCGCTGTCCGAGCCTGGCCGTACCGTCACCCGCTACGGCGTGCACATCGTCGGCGAGACCAACCTGCCGGCGCTGGTCGCGGCGGACGCCTCGGCGCTCTACGCACGCAACGTCATCGACTTTCTCAAGCTCGTCGTCGACGCCGACGGCCGGCTGAAGGTCGATCTCGAGGACGACATCGTCAAGGCCTGCCTCGTCGCGCGCGACGGCCAGGTGCTGAGGGCCTGAACACCATGGAAGCGATCAACCCCACCGTCGTCAACCTGATCATCTTTGTGTTGGCCATCTACGTCGGCTACCACGTGGTCTGGAACGTCACCCCCGCGCTGCACACGCCGCTGATGGCGGTCACCAACGCGATCTCGGCCATCGTCATCGTCGGCGCGATGCTCGCGGCGGCGCTGACCCAGACACCGCTCGGCAAGTTCATGGGCGTGGCCGCGGTCGCGCTCGCCGCCGTCAACGTGTTCGGCGGCTTCCTCGTGACCCGACGCATGCTCGATATGTTCAAGAAGAAGGAACCAAAGGCGAAGCAGGGGGCCGCGAAATGAAGCCGTTCGCGTTCTTCGTGCTGCTGGCCGTGACCGTCGCCGCGATCTGGTTCGGCGACTCGTTCGCCGGCGACTTCGCGGCCCCCGGGATGGAAAGAACCTTCGCGGTGCTGGTGATCGCCGCCGTGGCCATCGTGCCCGCAGTCTGGGTGCTCGACCGCATGGGACTGATCCGCAAGGGCAACGTCGAGCTACGGCGCAAGCCGGCCGCGGCGCAGGTGCCCGCCTCGCAGCGCGACGGAGGTGCGGCATGAGCCTGAATGCCGTCGTCCTGCTGTACCTCGTCGCCTCGATCTGCTTCATCCAGGCGCTCAAGGGGCTGTCGCATCCCACCACGTCGATCCGCGGGAACGTCTTCGGCATGGCCGGGATGGCGATCGCGGTGCTGACCACGATCGCGCTGATCTTCATGATGCGCGCCGAGGCCGGCGGCGTCGGCCTGCTGTGGGTGGCGCTCGGCGTCGCCATCGGCGGCACCGCCGGCGCGGTGATGGCCAATCGCGTCGAGATGACAAAGATGCCCGAGCTGGTCGCCTTCATGCACAGCATGATCGGCCTGGCCGCGGTGTTCATCGCGATCGCGGCGGTCGCGGAGCCCTGGGCGTTCGGCATCACCACCTTCCCCAAGGAGCTGCTGATCGGCGCGCAGACGCCCGCCGGCATGGTGGTCGCCGACATCATCGCGCGCCCGCCGATTCCCGCGGGCAACCGGCTCGAGCTGTTCCTCGGCGCGGCCATCGGCGCCATCACCTTCAGCGGCTCGGTGATCGCATTCGGCAAGCTGTCGGGCAAGTACAAGTTCCGGCTCTTCCAGGGCGCGCCGGTGCAGTTCGGCGGTCAGCACATGCTGAACCTGGTGCTCGGCCTCGCCACGCTGGCGCTGGGTCTGGTGTTCACCTTCACCGAGAGCTGGCCGGCGTTCTTCGCGATGCTCGCGCTGTCGTTCGTGCTCGGTGTGCTGATCATCATCCCGATCGGCGGCGCCGACATGCCTGTGGTGGTGTCGATGCTCAACAGCTACTCGGGCTGGGCGGCGGCCGGCATCGGTTTCTCGCTGAACAACGGCATGCTGATCATCGCAGGCTCGCTGGTGGGCAGCTCGGGCGCGATCCTGAGCTACATCATGTGCAAGGCGATGAACCGGTCGTTCTTCAACGTGATCCTCGGCGGCTTCGGAGGCGAAGCCGCGGCGGCGGGCGGTGGCGGCGACAAGGCGCAGCGCCCGGTCAAGAGCGGCTCGTCGGAAGACGCGGCGTTCCTGATGACCAACGCCGACACGGTCATCATCGTGCCGGGCTACGGTCTGGCCGTAGCCCGCGCGCAGCACGCGCTCAAGGAGCTCGCGCAGAAGCTGACCGACCACGGCGTGACGGTGAAGTACGCGATCCACCCCGTCGCCGGCCGCATGCCCGGCCACATGAACGTGCTGCTCGCCGAGGCCGAGGTGCCGTATGACCAAGTCTTCGAGATGGAGGACATCAACTCCGAGTTCGGCCAGGCCGACGTGGTGCTGGTGCTCGGCGCCAACGACGTGGTGAATCCGGCGGCGAAGGACCCGAAATCGTCCATCGCGGGCATGCCGATCCTCGAGGCCTACAAGGCCAAGACGATCATCGTCAACAAGCGCTCGATGGCGTCGGGCTACGCCGGCCTCGACAACGAGCTGTTCTACATGGACAAGACGATGATGGTGTTCGGCGATGCGAAGAAGGTCGTCGAGGACATGGTCAAGGCCGTCGAGTGAGGCCCGCATGCCTACCGAACCCGTGATGACCCTCGACGCCGACCGGCTCGACACGCTGAAGAAGGTCTGCCTCGTCGACTATGCGCTCCACATCGCGGGGCCGCTGCTGTCGATGGGCCTGCTGTCGGTGATCGCGCTGGTCGTCAACTACATCAAGCGCGACGACGCCCGCGGCTCGATCTACGAGAGCCACATGAACTGGATGATCCGCACGTTCTGGTGGACGCTGTTCTGGGTCGTCGTATCCTTCCTCCCGGCGCTGTTGCTGACGGTGATCACCTTCGGCCTGCTGTCTTTCCTGTTCCTGGTGCCGGTCGTCTGGTACCTGTACCGGATGATCAAGGGGGTGCTGTGGCTCAACGACGGACGGCCGATGCCGGCCTGACCGATCGGGCGCGACGTGCGCTGCTGGCGGCCGCGGCCGCGCTGCCGGCCTGCACTGCGGTGCCGCCCGCCGGGGGCCCCGGTGCTGCGCTGCCGAGCGGACCGGCCCCCGCGCCCGTCCTGCGGATCGGCGACCGCTGGCGTTACCAGCTGATCGACAAGTTCAACGGGCAGTGGCTCGACGAGCCCACCTGGGAGGTGGCCGAACTCGAACCCGAGCTGGTGATGCGCATTCGCGGACGGCGGGCGGGCGGCCCACTCGAGGAGCGCTTCGCCACCCCCTGGTCCGCGCTGACCGAGGTGCTGTACGGCGCGCCTTATGCATTCCGCGAGCCGGTGCCGATCGTGCCGTCCCCGATCGAGCCCGGACGCATCGTGGCCACGTCCACCTCCTATGTCGATCCAAGCACGCAGCAACGCAAGCTCTGGTCGCAGCAGCTTCGCATCGCCGGTTGGTCGACGATCGAGGTGCCAGCCGGGCGCTACGATTGCCTGCGGGTGAGCCGGATCATCGCGTTCGAGCATCCCGACATCCAGAAGACCTCGGCGAGCCGCAGCGACACGCTGTGGTACGCGCCGGCAGTCAACCGGTGGGTGCAGCGCGAGCTGCGCGGCGACTTCATCGCCTCGGGGCTCGGGGCCGGCAACCCGGGCGCCGGCGTGCGCGGCCGCGAGGAGTGGCTGCTGTGGCAACTCACCGCGTATGTGCGCACCCCGGTCTCCGGCTGAACCGCACGCATACGCCCGCCTCTGGAGGAAATCTGCAATGACTTGCATCGATCCGGCCCGGCGCCGGGCGCTGGGCGGCCTGATCGGATTGCCGGCGGTCGGCGCCGGCCTGCTGGGCGGCGGCTGCGCGAGCCGTGCGAGCGTGCCTGCGCCGGTAGGCGCCGAGCCGCTGCCGATGCCGGCGCTCGGCATCGGCGACCGTTGGCGCTACCGGCTGACCAACCGCTACAACGGCTCGACCGTCGGCGAGACCACGGTCGAGGTGTTGGCCGTCGCGCCCGATATCCGGCTGCGTGTCGATCCGGGCGATGGCCAGCCGATGCTCGAGGAGCGCTGGGCGGATCCGTGGACGGCCATCGTCGACACGATCTACGACGCCCCCGTGGCCTTCGAGACCCCGATGCCGGTGGTGCCCCCCGGCGCCCGGGCGGGCCAGGGCCTGACGACGTCGTCGCGCTATCGCAGCGAGCGCTCGAGCGGCGTGCTCGGCTGGCAGCAGCGTCTGCGCGTCGTCGGCTGGGAGCGCATGCAGGTGCCGGCCGGCGCCTTCGATGCGCTGCGCATCGAGCGCTTCGTCACCTACCAGCATCCGGACATCTTCCGGTACGCGCCGGAGCGGACCGACACGCTGTGGTACTCGCCGCAGGTGGGACGCTGGGTGGTGCGGGAGTGGACCGGCTCGTACCTGCCCGGCTCGCCCGGCGGGCGGGCGAGCCGGGCGCCCGAGGATTGGGTGCGGTGGGAGTTGACCGCCTGGGAGCCGGCGAAACGCTGAGGCCGGCGCCGGGTCGCCAGGGTCTGCTGGGCGCCTCGGACCCATCGGACCCTTCGAGTCCTTAGGGTCTATCGAGCACCTCGAGCACTTCGAGTCCATCAAGCACCTGTAGCACCGACGGCCAGGCGCCTGCGCCGCCGGCCCAGGCGGCACGAGGCCCCCAGGGCCGGGTCCGCGCCGGGTCGCTCGGGCCGAAGACGCCCACCACCGGCGCACCGACCGCCGCCGCCAGGTGCATGGGCCCCGAATCGTTCGAGATGGTCGCGAGCGCCCCGGCGCAGGCGGCGGCGTAGGCGCCCAGCCCGAGCCCGGCGAGGATGCGGGCCCCCGGGACCGCCGCGCGCGCCGCCTCGGCCTCGCCGGGCCCCGGACAGACCACGGTCACCCAGCCGCGCGCCCGCAGCGCGGCGTCGAGCTCGCCGAAGCGCGGCCAGAGCTTGGGCACGCCGCCCGCGGTGCCCGCGGCCAACGGCGCGAGCACCGCGTACGGCTGCCCCGCGGCGAGCCCGGCCGCGGCCAGCGCCTCGGCCGCGTCGTGCCTGTGCGCGTCGGTGAGCCGCAGCCCGAGCGCCGCCGGCGGCGAAGCCGGCCAGCCGGGCAGCGACAGCCAGGCCGCGGCCGCACCCGCCAAGCGCCAGAACACCTCGACCTCGTGCAGGCCCTCGGACTTGTCGATCGCCCGGCCGAGCAGCAGCGATCGGCCCTCGTTGTGATGGCCGAGCGCGGACACGCCGGCCAGCCGGAAGGCGGCGGCGCTCGACAGCGAGTTGGTCAGCAGCAGGCCCCGGCGGGGCCCACCGGCGGCGCGTAGCGCGGCGATCCCGGCACGCAGTCCGGAGGGCAGCTTGAGCACCGGCCAGCCGTGGCCGGCCAGCAGGTCGCCGGCCCAACCCCGCCCAGCCACCGACAGCACGGCACCGCGGGCCTCGAGCTCGCGCAGGGCCGGCAGCGCCATGCAGGCGTCGCCGACCCAGTTCGGCAGGCGCACCCTCAGCGGCACGCCGCTCGGAGCCGGGGGCACGTCGCGCATCGCGGCCCGCCCGCCCTCAGGCGTGGGCGGTGCCAATCGCGCGGTCGACCCACTCGATCCAGTGGCGCACCGGCGTACCGGTGCCCGACTGCAGGTGCGTCAGGCAGCCGATGTTGGCGGACAGGATCACCTCGGGCGCGCCGGACTGCAGGGCATCGAGCTTGCGGTCGCGCAGCTGCATCGACAGCTTCGGTTGCATCACCGAGTAGGTGCCGGCCGAGCCGCAGCACAGGTGGGATTCGGCAAAGGGCTGCAGCGCGGCACCGCAGGCAGCGAGCAGCGATTCGACCGCGCCGCGCACCTGCTGGCCGTGCTGCAGCGTACACGGCGGATGGAAGGCGACGCGCGCCGGCAGCGGCTCGGCGCGGGTGACGGCGGCCTCGCGGGCGCGCGCCGCAAGTGCCTCGCGCTCGGAGGCGAGGAATACCGACAGGTCGCAGGCCAGCGCCGACACGCGGGCGGCCTTCGCGGCGTACGCCGGGTCGTCGCGCAGCAGATGGCCGTAGTCGGCGAGCATCGCGCCGCAGCCCGAGGCGTTGACGACGATCGCCTCGACGCCCTGCCCCTCGACGCCCTGCCCCTCGATGTGCGGCCACCAAGCGTCGATGTTGCGACGGACGTCGCCGAGCGCGCCGCCGTGGTCGTTCAGGTGATGGCGGATCGCGCCGCAGCAGCCCGAGCCCGCGGCGACGACCGGCTCGACGCCCAGCGCATCGAGCACCCGCGCGGTGGCGGCGTCGATCGCCGGGATCATCGCCGGCTGCACGCAGCCGTCGAGCATCAACACGCGCCGCGTGTGGCTGCGGCGCGGCCAGGCGCCGGGGTCGCGCCGCTCCGGCACCTTCGCTTTCATCGCCTCCGGCAGCAGCGGGCGCACCGCCTGGCCGACACGCATCGCCGGATCGAACAGCCAGCGGCGCGTCAGTCCCTCGCGCAGCGCGCCGCGCATCAGCCGCTCGCCGAGCGGGCGCTGCACGCGCTCGTCGACCAGCTTGCGGCCGATGTCGACCAAGTGGCCGTACTTCACGCCCGACGGGCAGGTGCTCTCGCAGTTTCGGCAGGTCAGGCAGCGGTCGAGGTGGCGCTGCGTCTCGCGCGTGGGCGGTGCGCCCTCCATCACCTGCTTGATCAGGTAGATGCGGCCGCGCGGGCCGTCGAGCTCGTCGCCGAGCAGCTGGTAGGTCGGGCAGGTGGCCGTACAGAAGCCGCAGTGCACACACGAGCGCAGGATCGACTCGGCCTCGGTCCCCTCGGGGGTGCCGCGCAGCCAGTCGGCGAGGTGGGTTTCCATCGCGGCGGGCCGTCCTAGAGACCGGCCACGAGGCGGCCGGGATTGAAGATGCCGCGCGGATCGAGCTCACGCTTGATCCGGCGGTGCAGTTCGAACACCGGCGCGGACAGCGGCGTGAACACCCCGGTCGACTTGTCGCGGCTGCGAAAGAGTGTCGCGCTCCCGCCGACGGTGGCCGCCGCCTCGCGCACCCGCGCGGCCTCCGCATCGGTGCGGAACCAGCGCAGCGCCCCGCCCCACTCGATCAGCTGCTGGCCGGGGAAGTCGAACGGCGGCGCGGTCGACGGCACGCTCAGCCGCCAGAGCGGCGCCTCGCCATCAAAAAACGGATCGGTATGCTCGCGGATGCCGCTCCAGACCGAGGTGGCCTGTGCCGGCTCGACGCGCTCGGCGCCGTGCTGCTCGACGAAGCGGTGCACCGCCGCGTCGACTGCCGCACGCGCGCCGCAGAAGCGCACGCCGAGATCGCCCGAATGCCACGCGGTGGCCGACAGCGGCAGCGGCTGTCCGCCCCAGCGGTTCATCAGGTCGAGCGCCTCGCGCAGGCCCGCAGGCAGCAGCACGGTGGCCTCGGCGGGGGGCACCGGCAGCACCTTGAGCGAGACCTGCACGATCGGCCCGAGGATGCCGAGCGACCCGGCGAGAAGCCGCGAGACGTCGTAGCCGGCGACGTTTTTCATCACCTGCCCGCCGAACTGCAGCAGCTCGCCCTGCGCGCTCATCAGCACCGCGCCGAGCATGTAGTCGCGGACCGCGCCGGCGGCCGCGCGGCGCGGCCCCGACAGGCCCGCCGCGACCATGCCGCCGACGGTGGCGCCCGAGCCGAAGTGCGGCGGCTCGAAGGGCAGGCACTGGCGGCGCTCGGCGAGCGCGGCCTCGAGCTCGGCCAGCGGGGTGCCGCAGCGTGCGGTGATCACCAGTTCCGTCGGCTCGTACGACACGATGCCCGACAGCGCACGCAGGTCGAGCACCTCGCCGGCGGCAGGCTCGCCGTAGAAGTCCTTGGTGCCGCCACCGCGCAGCCGCAGTCGCAGGCGGTCCGCGTCGGCGCTGCGCACACAGTCACGCAGCGCGCGCAGCGCGCCGTCGGCGATGACCGGGCCGGTCGCGGCGCTCGGCGCGGCGTCGGCCGCTAGGGAGGCGGTCGGTTGCAAGCGGGTCGTCCTGGGGCGGGTTCGGGAAGGGCGTGGACGGCGGGGTGAGCGGTTGGGGCGAGCGGCGCGCGGGCGCTAGCGTCAGAAGCGCGGCAGCTCGGGAAAGGCGATGCGCCCGCCCTGCACATGCATCTTGCCGTACTCGGCGCAGCGCGCGAGCGTCGGGATGCCCTTGCCAGGGTTCAGCAGCCCGGGCGGATCGAAGGCGCGCTTGAGCGCGAAGAACGCGGCCCGCTCGGCCGGCGAGAACTGCACACACATCGAGTTGATCTTCTCGATGCCCACGCCGTGTTCGCCGGTTACTGTGCCGCCCAGCTCGACGCAGAGCTCTAGGATGTCGGCGCCGAACCGGTCGGCGCGCTCCCATTCGCCCGGCGTGTTGGCGTCGAACAGGATCAGCGGATGCAGGTTGCCGTCGCCGGCATGGAACACGTTCATGCAGCGCAGCCCGTAGGTGCGCTCCATGGCTGCGATGGCGGCCAGCATCGTTCCGAGGTTCTTGCGCGGGATGGTGCCGTCCATGCAGTAGTAGTCGGGCGAGATTCGGCCTGCCGCAGGAAACGCGTTCTTGCGGCCCGACCAGAAACGAAGCCGCTCGGCCTCGCTGCCGGACACCGCGATCGCGGTCGAACCGGCCGCGCGCAGCACGGCCTCGAGCTGGGCGATCTCCTCCTCGACCTCCTCCGGCGTGCCGTCGGACTCAGCCAGCAGGATCGCCTCGGCCGACAGGTCGTAGCCGGCCTTCACGTAGGGCTCGACCGCCTCGGTCGCCTTGCGGTCCATCATCTCCAGGCCCGCCGGGATGATGCCCGAACCGATGATCGCCGCGACTGCATCGCCGGCCTTGATCACATCGTCGAACGAGGCCATCACGACGCGTGCGACTTGCGGCTTGGGCACCAGCTTGACCGTGGCCTCGGTGGCCACCAACAGCATGCCCTCGGAACCGATCACGAGCGCCAGCAGGTCGAGCCCGGGCGCATCGAGCGCGGCGCCGCCCAGCTCGACGATCTCGCCGTCGATGGTCACGCCGCGGATGCGCAGCACGTTGTGTACCGTCAGCCCGTACTTCAGACAATGCACGCCGCCCGAATTCTCGGCGAGGTTGCCGCCGATGGTGCAGGCGATCTGCGAGGACGGGTCGGGCGCGTAGTACAGGCCGTGGGGTGCCGCGGCCTCGCTGATGGCAAGGTTGCGCACGCCGGGCTGCACGCGCGCGGTCCGTCCGACCGGATCGAGCGCAAGGATGCGGTTGAAGCGGGCGAGCGACAACACGATGCCCGCGGCATGCGGCATCGCGCCGCCCGACAGGCTGGTGCCGGCGCCCCGAGCCACCACCGGCACGTCGAGCCGCCGGCAGGTCTTCAGCACCGCGACGACCTGCGCCTCGGTCTCGGGCAGCACCACCGCGACCGGCAGCTTGCGGAAAGCCGACAGGCCATCGCATTCGTAGGGCCGCGTCTGCTCGACACCGGCGAGCACGCAGCGCGCCGGCAGCACGGTGTGCAGCGCGGCGACGATGGCGGCTGCGCCCGCCGCATCGGGCGCAGCCTCCAGATCGGCCCAGCGGGGTTCGGGACTGGGCGCGACGGGGCGAGCGGCGGCGGGCGGGGCGAGGTGTTCGGCGTTCATCACCACGGATTATCGCCCGTCCGGCCGGGACGTCCTCCCGAGAGACCCCTCGCCGGGCCCGGACCGCGCCGCGGGCCGCTCAGGCCCCGCCGCGGGCCGCCGACAGCGCCGCGTCGAGCGCCGTGTCGATCGCCTCGGCGATGCCGCCCACGATCTCGTCGACATGCGAGTCGTCGATCGTGTAGGGCGGCGCGAGAAGCACGTGGTCGCCCCGCCGGCCGTCGATCGTGCCGCCCATCGGATAGCACATCAGACCGGCGTCGAACGCCGCCCGTTTGATCCGCGCATGCAGCTCGAGCGCCGGATCAAACGGCGTCTTGGCCTCCCGGTCCGCCACCAGCTCGATGCCGAGGAACAGCCCGCGCCCGCGGATGTCGCCGACCGCCGGATGGTCACCGAGCGCGCGCCGCAGCTCGGCCTCGAGCAACGTTCCGGTCTCGCGCACCCGCGCGAGCAGCCCCTCCTCGGCGATCACGCGCTGCACCGCCAGCGCGGCCGCGCAGGCAATGGCGTGACCGAGGTAGGTGTGGCCGTGCTGGAACGCGCCCGAGCCGCGCGCGAACACGTCGAACACCCGCTGCGACAGCATGCAGGCGCCGATCGGCTGGTAGCCGCCACTCAGGCCCTTGGCGATCGCGACCAGGTCGGGCACGACGCCCTCCTGCTCGCAGGCGTACAGCGTCCCGGTGCGGCCCATCCCGCACATCACCTCGTCGAGGATCAGCAGCACGCCGTGGCGGTCGCAGACCTCGCGCACGCGCCGGAAGTAGCCGGGCACCGCGGTCACGGCACCGAGCGTGGCACCCACCACCGGCTCGGCCACGAAGCCGATCACGCGGTCCGGACCGGCCGCGACGATCGCGACGTCGAGCTCGGCGGCGAGGCGCTCGCCGTAGGCCTCGGGCGTCTCCTCGTCGCGCCGGTCGCGGTACGCGTAGCAGGGCGAGACATGCACGGAGGGCGACAACAGGGGCGCGAAGGCTGCGCGCCGCGCCATGTTGCCGCCGACCGAAAGCGCCCCCAGCGTGTTGCCGTGATAGCTCTGCCTGCGTGCGACGAAGACGGAGCGCTGCGGCTCGCCGCGCTCGAGGTGGTACTGGCGCGCCATCTTCAGCGCCGCCTCCATTGCCTCGGAGCCGCCCGACACGAAGTACGCATGGCTGATGCCCTCGGGGGCCGACGCCACCAGCGTGTCGGCCAGCGTCTCGGCCGCCGCGGTGGTGAAGAAAGCGGTGTGCGCGTACGCGAGCTTGCGAGACTGCGCCTCGATCGCAGCGACCACCGCCGGATGCCCGTGCCCGAGGCAGGACACCCCGGCGCCGCCGCAGGCGTCGAGCCAGCGCCGTCCCCGGTCGTCAAAGAGGTAGGGGCCGTCGCCGGAGACGACGCGCGGATAGCGGCCCTGGGCCTGACGGTGAAAGATGCGACTCATTCGGAACCTGCGTGTCATCGCACCGACATCGTGCGCCGCCATTATCGCTGCCTCCTGCGGACGTCCGGGGCGACGGCGATGCACGATGCTTCAATGATCCTCGAGCGGCCTGCCATGCCGCGCATGGCGGCTGCCGCCGCTCGGGTCCTGACGACCACTCGCGGCTACTGGCAACGCGCCGGCGGGGCTCGCTTGACACCCCGTGGCCTCGCGTCTACCTTCCCCCCCAGTCTCACCGCCGCTGCGGGAGAGACCGGCCCCCGGACGTCCGCGTCCGGCCAGGCGCCGGCGCCGAAGGTGTATCGCCCCGGAAACTCTCAGGCAAAAGGACCGCAGCGGATCGGACTCTCTGGAGAGTAGGCGTCACGACGCAAGTCGGGAGCGCCTCGCCGAAGGTCAATCTCTCAGGCAAACGGACAGAGGGGGCGCAACGGACCACCACAGCGGGGGGTCCGCTTGCGTCTCCGCGTCGGCATGGATCCCGTGCCGCCGACCTCCCGCCCGCGATGACCTTCCTCCGGAGCCCACCTTGGCCAGCCCTTCAGACCTGCGCTACACCGACACCCACGAGTGGGTCCGCGACAACGGCGACGGCACCGTCACCATCGGGATCACCGAACATGCCCAGGAGGCGCTCGGCGAGCTGGTCTATGCCGAACTGCCGCAGCCGGGCCGCAGCGTCGCGAAGGGCGAGGCGGTCGCGGTCGTCGAGTCCACCAAGGCGGCCTCAGACGTCTACGCGCCGCTCGCAGGCGAGGTGCTTCTCGCCAACGAGGCGCTCGCCGACGCGCCGCAGACGGTCAACACCGCGCCGTACACCGAGGGCTGGCTCTACACGTTGCGCCCCGCCGACCCCGCCGCGCTCGCCGGCCTGCTGACCGCGGCCGCGTACGACGTCGGCCCGGGCGTCTGAGGGGAGGCTGGCGATGATCCACGGCGAAACCCTCGGGCGGGACCTGCAGGCCCTGCTCGGCGACGACGAGTTCCATGCCCGCCACATCGGACCGGGTGTCGCGCAAGAAGCAGCGATGCTGGCCGAGATCGGCTACGCGTCGCGCCAGGCGCTGATCCGCGACACCGTACCCGCGTCGATCCTGCGTCATGCGCCGCTCGATATGGTGGCGCCGACCACCGAGGCCGCCGCGCTCGACGAGCTTCGCGCGATCGCACAGCGCAACCAGGTCTGGCGCAGCTACATCGGCGCCGGCTACCACGGCACGCTCACGCCCGAGCCGATCCGGCGCAACGTGCTGGAGAACCCCGGCTGGTACACCGCGTACACACCCTACCAGGCCGAGGTCGCGCAGGGGCGTCTCGAGTCGCTGATGAACTTCCAGCAGATGGTCGTCGACCTGACCGGCCTGCCGATGGCCAACGCGTCGCTGCTCGACGAGGCCACCGCCGCGGCCGAGGCGCTCGGCGTGCTGCGCCGCGCATCGCGCCACCCCTCGAGGCGTTTCCTCGTCGACGCCTCGGTTCATCCACAGGTGATCGCAGTGATCCGCACCCGCGCGACCTGGATGGGCATCGAGGTGGTGGTGGCCGACGCGGGCGCCTTCGACGCGTCGGCGGTGTTCGGCGCGCACGTGCAGTGCCCGGACACCGAGGGGCGCCTGCGCGACTTCTCCCCGCTCGCCGCAGCCCTGCACGCCGGCGGCGCGCGCCTGTCGATCGGCGTCGACCCGCTCGCCGCGCTACTGGTGAAGTCCGCCGGCGCGATGTGCGCCGACATCGCCATCGGCTCGGCGCAGCGCTTCGGCGTGCCGCTGGGCTGCGGCGGCCCGCATGCCGCGTTCATGGCGGTGCGCGAGGACCTGGTGCGCATGATGCCGGGACGGATCATCGGCGTGTCGAAGGACGCGGCGGGCAACCTCGCCTACCGGATGTCGCTGCAGACCCGTGAGCAGCACATCCGCCGCGACAAGGCGACCAGCAACATCTGCACCGCGCAGGCGCTGCTCGCCAACATGGCCGCGTTCTACGCGGTCTATCACGGCCCTCAGGGGCTGCTGCGGATCGCGCTGCGCACACATGCGATGGCGCGGCTGCTGCTGGCTGCAACGGATCTCGACCCGGTGCACGCGACCTTCTTCGACACCGTCGTCATCGACCCGGCCGCCGCCGGCCTCGACGCGGCGGGGATCACTGCACGCGCTGACGCGCAGCGCATCAACCTGCGCAGGCTCGCGGGCGGGCGCCTGGCGATCGCCTTCGACGAGACCGTCGGCGCGGCCGACGTCGCCGACGTGGCCTTCGTGCTAACCGGCACGCGCCCCGACGCGGGCGCCCTCGCGCGCGATGGCGGCCTCGGCATCGAGCCGGCGGCCGTTCCTGCCGCGCTGCGCCGCGACAGCGCAGTGCTCGTACATCCAGTGTTCAACCGGTACCACAGCGAGACCGAGTTCGTCCGCTACGTGAAGAAGCTCGAGAACCGCGACATCTCGCTGGTCCACTCGATGATCCCGCTCGGCTCGTGCACGATGAAGCTGAACGCGGCCGCCGAGATGGCGCCGGTGACCTGGCCGGAGTTCGCAGCGATCCATCCGTTCGCGCCGTCCTGGCAGGCCGCCGGCTATGCCGAGCTGCTGCGCCAGCTCGGCGGCTGGCTGGCCGAGATCACTGGCTTCGACAGCGTGTCGTTCCAGCCGAACTCCGGCGCCCAGGGCGAGTACGCCGGCCTGCTCGCGATCCGCCGCTGGCACGCCTCGCGCGGCGAGGGCCACCGCGACGTCTGCCTGATCCCGTCGTCGGCGCACGGCACCAATCCGGCAAGCGCGCAGATGATGGGGATGCGGATCGTCGTCGTCGCCTGCGACGCGGACGGCAACATCGACGTCGCCGACCTGAAGGCGAAGGTCGACGCGCACCGGCAGGCGCTCGGCGCGCTGATGGTCACCTACCCGTCGACACACGGCGTCTTCGAGGCGTCGATCGCGGACGTCTGCGCGGTGGTCCACGCCGCCGGCGGCCAGGTCTACATGGACGGCGCGAACCTCAACGCGCAGGCGGGTCTCACACGGCCCGGCGACATCGGCGCCGACGTCTGCCACATGAACCTGCACAAGACCTTCTGCATCCCGCATGGCGGCGGCGGCCCGGGCATGGGCCCGATCGCGGTCGCGGCGCACCTAGCGCCGCATCTGGCGAGCGATCCGTACACCGCCTGCGACGAGGCCAACAGCGTGTCGGCCGCGCCTTTCGGCAGCGCGCTGATCACCACCATCTCTTGGATGTACATCCGGATGATGGGCGCCTCGGGCATCCGCCGCGCCACCGAGGTGGCGATCCTGAACGCCAACTACATGGCCGCCCGCCTGCAGGGTCACTTCCCGATCCTCTACACCGGCGCCAACGGGCGGGTCGCGCACGAGTGCATCCTCGACGTGCGACACCTGAAGGCCGAGTGCGGCATCACCGCCGAGGACATCGCCAAGCGGCTGATGGACTACGGCTTCCACGCGCCGACCCTGTCGTTCCCGGTCGCCGACACGCTGATGGTCGAGCCGACCGAAAGCGAGTCGAAGGCCGAGCTCGACCGGTTCTGCGACGCGATGATCGCCATCGCAGGCGAGATCGCGCGCGTGAAGTCCGGCGACTGGGACCGCCTCGACAACCCGTTGAAGAACGCGCCGCACACCGCGTTCGAGGTGGCCGGCGACTGGTCGCATCCGTACTCGCGCGAGCTCGCGGTCTACCCGCTGCCCTGGGTGCGGGACGCCAAGTTCTGGCCGCACGTCAAGCGCATCGACAACGCCGCGGGCGACCGCAACCTGGTCTGCACCTGCCCGCCGATCGAGGACTACACATGAGCGGCGCCGTGCGCCACATCCCGCTCGAGGCGCTGCACCGGGAGCTCGGCGCGAAATTCGGGCCGTTCGCCGGCTACGAGATGCCGATCCAGTACCCGGCGGGCCTCAAGGCCGAGCATGCGGCCACCCGCGAGCGCGCCGGCCTGTTCGACGTCTCGCACATGGGTCAGGTCCGGATCCGCGCAAAGGACGGTAGCGCCGCCGCGCTTGCGCGCGGCCTGGAGGCCGCCCTGCCGCTCGACTTCGACGGCTGGACCCCGGGGCTGCAGAAGTACTCGCTGCTGCTGAACGAGGCCGGCGGCATCGAGGACGACCTGATGCTGGTGAACCTCGGCGACGAGGTGCGCATGGTGGTGAACGCCGGCAACCGCGACGCCGACTTCGCGCGGCTCGTCACCGCCTGCCCGACGCTGTCGATCGACTGGGTCGACGCTGCGCTGATCGCGCTGCAGGGCCCGGCCGCCGAGTCGGTGCTCGCCGCGCTGGATCCGTCGGCCGCGGCGATGACCTTCATGCAGGCGCGCACGCTGACGCTCGAGGGCGCCGCGTGTTTCACCAGCCGCTCGGGCTACACCGGCGAGGACGGCTACGAGATCTCGCTGCCGCTCGAGGCCGCCCTGCGCGTGACGCGCCGGCTGCTCGCCGATCCGCGGGTCGCGCCGGTGGGGCTCGGCGCGCGCGACACACTGCGCCTGGAGGCCGGGCTGCCGCTGCACGGCAACGACATCACGCCGACGGTCACGCCCATTGAGGCCGGGCTTGCGTTTGCGATCCCGAAGTCGCGCCGAGCGGAGGGTGCCAAGGCGGGCGGCTTTCCGGGCGCCGCGACCGTGCTCGCTCAGCTCGCCGAAGGCCCGCCGCGGCGGCTGGTCGCCCTGGTCTCGGCCGAGCCGATCCCGGTGCGTGCCCATGCGGCGATCCTGGACGCCGCCGACGCACAGGTCGGCGAGGTCACCAGCGGCACGGTGTCGCCGACGCTGGGCCGGCCGGTGATGCTAGCCCTCGTGCAGGCCGCGGCGCTGGACGGCAGGCCGCTGCGCGCCGTGGTGCGCGACAAGCGGCCGGCGCTCGAAGTGGTCAGGCCGCCGTTCGTGCCGAAGCGCTACAAACGCTGAGGCGGGGCCGAGCGGGAGGGCGCCGGCCCGGGGAGGGCCGGCCGGAGCCGGCGTGCGGCCAGCCGGCGCTCAGGCCCCGCCGAACCCCACCTGGCTCGCGAGCGCCACCGCCTCGGTACGGTTGCGCGCGCGCAGCGCCCGCAGCACCGCGCCGATGTGGATCTTCACGGTGTTCTCGGACAGCCCGAGCTCGTGGCAGATCTCCTTGTTGGGCAGCCCGCGCACCAGCATGCGCAGCACCTGCATCTGACGCGGCGACATCGCACCCAGCGCCTCGTGCACGAAGTCGTCGTCGCGCGGGCGCCGCCCCGGCAGCGGCGGGTCGCTGTCGCCGTCGCTGTCGCCGACCGTCGGCGCGATGCCGAGCAGCCCCTTGAGCGACTCGAGCAGCGCGATCCGGTCGGTCGACTTCGGCACGAACGCGGCCGCCCCGGCGCGCAGCACTCGATCGACGGTGTCGCGGTCCTCGGTCGCCGACAGCACGGCCACCTTCGCGTCGGGGGCTCGGGCGCGCACGCGGGTCAGCGCATCGACGCCCCGCGCGTCGGGCAGCCCGAGGTCGAGTAACACCAGGTCCCAGGCCAGCGGCTCGTCGAGGCGATCGAGCGCCTGCCGCGCGGTGGCGGCGACGCCGATCTCGCAGTCGGGCACGATGGCGCGCAGGCAGACTGCGATGGCGTCGCGGATGACCGGATGGTCATCGCAGAGCAGCACACGAGGCATCTTCAGGCGGCCAGAAGCGTCCAAGCGAAGGCACCCGCGTAGCCCGCCGCGGTCCAGCCGCGGGCGGTCGCGGCGCGCGTGCCGCCCTGGCGCGCGGCTGCACGCGCGGCAAGCGCGCCGGCGGCGAACAGCGCGACGCTCGAGGCGGCAAGGCCGACGAAGAAGGCCGGGCCGCTGCCTTCGGAGGCATGCAGCCAGCCGTGCGGCAACGCGACCGCCAGCGCCACCGCAGCGAGGCCGCCGGCACCGAGCCGCTCGGCCTGCAGCAGCGCGAGCGCGACCGCGAGCAGCCCGAACGTGGCGGCCGGCTCGACAAGCCCGGCGCCGAGCGGCGGCACGCCGGGCAGCGTGCCGGAAAGCATCGCCCACAGCGCGCCGGCAAGCAGCCCCAGGACCCCAGCCACGCCGATGCGTGACGGCACCGAAGCACCTGCCATGCGCCCGCGCACCGAGCCCGCGACGCCCGCGAGCAGGCCGATGCCGAGCGTCGCGAGCAGGTGGTCGGCGCCGCCGAGCGGATGCACGAGGCCGGCGAGGAGGCCGTCGTGCAGGTGGCCCTCGTGGGCAGCGACGGGCAGGCTGACGGCGGCGAGCGCCGCGGCGCCGAGCAGGGAGACGATGGGAGCGCACATGGGGGAAGCCTTTCGGATCGGACGGGCGTGGACGGTCAGACGAACAGGCCGCGGTGCTCGATGAACGACACGATGTCGTCGAGCCCCGTGCCGATCTTGAGGTTGGAGAACACGAACGGACGCGCGCCGCGCATGGCCCGCGCATCGCGGTCCATCACCTCGAGCGAGGCGCCCACGTAGGGCGCCAGATCGATCTTGTTGATCACCAGCAGGTCGGACTTCATGATGCCAGGACCGCCCTTGCGCGGGATCTTCTCGCCGGCGGCCACGTCGATCACGTAGATCGTGAGGTCGGACAGCTCGGGCGAGAAGGTCGCCGCGAGGTTGTCGCCGCCGGACTCGACGAAGACGATCTGCAGCGCGGGGAAGGCGCGGGCGAGGCGATCGACCGCCTCGAGGTTGATCGAGGCATCCTCGCGGATCGCAGTGTGCGGGCAGCCGCCGGTCTCGACGCCGAGGATCCGCTCCTTGGGCAGCGCATCGTTCTTGACGAGGAACTCGGCATCCTCGCGTGTGTAGATGTCGTTGGTGACCGCGGCGATGTCGTACTTCTCGCGCAGCCGCCGGCACAGCGCCAGCGTCAGCGCGGTCTTGCCGGAGCCGACCGGCCCGCCGATGCCCACCCTCAGGGGTCCGTGTGCACTCATGTCCGTCTACGACCTGAACAGTCTGGAATACTGCGTTTCGTGGCGGGCCGACGCGATCGCCAGCCCGGGTGCGGCGCTCGACCAGTCGTCGCGCTCGAGCACAAGCGCACGCTCGACGGCGGCGACGAGATCCGGCGTGAGCGCGCGCAGCAGCCGCTGCGCGGCGACCTGGCCCATCGGCACCGTCTTCATCAGCACCATCGCCTGGTTCTCGGCGAAGGCCCAGAACAGCCCGAGCAGCGCGTCGCGCTCGGAGAGCCCGAGCCGGGTCGCGGCGATCGCCCAGGCGACCGGCAGCGACAGCGGCGCGAGCCGATCGGCGATCGCGGCATCCCCCTCCGCGTCCGGGCAGACCGCGGCCAGCCAGCGGCCAAGCGAGAAGCCCATCTGATCGGACTCCAGGCGCAGCTCGGCGGTCTCGCGCGCGGCGCGTGCGTCGGCGTTCAGCGAGGCCAGCGCCTCGAGCGCCGCGGCCTCGGGCAGGGCGCGCGCCGCCCGCATCGCGTCGCGCATCAGCGGCCCCTCGAACGACGAGAGCGACAGCGCCAGCGCGTCGGCGATCCACTCGCGGGCGGCGGGCTCGGTGCGCACCGCGCCGCTGTCGATGCCCCACTCCAGCCCGCTCGAGTAGCTGTAGCCACCGATCGGCAGCGCCGGGCTCGCGAGCTGCAGCAGCGCGACGACGGCTGCGCTCATCGGCGCGGGCGCTTCGGCGTCGCGACCGCGACCGGCGCGGGCTCGAGCGTGTGATCGTGGCCGCAGCCCGGGCCGTGGACGTGGGGGGCCGCTTGCTCGTGTGCGGGGTCGAGTGAATGACCGTGGTCGTGGCCGTGCGCGTGGTCGTGGTCGTGCGAGTGCCCGTGCGATGCCTGCTGCGCCGGCGCGTGTGCCGCGTCATGCCTCGCATCGAACACATGGATCCGACCGCCGTGCCCCTGGTCGTCATGCTGATGGTGGACGTGGCTGTGCCCGTAGGCGCCCGACTCGGGCTGGAAGCCCTCCTCCACCGCATGCACGTGCCCGCCCAGGCGCTCGATCATCGCCTGCAGCACATGGTCGGGCAGCAGCCGGATCCAGCCCTCGCCGAGCTGCAGCGGCACGTGCCGGTTGCCCACGTGATAGGCGATCCGTGCGAGGCCGATCGCATCGTGCGCATGCACTTCGATCAGCCGCTCGGGCGCCGCCTCGACCGCCACCACCCGGCCGTCGGCCAGCCGGACGCGGTCACCCTGGCGCAGCAGCGTGCCCGGCGGCAGGTCGACGCCGATCTCCTCGCCCGACAGCAGGCAGGCGCGAAAGCGCGACCGCTCGCGCTGCTCGAACGCGAGTTCGATCACCTCGTCGGCACGCTCGTGCGCACCGGCCAGGAGGGTGGCCACCACGATTGCCATGCGCCCTTCGCCTCGTCAGAACAGAAAATAGCGCTGCGTCATCGGCAGGCTGGTCGCCGGCTCGCAGGTCAGCAGCATGCCGTCGGCCCGGACCTCGTAGGTCTCCGGATCCACCGACATCTTGGGTGTATAGCCGTTTAGCACCATGTCGGCCTTGCTGAGGCTGCGGATGCCCTTGACCGCCTCCAGAGTCTTGGCCAGTCCCAGGCGAGTACCGATGCCGGCCGCGAGCGCTGCCTGCGACACGAAGGTGAGCGAGCCGGCGGCGATCGCGCCGCCGAAGCCGCCGAACATCGGCCGGTAGTGCACCGGCTGCGGTGTCGGGATGGATGCGTTCGGGTCGCCCATCAACGCCATCGCGATTGTGCCGCCCTTGAGCACGATCGAGGGCTTGACGCCGAAGAAGGCCGGCCGCCACAGCACCAGGTCGGCCCACTTGCCGACCTCGACCGAGCCGACCGCGTGCGCCACGCCGTGGGTGATCGCCGGGTTGATCGTGTATTTCGCGATGTAGCGCCGGATCCGCCAGTTGTCGTTGCGCTCGCCGTCGGCGCGCGCCTCGTCGATCGCAAGCGCGCCGCGCTGCTGCTTCATCTTGTGCGCGGTCTGCCAGGTGCGCAGGATGACCTCGCCCGGTCGGCCCATCGCCTGGCTGTCGGACGACATCATCGAGATCGCGCCCAGGTCGTGCAGGATGTCCTCGGCTGCGATCGTCTCGCGGCGGATCCGGCTCTCGGCGAACGCAAGGTCCTCGGCGATCGACGGGTCCAGGTGGTGGCACACCATGAGCATGTCGAGGTGCTCATCGAGGGTGTTCACCGTGTACGGCCGTGTCGGGTTCGTCGACGAGGGCAGCACGTTGGACTCGCCAACCACCTTGATGATGTCGGGTGCGTGGCCGCCACCCGCCCCCTCGGTGTGATACGTGTGGATGACACGGCCCTTCATCGCCGCGACCGAGGCCTCGACGAAGCCCGATTCGTTCAGCGTGTCGGTGTGGATCGCGACCTGCACGTCGTAGCGGTCCGCGACCGCGAGGCAGTTGTCGATCGCCGCCGGCGTCGTGCCCCAGTCCTCGTGCAGCTTCAGTCCGATCGCGCCGGCGAGGATCTGCTCCTCGATCGGCGCCGGCAGCGACACATTGCCCTTGCCGGTGAAGCCGATGTTCATCGGGAAGCCGTCGGCGGCCTTGAGCATCTGAGCGAGGTGCCAGGCTCCGGGCGTGACCGTGGTCGCGTTGGTGCCGGTGGCCGGGCCGGTACCGCCGCCGATCATCGTGGTGATGCCGGAGGCGAGCGCCTCCTCGATCTGCTGCGGGCAGATGAAGTGGATGTGCGAGTCGATGCCGCCGGCGGTGACGATCATCCCCTCGCCGGCAATGACCTCGGTGGCCGCGCCGATGGCGATGGTGACGCCGGGCTGGATGTCCGGGTTGCCGGCCTTGCCGATGCCGGCGATGCGCCCGTCCTTCAGGCCGATGTCGGCCTTCAGGATACCGGCGATCGCATCGACGATCAGCGCGTTGGTGATGACCGTGTCGACGACGTCGCGCCGGGTGAGCTGCGACTGGCCCATGCCGTCGCGGATCACCTTGCCGCCGCCGAATTTGACCTCCTCGCCGTAGACCGTGCAATCGGCCTCGACCTCGATCACCAGGTCGGTGTCGGCGAGCCGCAGCCGGTCACCGACGGTCGGGCCGTACATCTCCGCATACGCGCGGCGCGAGAGCTTCGCCATGGTCAGGCCTTCTTCCGGGTGGCGGCCGGCTTCTTGGCGGCGGGCTCCGCAGGCGCATCGAGCGGCCCCATCACCATCTGCCTGAATCCGTACACCATGCGGGTGCCGGCGAGCGCCACCAGGTCGACGGTGCGCGACTGCCCCGGCTCGAAGCGCACCGCGGTGCCCGAGGCGATGTCGAGCCGGAAGCCGCGCGCTGCGTCCCGGTCGAATTCGAGCGCCGCGTTCGTCTCGCCGAAATGGTAGTGCGAACCAACCTGGATCGGCCGGTCGCCCGCGTTCTTCACGGTGAGCGTGATCCGTCGTCGCCCGACGTTGACTTCGATCTCTCCGTCGTCGACCAGCAGCTCGCCAGGGGTCATCGTCGCTTGTATCCGGTGGGCTCGACCCGCGCTCCGTCAGGGATCGCGTCGGCCGCCTCAGTCGCAAGCGTACACCGACCGCAGCCGGCGCCGCGCCGATGCATCCGGGTTTCAGACCGCGAGCAGCCCGCGGACCCCGTCCTCGTCCATCTTCTTGCCGTCGCCGGCCTGCAGCACCTCGCCGCGCTGGAGCACGATGTAGCGGTCGGCGAGCTCGCGGGCGAAGTCGTAGTACTGCTCCACCAGCAGGATCGCCATGGTGCGCTGCGCCGCCAGCCCCGCGATCACCTGCTCGATGTCCTTGATGACGTTCGGCTGGATGCCCTCGGTCGGCTCGTCGAGGATCAGCAGCCGCGGCTTCGTGACCAGGGCCCGCGCGATCGCGAGCTGCTGCTGCTGCCCGCCCGAGAGGTCGCCGCCGCGCCGCCGCACGAACTGCCTCAGGATCGGGAAGGTCTCGTAGACCCAGCCCGGCACCGAGCGCTCCGTCTGGTGTGTGGCCGCCATCGCGATCTTCAGGTTCTCCTCGACCGTCAGCCGCGGGAAGATCTCGCGCCCCTGTGGCACCAGCGCGATGCCGAGCTGCGCACGCTGGTGGGGCTTCATGCGGGTGATGTCCCGACCCTCGAACTCGATGCGGCCGGTCTTCACCGGCAGCAGCCCCATCATGCACTTGAGCAGTGTCGTCTTGCCCATGCCGTTGCGCCCGAGTACGGCGGTCACCGCCCCGGTCTCGGCCACGAGCGACACGTCGCGCAGCGTGTGGCTGCCGCCGTAGTACTGGTTCAGTCCGTCGATCTTCAGCATGCGGCTCAGCGTCCCAGGTAGACCTCGATCACGCGGGGATCGCGGCGCACGACGTCCATCGTGCCCTCGGCCAGCACGCTGCCCTCGCACAGCACCGTGACCTTACGCGCGATCTTGGCGACGAACTCCATGTCGTGCTCGACCACCACCACGGTGTGCTTCTTCTCGAGCTGCAGGCACAGCTCGGCGGTCTTGTCGGTCTCGGCGTCGGTCATGCCGGCGACTGGCTCGTCGAGCAGCACCACACGCGGCTCCTGCGACAGCAGCATGCCGATCTCGAGCCACTGCTTCTGGCCGTGCGAGAGCACACCGGCGATCTGGTCGACCTCGCCGCGCAGGTTGGTCAACTCGAGGATCGACTCGATGCGGCCGAGCTGCTCGGAATCGAGCTTCGCGCGCAGGCTGGCGACGCCGCGCTTGTCGGTCTTGAGCGCGAGCTCCATGTTCTCGAAGACGCTCATGGTCTCGAACACCGTCGGGCGCTGGAACTTGCGGCCGATCCCGGCCTGCGCGATCTGCGACTCGTTGAGCCGCGTCAGGTCGATCGTCTGACCGAAGAAGACCCGACCGGTGTCGGGCCGCGTCTTGCCGGTGATGACATCCATCATCGTGGTCTTGCCGGCGCCGTTCGGCCCGATGATGCAGCGCAGCTCGCCGTCGTCGAGGGTCAGCGACAAGTCGTTCAGCGCCCGAAAGCCGTCGAAGCTGACGGTCACGCCCTCGAGGTACAGGATCGGGCCGTGCGAGACGTCGACGCCGGGCGTGACCCGATGCCCGAAGGCCTGCGAGCTGCCTTCGCCCGGGCGCGCGGCGCGGTCGGCCGCGCCGGAGGTGGCCGCGCTGCCCGTAGACGATCGGGGCGGGCTCATGCGCGACCCTCGGTGGGGCCGACGGCGAGACGGGCGGACGCGGAGGACGCGGCGGGCGCAAGCGCCTGCGGCGCCTCGCTCCCGCTCGCCTTCGTGGCCGGCCGGAACCGGTCGAACAGCGCGATCACGCCGCGCGGCAGGAACAGCGTCACCAGCACGAACAGCAGGCCCAGGAAGAACAGCCAGTACTCCGGGAAGGCCTGCGTGAACCAGCTCTTGGCGCCGTTGACGAGAAACGCCCCGATGATCGGGCCGATCAGCGTGCCGCGCCCGCCGACCGCCGTCCAGATCGCCACCTCGATCGAGTTCGCCGGCGACATCTCGCTCGGGTTGATGATGCCGACCTGCGGCACATAGAGCGCCCCGGCCACGCCGCTGATGACCGCGGCGAGCGTCCAGATGCCGAGCTTGTAGCCCAGCGTGTCGTAGCCGCAGAAGCGCGCGCGCGACTCCGCATCTCGAATCGCCTGCAGCACCCGGCCGAACTTGCGCGTGACCAGCCAGCGCGCCAGCACGAAGGTACCGAACAGTCCAACCGCCGTGGCCGCCATCAGCGCCGCCTTGGTGGACGGGTCGGTGATCCGGTAGCCGAGGATCGTCTTGAAGTCGGTGAAGCCGTTGTTGCCGCCGAAGCCGGTCTCGTTTCGGAAGAACAGCAACATGAAGGCGAAGGTCAGCGCCTGCGTGATGATCGAGAAATACACGCCCTTGATGCGCGAGCGGAACGCGAAGAAGCCGAACACGAGGGCGAGCGCGCCAGGCACCGCGACCACCAGGAACAGCGTCCACAGGAAGCTGTCGCTGTTCCACCAGGTCCAGGGCAGCGTCTTCCAATCCAGGAAGACCATGAAGTCGGGCAGCTCGCTCTGGTACTGCCCCTCGCGCCCGATGCCGCGCATCAGGTACATGCCGAACGCATAGCCGCCGAGCGCGAAGAACAACGACTGCCCGAGCGACAGGATGCCGGTGAAGCCCCAGATCAGGTCCATTGCAACAGCGACCATCGCGTAACACATGAACTTGCCCGACAGCGTCATCGTGTAGGTCGACGGGCGCAGCACATGGTCGGCGGGCAGCCACGCATGGGCAAGCGGCACCGCGACGCCGACGAAGATGAACGCCAGCCCGAGGACCACCCACTGCACGGGGGTGAACAGGCTGCGACGGGGGGCGATCAGCATCTCAGTTCTCCACCGCGCGGCCCTTGAGGGCGAAGAGGCCCGACGGACGCTTCTGGATGAAGGCGATGATCAGCGCGAGGATCAGGATCTTGGCGATGACGGCGCCCAGCCAGGGCTCGAGCAGCTTGTTCGCCACGCCCAGCCCGAAGCCGGCGACCACCGTCCCGAGAAGCTGACCGACACCGCCGAGCACCACGACGATGAACGAGTCGATGATGTAGGACTGGCCGAGCTCGGGGCCGACGTTGCCGACCTGCGAGAGTGCAACGCCCGCGAGCCCGGCGATGCCGGAGCCCAACCCGAAGGCCATCATGTCCACCCGGTCGGTGGGCACGCCGACGGCCGAGGCCATCGGCCGGTTCTGCGTGACGCCGCGCACGAAGAGGCCGAGCCGCGTGCGGCTCAGCACCAGCGCCACCGCCCCGAGCACCGCGATTGCGAAGCCGATGATGACGATCCGGTTGTAGGGCAGCACCAGCGAGCCGAACTGCACGCCGCCGGACAGCCAGACCGGGTTCTCGATCTCGACGTTCTGCGGGCCGAAGATCTGGCGCACCGTCTGGATCAGGATCAGGCTCACGCCCCAGGTCGCCAACAGCGTCTCGAGCGGGCGGCCGTACAGCCAGCGGATGACGGTGCGCTCGATCACGACGCCGACCGACGCAGCCACGACGAAGGCCACCGGGAGTGCTGCGACCGGATACCAGGCGATCGCATCCGGCATCACCGCGCGGAACACCGACTGCGTCGCGTAGGTCGCGTAGGCACCGATCATGATCATCTCGCCGTGCGCCATGTTGATGACGCCGAGCAGGCCGTAGGTGATCGCCAGGCCGATCGCGGCGAGCATCAGGATGCTGCCGAGCGACAGCCCCGCGAAGATCCGGCCGAACCACTCGGCACGAACCAAGCGCCCGGACACCTCGGACAGCGAGGCACGGGCGGCGGTGCGCACCGCGTCGTCGATCTCGGCCCACGAGCCGTCGGGCCTCTGCTCGACAATCGCCGCGAGCATTGTGCGCATCTCGGCCCGGTCGCTCGCCGCGAGCCCCTGCACCGCGTCGAGGCGCCGCTTCGGATCCTCGGCGCGGACGTCGATCGCTGCGAGCGCAAGCGCGATGGCGGCCTTCACATCGGGGTCGGACTCTTTGTCGAGCGCACCGGCCAGCGTGTCGCGAAGCGCGTCGTCCTCGCCGCCCTGCAGCGATCGGGCGGCCGCGAGTCGCAGGCCGCGCTCGGGCGCGAACAGCTTGAGCGCGGCCATCGCCGCGTCGATCTGCCCGCGCAGGTTGTTGTTGATGGTGACCTCGTCGGGTTCGGGCGAGGGCAGCTCGGCCGGCTTGCCGGTCAGCGCGTCGACAACGCCCGCGTCGGACTTGATCCAGCCTGCGCCCTGTCCGTCGACGCGCAGCATGCCGTCCTGCAACGCCTTGAGAAGCTGCAGGGTCATCCCATCGGGCTTGGCGACGATCGACTCGATCGCGGCGGCCTTGTCGTCGAAGTCGTCGGAGGCGAGCTTCTTCAGCGCGTCCGCATCGACTGCGGCCGTGGGCACCGCGAACGCGGCGAGCAGCATTGCGGCGCAGGCGGCGCGCCAGCCGCGCCTCCATGAGAATCGGGTCATTGGATGTGCTCGTGGTCCATGGGTCCGGCGGCGCAACGACGCGAAAAAAAGGGGGGGCGACGGCGTGCGCCGCCCCCGAATCGCTGCTGCATTGCCCCAGGAAACCGATCTCGCACGACGCGCCGCTCGATCCGCGGCGCACCGTGCCGGGCGCATCACGCGCTTTGCTTGCTCTCGTTGCCGGGAATGAAGGGCGACCACGGGTTCGCGCGGATCGGCTCCTTCGTCTTGTACACGACCGAGAACTGCCCGTTGCCCTGGATCTCGCCGATCATCACCGGCTTGTGCAGGTGGTGGTTCGACTTGTCCATCGTCAGCGTGAAGCCGCAAGGCGCCTTGAAGGTCTGGCCGTACATCGCCGGCCGCACCTTGTCGACCTCAGTCGACTTGGCCTTCTCG
>JBIPLJ010000107.1:0-5498 GCA_044368415.1 Burkholderiaceae bacterium
GGCTCATCCGAACAGCACCCGCTTGGCGATCACGCCCGCGAAGAACAGGACCGCGATCGACAGCAGCACCAGCGCCGTCCGCATGTTCGGCGGCTTGCGCGGGCTGGTCTGCCGATCGTCGGTCATGTTCGTCTCGTGCCTCGGCGATGCCCGACCGTCACTTGACGGTGGGCGGGGTCTCGAACGAGTGGTACGGCGCCGGCGAGGGCAGCGTCCACTCCAGGCCCTGCGCGCTCTCCCACACCTGCGGGGTCGCGGGCTTGCCACCCTTGATGCACTTCAGCACGCAGGCCAGGAAGATCAGCTGCGACAGGCCGAAGCCGAGCGCGCCGATCGAGGCGACCTGATTGAAGTCGGCGAACTGCATCGGGTAGTCGGCGTAGCGACGCGGCATGCCGGCCAGCCCGAGGAAGTGCATCGGGAAGAACGTGACGTTGAAGGTGATCAGCGAGGCCCAGAAGTGGAACTGGCCGAGACGCTCGTCGTACATGTGGCCGGTCCACTTCGGGATCCAGTAGTAGACGCCCGCGAACAGCGCGAACAGCGAGCCCGCCACCAGCACGTAGTGGAAGTGCGCCACCACGTAGTAGGTGTCGTGGAGCTGGATGTCGAGCGGAGCGACCGACAGGATGATGCCGGTGAGGCCGCCGATGGTGAACACGAAGATGAATCCGATCGCGAACAGCATCGGGGTCTCGAAGGTCATCGAGCCGCGCCACATCGTCGCCACCCAGTTGAAGATCTTCACGCCCGTGGGCACCGCGATCAGCATCGTCGCGTACATGAAGAACAGCTGGCCGGTCACCGGCATGCCGGTGGTGAACATGTGGTGCGCCCACACGATGAACGACAGGATCGCGATGGACGCGGTTGCATAGACCATCGAGCTGTAGCCGAACAGGCGCTTGCGGGCGAAGGTCGGGATGATCTCGCTCACGATCCCGAAGGCCGGCAGGATCATGATGTAGACCTCAGGGTGCCCGAAGAACCAGAAGATGTGCTGGTACATCACCGGGTCACCGCCGCCGGCTGCGTTGAAGAACGAGGTGCCGAAGTGACGGTCGGTCAGCACCATGGTGATCGCGCCCGCGAGCACCGGCATCACGGCGATCAGCAGGTAGGCGGTGATCAGCCACGTCCAGACGAACAGCGGCATCTTCATCAGCGTCATCCCCGGCGCCCGCATGTTCAGGATCGTCGTGATGATGTTGATGGAGCCCATGATCGACGAAGCACCCAGGATGTGGATCGCGAAGATCGCCATGTCCATGCCCACGCCCATCTGGACCGAGAGCGGCGCGTACAGCGTCCAGCCCGCGGCGGTGGCGCCGCCCGGCACGAAGAACGAGCCCACCAGCAGCAGCGCCGCCGGCGGCATCAGCCAGAAGCTGAAGTTGTTCATCCGCGCGAAGGCCATGTCGCTCGCACCGATCATCAGCGGGACCTGCCAGTTCGCGAAGCCCACGAAAGCCGGCATGATCGCGCCGAAGACCATGATCAGGCCGTGCAGTGTGGTCAGCTGATTAAAGAACTCCGGCTGCACGTACTGCAGGCCGGGCTGGAAGAGCTCCAGCCGGATGGTGAGCGCCAGCACGCCGCCCGACAGCAGCATGACGAAAGAGAACCACAGGTACAGCGTACCGATGTCTTTGTGGTTGGTGGCATAGAGCCAGCGGCGCCATCCGGTCGGATGGTCGTGCGCATGGTCGTCGTGCCCGGCGTGATGGTCCAGAACTGCGCTCATCGACTGCTCCCGATCTCGATTCCTGAGTTCACTGCGTCAGCGGTGGCGCGCGTCATTTGCGGGCCGCCGTGAAGTCCCTGGGCTGAACGATGGTGTCCTCGGGCTTGTTGCCCCACGCGTTGCGCGTGTAGGTGGCGACCGCGGCCAGCTCGACATCGGACAGCTGCTTGAAGGAGGCCATGGACGTGCCCTGCTTGCCGTTGAGCAGCAGAGCGATCTGGTCTTCCTGCTTGCCCAGCACGAGCTTGGAGCCCTCGAGCGCCGGGAACGCGCCGGCCACGCCCTTGCCGGTGGCCTGGTGGCAGGCGACGCAGTTGGCCGCATAAACCTTGGCACCCCGGTCGTTCAGGTCGGCGACCTGCCACTCCTTGGTGGGGTCGTCGGCGCGCGCCAGCATCTCCTTCTTCTTACCGTCGGCCCAGACCTTGTAGTCCTCCTGGGACTTGACCTCGACGACGATGGGCATGAAGGCGTGATCCTTGCCGCAGAGTTCAGCGCAGTTGCCGCGGAAGGTGCCGACCTTCTCGGCGCGGAACCAGGTGTCGCGCACGAAGCCCGGGATCGCGTCCTGCTTGACGCCGAAGGCCGGCACCATCCAGGCGTGGATCACGTCGTTGGCTGTGACCACCATCCGGATCTTTTGGCCAACCGGCACCACCAGGGCGTTGTCGACCTCCATCAGGTAGGTCTCGGACTTCGGCTCCTTGCCGTTGATCTGCGCGCGCGGCGTCGACAGCGTCGAGAGCATCGAAATGCCCGCGCCCTCGCCTTTGAGGTACTCGTATCCCCACTTCCATTGGTAACCGGTCGCCTTGATCGTCAGGTCGGCCTGGGAGGTGTCCTTTTGCTCGACCACCATGCGCGTGGCCGGGATGGCAAGGCCGATCACGATGATGAACGGCACGATCGTCCAGGCGATCTCGACGGCAGTGCTCTCGTGGAAGTCGGCGGACTTGGCGCCGCGGGACTTCCGGTGAGCCCAGAGCGAATAGAACATCACGCCGAAGACCACCACGAAGATCGCCAGGCAGACCACCAGCAGGAAATTGTGGATCCACCACTGGTCTGCCGCGATCCGGGTCACTCCGGGGGTCAGGTTGAGCTGGTTGACCCCGGGACCGCCGGGCATGTCGCTGACAGCCCAGGAAGCCCCAGCCATCAGCGCCGCTGCCGCGCCCACCGCAGATCGAACCATCCCTGCCCCGCGTTTCGTCTTGTGCCGTCCCATGCTCTCACCAAAGATCAACTTCGAATGCCCTGCAGCGTGCTGCGCAGCTGCCTCGCCAGGTCGTACCGGTCGGACTCGGGGACAAAACGTCCCACCTCGATCCGACGGCCGGCCGCGACCAGGCCGATCAATTCACGCCGTGTACCGGAGTACTCGACCCGCGTCCATACCGGCGCGCACTGCTCCCGCCGCAACCGATCTCCCCTGCAGGTCTCGACCAGCAGGCAATCGCGACATACCACGATGCGCTCGTAGTCCGCCGCGTGACGGGCGTACAACACGAACGCGGCTCCGAGCGCAAGCACCTCGATGCAGGCGAACGGGAGCACCATCCAGGCGCCCCAGGTCGCGAAGAAGATCGCGATCGACAGCGACACGGTGGCCAGTGCACCGAATATCGTCGCCAGCTGCCGGGGCGCCAACGAGCAGTTGCGCTTGAGCAACCACTCCTGCTGCTGCGAGGACGCGACATGGATCCACGGGTACTGCATCGGGAATGACATGTGTCGGGACGTCCGGCGCCGCGGGGAAGTATAGGCTTTTGGCGGGAGTGCCAGCAAGCCTAGGCCGGATACATGACGGTTCAGACGCACTCCAGCCGGGGAAAGTTGCGGGGGCCGGGGCGGGCCGACGGGCGGCGCTGGAATTCCGACCTCCGCCGCCGCGCCTCGCCGGCACGTCAACGTCCGCCGCCGCGCCTCGCCGGCGGCGGACGGAACTCGACCGGCGACCAGCCATGCGGGGGGCGCTTCTTATCGCCGATCCACGCATGGCCGTAGACGAGCTCGAAGCCGGCCACCATCGGCGCGGCGGGGTCGGGACCGCGCAGCCGTGCAGCGAGCGCGGCGAGGGCCCGGTCGCGGCAGCGCGGCGTGGCGAGGCCGCTGGGCCGGCCGCGGCGGGCGTCGCCACCGAGCGCGCGCAGATCGGCCTGGAGCCGCGCTGGGTCGTTCCAGGTAACGGTGAGCCGCTCGGCGTCCATCACCGGCTCGGCGAAGCCGGCGCCGACCAGGGCGTCCCCGATGTCGTGCAGATCGGGCAACACAGGCATGGCAAGCCCCGCGGCGCGCAGCTCGGCGAGGGTATCGACCCCGAGCGCGCTGAAGGTCAGCAGGCCGCCCGGACGCAGCACCCGGTACCACTCGGCGATCGCAGCCGGGACGTCGTCGAACCAGTGGAAGGCCAGGTTCGACCAGACGAGGTCGACCGAGCCGGTGGCGAGCGGCAGGCGGTGGGCGTCGCCGACCAGGTAGCGGGCGAGCGGGCCGACGCGGGCGTTCGCGCCGCGGCCGGACAGCCGCCGGACCAGGCCGGTCGTCCAGCTGCCGCCGACCGGCCGGTCGAGTGCGGCGGCGCGCGCGATGCGGCGCGGCGAGAGGTCCACGCCGATCGCCTCGGCCTGCGGCCAGCGGCCGCGCAGGCGGCGCGCGCCGTCGCCGAGGCCGCAGCCGACGTCGAGCACCCGGGCCGGCACGAGCTTCACCAGCTCCAGGCGCTCGAGCATCCGGCGCTCGACCTCGCGCAGCAGGAAGTCGGCGGGGTCGGGAGACGCGGCGCGGCGGTCGAACTGGCGACGCACCGACGAACGATCTAGATCGGAAGGTTCGGCCATCGTCGATCCAGTATACGGGCGCTGCGCTAGGCTTCCGGTAATGCACGCGAGCATGTCCCGCCCCTTCGCCCGCGCCCGCCGACAGCTCGGCGGCTGGCTTGACCACCTCGCGCCGCGCGGGTGCGCGCTGTGCGGCATTGCGCTCGCGCCGCGCGCGTTCCCGGCCTTCTGCACCGGCTGCTTGCTCGACCTGCCGGGCGCGCGCCGGGCGCGCTGCCGGCGCTGCGGGCAGCCGACCGACGCGCCCGCGCCGGCGTGCACCGCCTGCGCGACCGAGTCGCCGCCCGCGGTCGACGCCACACTCGCCGCCGCCGACTATGCGCCGCCCCTGGACCGCGTGGTCACCGCACTCAAGTTCGGCCGCCAGCTGCCACTCGCGCGGCCGCTGGGCGAGCTGCTCGCAGCGCGCTGGGCGGGCGCGCTGCAGGGTGAGCCGCTCGACTGCCTGGTGCCGGTGCCTCTGGCGCCCGGACGGCTCGCGCAGCGCGGTTTCAATCAGTCGCTCGAGATGGCGCGGGCGATGTCCGCCGCGCTCGCACATGCGTTCGAGCCGCTGCCGGTGCTCCCGCGTCGGCTGATGCGCCTGCGCGAGACGCCGCCGCAGGCGGCCCTCGGCCTGGCGGAGAGACGCACCAACCTGCTCGGCTGCTTCACATGCTCCGGTCGGCTGGATGGGCTTCGTGTCGGGCTGGTCGACGACGTGATGACCACCGGCAGCACGCTCGGCGAGGCCGCACGAGCGCTCAAGGCCGCGGGCGCGACGCGGGTGGTGGCGCTGGTGGCGGCGCGTGCTGCCTAACGAGGTTGTGAAGAAAGGCGATCGACGAGCGGCGAATCGGCAGATTTCGAGTCAGTAACGCTGCTCGATCCGACAAGGCCTTCTGAACTCGATCGAACGCGTCCGACGGCCTCAA
>JBIPLJ010000025.1:0-54159 GCA_044368415.1 Burkholderiaceae bacterium
CGACCTCGACCGCGTCGGCGGGCGGGCTCGAGGGCTCGGGCTCGGGCGCGCGCGGCGGGCGGGCGGCGACGTAGTAGCCCGAGCGGGGGCGCGCCTCGATCAGGCGGGCGTCCTCGAGTGTCCGGTACGCCTGGACCGCCGTCGCGACCGACACGCCCTCCCGTCGCGCGGTCTCTCGGACCGAAGGCAGCCGGTCGCCGCGCGCGAGCGTGCCGCTGCGCACCGACGCTGAGATCGTGTCGGCGATGCGCAGGTACAGGGTGTCGTGTGTGTCCATCACTCATTCTGTACCGGCCGGCAGGCCTGCAATCAATACAGTGCGACGCGCATCGAACCGGTACAGCGGCCGCTGCCGCGCGTGTGTGTCGGTCCGGCTCGCCGGTCGCTGTGGCTGTGCGCGGACGGGTGCGGCGTTCAGCATGGCGGCATGGACACTTGCCTCGCCCTCGTCGAAGCGGCCGCCGGGGCGGCCCGGCCGGTCATCGAAGCCGGGCGCGCCCGGCTCTGCGCCGCCCCCGCATCCGGCGGGCCGCCCGCCCCGGTAACGCTCGCGCTGGTGGTGCCTGTCGGCCGCGCGATGCGTCTGTCGCGGCCTCGCGGCTCGCGTCTGACGGTCAGCGCCGGTCGGGTCTGGATCACCCAGAGTGGCCGTACCGACGACTGCTTCCTCGGCGTCGGCGATGCGATCGACATCTTCGAGGCGGGCGTGCTGGTGCTGGAGTCCGACGGCGCCGAGCCGGCTCTGATCCAGCTGGGCAGGAGCGCTGCCACGCCGCGTCCGGAACCGGCCGGCGTGCTGCGGCGCTGGCTGGACGCCCTGTGGGCGGCACGGCGCGAGCGACGCCGGTGGCAGGCGCTGTCCGGACTCGACGACCGGATGCTGCGTGACATCGGCATCCCGGCCGGGCTGCGCCACGCGATCGCCGCGGAGCGCGACCGCGCGCATCGGCCGGATGTGTTGCTCGAGCGCTCAAGTTCGAGCTGGTGAGCGCTTTGAACCCGAAGGGCATCGTGTTCTGCGCCGCCTCCGCCCGGCGCCTGCACGCTTCCCCGCGCGCGCCGCGCCGCCTCAACTTGGTCGGTGGAACGCTGCTGGCCTCGGCCGCGATCTGGGCGCTGCTGGCGAAGCGCCCGGGCTGAGGGGCGCGGGGCTCGCGTAAGCTCCCGCCGATGTCAATCGACCCGACTGCCGCGCTGCGCTCCGCGGGAGCGCCGGCCCCCTCGCGCAGGCGCGAGGGGGCACGACGCTTGCTGGTGGCCGGCGCCGTGGGCCGCCTCGGCGAGGCGCTGCTGAACGAGGCGCTGGCGCGCGGCGGCTACGACGAGGTGGTGGCGCTGTCCGAGGGCGATGCCACGATGAACCTCGGGCTGCGCGGCCTGTCGCTCGCCCCAGTGACCGCGCTGCCGCCGCTGGCCGACGTCTGTATCGCCCAAACGCCCGATCCGTTCGCACCCGGGGCGCGGTCCTTCCACGGGCGCGACGCACCGTTCGCACTGGTCGAGCCGCCGGGCACGCCGCGGATCGCGGCGGCGGCAGCGGCGGCCGGCGCGCGCCGGCTGGTGCTGGTGCACCCACTGCCGGCCTGGCAGCAGATGTCGGGGCTGCATCTCGGGCTGACCGGCGAGGCCGAGCTCGAGATGGCCCGGCTGTCGTTCGCCGCAGTCACGGTGCTGCGGCCAGTCGCGCAGTCCGCCTCGGTTGGCGGCAACTGGCTGCAGCGGGTCGCGGGCGTCTACCTCAGCCTGCAGATGCTGATGTTGCCGCGCTCGGTGCCGACGCTGACCTCGGTGCAGATCGCCCGGGTCGCGGTCGACTCGCTGCGCGCCAACGAGACGGGCATCCGGATCCTGGGTGCCGCTCAGATCGACGAGCGCCTGCGCACCCGCGGCATGCTGCCGGACTGAGGGCGCTTGCTGTCGGGCCCCGGATCGGGCCGACTCGCGTCGAGCAGGGAAGGGCGTGCCTCGGGCCCTCACCATGCCTTCACCGTAGAGCGCCACCTGAGGGTCGGCGCTGAGGAGCCGGAAGGGCTCGATGCGCGCCTGCGCGACGAGCAGGCGGTCGAACGGATCCGCGTGGAGGTGCGGCAATGCGCCGACGGCGGCCGCGTGTTCCGGCGCGATCGCGAGCAGCCGGTATCCGGCCCGCCGGAACCAGGCCAGCGCCTCATCGCTCGAGACGGTCATGTCGCCTCGGCCCAGCCCGTGCTTGATGGCGATCGCCCAGACGCTCGCTGCGCTCACCCAGACCTCGTTGGCGGGTTCGAGGATGAGCTCGCGGGCGTACGCAGACAGCCTTGGCGAATCGACGAGTGCCCAGAGCGCGACGTGCGTGTCGAGCAGCAGCCTCACCGCAGCGCCGTGCCGAAGAAGCGTTCGGCCACCTCCGCGTTCGAGGCGTCGATGTTGTCGGGCACCTCGAATGCACCGCGCGCGACCCCGATGCGCTGACCGGCCGGCGCCGGGACGATGGGGACCCGTCGCGCGGCAGGCACGCCCTTGCGGGCGATGACGACCTCGGGCGTGTCGCCCGCCTCGACTGCCTGCACGAGCTTCGAGAGGCTGGACTTCGCGGCCAGCATGTTCACGGTTGCCATGATCCGACGACGGTTGCACTGGCCATGGTTGGCTAACCGGACGCTACCGCAGCCCCTTTCCGCCCGGAAGGGGTCAGGTCCTCGGCCACCCTTCGCGAGGCGGACGCCGCCGGCGCCGCCCGCGCCACATCAGCCGCCGGGGCGCACTGCCATCGAACGCGGATGCTGCTTCCTCAAAGCACGAATCCGCCATTTAGGCGGATCCGAGCGAGAGCGGGTACTGGCTTCGCTGTCAGGCGATGGTCGTCGGCTTGCGCCGGCCGGCCAGGCCGAGGGCTGCCAGGCCGATCACCAGCAGGGCCGCCGTGCCGGGCAGCGGGACCTCGGCGTTGCCACCGCCACCGCCACCGCCACCGCCACCGCCACCACCACCACCACCACCACCACCACCACCACCACCACCACCACCACCACCACCACCACCACCACCACCACCACCACCACCACCACCACCACCGCCACCACCGCCACCGCCACCGCCACCACCGCCACCACCGCCACCACCCGGGCCACCGCCACCCGGGCCACCGCCACCCGGGCCACCACCACCCGGGCCACCGCCACCCGGGCCACCGCCACCCGGGCCACCGCCACCCGGACTCTCCGACCGGGTCTGCAGGGGGACCGGCGGCGTGGGGCCGGTGGTCGGCAACGGCGCGCCCGACAGCGTCCCCGGCGTCCAGCCGGTCGGTGTCGCGCCGCCGCCGCCCACCGCGGTCATCGGAACCGTCTCGCCCGGCGCACCGGTGTAGAAGCCCGCCAGCGGCACGCCGCCCAGGCTTGCCGTCTCGACCAGCGAGGCGCGCGGCGTCGGTGCGTTCGCTACCGGCGCGTCCTCCTCAATCACCGCCGACTTGACCCGCTGGTCGCGCAGGGGCTTCGGCGCGCAGTCCACCGGTATCCTCTTCATCCCGCCCGACTCGGCCGCGACCGGTGCGGCCACAGGCTTCGGCGGCTTGGGCCGCACGATCTTCGGACGGGGCTTGGGCGCGGGCACCCCGGCCGGCTTGCTGGCGATCGGGGGCGTCGCGTTGGCGGCCGCTGGCACGACCGGCTTGGCCGCCGCGGGGGGCGCCACCCGCTTTCGCACCGGCGCCTTCGGCTTGGGCTGCGCCGGAACATCGACGAAGCAGTCGTCCGCGGCCGCCGCGATGCCCGGCACGCCCGCCGCGGCGAGCGCGGCGACGAGGCAGGCTGCGGGCAGGGCGCGGATCAGGAAGCGGGGGCGTCGGGTCATCGGTGGGCTTTTAGAGGGACCGTCTTGGATCCCGATTTTCCCGACCCGGTGGCCGCAAACGAGGAACTACGGCACGGTGCGCGGGCGGCCGCGGGCCCGCGAACGTAGAATGTGGCGTTTTCCCGCCCACCGTCGACCGCAAAGCGGCCGCACCTCGCCCATCACCGCCCCCGCAATGAATAACGACGTCTTCCTGCGTGCGCTGCTGCGCGAGCCTACCGAACACACCCCGATCTGGCTGATGCGCCAGGCGGGCCGCTATCTCCCCGAGTACACCGCGACGCGCAAGCGCGCGGGCAGCTTCCTCGCGTTGTGCAAGGCGCCGGAGCTGGCCTGCGAGGTGACGCTGCAGCCGCTCGATCGCTGGCCGCTCGATGCCGCGATCCTGTTCTCGGACATCCTCACCGTGCCCGACGCGATGGGCCTCGGCCTGTACTTCGCCGACGGCGAGGGTCCGAAGTTCGAGCGCCCGGTCCGCGACGAGGCGGCGGTCGCCCGCCTTGCGGTGCCCGATCCGAACGTCGAGCTGCGCTACGTGATGGATGGCGTGTCGACCATCCGCCGCGCGCTGAACGGACGGGTGCCGCTGATCGGCTTCTCGGGCAGCCCGTGGACGCTCGCCTGCTACATGGTCGAGGGCGGCGGCAGCGACGACTTCCGGCAGGTCAAGTCGATGCTCTACAAGCGCCCGGACCTGATGCACCGGATGCTCGCCGTGACCGCCGACGCGGTCCGCGACTACCTGAACGCCCAGATCGACGCCGGTGCCCAGGCCGTCATGATCTTCGACACCTGGGGCGGCATTCTGCCGGACGGTCACTACCAGACGTTCTCGCTCGGCTACATCCGCCGGGTGCTCGAGGGCCTGCGCCTCGAGCGCGAGGAGCGGGCGCCCGACGGCAGCGTCAGGCGCGTGCGCGTGCCCTCGATCGTCTTCACCAAGGGCGGCGGCCTGTGGCTCGAGGACATCGCCGCCAGCGGCTGCGACGCGGTCGGCCTGGACTGGACCGTCAACCTCGGCCAGGCGCGGGCCCGCGTCGGCGACCGGGTTGCCCTGCAGGGCAACCTCGATCCGATGATCCTGATGGCCGACGGCCCCCAGATCCAGGCCGAGGCGATCAAGACGCTGGAGCGCTGGGGCCCGCCCCAGCCCGGCCAGGGACACGTCTTCAACCTCGGCCACGGCATCTCGCAGTTCACGCCGCCGGAGTCGGTCACCGCGCTCGTCGAGGCGGTGCATCGCTACAGCCGCGAGCAGCGCCGACGCGGCGCCGCAGCATCCGCCCTGTAGCCTCGCCGCACCACTTATGCACACCGACGTCGGTTTCGACCGACGGACGGCGCTCGCCCCTGAACGGCGAGGCATGCCTCTGCAAGTGCTTGATTGTCAAGCGTTTATATTTGTCGAAAAAGTGGGCATTCGGACTGGAACGGCGCAACCGCGCGGGTCGGCGGGCGTTGATGCACATCTGTCCACACTTTTATCCACAGGTTGTGTGAACACCTCGGAAAACCATCGACGCTGTCGGCGCTTGCGACCGATTTGAAGGATTCACTTTAAGTCCGCCCGTGGCTGACGAGCCCACCATCGCCCGCGTCGCCCTCGACGTGCCGCTGCCCGAGCCGTTCGATTACCGGCTCGCGGAGGGCTGGCGCCCGGCGCCCGGCGACTGGGTGATCGTCCCCTGGGGCAGCTCGCGCCGGGTGGGTCTGGTCGTCGGGCTGGCCGATGTGTCCGACGTGCCACCCGAGCGGCTGCGCCCCCTCGAGGCCCCCCTGGCGGGCATGCCGCGGATGCCAGCGCACTGGCTCGACTTCGTCGCGTTCGGCGCGCGCTACTACCACGCGGGTATCGGCGAGCTCGCGCTGCCCTCGGTCCCGAAGCTGCTGCGGGCCGTGCCGACCGCCCGCAGCCGTGGCGCACCGACCGGCCGCGCCCGCACGCGATTCGACGCGATAGCGGCCCTGCCCGGGGCGATGGCGGCCGATCCCGTGCCCGGCCACCCGCCGAACGACGAGCAGACCGCAGCGCTGGCCGCGATCGAGTCGGTCGACGGCCACGCCGTGCACCTGCTCTACGGCATCACCGGTAGCGGCAAGACCGAGGTCTACTTCCGCTGGCTCGAGCACCGGCTGGTCAGCGCCCCGGACGCGCAGGCGCTGGTGCTGGTGCCCGAGATCGCACTGACGCCGCGCCTGGCCGACCGGATCCGCGAGCGGTTTCCGGCCTATCCGCTGGCGATCCTGCACAGCGACATGCCGGATGCCGAGCGCGCTGCCCACTGGCTGGCCGCAGCCGAGGGCCGCGCGCGGATCGTGCTCGGCACGCGGCTGGCGGTGCTCGCGCCCCTGCCGGGGCTGGTTGCGATTGTCGTCGACGAGGAGCACGACGCCTCGTTCAAGCAGCAGGAAGGGGCCCGCTACTCGGCGCGGGACCTGGCCATCGCACTGGCCGCGCGCCGCGGGCTGCCGATCGTGCTCGGATCGGCGACGCCCTCGCTCGAGACCTGGCACGCGGTGCGCAGTGGCCGCTACCGCATGGCGACACTCAAGCTGCGCGCCGGGGGCGCGGCGCTGCCGAAGGTCGTACGCGTGCCGCTGCGCGGTGCGACGTTGCGCCAGGGCATGACCGAGACCGCGATCACCGAGGTCGAGGCGAGCCTCGCCCGCGGCGAGCAGGCGCTGCTGTTCCTCAACCGGCGCGGTTATGCGCCGGTGCTCACCTGCGGCGCCTGCGGCTGGCTGTCGAAATGTGACCAGTGCGACGCCTATCGGGTGATGCACCGGGTCGGCGGCCCGCCGAAGCCCGACGAGGCCGAGTCCTCCGGCCCGCGCTCGCGCTACCGCCTGGTGTGCCACCACTGCGGCGCCGACCAGCGTGTGCCGCGCGCCTGCCCCGACTGCGGCAACATCGACCTCGCCGGCCTCGGGCGCGGCACGCAGCGCCTGGAGGAGGGGCTGCAGGCGCTGTTCCCGAGCGCCCGCATCGGCCGGCTCGACCGCGACGTCGCCCGCCATCGCGGCGCCGCCGAGCGCGTGATCGATGCCGCGCACGCCGGCGAGGTCGACCTGCTGGTGGGTACGCAGATGCTCGCAAAGGGTCACGACTTCCGGCGCCTGACGCTGGTGGTCGTGGTGGATGCCGACGGCGGCCTGTTCGCTGCCGACTTCCGAGCGCCCGAACGGCTGTTCGCGACCCTGATGCAGGTCGCCGGCCGCGCCGGCCGCCATCATGCTGCGAGCCGCGTGCTGATCCAGAGCCGCCATCCCGACCACCCGGTCTATGCCGCGCTTGCTGCGCATGACTTCGAGCGTTTCGCCGCCGACCAGCTCGCCGAGCGCGAAGCCGCGCGGCTGCCGCCTTTCGTGCACCAGGCGCTGCTGACCGCGCAGGCCAAGACCGCCGAGGCCGCCGAAGCCTTCCTCGCCCAGGCGCGCGATATGCTGGTCACCGGCGTCACGCTGCCCCCCATCGGCGGCGAGGTGCTGGACGCGCTGACCGTCTGCGACCCGGTGCCGATGCCGCTGGCGCAGATGCGCGGCGAGGCGCGCGCGCAGATGCTGGTCGAATCCGCCTCGCGACGCATGCTGCACGCGGCCATCGGGCCTTGGCTCGCCGGCCTGCGCGCGCAGCGCACCCCCGTCCGATGGCAGCTCGTCATCGACCCCCAGGAGATCTGAAGGACCGATGAGCGACACCCTGAATCCGGCCCAGCGCGAGGCCGTCAGGTACCTCGACGGCCCCTGCCTCGTCATCGCCGGCGCCGGCAGCGGCAAGACACGCGTGATCACGCAGAAGATCGTCCATATGATGGAGGGCGGCGTCACGCCGCGCGCCATCGCCGCGATCACCTTCACCAACAAGGCCGCCAAGGAGATGGCCGACCGGCTCGGCAGCATGGTGAGGTTGCGCGGCAGCGATACGCCGCTGGTGTCCACCTTCCATTCGCTCGGCGTGCAGATGCTGCGCGAGGACGGCAAATCGATCGGCCTGAAGAAGGCGTTCTCCATCCTCGACGCCGACGACGCCTCGTCGATCGTCGCGCAGCTGATGACGAGCACCGACCGCAAGCTGGTGCGGGCCGTGCAGTCCCGAATCTCGCTGTGGAAGAACGCCGGGCTCGACCCCGACGAGGCTGCCGCCGCCGCGCGCGACACCGATGCACACACCGCCGCGCGCATCTTCCGCGACTACGCCGCGACGCTCGCCGGCTACCAGGCGGTGGACTTCGACGACCTGATCGGCCTGCCTCTGAAGATGCTGCGCGAGCAGCCCGAGGTCGCGGGCCGCTGGCAGAACAAGTTGCGTTACCTGCTGGTCGACGAGTACCAGGACACCAACGCCACGCAGTACGAGCTCCTCAAGCACCTGGTCGGCCCGCGTGCCGCGTTTACCGCCGTCGGCGACGACGACCAGTCGATCTACGGCTGGCGCGGCGCCACGCTCGAGAACCTGCGCCGGCTCTCCACCGACTTCCCGCGCCTGAAGGTCATCAAGCTCGAGCAGAACTACCGCTCGAGCCGCACCATCCTCGCCGCCGCCAACAGGCTGATCGCCAACAACCCGAAGCTGCACGAGAAGACCCTGTGGTCCGAGCTCGGCGTCGGCGACCCGGTCCGCGTGCTGCCGATGGACGACGACGAGGCCGAGGCCGAGTCCATTGTGATGCGGCTGCAGGCCGCGCGCTTCGAGCGCCGCGGGCAGTTCAGCGACTACGCGATCCTGTACCGCGGCAACCACCAGGCGCGCGTGATCGAGCAGGTGATGAGGAAGGAGAAGATTCCGTACGTGCTGTCTGGCGGCCAATCGTGGTTCGAGCGCGCCGAGATCCGCGACGTCATCGCCTGGCTGCGCATGCTCGCCAATGACGAGGACGACCCGGCCTTCATCCGCGCCATCACCACGCCCAAGCGCGGCGTCGGCCCGCAGACCCTGCAGGTGCTCGGCACCTATGCCGGCGAGCGCCAGGTGTCGATGTTCGGCGCGGTCTTCGAGCACGGAATCGAGACGCGGCTCGCCGAGCGCCAGCTCGAGCCGCTGCGCGCCTTCGGCGACTTCGTGAACCGGATCGGGCTGCGCGCCAAGCGCGAGCCCGCCGGTCCGCTGCTCGAGGAGATCCTCAAGGCCATCGGCTACCACGAGCACCTGGTGCAGACCTTCGACGACCGGCAGGCGAGCCAGCGCTGGCAGAGCGTCACCGACTTCGTTGCCTGGATCGCCAAGCGCGGCGAGGAGGATGGCAAGTCGCTCGTCGACCTCGCGCAGACCATCGCGTTGCTCTCGCGCCTGGACGGCAGCGACGAGGACACCGACGCGGTGCGGCTGACCACGGTCCATGCCTCCAAGGGTCTGGAGTTCCCGCACGTCTTCATCGTCGGCTGCGAGGAGGGACTGATGCCGCACACCGGCGACGCCGAGGAGGAGGACGAGGACGGCCCGCAGCGCGTCGAGGAGGAGCGCCGGCTGATGTATGTCGCGGTGACCCGAGCCCAGCGCACGCTGACCCTGAGCTGGTGCCGACAGCGGCGGCGCGCCAAGGCGATGTCGCCGAAGCTGCCTTCGCGCTTCATCGCCGAGATGGGGCTCGACGTCGAAGGCGGCGCGGGTGCAGTCGTCGAATCGGGTGCGGCGAAGCAGCGGCTCGCGTCCCTGAGGGAATTGCTCAAGCCGCGTGCATCGCCGCCTGCCTCCTGAGGCCGGATCTGCGGCGCCTTGTTGCTCGAGAACAACTTCGGGCACCGAACAGGGGGTCGCTTGGCAAGCCGTTCGTCGGCGGCGCTTCGGGCGCGGCGAACGACGACGGTGTGGCCATTCGCTCGAGTTGAGGGGCGCCCGTCCCTGCATCACGACCGCCTGCCCACCGATGTCGTCCGTCCGGCTGGATCCACTGTCGGCCACCCGGTCGTTCGTCATTGTCTGCGCTCGCGGATGCAGGGGGGGCGACCCGCCCGACGGCGGACTGGGCCCGTGTGCAAGCGACGGAATTCCGGCCTGCCGTGAATACACTTCTTCTCAAGCGAATGCATCTGGCTGCTCGACCCGGTCGCAAGACGGGTGTATCCAAAGCCCGCTTGTCATTCAGTCGGATCACCTTTCAAGGACTTTGTAAGGGCAACCCATGATGAATTATCGATTCCGCTCTATCGCGATCGCCTCGGCTGTGCTGGCACTTTCCGGGTGCGGCGGCAGCGGTTCGGACAGTATCGTTGCGCCAGTCGTATCGGTGCAGTCCACCGCGCAGCCCCAACTGGGCATCTTCTCCGCAGGGGCACAGGTGACCTACCTGCGTCCCGATGGGTCGGTACTGGCGACAGGCTCCACCGCCGCCTCGAGCGGCACGGCCGCGCTCGATCTCGGCACCTACACCGGTCCGTTCGTAGCCCGCGTCGCCGGGGCTGCCGGGGTGACCTATTACGATGAGGCTGACGGCACCAGCAAACCGTTCGGCCCGGGGTCGACGATGCTGGCACTGGTCCGCGGTTCAGCCGGAGGCAAGAACAGTATCGGCGTCACGCCGCTCACGAACGCGGCTGCGGTCCGCTCCGGCGTGTCCGCAGCGAGCCCGGTCCTGGGTAGTCGCACCGCAGCCGACATCGATATCGCAAACGGCCAGATCGCCAAGATGTTCGGCCTGCCGGTCGGCTTCGATATCACCATGGCACCGACTGCAGTCGGTGCGGGCGCGACGACTTTAAACACCGCGAACGATCCGTCGACTTACGCTGCGGTGCTCGCGGCCTTGGCGATCTCGGCCAAGAGTGAGGGCAGCAATCCTGCGAGCGCGGCCGATGCGTTTGCGACCGCCTACGCAGCAACGACGGCGGGGCAGACCAATTCGGCGCTTGCAGGCGTGTTGTCGAACGTGAAGACGCTGTTGTCCGGGGCTCCGGTCGGCGGCGTCACGCTGGCCAGCCGGGTGACGCTCGCTCCGGCGCTCACGTCGACGATCGGTGGAGTATCGCAGAACGTCGAATCGTCGGGCCGCGTGCCGCTGCCCGAAGAGGTGACCGGCTGGATCAAACCGACCTGCCCGGAGACCCCGACGGGTGGCACCGGCGGTACCGGTGGTACGGGCGGTACCGGCGCGACCGGCGGCAGCAGCCTCGGCTCGCTGACTAGCCAGTCCAGCAACTGCCAGAAGTAGCGGTCGAGCCCGCGCGTTCGCACCAGCGGGTGCGCGGGCCTTCCGGCTTGCCGGCGCATGTCTGACCGATGCACAGGGTGAGTCGGCAGCATGCCTGCGTTCGACCGTACACCACGATGAAAGCGTGCACATGTTCCGACTCGCTGTCACGCTGGTGCTCGCTCTGGCACCTCTCGCTGCGGCACAGGCAAGTTCCAGCGCCCCGAGCGCTGCTGTCACCAGCACCGAAGCGCTGACCTCGGCCGGATTCAGTGGCGGCACGCTCACACCGTCCGCACGTACGCTCCCGTACGGTACGCTGGGGCTCAGGTATGACCCCCAACTGATCGGCGTCAAAGGCCGTACCGACGGCCACAACGCGGTCCTGGGCGTTGGCCTGCTGCCCTATGTCGAGGTGGCAGGTCGGATTGCCGCCCACGACCTGCACTGCAACCTCTATCTTCCTGGCGACTGCGATGGGCGCGGTTGGCTGCGCGACCTGTCTGCCTCGTTCAAGGCGGCGGTTCCGCTCGACGCGCAGCACCGCTTCTCGGTGGCAGCCGGGGCCGTCGACGTCGGAGGCGCGGCGACCAACTTCCGGACCTACTACGGTGTGCTGGGCTGGCGGGAAGGGGCGTTCGACCTTTCTGTCGGCTATGGCCGCAGCGATGCGCGCTACGGCGTGCTGACCGGCGCGTTCGGGCGCATGTCGATTCGGCTGCACGAATCCCTCGAGGTGTCGGCCGAGCGTGTGCCGGCGGGTACCTGGCTGTCAGCACGTGCATTCGCCCCCGCGGCCTGGCTGCCGGACCGCTGGCAGGTGTACGCCGACATCAACCATCGTCTAGGCGAAAGCGCCGTCACGAAGCCCACATGGTTCGGCATCGGTGTCGGGATCCCAATCGACGCGCGGGGCTTCGGGGCTTCGTCTGATCCCAAGCGCGCGGGCACAGCCGGTGTGGTGCAACCCCTGTTCGGCGCAGCGGCTGTGACCGCCGACGCTGCCGCCCCGCCGCGCTCTGACCCGCCGCGCTCCGCCTCGCCCGCTGGATCGGTGGCCACGCCCGTCGCGCCCGTCGCGCCCGCCACGCCCGCCACGCCCGTCACGCCCGTCACGCCCGTCACGCCCGCCACGCCCGCCGCAGCGGGCGCGCCCGCCGTGGCCGCCACGGGCGCACCAGACATCGAGCGGTCGGGTGTGTCGGCCGCCGCGAACCCTGGCCCACGGCCCTCCGCCCCGGTCGACGTGTCCGCTCTGCTGCAACTGCAGCGTGCGCTCGCCGACGCCGGCGTCGTCGACGTGCGGGTCGGCGAACAGAGCGGGCCCGGAGACGCCCCGACGCTCGTGGTTCGCGCCGACAACGGTGCCTGGCGCTGGAGCGACCTCGACGCGATGGGCATCGTTCTCGCCCGTGTCGTCAGGGTTCTGTCCGATCAGGACCGGCGCCTGCGTGTGGTCATCGGGCGCCGGGGCGTCCCGACGCTTGCGGTCGAGGGCTCGGTCGCTTGCATTGCGGCCTCGCTGCGCGCTGCAGAGACCGAGTGTTCGGCCGCCGACAAGGCACGGCTGGTCGCCTCAGGCGAGCCGGCCTTCGCCGAAATGCTGCGCGAGGTCCGCTGGCTCGACGGCAGCGGTAACCCGTCTTGGGGGCGCACCCGCATCGCCGTAGCGCCAGGCCTGCGCACCGGTGTCGCAACCGAGTACGGGGTCTGGGACTATTCGCTCGCCGCTGAGGTCGACGTCGAGGTGTCGCTATGGCGAGGCGCCTCGATCGACGCCCGCCGCACGTTCCCGATATCGCACTCTGCGGACTTCAACGACCGCGCCGTCTTCGGGCCGGACCGGCACAGGCCGATCACCGATCGCGTGCTGGTCCATCAGACGGTGGCGCTGGCCAACGGTCTCGCCGCTCGCGCCGCGTACGGCCGCATCTACGACGACTGGCGTGGCGGTCTCGGCGAAGTTCGCTGGCAGCCGGGCGATGGCACCCACCGCGTCGGCGCGATGGTCGGCGAGTTTCGTAACGGTGGCACGTTGCGCAAGGGCTTCACGGCGGAGCCGGCACTCGTGTCCTATCGATACTTCGTCGCCCCGCTCGACTGGTCTGTCGAAGTGACCGCAGGCCGCTTCTTCCTGAACGACACAGGCTGGTCGATCGCAAGCCGACACTGGTTCGGCGACGTGGCGGTGGTAGCTTCTGTGCGTGAGACTCGGCATCCGAACGCGCCGGCCGGCGAACGCTTCGCCGGCTTGCAGTTCGAATTGCCGCTCACACCCAGACGCGCACTCGACCGACGTTGGGTGCAGCTCCAAGGCGCTGATCGCTGGTCATACGGTCTCGAGACCCTGGTGGGCAATTCGCACAATCGCATCACCGGTGGGCACGGCATCGTTCCGCCGGTCACCAACAGTCTCGATACCGTCTATGACGCCGACCGCGCCTACGGCGCGTTCGCCTCACGGAACTGGGCGCGCATTCGCGACGCCGCATCCCTGGAAGCGGCCCGGTAAGGGTCAACAGGCCTGAGTTCCGGTCGCCGGGCCTCGGACACGGGGCTCGTATTCACGCGTGTTCGCCATGAACCCATCGGTGTGACGCTGTTCACGTCGGCATTGCTGACACGGTGAACGGTGTCGCTGCGAGGGCTCACCGTCGACACAGCAACACGGGCAGCATCTCGGAGGTGCCTCCTCCAGGCAGGCCAGCCGCCCGACAGGTGCTCCAGGGCCAGCGTGACGCCAGGCGCGCGAGGTCCGCTCGCCCACACGTGATGAAGTACACGTCGGCCCATTTCGCAGTCCGTCTCCGTCCGGACGCAACGCGTATCGATGACTCAAGGGCTTAGCCTTGTGGCACGTCGCTTGCACTAGTCAATCCCAATTCGCCCACACCGTCGCGCGCCTTCGCGTCTCCGGGTGGGTAACGACTAGAGCGATACGATGCGACCTGCCTCCTGGCCCGTCTGCGCCCCCTGGGCGCTGGTTCTCCCCCTGGTCTTCGCGATGGCTGCGTGCGGCGGGGGCGGCGCGTCGACCGGAACGACGGCTCCAGTAGAGGCACCTGCTAAGGTCCCAGAGCCGGTCCCGATCACGGATAGCAGTAAGCCCGGCGCCTGCCGCAAGGCTCTCGATGGAACGCGTGGAACGGTGCCCGGCCTGGCCCAGGGGCAGCCCGAGGTCGATGCACACCTGTTCGGCATGTGGTCGCCTGTCTTCGACTGGCCCCTGATTCCCGTCCACGCCGCTTTGACGCCCGACGGTCGTGTGATGACCTACGGCACCACACGCGCGGGTCTCCAGACCAGCCGCTTCGATTACGCGGTCTGGGATCCGAATGCTGGCACCGGCGCGAATTCGCACCTGTCGCTGCCCAACACCACGACCACCGACTTGTTTTGCGGCGCGCAGATTCTGCTGCCGCAGTCGGGCCGCTTGTTCCTCGCCGGCGGTGACAACTTCGTCGCCGGCCAGACGACCAACACCGGTAACGCCGAAACCTCGGTATTCGACCCGGCGACCAATCAGCTCTCGCAGGGTGCGAAGATGTTCCGCCCGCGCTGGTACGGCACGCCGACGATGCTCGGCAACGGAGAGGTGCTGCTCGTAGGTGGCAAGGGCAACGCCGACCTGCCCGCCGCGCCCGAGCGTGCCGAAGTCAGGCGCGCAGATGGCGGCTTCCGGCTGCTCTCGAACGTCGACACCACGCCGTTCAACACCTGGTATCCGCGGGCGTTCACCGCCGGGGACGGCCGTGTGTTCGGCTTCGAGGTCGACGGCGGCGCCTACTTCCTCGACCCCGCTGGCGAGGGGCGCTTGTCCCCGGTCGGCCAGATCGATGTCCAACCCGTCGGCGCCACCTCGAGCGTTGCGTCGTATGCGCCTGGCAGGCTGCTGGTGGCCGGTGGACGGTCTGTTGCCGCCGTCACCGTCGAGTTCGACGGCCCCCTGCCTGTCATCCGCCCCACCGCACCGCTGTCGGCGGTCCGCGAGTACGCGAACCTGACCGTGCTGCCCGACGGAACCGTGCTTGCCACCGGCGGCAGCGGCCTCGAGAACACGCTCCAGCAGGTCACCAATCAGGCTGAGATCTGGTCGCCCGTCAGCGGTGAATGGACCGTCGGTGCCAGCGGCCAGGTGCCGCGCCTCTATCACTCGGTCGGCCTGCTTCTGCCCGACGCCTCCGTGCTGGTGGGAGGTGGCGGCGCACCCGGGCCGCTGACCAACACCAATGCCGAGCTGTACTTTCCTCCTTACCTTTTCGAGGCGGGCGGCCGCTGGGCAGCTCGGCCGACGATCACCGCAGCGCCCACCGTGCTCGATCCCGGCCAGCCGCTGTCAGTCACCGTCGACAGCCCGCGCCCCATCAGGCGTCTGACCCTTGTGAAGACCGGTTCCGTCACCCACTCGCTGAACGTCGACCAGCGCTTCGTGGAACTGCCCTTCACCACCGCCGGCAACCGTCTCGTGGGCAATTTGCCGAGTAACGCCGGCGAGCTGCCGCCGGGCTTCTGGATGGTGTTCGCGATCGACGACCGCGGGGTGCCGTCAGTCGCGTCGATCCTGCGCGTGAACGTAGCCGCTACCCAAGAGCTCAGCACTGGCTGGACCCCTTCGATCGGCGGCGTGATCCGCGCGCAGGGCACCCGCTTCGCGGCGACCTGCGAGACCGGCGAAGTGATGGTCGGCGTTCGCGGCAACACGCAGGAGACTGCCGGGGGTCAGGTCGTCGGCCGTGTCCAGCCGCTGTGCGCGCGCCCCGACGCACTCGGCCGCTGGGCCGGCGCTCCGCAGGCGCGCGGCGTCCCCGCCGGCACCGGCGAGGGGCCCGTGTTCGAGCGGGTGTGCGCGATGGGCCAGGCAGTCAGCGGGTTCGAGGCTCGGGCCGACGCCTCGCTCGATGGCTTGCGCCTGCGTTGCGCGCCGCTCGGCGGTGCCCGGACCGTCTCTGGAGCCTCCACCCTGCTCGAGCGGGCCGGCGGCGTCGGCGGCGTCGAACATCCGCCCGTCGCGTGTGCAGACGGCAAGGCATCCACGGGCGTGTATGGCCTGTTCGCAACGTCTGTGCAGTCGCTCGGGCTCGTCTGCGGCGCCACGGTCGCCGACCCCCGAAGTGACACCGGTACAGGGCTGCGCAGTGCGCCGGTACCCGCCCCCGTCACACCGCTTCCACCGCTCCCACCGGCCACCCCGGCCACCCCGACCACCCCGACCACCCCGACCACCCCGACCACCCCGACCACCCCGACCCCCGGCGGTGCCTGCTGAGAGGCGGACACGGTGCCCGAGCCGCCTGCGGTCCGCGCCCCTGCGGTCCGCGCCCCAAGCGCTCGCGGACCCCCGCGTGGCGACGCGTCCCGGACGCCCGGCTGACTCCCAGTCCCTGGATGTCTCGGGCCGCTCCGGCATCCCCCGCCTGTCCAACTTTCTCCGGAGCGTGGCGTGCGCGTCTCGTTTCGAGCGCCACTTGTCCGGCCGCGGTGTCCGACCGGGGGCGCCGGGCGGTTCGGGCGTTGCGAGCGGGCAAGACTGACGCTTGAGCTGGCGACTTCCGACATCGCCCGGCTGAGCCCACTTTGGATACCGGCCGAGCGATGTACGGTCTTTCGCTGTCAACTGCCTTCGCAGACATCGCGCCGAGCGCCGCGGTCGCGGGCACTGTTGCGTTGGTCATCACCCTCGTCATCCTCCGGCTTCCGCATCTGCGTTTACGGTTTAGCCACGACGTAACGACCCCTTCGCCGCACCACGATCACCCGGTCGACCTACCCAGGATGGGCGGTGTCGCCATCCTCTGCGGTTTCCTCTGCGGCCTCGCGCATCTGTTGGCTGTACAGGGCGAAGCCCCCGACCGTGCCGTGCTGGCCGTCGTTGCTGCGCTCCTGCCCATCGCAGGTTGCGGCATCGCCGAAGATCTGACCCGGCGTGTCGGACCTCGTCAGCGCCTGTATTGGATGTTCGCGGCCGCGTTGTGCGTGAGCGGCTCTGGCGTGCTGGTGTTGCAGCGCACCGATGTTCCGCCGCTCGACGCGCTGCTGGCGGTCACACCGATCGCCGTGCTGTTCACCGCGTTCGCCTGTGTCGGCGCGGCGAACGCGTTCAACCTCGTCGATGGCCTCGACGGCATGCTCGGGGGCATCGCGCTCCTCACGCTCGCCGCCATCTTCACGGTCGCCCATGCGGTCGGTGACCGCGCCGTCTGGTCGACGGCGGGGTTGCTCGCCGTCGCCCTCCTCGGTTGGATGCCGTTCAACTGGCCCAGGGCCGTGATGTTCTCGGGCGACGGCGGCGCTTATGCGATCGGTTTCCTGTGCGCCGCGCTGTTGCTGCTGCTGGTGATTCGGCACCCGAGCGTGAGCCCATGGTTCGGTCTGACCGCGGCCGCGCTGCCCGTCTGGGAGACCCTCTACAGCATCTGGCGGCGCGTGCGCATCGGGCAGTCCTCACTCGAGGCGGACCGCGGCCACCTGCACCATCTTCTGCGCGCGCGCCTGAAAGGCGCTGGCGCCGCTGGCGGCCGCCGGGAGTCCGGCACGGGCGGGGCGCCGACCGATGCGCGCAGCGCACGGGCACTAGACGGCCCCAATGGCTACGCAAGCCCCGCACTGTGGCTGCTGCACGGCGCCGCGGCCACCGCGGGTGCCGTGCACTACGACGACACCAACGCCCAACTGCTGATTTTCACGCTCTTCGTGCTGACGTACGCCCTCGCGTACAGGGTACTGCTGTGGGCCGGGCGTACGGTGCACGCACCCGTCGCAGACTGATTCGGCTCCTCGGCCGGCCGCCGGCCGGTTACAGATCCACCCCACGGATCTGTCAGCGCAAAACCACAACCGACGCCGTGCGACCCCTGAGAGTCGCCGCTCGTTCCCCGCCGTCTCGCGACCCGTAAGACGCAGATGTCTCCTTAGGTCTGATGCACCGGCGAGCCCACGGCGACCCATGTGCGATCCAGCCAAAAAAGGAAGAACGTGCCGAGCGCAACCCAGCCTGTGATGATGACCCGTCATCTGGCATTCGATGCTGATCCGCACCTTGACGGCCGGTTGGACGCACCCTTGCACCGGGAGTCCAAGTCGATGGTCCGGTTCGGCCTGACGCCTGCCGCGCGTCTCTTGACGCGGCTCGCTACCTGCGTGGGCCTACTGCTCGCCGGATGTTCGCAGATGCCGCGCTCCGGTCCGCATACCGACGAGCTTGCCGAGTCACTCAAGACGCCCGCCGCTGCGGCAGTCCAGATCGTCCACGTGAACGCGGACATTACACGGGCACTGTTGGCACGCAACAAGCAGGGCACGTTCGCGGATTCATGGGAGGGTTTGAAGCCCACCAACACAGGTACCGTTATCGGCGTCGGTGATGTCCTCGACGTCTCGCTGTGGGAGGCGCCGCCCGCGACACTGTTCGGTGTCGGCCCCGTCGATCCGCGGATGCCATCCACCGTGCGCTCCACGGTCCTACCCGACCAGATCGTCGACCGAGACGGCAACATCCGTGTGCCCTTCGCCGGCAGTATCCAGGCCATCGGTCGCACCCCGCAGGACATCCAGACCGAAATCATTCGCCGGCTCAAAGGCAAGGCCAATCAGCCCGACGCGATCGTGCGGATCACCCGCTACGCGTCCTCCACCGTCACGGTCGTGGGCGAGGTGGCCAACAGTGTGCGCTTCCCGCTCACCCCGGTAGGCGAACGTGTGCTCGACGCGCTCGCCGCGGCCGGTGGCGTACGGCAGCCGGTCAGCAGAATGACATTACAGCTCACCCGCGGCAGCGAATTCGCAAGCATGCCGCTCGATGCCGTCATCCGCGATCCGAAACAAAACGTCCAGCTGCGTGCGGGCGACGTTGTCACCGCCGTCCACCAGCCGCTTGCGTTCACCGCGCTGGGCGCCACCGGCAAGAACGAGGAGATTCCGTTCGAAGCCCAGGGCATCACGCTTGCGCAGGCGCTGGCGCGCGCTGGCGGCATGAACGACGCACGCTCCGATCCGCGCGGCGTGTTCGTGTTCCGCTTCGAACCCGTCGATGCCCTCGAATGGCCCCGACAGCCCGTTGCAGCGACCCCCGAAGGCCGCGTGCCCGTGGTCTACCGCATCAACCTTGCAAACGCCGAGAGCTTCTTCCTGATGCAGAGCTTTCGAATGCAGGACAAGGACGTGTTGTACGTGAGTAATGCGCCGGCGGTGGAACTGCAGAAGTTCCTGAATCTGGTGTTCACGGTCACTTATCCGATTCTGAACACGGTGCAGGTGCTGCGATGAGCGAAGACGGCAAGCAGGAGGGCGTGGTGGAGGGATTGACGGTATCGACGCCGCTGGACATCTTGGTTCCCATCTATCGGAACGCGGCAATGACGCGGGAATGCCTCGTTTCGATCGTCGAGAACTTGGACGAGATCGCCGAACTAAGGCCAAGGCTCGTATTAATAAACGATAGTCCAGAGGACACAGAGGTCACCCGATTGCTCGACGAGCCCTGGCTCGGCGTAGCGCGCATAACGGTTCTCACGAACGAGACAAACCAAGGATTTGTGCGTGCGGTCAACCGCGGCCTAATGCTTTCCAGAAAGGATCGGCGAGATGTGCTGCTCGTCAACTCCGACACTCAAACCTTTCCAGGGACGCTCAAAAACTTGTTGTCGGCCGTCAGGGCCGATCCGCAGATAGCATTCGCGAGTCCCCGATCCAACAACGCTGCGCTCTGCTCCCTGCCCCACCATTTTGGTGGCAGCGTGGTCGATCCGAGTGTCTCCCTCGACCGGTGGCGGATGCTGTCTGCGTCGATGCCCGCCTGGCACTTCACGCCGACTGCTGTCGGCTTCTACATGTACATCCGCCACGATGTGCTGATTGACCACGGGCTGTTCGCTGAGGAATTCGGCAAAGGCTACGAAGAGGAAAACGATCTTGTCATGCGCGCAGGAAAAGTCGGTAAGCGCGCGATCGTTGTCAATACTGCGTTTGCATACCACGCTGGCAGCGCGTCGTTCAAGCTCGCTGATATTGATGACCTCGACCGCCACAGGCAGTCCAACAACGACCTGATTGCGAACCGTCATCCAGAGTTCCTGCCGCTGGTCCGACGCTACGAACGCTCTGCCCACTTCCGTAGCGAGCGCCTGATGGCGGGCCTGCTGCCCGACGACCACGGACGACTGCGCGTCGCGTTCGACCTTACTGGATTGGGTGAACATCACAACGGCACGAACGAGCACACCGTCGCTGTGCTCAAGGCGTTCGCAAGTCTGTGGCGTCACAAATACAGCCTCACGGGCGTGGCGAGCGTCGAGTCCTTCCGGTTTCACGGGCTCGATCGAATCGACGGGCTGCGCCGGGCGGATCCTGCCGCGCCGGGCCTTCACGCTGTAGCAATCCGGATCGGCCAGCCGTTCTCCGCCGATCAGATCGTGCAACACGAGTCCCTCGCGCCTGCCTGCGTATACGTCATGCTTGACACCATCGCCGAGGACTGCGGTCCGATCTCCGTCAGCAGCGATGTCGCGCCGTTGTGGGACCACGTCGGAGCGCACGCCAGCGGCATTATCTACAACAGTCGGTTTTCGGAGACGACGTTCCGGGCGCGACACGCTGTCGCAGAACACGTCGTTACGAGAACGCAGCTCCTGTCGACCGACGTCTGCGAGTACATGGAACTCGATGAGCCCACTAACAAGGCCCGCTCGCACGTTCTCGTCCTCGGAAACCATTTCCCGCATAAGGGGACCCGACGGGCATTGGAAACAATGCGTCGCGCTTTTCCGCAACTCGACTTCGTCGCCATCGCCGACGAGACCCGGCAGGAAGGCAACGTATCCATATTCCGGTCCGGCGCAATCGACCGCGACAAGATGAGATTGCTCTATCGAAGCGCATCGGTGATTGTCCTGCCGTCCTACATGGAAGGGTTCGGCATGGGCTTGATGCACGCGCTCGCGAACCGCAAGCCGCTCGTCGCACGCAGGATTCCGCCGACCCTCGAGATACTTGGAGGCTTTGCTGACGTAGAGGGTGTTGAACTCTTCGATACGGACGCCGATCTCGTTTCAGCGCTGGACCGGGCACTCCGCGCCAACGAGAGCCGCGTGGGAGCTGGTAATCCCGCCCGCTGGTCCGATTGGGCTAGGGGGTTAGTCACCCTGATTGATGCGGTGGTCTCCGATCGCCGTCTCTTTACTCGGCTGAAGGCACGGATCCAGGCGTCGGACGCCCTGCGAGCCTTGCGTGAGTCATCCGCCGTTGGACCCATCGCTCCGGGAGACGCAGGACCGATCGTGCCGGAGCCGTTGGCAATCGAGGCGCTGCTCGCGCTCGACGACGAACTGTTTCTCGAGGCTGCGTACACGACCTTGCTAAGGCGGTTCCCGGACGCGCACGGTCTGAACACTTACAGCAAACAACTAGGCCACTCTGGCCAGAAGCTCGAGATTCTGGAGTCGCTTGCGCATTCGCCGGAAGGGCAAATCAAGACCGCTCCGGCATTGCTCGCGCAGCTCCATCTCCTGCGTGAAAAGAAAGATAGGACGCCAAGCTCCGGTGAAACCGAGGTCGCATCGTCCGAGCAGATTATCGCCTTCGCGCCGACTGCGGGCTTCGGTGCCCTGCAGACTCTAGAGGGGGTGCCTTTCGTTGCGGCCGCTTACCGGTTCGTGCTCGGGCGAGAGCCGGACGAGGCGGGCCTGCGCACCTACACGCGCAAGCTCGGTGCTGGTGGAACCCGGGACGATGTCCTGTACGCATTGTACGAGTCGATCGAGGCTCGTGCGCTCGCGAAAAACATTCCAGAGCTCGAGGCGCTCAAGCCCGAGCACTCGGCGCACTCGCGCACGGGCAGGTGGCGAGCGCTGTTCAATCGGTGATGCCACCTACGTTTTGCGCTAATCAATCTACAGACATCTGCTTCACGCCATCAGAGCTCGAACCACACATGCAAACTGCACTGGCCATCGACTTAGACGCTGAATGGGAGAAATGGGCTACGGTCGATCCGTACTTTGGCGTGCTCACCGCGAACGACTATCGGCGGGAAAACCTCTCGTACGAAAACCGTCAATCGTTCTTTCGGACTGGAGAATTGCACGTCGACCACGTTCTAAGCAGGGCGTCGCGTACGTTGGGGCGTCCCTTTTCCCCGAGCTCGGTCCTAGACTTCGGATGCGGCGTCGGACGGCTAGTAGTGCCGTTCTCGAAGGTTTCGAAGCGGGTCGTCGGCGTCGACGTATCCAAAACTATGCTCGCCGAAGCAAAGGCGAACTGCGATGCGTTCGGCGTGGGGAACGTCGAGTTGCGACTTGTTGACGATACGCTGCACTCGGTAGACGGACAGTTCGACTTCGTCCATTCGTACATTGTCTTCCAGCATATTCCGCCCGAGCGTGGACTGGAAACGCTCCGCCGATTGCTCTCGAAAATCGCGCCGGGCGGGTGCGCAGCCATCCACGTGACCTACGGTCGCAGCTACGGCCCGCATGACTTCGGTGTACCGGTCTCTCCTATACCGCCCGATCCGCCGATTCGGAGCCTTACGATACGGCAGCTTGCGTCAGCGGCCAAAGCGAGAGTGCTCGCCGGGTTGAAGAGGCGCGACGACTGTCTCGAGTCGCCGCCGGATGTCGATGCCGATCCCTTTATGCCGATGTTTTCCTACGAGCTAGGGAAAGTGATCTATGTCTTTCAGGAGGCTGGACTGACACACGTCGATACCGACCTGATCGACCACGCTGGCGAGCTCGGTGCGTTGATGTACGTGGCTCGCCCGTTGTACTAGCTGGCCCCTACCGAAGTTTAAAAAAAGAAATGCCATGAAATTGATCGAGATGATCGGTTCCCTACTCTACTTTGACTCGCTGAATGGCCTGCGTCAGCTGGATTCCAGCGAAGCGGTTACTTCGATGCTATCGGAGTACCGTCGAAGCTGGCAAGAGGGTTTCGAACTATCCTGCCTATTCGACAGTCGATACTACGCGAGCCAGTTGCCCCCCAACGAGCTCGATTCCCTGTCGCCGCTTGAACACTACTTGAGCGATCGCGATCGCGATGGCGACGCTGATCCTCACCCGCTGCTGGACGCGTCGTTCTACCGCAACCGATACGGCGGGTTGTCCGGAGGTCTTCCAGCGATCGTCGACTACGCCGCAACGTTCTCGAAAATGGAACGGGGCGTTCGGGCACCGGGTCCGTACTTCGATCCTGGCTACTACTTGTCCCGCAACCCCGACGTCGCCTCCTCGAGCATCGACCCGTTCGTCCATTTCCTGAAGTTCGGGGCGGACGAAGGCCGGCCCTTCCACCCGTTCCTCGACTTGGACTTCGTGCGCGAGCACTTAGGTCGGGAAAGCCCGGAGGTCGCGGGATTGTCGCCGCTCGAGCTACTCAGGTACTCGATCGCCTTCAACGTGCTGGACCGGGTCGATCCGTCACCGTTGTTCTCGAACCGGATCTATCGCGACAGCAAGCCAGGGCGCATCGACCGTAATCCCTTCCACGACTTCATGGTGCAGACGGACCCGTATCGTTGCGGCGACCCCGTGGGGACTTTCTCGGTCCGCCGCTACGTCAGCGAGAACCCTTCGATCAATTATCACTTCACCAACCCGTACTCTCACTATCTGACCTTCGGTTGCAGTAGGTCCGAAACGAGCGATCTGCTCAGTTGGTCGGCGTATCTGGAAGAAAACGGCGATGTGCGAGATGGACGCGTCCTTCCGCTTGTACATCTGTTCGCGCATGGGTTCCGCGAAGGACGTTACGTGTCCAAGGCGCATCGCAAGGCGGTTCGCGCTCGTTTATCGCGGTACTGCAGTGAGCGGTTAACGGAAGCGGAGAATCCGACTTCGGAAACAACCTATGTACTCCGTAGGGCGGACTGTCGCTACGATGCCGTTGCGAACGTCTCTATGCAGACACTGGGGGCGGCCGCGCTGAGCGTACTGACCGTAGATTTCTGGGACACCCTCATGCTGCGGACGTCCCCTCACTGGGCCGGAAAGCTCCACACGGCTAAGCAACTGCATACGCTTCTCGCTCAGGCCCGACGAGAAACTCCGTCGACGGGTCGAGGCGAGGTGAGAGGCGCTGGATTCAGGCAAAGCCGGCCAGGTGTCGTCGCCTCGAACAGCGTAAAGCCAGGCGTCCCTTCTCCGGATGCGTTGTATCGTCAGCGCATCGCAATCGAAGCCGGGCTTTTCGCCGAGGGCATTGAGTATGACTTTCGGACGGTTATGGCACGTCAACTGCGCAGACTCGCGCCGTTCGACGCACCCAACGCCACTGATAAGGCAATCGAACTGCTAATCGACAAGCTGCTACTCGCCGAGCAGCACTTCGAGGGGGCGCACGTTGTTCTCAACCGAAGCCTGCTTCAGCTGATGGAGGAGCGGCTGAACGCGGGCGCACAGGTGGCGATCGTATCGGACTTCTATCACCCCGCCGCGTTTCTGCGTGGGATCCTTCAAGGGCACGGAGTGTCGGCGACGACCCTCGAAATGCTGAAAGTGTTCAGCTCATGTGAGGAGGGCGCATCCAAGCTCGTGCAAGGCAAGCTCTTCGACAAGGTGGCGCAGGCGCTGTCGGTTAACGATCGCTCAGAATGGTTGCATATAGGTGATTCGGAACAGTCGGACGTTCGCTCGGCGTACGCAACGGGGATCTCCTCGATCCACTTCCGGTGCTCGCAGGGAGCCAAGCAATTCGAGCTGCCGGAGCCTTCGTCCGTAAGCGACGACACTTACGAGATGGCTGCCTTCGCCGCTTTTGACGAGTCTGCGCGCCGGGCCACGGTGAATCCCGTTCAATTCCGGCCTGACGGACGCCACGGCGAGATCGCCCGTCCACTGGTGACCCAGGCGGGCCAGGAGTTTGCGATGATCCCTGTGCTCCTCGTGCTCGCCGCCCTGGAAGAGGCGGCAGCCCGTGGCCTGTCACAGGTCGTGTATCTCAGCCGAGAAGGGGTATTTCTCGAGCGGATCCACGCGGCCATTCGGTCGTCGCTGGGTCCCGACCTGCGGCACATCGGCGGCATCCATCTCAAGACGAGTCGGAGGTCGCTCTTCGCCCCAACATTCGCTGCGAACGAAGCGGCGGCAATCGCTATTTTCGCCAGTCAATATCCGACAGCGTCGGTCACGACCCTGTTGGGTGCGCTGCTGCCCACCGAGGAACTCGGCCGCATCGACGCGGCCGAAAGGCAGCGCCTCTCGTTCACCACCGTCGCCGACTTCGCGAAAGGCGGCACCCCTGACAAGTTGCTTTCGCCGCAGACTCTACAGCTGTGCCGAGGATATGCTGCTCAGCAGCACGCGTTGTTGTCCCGGTATCTCAACGAGCAGCGGGTCTCCGTGTCACGCGGATCGCAAATGCTGTTTTGCGACATTGGCTGGCGGGGGACGATGCAAGACATGCTGGCGTTCATCCTTCCGGACGTCCGTTCCATCGGCGTCTACCTTGGGCTGTTCCCCTTCCATTTGGAGCAGTCGGCAAACGCCGAAAAGATCGGCATCGCTTTCGATGGAAACCGGGGCGACCCGTTCGCGCACGTCGATCCACCCGCCGCGATTGAACGAACCTGGACCCCGAACGTTGGGTCAGCGGTCGGCTATGCGAACGGCCAGGGGGCTGACTGCGTTGTGGTTCGACTCGACGAAAGCGACTGCACTGCCGAGGCTGACCGCAACATTGGCGCCTTCCAGGACGAGGTCCTTCGCGCGGCACCGACCGTAGTCGCTGAGTATGTCCGCTACGGAATGAATCGGCACAGCATCCGGCGAGGGTTGTCGGAGCGGCTCGAGTGCTACTACCGGGAGCCCCATCCGGGCATTTCGGAACTCTGGTTCTCGTCGCTGCACGACGACACGTTTGGATCGGGAGAGAACCCGTACAAGAAATCGCTTCCGCCGATCAATCAGGTCTCGAATACCAACCTGCGGTACTTGATCGAAGCCCAAGCCACGCATAGCCGATGGAAGGACGGCTACCGCAACTGGCCTGCTGTCCATTGGTTTGAAACCCTGCTTGGAGAAAAAAAATGATCGATTCCCAGAACGACGACATGAGCCTTCATTCCCTGTTCCAAGCACCTTACGCGAGCTTCTGCACGACCTCCGATCGCGCAATGACCAATCTGAAGGGCATGAAGATAGCTTTTCTTGTTTGGTCCCTGGACATCTCGGGAGGAACAAACGTGATCCTCGAGCATTGCCGATTCCTGGTCAATGCAGGCGCTAAGGTCACGATAATTCGGTTCTTTCGGCAAGAACTCAAGCCTTGGCATCCGTTACTGAACACGGTCCGGATCGTTGACAGCGGCGACCTCGCCGCAACGGAACATTTCGACCTCGCCATTGCGACTTGGTGGCGGACGTTCTATGAACTGGACAAGGTCAAGGCGGCTTCATACGCGTATTTCGTCCAATCAATCGAGTCGCGCTTCTACGCCCGCTCGAGTCCCGAGTACTCGCCGGTCGTAGACATGACCTACGGCTTCGGCGTACCGACGATTACGATCAGCTCTTGGATCCAGTCCTACCTTGCGTTCCGGCACCGTTGCCCGTCGTTTCTCGTCAAGAACGGAGTCAACAAGGCAGCCTTCAATCCGATCGGGCCGGTCGTCTCTGGGCAGCGGCTCCGATCGAAGTTGAGGGTCCTGGTCGAGGGGCCGCTCGGCGTGGATTTCAAGCAGACAGAACTGGCGATCGAGTATCTGCAGGCCTATCGGGACGAGATCGAGGTCTGGCTGCTGACGTCTACACCGGACGCGTCGTGTTCTGGAGTTGATCGCATCTTCTCCCGTCTGCCGATCGAACAGGTCGGGCAGGTCATGCGCGCCTGTGATGTGGTATTCAAGCTAAGTCTGGTGGAGGGCATGTTCGGTCCCCCGCTTGAAATGTTCCATTGCGGCGGTACGGCCATTACCACCCGGGTCACCGGGTGCGAGGAGTACATGGTGGACGGCTACAACTGCCGGTTGATTGACGACTCGTCGGACCGGGGCGAGGTGAAGCGCGCGCTCGAGTCGCTGTTCCGTGATCGCTCCAAGTTGGATGCCTTGAAGATCGGCGGGCTGGACACCGCCGCTCTTTGGCCTGATTGGAATCGGTCCTCGCTCGAGTTTGCGCTGGCGATCCAGACCATCGTAAACAACGCCGACGACGTCTTCATGAGTCGTTTCCACACTGCCAAACGCCGAATGCAGTCGCTCGACTCGCCCGTTGCCGCGTAACCCCCAAAGTCCGTCACTGCCAATAGGTGACCCCGGCTGAGCGAGTTCCACTCGGAGTGCGCTTGAGACGCCGGGGTCGCAGGGAGGCCCAAGCGACTCAGCTACCGCGCTGCGGATGAGCCACTGCAGGACTCCCGATTGGCCTTCTAATTTCGAGCCGACGAGACCTCTTAGGTCAAATCGGCTTGGCGCCTTAGGCAACCGTGTGATGGCGCCAATCGAGCAAGCTCGGCAAGCGATCGAACACAGCGACCTGATTGTAGCGAGGTCCTGCGCCATGGCGCGTCTGGCCCCCATCAGACCCCAAGCGAGTGGGCTGGCTGGCGGCGGCCATCGAGTGTCGGAGCGGTCTGAATGAAGTTCAGGGCTTGCCAGCTTGAATGGGGCGCTTACCCCTGCACATCGGTCCGCTGCACTTGCGCCGTCCCTGGACCGATCGCGTGGACGACGACGCCTCGAGTGAGCCCACCCAGCAGCAGCCGGCTCGCGCCCGAGCGAACCGTGCGCACGACGATACAACGTGCTTGTGGCGATGTACGCACGTTCACGGATCGGCGTGTTCGGGGCGGCAGCTTCACGCGCAGCGGCGACCCGCCAGCGATGAGCTCGATCTGCCGCACCATCGGAAGCGGGTTTTCAAGGTCGACTGTCACTGACTGTTCGCCTGTCGAGCACGGAAGCGGCCAACTCGACGTCTCTCGAGTCCAGCGGCCTTCTCCATGTCGATCGCCCCACGCCTGGGCGAGCAGGGGGGGCATCCAGTCAAGGCCCGGACGAAACGGTCCTTGCGCGTAGCCGCACACGAACATCCGACCGAAGAGTGATGGCTCGCAGTCGATCCGCTGCATCGAAAATCCGGCAGCGACGAACAGCTCGAACAGAAAGTCCTCGCTGAACCCGAGCTCGAACCATCGCTGCCGACGGACCACCGCGACCACTTCGCTGTGGAGCCTTAGCCCCCAGGGGTACGGCACGGCGGCGTACTCGCGCTCGACGATAGGCTCGCCCGACAGGATGACCCGCCCGCCCGGCGCCAGCAGCGAGGGCAGCTCACGGACCACCCGGGCGAAGTCGAGGCAGTGGTGAAAGCTCTCGTAGAACCAAACCACCTGATAGGTATGCCCGGGGCGTGGGGTGTGGCCGAACTGGCCCTGGAAGGAGGTCAGCGGTGCGCGGAAGAACTGTGCCTGCTCGCGCACCCATCCGCAAAAGCGCTCGGAGACGTCAACGGTGTCGACGTTGACACCCAGTCGCGCGAGCGCGAGTGCGGTCTGGCCGAAGCCGGCGCCGTACTCGAGCGCCCAGTCGCCAGGTCTGAGCCCGCAGTGCTTGAGCATCATGCCGGTGGCGATCACGTGATCCGAAGCGGCACTTACTGCCATCGGATCGCGGCGTACGTAGAAGCCTGGTGATCGAACCGCATCGACGGAGCCCCAGTCGGCTTCCTTTTCGTCGGTCTCCACCTCATAGGGGCGATCCACGCCCGCGACGAGGCGCCAGAGCCGGTGCTGCTGCGCGGCGTAGGCATCGCTGTATGGGGCCAAGCCAGGTTCGAACCAATCCGGCAGCCGCATGTGCGCGTCGCGCAACGCATCCCAGGGTCCGCCCGCGACAGGACCGACGCCGCTGAAGAACGCGTCGTGGACGAGCGGAATGTCCTCCGCGTCGAAGAAACCAGTCCGCCGAATCCGCTCCAGTGGCGGCTCGCCGGTGGGCGTACGCTCCGCGGCGATTCGCCGTTTCAACCTTGCCAGCAGCCTCATGTCAGCATACGACCCGCTCGAGGAATGCCTGCCATTTAGGCAGGATCCGCTCGGGCAGGTACTGCGCGGATACTTCGGCGCCGAAGCGGGCCAGCTCGGTACGTCGCGGTTGGTTGGACGGCACGAGCAGTTGTCCGACCACCCGCCCCAGGTCGTCCGCTGAATACGGATCGAAATACTCGGATGCCTCGCCGTAGACCTCGCGATGGACCGGAATGTCCGAGGACGCCACCACGCCTCCGCACCGCATCGCTTCGACGCCTGAAAAGTCGAAGCCCTCTGCGTAGCTTGGGCAGACCGTCACCTCAGCATGGCGGTACAGCACCCGCAGTTCGGCCGCCGGCACGTCCTCCAGCAAGTGCAGCCCGCCGCGCTTGAGCCAGGGCTTCAGCTTGGATAGGATCGCGCTGTGGTCCCAGCCCAGACTGCCGACGAACACCAGCTGCAGGTCTCGTTCGACGAGTACGCGCAGCTGCTCCCAAGCAGACAGCAGCGTCAGGTGATTCTTACGTGGCTCGATTGTAGACACCATCAACAAGTAACGAGGCGCCCGCTCAGGCAACGGTCTGCCCGCCTTAGGCAATGGCGACCGGCCTTCCTTATGCTCGACCGCCGTGGTACGGCGCGCATTGAGGATGTCGACGACGCGGGCCGGCGATGAGTTCTCAATGAAGTAATGGTGCGACACCATGTTGGGGATCGTCACCGCGCGCTCTGCGGCGAACGGAAAGATGGACACGAGGTCGCGTCGGGTGGACTCGGATACACATGCGAACCAAGCGCCGTCCGCGAGGTTGCGCTTGAGTGCCTGGAAGTGTGACGCGCGGTGGTAGGCCCGATCGATGATCGTGTGCGGCATCAACAGAGGGATCGCGTCGTGATAGCGAACCACGAGCTTCGTGCCTCCGGAAACGCGACCGGGGAAGGGTGTCTCCGCGACCAAAACGTCGATGTCCGGGGTGTCGAATCGTGGATACACAGACGCGCCCAGCGCGCTCGTCATCAACCCGATACGGTGCAGCCCAGACCAAGGCATGCGCGCGACCCGAAACCGAGCTGAGGTCACCAGCGCGAAGTCGTCGGCGGGAAGCGTCTTGGCGAACATCGCGCGCCAGACGAAATCCTTGAAGGGTGCCGCCTCGAAGTAGCTCAGCCGTGTCCGCAATCCCAGCAGCGTGCGGATCAGCATCATCAAGGGCTGAAGCACGATCTGTGACCGGTACGAGCGTTGCTCGGTCCGGCTAGGATTGGGATTCGGCTGCATCGAAACGACCAGTTTGGAAAGTCGATCGATGATCTGATGCGGTTGCCATCGAGAGAGATCGGCAGTCGGCAGGCCCTTTGCAAGCACACGGTTACTGCTCTGGATCAGTCCTTCCACCGTCGTACCCGCCCGCGTCGACAGGCCGCGGAACAGCAGCCGGGTTTCCTGCGGAATGCCGGCGTGTCCGTCGAACGCCGGACGCATCTCGACAAGGATCCGAATCGGTGCGAGACCGGCTCCTGACTGCGAAGACCCCACGGCAGCGGGACCGATCGGGGCGCCCGTCGGCGGCAGCGCGGGCGCCTCGAAGCGAGCGCCGGCCGCATACCATCGTGCGCTTTCCAGCGTGGTGCGCGGTTGATGCCCCGTGGTTAGCACATCGCCTCGAAGCGGAGGGGCTTCGGTCTCCGTTCCTCGAGCCGTACGGCCGGCATCGCCGGCATGACTGACGGGAACGGTCGAAGTCGTGTGCTGTGAGAATACGGTCATCGTTTCGACTTCTCGTAGTCGCCCGCTCAGTCGAACTGCAAGACTGCGACTGGAGGGCGAACCGATTCGTAGAAGCCATAGGCGGCCTCGGTATCGGGGAATTCGTAGAGCTGCCCGCCGTGGAGTACACAGGCTCGTTCGCAGTACAGCTTCACGATGTTGGGGTCGTGGGATACCAGGATGAACGCGCGATCGCTGCGCTTCTCGAACAGCTCGACGTGGCATTTGTGGCCAAAACGGGCGTCGCCCACTGCCATCCCTTCGTCGATGAGGAAGCAATCGAATTCAATGGCCATCGACAGTGCAAATGCCAGCCGCATCATCATTCCTGTCGAGTAACTCGAGACCGGCTCGCGCAGATACATTCCGAGCTCGGTGAATTCTTCGACGAACGCTACCAGCGGCTTCCAGTCGACCCCGTAGACACGGCAGACGAAGCGCAGGTTGTCGATGCCCGTGAGGTGCGTCTGGAAGGCGCCGGTGAAGGCGAGAGGCCAGGACACCCGCATGCCGCGGTGGATCCGACCGGAGGTAGGGCTTTCAGCGCCGCTCAGCAGACGAATCAGCGTGCTCTTGCCTGCGCCGTTGCGGCCCAGGATGCCGACGTTGCGACCGCGCCCGAGTGAAAAGTCGACGTTGTCCAGGACCCGCCGGCTACCGTGGCGAACCCCGTAGTCTTTGCAGACCTTCTCCAGCCGGATCAACGCGTCTCGCCCACGCGCCGTGCGGCGACGTTCATCGTGACCAAGCCAGCGAAGGTCAGCAGGATGTTGCAGATGGCCATGTAACCCATGTCATGGTGGGTGCGAACGGTGTCGCCGAAGTAGCCCTCGCGCAGAAGTTCAACGGCGTGGATCATCGGTAGCCACAGCAACACGTCCGCCATCGGTCGCGGCACCCAGTCGATCATGAAGGCCGCTCCCGATAGCGGGAACAGGAGGTAAGACGCTGGGTGCCAGAACCGATCGACGAGTTCGTTCAGTGATGCCGCTGAGCCGACGAATAGTGCGAGCGCGCCGCCGAACCATGCGAGCATCCCCCAGCCCGCGATCACGGTGAGGATGTCGCTGGGGGGCTTGACCCACTCAATCGCGAAGAAGACGACTGTCAGCGTTACGAACGACGCAGTGGCGCCGACCATCTCGAGCAACATGCGAGTGATCATGACGTCCATCACCCGTACGTTACGGTGGTAGAGGAGATTGACGTTCGCGGGAATGCCCCCAATACATCGATTCACGGTGTTGCGCCACAACAGCACAGACGAGTACCCGGTGATCGCGAACGCGACGATAGGAAGGTCCGAGCCATGTGTCGCCTTGGTGAGCGACCAAAGCGTCGCGACCCCGAGCGTGAAGGCCATCGGCTCGGCGACAAGCCACAGAACGCCTAGGTTTTCTCGGCCAAACCGCGTTATCACTTCGCGCATCATCAGTGCATAAAGCACGCGCCGCTGGATCTGCAGCGAGCGCAACAGCGAGCTGGGCGTTTGCATTCGGTGCGCGCTCATGCGTCGGTGTGCTCGCGCACGCCCGCCACCACTAGGCTCAAGACGCCCCAGACCACCAGCCCCAGTACGAATGTCGTCGCCACGCCCCTGACACGCCGAGGTTCCACTGCCTTGTCCGGCAGATTGGGCTGCACCAGTCTTTCCAGGTACAGCTGCTTCCGTTGGGCCTCGTTCCGTGCTGCGTCGAGCGCCGTCATCGCAGCCGCCAGCTGTCGATCAGCGAAGCCCTTCTCCAACACCAGCCGCTCATAGGCGGGTGACTTCGTCACCAAGCTGCCGCTCTTGCCAAGGACCTTGGCGTTCTCCTCGTTGATGGCCCTGCGTAGCAACTGCACGCGCTGCTTCATCGATTCGATCTGCGGATTGTCCGGCGAGACACTCTGAACCTGGTCGAACTGCGTTTCGGCGACGAGCAGCTCTTCGCGAAGCTTCGCCACGCCTTGCAACTGCAACGCGCCTTGCCGCTCCGGGTCGAGGACGGAGCGATCCGCGCGAAATGAAGACAACGCCTGGGCCGAATCCCGCGACCTCGCTTCGGCGAGCCGTACCTCGCTTTCAGCCGCTTCGATCAAGTCTCGGCGGCTCCTGAGGTTCATGTGGTTGACGAGCCGTTCCCCCATCTCGAGCAGCATCTGGTTGATGCGCTGGGAGTCCTCGGCGGCGAAAGCGCGTACACGCAGGATGGAGATCGACGAGACTGAGTCGTAATCGATGGCTACCTGTTTCTGGTAGTACCGGTGCAGTGCCTCGAAGCTGTCGTCCGGGTCGATGCCCGGGAAGCGGTTGATCGAGTCAACGCTAGTGTCCGAGTAAGCCTGTCGAAACCGCAGCTTGCCGTCGATCTCGCGCAGCGCGTCCCGACTGCGTATGAAATCGTGCACTGAATACGTATCGTCTTGTGCTCTCGAGAATGCTGCGCCCTGCAATAGCGCGCCGAGACCAGACATTTGTGGTCGCTGGGGGTTGCGCACCAAGAAGCGCGATTCGGAGACGTAGACGTCGGACGCGATCTCGCCGAAGTACACGCAGGCGATCGCTGTCGGGGCAAAAACGCACGCGAAAAACAGCCAGTTGAATCGGCGCAGGAGTCGTCTGACCCGCGAGGGTCGCCTCATCCGCTCGACTGCAGTCTCCGGAATCAGAGGCGCGTCCGACATGTCCATTAAGCGAGTCCTGCCTGTGCGTTGTCCGTGTGACGCTTCGACCTCTTAGCGCCACGCTCGGACTAAGGCTAGCAAGGCTCGACGCTGTGCCGGATCGCGAGCTGAGTCGATCTACTCGACCGGAACCTGCCGGCGGACGGGCGGCACGAAAGCCGTTGCTTCAAGCACGACGTCAGCCGTCCCATCCGTGAGATCCGCGTATTGCGGCACGGGCTGCGTAGGCTCGAACGGAAACGCCTCGACCACTGCCGGCTCGTGTGTCAGCAACTCGTAAAGCCCGAGTATCCGTTGCGTCATGATCTCGGCCTTGAACTCGCGCTGGTACCGGGTCGAAGCCGCCTGGCCGTAGTGCCGCCGCAGTCCGGTATCGGCCAGCAACGTGCACAGCGCGGCTGCGAGCGCAACCGGATTGGCGACCGGTACGTTCAACCCAGTCTCGCGGTGCTTGCTGACCCAGGGGACGCCGGATCCGGTGATGTCTGTAGCGACGACCGGTTTGCCGGCCATGAGTGCCTCGACGATGGCGACTCCATAGGCCTCGGCGCGAACGGTCGAAGGCATGCAGAAGACATCGCACGCTGCAAAGTAGGCACCGACCAGCGAGTCCGGAATATGGCCGAGCAGGTGCACTTTGTGTCGCAAGCCGTGGCTGATGATCTGCCGTTCGAGGTCGGCGTGCAGATCGCCGGTTCCACCGATCAGCACTACGCAGTTCTCGGGCAGCGAAGTGGCGGCGCGCACGAGCACGTCGAAGCCCTTGTAGTGCGCCAGGCGGCCGAGCGAGTACACGATGCGCTTGTCGGGAAATTCCGCCCGGATCGCCGCTACGTCGGCCGCTGCTGGCTTGTAGCGCTCGGCGCTGAGGCCGATCGGGATCGTCACGACCTTGTGTCGAAACGGACGCAAGGCTTCGGACGACTCGGCGTACGCGTCGCTGGTCGCGATGATCGCGTCGGCGCGACGCAGCACCCAGTCTTGCAGATGCCGGTATGCGTGCATGGCGATCCGCTGGCGGATCACGTCGCTGTGCCAATGCACGACGAGTCTCGCGGGCGGCCGGATCGCGAGCACGGCGAGTGCGGCCATCGGGTCGGGCATATGCAGATGGACAATGTCGCGGTGGGCGTGCAGCCGCCTCAGTGCCGTCACCATCGATGGCGCCATCGACGTCGAGAGCATGCGCCCCAGCGACGCGGCCCTGACGACCGTGTAACCGAAGGCGGTCTGCTCGTCGACAGTCCTCGCCTCCTGGTGCGAGCACAGCACGTCTGCGACCGTACCGGCGCGGTGCAGGCCTTCTGCGATCTCCAGTGCCACCGTCTCTATACCGCCCATCACCGGCGGAAAGAATTTGCTGATCTGCAGGATCCGATGTCGCCGCCCATCCGCGGTTGCGACTCGGGCGTGCGGCCGGCTGGCCTTGAAGGGCAGGAGGGGGGCGGTCGACATCGGGAAGTCCGTGAGGCTCAGCCGCGGGCGACGTTGCCAGCGGTGCGTCTGCTCGAAGGCCACAGCGTTGCGGCTACAATCGGCTGCGGCTGAACCCCTCTCCGTTCGGTCAGGGTTTCGACGGAGTTACTCGCTTCCTCGATCCACCTCTTCAGCATTCGAAGGCGCTCTCAGGTCATTGCTGTGTAGCAACGGGGTTGGGTTCCTTGTAAGAAGCGTGGTTGCCTGAGCTCGGTACGGCACGGGTGGCCCGACGATTGGAGCCGCCACGTGGATCAGCGTCAGTCGCGATGTTTCATCAATGGCAAATTCCTGGCGCGCCGCGTCACCGGCACGGAGCGCTACGCGCGCGAATTGATCGCTGCGGTTGATGCGCTGCTGCCACCGTCGTCGGAGTGGACGCTGCTGTGCCCCCACGGGGTCCAGCCGCCGGCCCTACAGCGGATTCGCGTTCGAACGGTCGGCTCTGCAGGCTGGCCCCCGCACGCCTGGGAGCAGGTCGCGCTGCCATCCGCGGCCCGCGGCGGGCGGCTGTTGAACCTCGCTGGCACGTCGCCATGGTTCGGCTCTCGGCACGCGGTGTCGACGCTCCATGACGGCGCGGTGTTCGACTGCCCGCAGGCATACACCCGGCCGTTTGTCGCCTGGTATCGCCGTTCGTTCCGCCACCTCGCTGCATCCGGCGCACGGCTGCTGACGGTCTCGGCGTTCTCGCGCGACCGGCTTTGTGCTGCGCTCGGGACGCCGCCTACTCGCTGGACGATCGTGCCGAACGGCGGCGACCACCTGCTGCGTGTGGAAGCGGATCCTGCTGCAATCGACCGTCTGGGGCTGCGGGGATACCGTGTGTTGCTTGCGGTGGCGAGCGCGAACCCGACGAAGAACCTGTCGCGCCTGCTCGCGGCATGGGTACAACTCGGGCGAGCCGGAGACGCCCGGATTGTGTTGATCGGTGGTGTCAACAGCGCGGTGTTCACGCAACCCGAGCCGATCGCGGATCCGGCAGGCGTCATTCGGATCGGCGCTGCAGATGACGCTACGCTCAAGGCGCTTTATCTGCATGCGCGTGCGCTGGTTTTTCCCTCGCTCTACGAAGGCTTCGGCTTGCCGCCGCTGGAGGCGATGTCGCTCGGCTGTCCGGTTGTTGCATCGAACGCGGCCTCGTTGCCGGAGGTCTGCGGAGATGCGGCCTTGTATGTCGATCCGACTTCGGTCGGCGCGATCGCCGACGCGATGCGGTACGCGCTGGACAACGATGCGTTTGCCGCACGGTCCGCCGCCGCCGGCCGCGCTCGCGCCGCGACGATGACATGGCGCGGGTCGGCCGACCGATTGCTGGCGGCCCTCGAAGGCTGATCGGCCATGCTTGATGACACCCCCTGGGGATATGAAAACGGCGCCTGAAGGCGCCGTTTTCAGCCGTGCACGCAGGCGCCTTACTTCGCCGCCGCCACCATGTACTGCACCGCCGACTTGATCTCGGCGTCGCTTGCGGCCGAGCCGCCCTTGGCCGGCATCGCACCCTTGCCGGTGATCACGCTTGCGGTCAGGCCGTCGACGCCGAGTGCCAGGCGAGGCGCCCAGGCGGTCTTGTCGCCCAACTTCGGCGAGCCCGCGACGCCGGCGGCGTGGCAGGCCTGGCAGGCTGCTTCGTAGAGCTTCTTGCCGGCGTCGGCCGAGGGGGCCTCGGCCTTCGCGGTGCCGGCGGCGGCTACTGCGGCAACGGCAACTGCGGGGGCTGCTGCAGCCGCCGCGGCGACCGGCATCGGCGTGGGGGCTGCCGGCGCGGCCTCGGCGGCGGCCGGGGCTGCCGCTGCCGCCTTCGGTTCCTCGAACTTCGCGCCGCTCTTGTTCGCCATGAACACCACGGCGCGGCCGATCTCGGCGTCCTCGTACTCGCCGCCGCCCTGGGCGGACATCGCGCCCTTGCCCTTGAGCGCCGAGTTGAGCAGCGCGTCATAGCCGGTCTTGATCCGGGGGCCCCAGGCGGCCACGTCGCCGGGCTTCGGGGCGCCTGCGACACCGGCCGCATGACAGGCGCCGCAGGCGGCGTTGTAGACCTCTTCGCCGGCCCGCAGCGTCTTCGGACCGTCGGCCCCTTTGAGCGAGAAGCCGGCGACCGGACGGATCCGCGATTCGACCGCCTGCACGCTGAACGCATCGCTGCCCGCGGCCGGCCGCTTGGCCGAGCCGACGTTCGACGCCAGCAGCACGATGACGATGATCGGAACGATGAGGGCCAGCGCCACCACCGTGATCAGTTGACGGGGGGTCTTGATGAAAGGCTCGTGTTCGCTGCTCATTCCGTCATCCGGCTGCGTCGCCACAAACCTCGGATTATAGTCAGATCGTCCGGCCGGCTGCAGCCCGCCTCATCCGCCGGACACGCCGGTTGGCAGCTTGAACACCGCGACCGTCTCGGCGAGCGCGCTCGCCTGGTCCCTGAGCTGACCGGCGGAGGTGGCGGTCTCTTCGACCAGGGTCGCGTTCTGCTGGGCGCCGCGGTCGAGCTCCTGGATGGCGCTGCCGATCTGGGAGACGCCGGCGTCCTGCTGGTTGGCCGCGTCGGCGATCGCGGTCGACAACGCCTCGAGCTCCTCGGCGCCGACCACGATCTGCTTCATCGTATCGCCGGCACCGCGCACCACGGTCGCGCCTTCACCGATTTTCTTGACCGTAGCGTCGATCAGCCGCTTGATCTCGCGCGCCGCCTCGGCCGAGCGGTGCGACAGCGCCCTGACCTCGCCGGCCACGACCGCGAAGCCGCGGCCCTGTTCGCCGGCGCGTGCTGCCTCGACCGCCGCGTTCAACGCCAGGATGTTGGTCTGGAAGGCGATCCCGTCGATCACGGAGATGATGCTGGCGATCTGAGCCGAGGCCTTCTGGATGTCCTCCATCGTGTGGACCACGTCGTCGATCACCTTGCCGCCGCGGCGCGCGACCGCGGCATTGCCCGCGGCGATCTCAGCGCCCTTGCGGGCGTTCTCGGCCGTGCCCTTGACCGTGGTCGAGATCTCTTCCATCGACGCGGCCGACTGCTCGAGGCTGGCCGCGGTCTGCTCGGTGCGGCTCGACAGGTCGTGCGAGCCCGCCGCGATCTCGGTGCTTGCGCCCACGATCGAGTCGGCGCCGGTGCGGACCTGCGAGACGATGCTGCACAGCGACGCCTGCGTGGTCGCCAGGGCGGTCATCAGCATCGCCGCTTCGTCGCGGCCCGAGGGCAGGGGGAGGTGGGTCAGGTCGCCGCGGGCCATCGCGTCGATGTGCCAGCCGACCTCCTGGAGGCCGCCCCGGGTCGCCAAGAAAAACGAGCGGAACATATAGCCGGCCAGCATCAGCGTCATGGCCACCAGCAGGGCGGTCCAGTTGCGCTCGCGCTCGAGCCCGCCGATCCGCACCACGATCGCGGCGTCGAGCGTCTCGAGCTGCGCGAGCTGCGCGGTGTGCAGCTGCTCGAGCGCAGCCTCCGCCAGGCCGGCGATCCGCGCGCCCTCGCTCTGCAGCGCGTCGGCGTCGGCCGCCTGCGAGCCGGCCGCGAGGGCGGCCCGCACCGTTTCGGCGACGGTGTCCAGCCGCAGGGTCTGGGCGAGATCCTTGCGCTGCGCCAGCACCTTGCCGATGGCCGACTCAAGGGCGGCGAGGCCGCTCGCGCCCACCGTCGCCGTGCGGTCGGCGCGTCGGCGCTGCGCATCGTTCGCCGTACCGGCGACAGTGGCGGCATGTGCGGTCGCGGCCAGCTGCGACAGCAACTCGGAGAGCGCGGGCACCTTGGTCGTGACCGCATCCATCATGTAATAGGTATCGACGTCCGGATCGAGCGTCAGGTTCGAGCCGTCCGCTGCCTGCGACAGCAGGTCGGTCAGCGCGGCGACCAGCGCGCCGTGGGTGCCGAAGCGCTGCTCGACGGGCGCCTCGGCCGGCAGTGCAGCAAGGGCGGACCGCGCGTCCTGGACCGCCTTCCACTGCGCCGCGGTACCCAGCGCCTCGCCGAGCGACTTCTGCGCATCCGCGAGGGTCGTGCCGGCCACCGCCGGTACACGTTCGCCGCGCATCGCGGCTGCGCGGGCTGATTGCGCCGCCTCGACTTCGGGGATCAGTGCGCGCAGGTATCTGATGCCGTCACGCTCGGCCGCCGAGAACGCGATGCTCTTGGCGTTGCCGGTGAAGAATCCCCAGCTCAGCACGGCCAGCGGGATCGCGAAGGCGGCCGTGATCATCCCCGATTTTGTCGCGAAGCCGATCTGCCTGAACAGTCGCACCCCCGGCGCCCAGAGCCCGTGGATGGCGAAGAAGCCGCCGCTCGGGTGCGGATGGACCGATGCGGTGGAGCCGTGTGATGTGGAGCGAGGCGTCATTTGGAGTCCAGGCGGGTCAACGAGCAACGTCCGGCACGCCTGCCCCGCGGGCGCCCCGGTGTCCGGCCGAGTTGACAGGACACGCGGAGCCTACGTAAGGGCTATCCGACACGATCATCCGATAAGGGGATCTTTTCCCGCGATTCAACGGTCCGCTACGAAGCGCCCGGAACCGCCATCAGCCGCCCGACCTGCTGTTGACAGCGCCCGCCCGCCCGCCGGGGTATACTCTTTGGCTAGGCGCCCGTAGCTCAGTGGATAGAGTATTGGCCTCCGAAGCCAAGGGTCGCTGGTTCGATCCCAGCCGGGCGCGCCAGTCTTCAGACGTTTTCAGTAAAAACAGACTGGGCGATGCGACTCCTCCAACAGGAGTTGCGAGATGGTGCCCACGCGCACCAAGTCCAAGCCAGGCGGCGGCTACAGTCGCAGCGCATGGCGAAACGAACGACACCGTGACCCCGGGGTCCTGACCAAGGGACCAACGCCGGAGACTTCGCGCGTCCATTCCACGGGGCGACGAATCGGCCGCGAAGGACCTGCGGCCTGCTGCCAACCCGGTCATTGCTGTGTCCAAGGTGACGGCCCCGTCGAGGCAGACGATGCGCCATGAGCATTGGGTCAGCTTTCTTGCCGTTAATGGGCCTATCTGCTTATAGCGGATAGATCGCTGCCCTTTAGACTCAATCACGGGTGACTTTTCGCGCCATAGCGGTCATCATGCTGTCTATTAAGTATCGTTTCGCATATCAAGAGACAGTATGCTGGACTTCAGCTTTGCAACCGCCGATGAAATCGCCCAGGAATTGGCCAGCCGACTGAAGGCTGCCCGTCTGGCACAGGGGCTTCAGCAGCCGGAGTTGGCGCTGCGGGCCGGCGTGTCTGCGGGCACGGTCAAGGCGTTGGAGAAAAAGGGCCAGAGCACCGTGGCCTCGTTGATTCGCGTGGTGCAGGCGCTAGGGCTGACCCAGGACCTACAGCGCGCATTCGTGCTGGAGGTCCGCTCGATTGCTCAGATGGAGCAGGCCCAGCGCGCGCAGCGCCAGCGGGCGCCACGCAAGCCCAGGGCCATGGGTGGCGCCGGCGGCACTGGCGCTGCCAGTGCCGGCAGCGGGCCGAACACCAAGGCCTGACCCATGCAGAAGATTTCCGTCTATTACGAAGGCTGGGGAGAGCGTTGGCTGCTGGGCACGCTGGCCGCTGATGGTCAGCGCCTGCTCTTCGAGTATTCCGCCGAAGCGCTGCATCAAGGATTGGAGCTGTCGCCCCGGAATCTGGCCCTGCGCGCACTGGCCTATGGCGACTTCCCTGCCCACCAGATGCGCCTGCCCGGGCTCGTGGCGGATGCCCTGCCCGATGGCTGGGGGCTGCTGTTGATGGACCGGCTGTTTCGTAAGAATGGCCGCGACCCCGCCAGCGTGTCACCGTTGGACCGGCTGGCGTTCATCAATGGCCGCGCGCTCGGGGCGCTGACCTTCGAGCCTTCGCAGAAGATGGACCTGCCGGCCGCGGACGTGCAGCTGCTGGAGTGGGCCCAGCAGGCCCGGGTCATCGTCATGGACAGGGACAGTGACGCGCTGCGGGCCCTGGCTGTGATGGGTGGCTCGCCCCATGGTGCGCGCCCCAAAGTCCTGGTGCACTACAACCCGGCCACCGGTTTCATGAGCACCACCCCGTTCGAGGGCTCCACGGCATGGCTGGTGAAGTTCCAGGCCCAGGACGAGCACAAGGAGGTCTGCGCCATCGAGGCGCTGTATGCGGAACTCGCCGGCGCGTTCGGCCTCGACATGCCAGCGACCCGCTACTTCGACCTGGACAAGAAGCTTGCGGGCTTCGGCATCGAGCGCTTCGACGTCGAAGACGGGATGCGCGTGCCGATGCACACCCTCGCGGGGCTCATGCATGCGAACTTCCGCCTGCCCTCTTCGGTGGACTACCTCACCTTCCTGCGTGCTACGCGGTTCATCACCCGCAGCCAGGTCGAAGTGGACAAGGCGTTCGAGCGCGCCGTGTTCAACGTAGTGTTCAACAACCGCGACGACCATGCGAAGAACCTCTCCTACCGGATGGGGCGGGACCGCGTCTGGCGGCTCGCGCCGTGCTACGACCTGACGTACTGCGAAGGGCTGGGTGGCGAGCATCAGATGGACGTCTGTGGCGAAGGCCGCAACATCACGCGCGCCACTGTGCTGGACCTTGCGCGGCAAGGTGGCGTTGGTGCCGCTTTCGCACAGGCTGCGATCGACCGGGCATTGGCCGTGGCCCAAACCTTTACCGCGAGCGCGAAGCGCCATGCGATTCGGCCTGCGACGGTGAAGACCCTGCGTGCGGCCATCGAAGCGAACCAGCGACGCATGGCCTGAGTGCCCGCTCGAAGGTCCAAGGCCGCAGCATCGCGGTTGCTCGCCCAAGGCGAGGCGCGACACGTAGCGCTTGCGGGTTTGGGCGGTGCGCTCTGGGCCTGTGTCATGCCGCCGGGCTGGCGTCATCCCACGGCATGCAGCGCCGGATGTCCGCCTGCAGCGCAGGGCTTGCGATGTGCTCGAGCTCGCGCATCGCCGGCGCCAGCTGCTCGATGAGCGGCCCGGTCGCACCGAACGCCTCGAAGGTCGTGCGCCACGCTCGCATCTGAACCCAGACGCGGTGCATCCGTTCAACGGCGCGCGGACGGCTTCCCACGAAGGCCTGCCACTGCGACAGCGCGTTGTCGAGGGTGGCGAGCTTGCCCTGGGCCCCTACCTGTAGATGCAGGAAGCGCTCGAGGGCCACACCCGGTCGCGGCACAACGTCGTAGAGCGGACTCAGCGTCCAGCCACCCAGCTCGAGCGAGCGAAGGAATCCGTGGTTGCGCAGGGGGTCGTCGTCGTTGCTCACGAAGATGTTGAAGACCATCCGCGCGAAAAGCTCCTCGCGGTCGGCCCGAATGCGTGTCGGATGCCCGTGGGCCCGAAGCGCGAGTGCGAGCCCTGCGTAGCCGCTCACGCGCGACTCCTGCTCGGAGACGCCCATCAGCGTGAGGCCACTCACGAAAGGCACGCGAAGCTCCACCGGCTGCGACGCGAGACCCGCGGCGTCCTTGCCAGGCGCAGGCGTTGTCCACGTTCTGTCGAAGCGTTCGATGAGCATCACCGAGCGCCGGCCTACGTCGAGATGCCGAAGCGCCGGCACCGCGAGTCCGCAGCGGCGCGCGAGCTCGAGTGTGCAGAGCTCCGAGCGTGCCACGTCGATTGTGTCGGTGCACGAGGGGAACTTGGCGAGCCACAGCACGCCGTCGGCATCGCGCACCAAGGCCTTCGGCCGCGCGCCACCGGCCCCTGGCCCCTCGTATCGGCCCGGCCGTCATGCAAGCCATAACCGCCTTCTTCGTCATCGCCGGCATCGCCGGAACGATGCTGTCCTTCACCGTCGCGGTGGCGCCCGCCATCTGGGCGAGGTTCGCGGTGGGGCGCAGCAGGCCTGACTTCACGCTGCCGGAGCGGCTGGGCCGTGCCTGTCCGATCGAACGGGCGGCCGCCCGCCCGCCGCGTCTCAGCGCCCTGTCTTCAGCGTCCTGCCGTCCGGCAGGCTCACGCTCACCGACAGCACTTCCATCTCGCGGTCGCTGTCGAGGTCGACGGCGATGTCCTCGGGCGTGACCGGCACGAAGCGCGAGACGGCCTCGAGCACCGCCTGCTTGATCTGATGAAGCAGATCGGGGTTGTTCGTGCGCGCGCCTTCGCGCGCGATGATCACCTGGAGACGCTCCTTGGCGAGCGAGGCCGTGCGGGGCTGCCGGCCCAGGATCCGATCGAGTAGGGACATCATCAGGGGGTCCTCCTCAGGCCGCCTTGCGGCTCACGCTGTCGAGCAGGCGGCGCAGGAAGCCGCGGTCTTCCTCGGCGACGAACCGCAGCGGCACCTGCTTGCCGAGAAACCGGTCGATCGCGTCGGCGTAGGCCTGGGCGACCTCGCTGGTCGCATCGTGCACCGCCGGCACGCCGGCGTTCGACGACTCGAGCACGCGCTGCGACTCGGGGATCACGCCGAGCAGCGGCACCTTCAGGATCTCGAGGATGTCGAGGTACGACAGCATCTCGCCGTTGCGCACGCGCTTGGGGCTGTAGCGGGTGATCAGCAGCCGCTCCTGCACCGGCTCACGCCCCTCTCGGGCCCGGCGCGAACGCGACTGCAGGATGCCGATGATGCGGTCCGAGTCGCGCACCGAGGAGACCTCGGGGTTGACGACGACGATTGCGTGATCGGCGAAGGTCAGCGCCATGATGGCGCCGTTCTCGATGCCGGCCGGCGAGTCGCAGACGATGTAGTCGAAGCCCATCGTCTTCAGGTCCTTGATGACCTTCTCTACGCCGGCCTCGGTCAGCGCTTCCTTGTCGCGGGTCTGCGAGGCGGGAAGGATGTAGAGGTTCTGCGCGTGCTTGTCGCGGATCAGCGCCTGGTTGAGCGAGGCTTCGCCGTTGATCACGTTGACGAAGTCGTACACCACGCGCCGCTCGCAGCCCATCACCAGGTCAAGGTTGCGCAGGCCCACGTCGAAGTCGATGACAGCGACCTTCTTGCCCCGCAGCGCGAGCCCGGCCGACAGATTCGCCGACGATGTCGTCTTGCCGACGCCGCCCTTGCCCGACGTCACAACGATCACTTCACTCATCAGTCGTTTCCTTCCCTGAAAGTGCAGGGTTGATCGACGGCGGACGGCATGCGTGCCGCCCGCCCGGGTTCGTTCCTACAGCGGACGCATCGACAGGGTGTCGGCGTCCGCCTCCAGCGAGATCCTGACCGGCTTGCCCGCGTGCTGCGCGGGTACGCCGTCCTCGAACGTGCGGTAGATGCCGTTTACCGCCACCAGCTCGGCGCGCAGCTCGAGCGTAAAGATGCCCGCGTCGCGGCGTCCGCGCGCACCGGCGATCGCGCGCCCGCCGAGCGTGCCGTAGACGTGCACGTGCCCGTCCGCGATCACCTCGGCACCCGGCGACACGTCGCCGATCACGACCAGATCGCGCTCGCGTGCGTAGATCTGCTGCCCGGAGCGCACCGGGCGCTCGACCACCATCGCGGCGAGCGCAGCGGCCGGGACCGGCTCGGCCGCTGCAGGCTCGCGCTCGGGTGCAGTCGTCTGCGGCTGCGCTTCGGGCGCCGCCTGTGCCGCGGGCTCGGTGCGGCCGCGCCGCTCCGGGGGCGCGGCGAGCCAGCCGAGCTGCAGCCGGTCGGCCTCGGCCCTGAGCGCGGCATTCGCGCCGGAGAGCGCCACCGGATGCAGATGCGAGCCGCGCAGACGGGCCACTACCGCGCCGAGATTGAAGGACTCGGCGTCGGCGATTCGGGCCGCATCGATCACGACAGGCTGCCACTCGAACGCGCCCTTGTCGTCGTCCAGAAGCATCTCGAGTGCGGCCGCGATTGCCGTGTCCTCGGGCTCGTTGAGCACCAGCCGCAGCGCAGGATGCGACAGGCCCTTGAACTCGGCCGCGCGCCGCGCCTGCGAACGCAGCGGCGAGGCGGAGGATGCACCCGCATGGGCGGGCGGCGATGGATCGGCAGTGGGCTCGGACATCGACCGGGGAAAGGTGAAGGGGGCCCGGCACCGCACCCGTCCGGCACGGCGCGACGACGGCGCCGACGCAGCGGGGCCGCCGTCGCGGTGATGCGGGAGCGCGGCGGCTCGGCTATCGGCTACGACGGAACGGGCCCGATTGTAACCCGCTGCGCGACCCGTTCTCCGATCCGAAAGCGCGAAAGTCCCGCGGACCCGCGGCCACGCTCGCGCGACGGGACCGCGCGGGACCGCGGGCCGGGTCGGGCTCAGCCGCGCAGCGTGTGTTCGGGCATCGCGCGAAAGAGCGCGAGCACGATGAGGCTGGTCGCCGCGCAGGTCGCGAAGATCACGATGAACGCGCGCTCGGCCACCGGCTGCATGCGCGTGCGCAGCGCGTCGGCACCGGTCTCGGTCAGCGCGCGCATAACGTCGGCACCGGCGGCGCCGGCGGCGCCGCCGGCAAGCTCAGGCGCCCCGTGGCGGAGCAGCTCGAGCAACATTGTCGACAGCAGCGCGATGCCGATCGCGCCGCCGAGCGAGCGCACGAAGTTCACGGCCGCGATCGTCGCGCCCAGGTGCTCGACGGGTGCTGCGTTCTGAATCGCGACCAGCGTCGTCGGGAACTGCAGGCCGAAGCCCACGCCGGCCACAAAGAGCAGCGTGCCCGCCACCCAGTCGGGGGCGTCCATCCAGATCGCCGCCGCGAGCGCGAGCACCGCCAGCGCTGTGCCGAGTGCACCGATCATCTGCTGAGGTCGGTAGCGGCCGGTCGCGGCCATCGTGCGCCCGGCGATCATCGAGCCCACTGGCGGCCCCATCGACAACGCAATCAGGTGCGTGGCCGCGGCCGCCGATTCCAGCCCCGAGACCAGCTGCAGCTCGAGCGGCACCATCACGGTGAGCGTGATCATCAGCCCGTGGCCGAGGAACTGCGACAGCAGGCCGAGCGCGACGATGCGGTTGCGCAGCAGCGGCAGCGGCAGCACCGGATCCTCCACGGTGTGTTCGCGCCAGACGTAGCCTGCGAGCAGCGTCACGCCCGCGGCGAGCCAGCCGAGGTTGCGCGAATCGAACCAGGGCAGGCCCTGGCCGGCGCGGGTGATCGCGATCAGCAGCGCGGCCAGGCCGAGCGCGAGCAGCAGCGCACCGGGGCCGTCGATCGGGCTGCGCCGCCCCGGGATCGGCAGCACGCGCAGGCGTTCACGGATGACGAGCAGCGCCGCAAGCGACAGCGGCAGGTTGGCGGCGAACACCCATTGCCACGACAGCGCGTCGGTCAGCCAGCCGCCGGCCACCGGCCCGAGCACGCTCGCCAACGCAAACATGCTGCTGAAGTACGCTTGATAGCGCCCGCGCTCGCGCGGCGAGACGGTCTGTGCGATGGCCGCGTGCGCGCCCGAGATCAGCCCGCCGCCGCCCACGCCCTGCAGCACGCGGAAGCCGACCAGCATCGGCATCGAGCTCGACAGCGCGCAGCCGAGCGACCCCAAGGCGAACACCGCGATCGCGCCGGCCAGCACGATGCGCACGCCATGCCGATCGAAGAGCTTGCCGTAGATCGGCGTGACCACGGTGGCTGCCACCAGGTAGCCGCTGATGACCCAGGCGATCAGGCCGAAGCCGTCCAACCGCTCGGCGATGCGCGGCAGCGCGACCGCGACGATCGTCTGGTTGATCGCGCCGAGCAGCAGCACGAGCATCACGCCGACGAGGACGCGACGGGGGTCAGTGGCGGTCTGGGTCATGGGGGAGGGGCGCATCGAGGCTAGCACGTGCATGCGGGCACTGCGCCACGCGCGCCGCGCCTGGGCGCCGAGGGCGGCGCCCCGCGTTCCAAACCCTATAATTCGCGTATGCGCACGCCTCCCGCCGAACCGACCCCGCACGACGACGCGGCCTCCGCCTCTTCGCGCCTCGTGGCCGCCGGACGCCACATCGACCGCAGCATCGCCACCGTGAACCTGCCGGTGACCCGCGCCTCGAGCGTGCTCTTCGAGTCGTTGGCCGCGGCCGACGCCGAGGGCGCGGCGGCGATGGCCGGCGAGGTCCATCGCAGCACCTACGCCACCTCTGGCACGCCGACCACGATGGCGCTGATGGACGCGCTCGCCGAGATCGAGGGCGCGCCGCACCGCTGCCGAGCGGCGCTCATGCCCTCCGGGCTGGCCGCGATCTCGGTGCCGCTGCTGGCGTACTGCTCGCCCGGCGACCACGTGCTGATGAGCGACTCGGTCTACGGGCCGGCGCGCATCTTCGCAACCACGCTGTTCAAGCGCTACGGCGTCGAGACCGAGTTCTACCCGCCGACGATCGGCGCCGGCATTGAGGCGCTCATCCGTCCGAACACGCGCGTGCTCTACCTCGAAAGCCCGGGCAGCTACACCTTCGAGATCCAGGACGTGCCGGCGATGTGCCGCGTGGCGCGCGAGCGCGGCGTGCTGACGATGATCGACAACGCCTGGGCCTCGCCGGTGCTGGCGCGCCCCTTCGACTGGGGCGTCGACGTCTCGCTGCTGCCGCTCACCAAGTACTGGGGCGGGCATGCCGACCTGCTGATGGGCGCGGCCATCGTGCGCGAGGTGCACTGGCTGCCGCTGTGGACGGCGGTGCGCCAGCTCGGTGTGTGCGTGGGCGGCGACGACGCCTTCCTCGTGCTGCGCGGGCTGCGCACCGCCGAGGTCCGGATGCGCCGCCACGAGGCCACGGCGCTGGAGGTCGCACGCTGGCTCGAGACGCGGCCCGAGGTCGCGCGGGTGCTGCATCCGGCGCTGCCCTCGCATCCGCAGCACGCGCTGTGGAAGCGCGACTTCTCCGGCTCCAGCGGTCTGTTCTCTTTCGAGCTGAAGGGCGCGACGCAGGCGCAGCTCGCGGCGCTGTGCGAGCGCCGGCGTTTCTTCCGGATCGGTTACTCGTGGGGCGGCTTCGAGAGCCTGATCATGCCCGCGAAGATCGCCGCGCTGCGCACCTCGCAGCCCTGGACCGGCGGGCCGCTGGTGCGGATCCACTGCGGGCTGGAGGACGCGGCCGACCTGATCGCCGACCTCGGCGACGGGCTCACGGCGATGGCCGCGGCCGCCTGACAGGGCGCGCGGCCGTACGCGTCGTTCGCGCGGCCCGCGCCCACCGTACCGCAGCGCCTGCGCGATGGCCGAATCGCTGAAGTCGAAGTACGGGCCCGAGATCCCGCGGCGCATTGCCGCGATGATCGAGCGCGTGCATCCCGTCTTCGCCTCGCGCGCCTTCGTCGAGCAGGCGCTGCGCGGCTACGAGGACCTCGAGCTGCTGCCGCGCGCGCGCCACATCGCGCGTGCGCTCGGCGACCACCTGCCCGCCGAGTATCCCTGCGCGCTCGATGTCGTGCTGCGCTCGCTCGGGCCGCCGGTCGAGTCCGCGATGGGGCAGGGCATGGCGCCCTTCCTGTACCTGCCACACACCCTCTGGATCGCCGAGCGCGGGCTCGGGCACCTGGATGCATCGGTGGCTGCGATGCATACCCTCACGCAGCGCTTCTCCTTCGAGTTCGGCATCCGGCCGTTCATCGAGCGGCATCCGCGCGAGATGCTCGCAGTGCTCGAGCGCTGGTGCGCGGACCCGAACGTGCACGTGCGCCGGCTGGTGTCCGAGGGCACGCGCCCGCGCCTGCCCTGGGCGCCCCGGCTGCGGGTCTTCGAGCGTGACCCGCGGCCGGTGATCGCGCTGCTCGAGCGGCTGCGTGACGATCCGGACGAGTACGTGCGGCGCTCGGTGGCCAACCACCTGAACGACCTCGGGCGCGCGGATCCGGCGCTGCTGGTCGAGCTCTGCACGCGCTGGGCGGAGGGAGCGCCGCCGGCTCGCGTGCGGCTGATCCGGCATGCGCTGCGCACCCTGGTCAAGCGCGGCGATCCGCATGCGCTGACGGTGCTGGGGTTCGGCGAGCCCGCGCGGGTGGCACTTCGCAGGGTGTCGATCGAGCCTGCGCGGGCGCCGATCGGCGGGCGGGTGCGAATCGCGTTCGAGCTGGCGAGCACGGCGCGGCGGTCGCAGCCCTTGCTGGTCGACCTGCGGGTGACGTATGCGGACGCGCGCGGCCAACCGACGCGGGTGAAGGTGTTCAAGCTGTCGACGGTCGAGCTCGCAGGCGGTGAGGTGGCGGCATTCGGGAAGACGCTGTCGCTCGCGCAGTTGAGCACTCGGACACATCACCCGGGGATGCATCGGGTGGAAGTGCTGGTGAACGGGGCGGCGTCCGCATTGGGTGATGTGTGCGTCACGGCCAGCGATGAGCGTTGAGAAACCGCGCCGGGGTTCGAGCGCCCCAGCCCGGAACGAGATCTGCATGTCGGCCCGGCGCTAGCCGATCCTCTCCTGCCTGAACGTGAACTGCGCCAGGCGCGCACCAAGTTCGGCGCTCGGCTGCACAGTGCTCCATCGCAAGACCAGACCCGCTTGAGGATCCTGGACGACTTCGCAACGGGTCAGTTCCACGCCCAGCTCGCGCGCTTCGTCGTGAACGACGGACTCCATCTCGGCGAGGATCAGTGCCGGCTTGAAGATCTTGCCGACGGCGGTCATCGGAAGCGCTCGGACGACATGGATGCGCTTCGGCCACGCGGCGCGTTCGGGGATCCGAGTCTGCGCGTGTCGCAACAGCTGCGCCTCCGTAGTCGTCTGTCCGTCGAGCAACTGGACATAGACGACCGGCACTTCGCCGGCATGTGCGTCGGGACGGCCTATCGCGGCGGCCAAGGCGACGGCAGGGTGAACGTGCATGGCCTCTTCGATCAGCTTGGGATCGATGTTGTGGCCTCCGCGGATGATCAGTTCCTTCCTGCGGCCAGTCAGCCAGAAGTAGCCCTCCGCGTCCTGCCGGCCCAGGTCTCCGGTGTTCAGCCAGCGCTCGATCGCACCCTGGGCACCGGGCCGCTCGATCCACAGACCGACGTTGTGGTCGCCGTGGAGATAGCCCTCGAAGAGATTGGGGCCGCGGATCGCGAGGACGCCGACCTCGCTGCGATCCGCGTCGCGCAGCCATCGCCCCTGGTCGTCCAGGATGAAAGGCATCATCGACTGCCAGGGCAGCCGGATGCCGATCGATCCAGGACGTGCTTCACCTCGGGGCGGGTTGATGCTGGAGACGCATCCGCCTTCGGTCAGGCCGTAACCTTCCAGGATCTTCACGCCCGTCTCCTGCCGGAAACGGTTGAAGAGTTCCACTGGCATCGAGGCCGCGCCGCAGATGCCGTACTTCAGCTGGCCGAGGTCCTGCCCCGCCGGCGGGTGCTGCAGCAACGCGGAGAACACGGTGGGGACACCCGAAAAGGACATGAAGCGGTGATGCGCCGCGATCTCCCAGAAACGCGGAATCAGGCCCGGGGTCCGGTAGCCCTGCGGTGTTCCCAGCACGACATGAGCGCCGACGGACCAGGGTGTCAGGCCCGTACCGATCTGCGCGTTGACGTGAAACAGCGGTAGACCACAGAACATCGATCGGTGCGGGCCCTCGATGTCCGAGCCGAAGGTGGCGGCCAGTTCGATGGCGTTCGCGACCTCGGTCCGGTGGGTGCGCACGGCGATCTTGGGCCGTCCGGTAGTGCCGCCCGTGCAGAAGTAGGAAGCCGTATCGCCGAGCGATGGCGCCTGGAACGTCAGCGCATCCGCTGATGCGGCGTCGATCAGGTCGCGCAACGGCGCCACCCGCGCCTGGGCCAGCTTCGCCGGCGCCTTGAACCTCGACACCCAGCGCAGTACGGGCGCTGCAGGATGCCTCAGGTACGAAAGCGGAGTAACGGTGAGCACATGCTCGAGACTCGTCACCCGCGCCGCGGCGTTGGACACCTTCTGCCAAAGATCGGTTCCCGGTGTCGGTGCGAGCGTGACGAGCACCTTGGGGCGGGCGGCGGCGAGGAGTTGCGTCAGCAAGTCCGCCTCCAGCAGCGGATTGACTGCGAAGACGATGCCGGCCGCCTCTCCCCCCCAGATCGTCCAATGGGTCTCTGGCAGGTTAGGCAAGACGAAGGCGATCACGTCTCCCCGCTGGACGCCGAGCTCGCGGAACGCGTTTGCGGCTTGCGTGATCCGCCCCATCCATTGACGGTGTGTCCATACGTACGGTTTCGCGTGATCTTCCGGACGCAGAAAAAAGCTCAGCGCGGGAGCGCCGGGGAAACGCCGCGCACCTCGTTGCAGCAGGTCATAGGTGCTCTCCACCGATCCGAGCGGGTCGCGGCACTCGGCTTCGATGGCGAGCACATCATCGAGCTGGTGAACTCCGGAGGTCGACTCACGGCGGGCGGGCCTGGATCCGGTGAGTGAAGTCATCGCGGTCTTCTTCATCAGGGCCTGAGGACAGCGCGGCCGGGCCGGCCAGCCGCGACGTGCGCGAAGGCGAGGTCCGCCTCGTCGAGATCGACGCAGGGCCCGATCGGCAACGACAGCCTGCGCGCCCGCACGGCCGATTCGAGCGCGGCAAGCGCCTGCGGTTCCGGCCTGAAGATCGTCCACGCGTAGCGCCCCGCGGCGGCTCGGGCGCGAACCGCGGATTGAATCTGCCGCTTGTCTCGCCGGCTGGCGAGCGCACCGTGTAGCCAGCCGAGGCGGTCGAAGTGACCGAGCAAGGGATGAACCGTCGTCGCCTGGCCCAGCGCGTTGGACTTCAAGTGCGATACGAGCTCGACCTCGTCGTCCCAGCTGGCGAAGTTTAGGATCGCATCGAAGTCCGCGGACAATGAACGGATCACCCGAGGCCCACGTTCCCTCACCTCGCTCGCACCGAGCGACCTGCATTCGTCGCCCGTACCGGGCCCACAGATGGCCGTGATGTGGCAACCCCAACCCGAGAGCCACTGCAGGGCGAGGCGTCCCAATGCGCCGGCAGCCCCGTGGATCAGGACCTTACGGCCGGAGGCGTTGGACGGCGCGAGTCCGATTGAACGTACAGCGAGCCACATGGTCGTGAACGAGTACGGCAGCACGGCGAGCGCTGCGGCATCGGTGTCGTCTGCGGCCGGTTGGAGCAGTGTCCGGGGTACGGTGACGAGAGAGGCATGTGCGCCGGCCTTCCCTGGAGCGACGAGGCCGAACACGCGTTGCCCGGCAGTAAACTCCGGCACGTTCGGTCCGACCGCCTCGATCCGGCCGACCAGATCGTTGCCGAGGACGATCGGGAAGCGCCCGGCGCCCTTCAGCGCGAAAAGGCGCCGCCCGTAGCCCGCTGCGCGCTTCGCGTCGATCGGATTGACCGAGGTGGCTTCGAGCCGCACCAGCACCTCGCCGCGTCCGGGTCTGGGCGCGGAGCGCTCGCGCACCTGCAGTCGTGGCGGTGCCGAGGGCTCCAAACAGATCAGTTCACGTCGCATTGCGGGCGCTCAAGTCGAAGTGTTGTCGGGCCGTGTGCTGCCGGGATCGAGTTGCCGCAAGGCGCGATCGAGCATCGACTGCACCTGCTCGATCGGGCCCTCCGCCATCACGCAGCGGTCGGGCCGTACGATGAACGCCCAGCCGAGCGGAGCGCACCTTGGCAACAGCGCCTCGTCGAGCGCCTCCAGGCGTCGGTCGGCCGCCGCCAGATGCTGCGCCTGGCCTCGCTGACACCATTGCCAGATGTCCCCTCCGACCCGCCGCCAGTCGCGTAACTGGTCCGGCCGCAGTCGCGGGGTCGGATCCGAGCCGACGCCCACCAGAGCGCAGTGAAGACCGAGCGCGTCGTCGCTCAGCATCGGCGAGCCGCCGACCGGCCTTACCCAGCCTTGCGGGATCGTCGACCCGGCGCGAAGTCGTTCTTCGCCGCGATTGCGCCAGAACAGCCCGTCGTCGAACGTGTTCTCCGGCTTGATCTTCAGGTCGTCGAAAAGCGAACGCCCTTGCGGCAGCACCCGAATCGCGCGGATCAAGCCGTGCAGAACCATGGCAGCCAAGCGGTTACGGGGCATCACCAGTGCGCCGAGCATGCGGGCGAGATTGATGATCTTCCTCGCGTGAGGCCGCCTTTCCGCGTCGTAACTGTCAAGGATGCGGACGTCTGCCCGGTCTCGAACGACCCAGGCGAGCTTCCAGGCCAGGTTGGCGACGTCGCGCAAGCCGGCCACGAGTCCCTGACCCGCGAACGGGGGCGTTACATGCGCGGCGTCGCCGGCGAGGAAGCACCGCCCCTTGGAGAAGGATCTCGCCTCGCGGGCATGGAAGCGATACACCGCGGTCCGCTCGATGCGGACGCGCTCGACGTCGCACCAAGGCGCGAGCAGTCGCCGGACGGACTCCGGTCGCTCCATCGCTCGCGCGTCCTCGCCCGGGTGCAGCATGAATTCCCATCGCTGCCGTCCGCCCGGTCCGACCATGTGCGGCGTCGGCCGACGGGGATCGCAGATGAACTCGATGTGGTCGATCGGGTTCGGAACGTCCATCGCGTCGACGATCAACCAGTCCTGGGCAAAAGTATGGCCTTCGAACTCGAGTCCGAGCAGTCGGCGCACGAGCGAGCCCGCTCCGTCACACCCGACCAGGAACGGCGCCCGGGCCGACCATTGCCGGCCGTCGGCATCCCTAAGTCGAGCGTGAACGAGTGTGCCGTCATCCACCAGCGTCATGAGCGATACGCCCAGGCCCACTTCCACGTCGGGTAAGGCCGCGATCCTGGCGCGCAGCAACCGCTCGAGATCCGGCTGGAAGAACGTCACCAGCATCGGATGACCGTCGATCACGCGGGCCGTGCCGATACGGGCGAAGCGACCGAACACCGGCGAGTGGTACTGCACCTGCGGTATGGCGACGCTCGGCAACTCGCCGTCCCTGACCCCCACCGATTGCAGGATTCGCAAGGCTTCGTTGTCGAGGGCGATCGCGCGAGGCTGGGCGTGGATCTCCGTGGCTGCGTCGATGGCGATCACGCGAATGCCGTGGCGACCGAGCAGTACGGCGAGCGCGGCGCCAACGGGACCCATCCCGACGACGATGACGTCTGCGTCGCGGGACTCGGCCGATTGCGGCTCGGGCATGGGTTGACCCGTCATCGGCACGCCGAGTCCTCCATCGCGCGAGGAATCAAGGGGGCGACGATGGCGGTCGTCTGCGCTCCGAGGTCGATCGCGCCGTCATCCGTGCGAATCGACAGATGCAGTCGGTCTCCCGGCCGCAGGTAGGCCGGATCGTTCAAGCCCTTGCGGACGAACAGACGCCACTTGGACGCATCGCTCACAAAGTGGCGAAGCATGAACAGGGTGAGCCTGCCTGGCGAACGGGCGGCACAGCCTGAAGGGGTTCCGGTCGCGATCAGGTCGCCGGCGTTGACATCCTGGAGCGCGGCCAGTTCGGTCAGCGTTGCCTCGGGCGGATGGATCATCTCTACGCAGTACGCGTCCTGACGAGTCGTACCATTGACCGCCAGCTTCATGTGCAGCTCCGGCCAGCGTCGCCACTCCTCGGGCGTCAGCAGGACCAGCCCGGGCCCGACGGGGCCGAAACCCCGGTAGCTCTTTCCCTTGTAGAACT
>JBIPLJ010000138.1:0-5324 GCA_044368415.1 Burkholderiaceae bacterium
GAGTCGGCACCATTCTTTTCAATGGGTTAGTCTGAAATTTGGTGCTGCTAGAATTGTTCTGGGTAGCACCTGGGTAGCACGAAAACCTATTTCGCCCTCAAGTTCTTTAGATGCGGATTCTCATTCGGCTGCGAGCTTTTGTGCGGCCATCACCGCTCCCCGCAGCGCTTGGCGCTGCTCCCGGGTCAGCAAGGATGCATCAATCGTTTTGACCACCGGCTGCACCTGAACCGGTCCACCGTCGCCGCCAGTGTGTTCCAGCCGCTGTGCATCATGCCAGCCAGAAGCAGCCCGGCTTCTGTTCTTTAAAGCAAGCATGACCAACTGAGCGTTGCCTGTGGCGCCTTCAGCCATGGCGATGGCCTTACGCTCCCAGAACAGCAAAGCCTGCTGGCGGCCCTCCTGCACGGCCTGCAGAAATTCAGGATGACGGTTCTGCCAGTCAAAAACGACGCGGGCGGAAATTCCAATGGAGGCGGCTGCGGCTTCAAGGCTGAGGCCTGTTGCCATGGCTTTAACCAAAGCGTCGCTAATTTCTTTGCTGTAGCGTGTGGGCCTTCCGGGGCCGGGAGATTGGACTTTCGGGGCAAATGGTTTGGACATGTTATATTATAACAAACACGTTCATTTCTGACAATAATATTTAGTGCATCTGCATGTTGGATTTCCTCAGCAAACAAAGAGGGTGTCTAGAAAACTCGGGCCTATTCAAACTGAATAGCTCGAGAGCGTCTCTGTTTCGACCCATACCCCCGCTTAGGGGGGGCGACTTTTTGTTCATTATTATCTAATTTGGCGGCTCAACCGCCTGTGATCCCTGCGGCTCTAACTGTAGCGGCTATTGTCTCGCGCTGCGCGGAGAGGAAGCCGCCAAAGGAAGCTGGATCTGAACCCACCGGCACCGCACCCATAGTGGCCAGTCTTTCACGTACCGCATATTGCCCAACAGCGTGCTGCGCCGCCTGATGAAGGCGGGCAATAGCCGCGGCTGGCGTTCCTGCTGGTGCAAACAAGCCGTTCCATTCCTGGAAAACAAAACCAGGGACGGCCCCTTCGCCTGCAGTAGGGACATCCGGCAAGGACGCCATTCTTTCGGGGCTGAGGATCGCTAGGGGGATAACCTTACCCTCTCTGGCGAGCGCAACGGTTGAACCTGCAGTGACAACTGCAAAGGCCACATTCCCAGCCATAACGTCCTGCAGCGCAGGTGCGGCGCCCCGGTAAGGGACATGGGTGGCTCGAACGCCAGCCTGCCTCAGCAGGCTTTCACCGGCGATGTGGGGCCCAGTACCGTTCCCTGAGGACCCATAGGAGAGGTCTGCGCCGGGTTGTTTGAGGCGTTCCAGTAATTGGGCCAAGGAGCGGATGGGAAGATTTGGGTTGCCAACCACGATGATCGGCTGGGTCACCACCAAGCTGACGGGTGCAAAGGCGCGGGCGTAATCAAAGGGGAGATCTCGTATCAAGAGCGGATTGATGACATGGCCCAACGCATCAAGCAGCAGGGTGTGGCCGTCCGCTGGAGCTTGTGAGGCAGCGGCAGCCCCGATTGATCCGCCAGCACCGGCACGGTTCTCGACTATTACGGACTGCCCTAGCACCTCTGACATGGGGCTGGCGATCAGGCGGGCAACGGTATCGATGCCCCCGCCAGGGGGGTAGGGCGCTATCAAGCGGACTGGGCGGCTCGGAAAGGCTTGGGCTTCCCCTTCACTCGGTACAAGGCCCAGGGCGGCAGCGGGCAGAAAAGATATGACGGACCTGCGGTTGAGCACGAGGGATATCTCCTGGCTGCCATTCTGAACTTAATGTAAAAACGATATTGGGCCGTTCGGCAAACATCAATCGCCGAACCGAAGGCGTCCGCTTGGGGGTGATATGATCATTTTTGAGCAGATCATCGGTGAGATACTGATGCGCATCATTCTCGATTTGGTGAAAATGGCGGGTGTATTAGGCCAATTGGCAGTGAATGGCGTGTCATGAGCAAGCAGGCAGTATTTCCTGCCAAGTATGTCATCATATTTGCGCTAACCTTATTTCTTCTCGTGGGCGCAAATCCCCGAAGCGGAGAATTTTCATCTAAAGTCATGGCAAATGGCCTGCCACAAAAAATCGGCGAATGCTCAGTCACTCGAATTGAAGAGATTAGTACCCGGCTTGTGAATTCCACAACGGGAGCGAGGGTACCCGGCTCTGGTTCGGCAGTCTCGTTTAGAAATGGTGGCTATCAAGTTTCCTATAATGACGAGGAAGAAATTAGCCGCTCCAGAGTCGGGGATCGCGTTAGAATGTGCCTTGTCACAATTCCAGAAGGCTGCCCACGCGGTGATACTCGGGGCCTTCGTTATACGACAACTAATCTTAGAACCCGAGATCAATGGACCTTACCGGACTCGCCGCATAGCTGCGGGGGCGCTTGAGCTGGTGCGCTGCTTTGCTGCCCTGGTCGAAGGCGGCAGCCTTTCGCGCGCCGCCGAAATCTTGGGCCTGAGTCAGCCCACTATCTCGGTTACCCTGACGGGTTTGGAGCGAGCCTGTGGCAGTTTGTTATTTTATCGTCGTCCTCGCATCGCCTTGACTGATGCAGGGCAGGATTTACTGGCCCGCGCCCGGCTGGTGCTGGGCCGCATGGATGAGCTGGAAAACACGATGCAGCAATCCCGCGACTTAAGTCGCGGCAGCATTGCCATCGGCCTGTCGACGCCGGCGCACGCCATGCCATGCATCGCTGCCCTGATGGCGGCCTATCCGGAGGTGAGGATCCGCACTCGGCTGGGCAATACGCATGGGTTGCTGGAAGCACTCGCCGCCTGTGAGATCGAGGTCGCGATTATGACCCTGACAAGGCCAGTGGAGGGCATGTCCTGTACTTTGCTGGTCAGGCAGCGCCTTATTGCCTGCGTGCCGGCTTCAATGCCGCGTGCGGGGATCAGCCTTGTGCAACTGGCCGAAGGGCCATTGGTTTTGCGCGAGCCAGGTTCGATGACCCGCGCCATGATGGAGACGGCCTTTGCGGCGCAGGGCCTTTCTGGCCGCATTGCTCTGGAGGTAGGAAGCCGAGAAGCCGCCAGAGAGGCTGTGGCCGCCGGTATCGGGATTAGTGTCGTTCTGGATGGTGAAGCATGGCAGGACCAGCGCTTAATGGCTGTCCCGATACTGGGTGAGCCGATCGAAGGCGGTGTCTATGCCGTGGCCCTGCCGGAATCGCTCGATCTGCCCGCAGTCCGGGCCTTCGTGGCTTTAAGTGCTGATACGGCAAACCGGACGGCCCTCTGACGAGCTTAGAGTTTCAGCCGCTGGCGCATCGCGCGTGGATAGGTGCGCGCAGCTGACTTTCGCGCTGGTGCTGCGCTGTTGGAGCAGCGCGTCATCACGCATCATCGAGTAAGGCATCTGCCCGATCAGGCAGCCATGTCCATAATCTTTCACCGGAATGCCGCGCGGCTGAAACATTTGGCCCGTAACCCTCCGCGAGTATTTTTGGAGTGGTCACAATGCCCGGTGTCAAGCTTCGGGACATTACGAAGCAGTTTGGTACGACACAGGTTTTGCGAGGCGTGTCTTTGGCGGTCGAAGAAGGTGAATTTCTTGCCATCCTCGGTCCATCAGGCTGCGGCAAATCGACGCTGCTTCGTATCATCGCGGGGCTGGAAACAGCAGATAGCGGTGAGGTGTTCATTGGTGACCGCCAAGTAGATTCGCTGCCTGCCAAGGCACGAGACTTGGCCATGGTTTTCCAATCTTACGCTTTGTATCCCTACATGACCGTGGCCGCGAATATAGCGTTGCCACTCGAAATGCGCCGGCTCTCTGCCTTGCAGCGTCTGCCGTTCTTGGGTGCAATTCTCCCCGGCACGCGGGCGACGCGAGACCTCATTGCGCGCGATGTGGAGGCAGTGGCTAGTCCTTTAGGGCTTCAAGGCCTTCTGGGCCGAAAGCCCGCGCAGCTCTCCGGCGGTCAGCGCCAACGTGTGGCACTCGCGCGCGCCATGGTGCGCCACCCGGCGGCTTTTTTGATGGATGAACCGCTGTCAAATCTCGATGCGCGCCTTCGCGCTGATGCGCGTGCTGAGATTGTCTCGCTCACGCGGCGGCTTGGTGTCACCACGCTTTACGTTACGCATGACCAATCCGAAGCTATGGCTATGGCGGATCGGGTGGCAGTGATGGAAGGGGGCAATCTGCTGCAATTAGCATCGCCCCAAACACTTTATGATGACCCACAGAGCCTCGCCGTTGCGCGTTTTGTTGGTACGCCGCCAATCAATATCTGGACCATCGAGATTGCTGGAAACGGGTCCATAACATGTTGCGGCCAGCGGCTTCCGTTCCACGCCAAGTCATCCTCTGGTCCAGCGCTGATGGGCCTGCGTCCCGAAAATCTGGAAATCCATCAGGATGGTATTCCCGCCAGAGTCCTGCGCCTGGAAAGGCTTGGCATGGAAACACTGGTGCATTGTCATATTGCCGGCCTGACTGGAACAACGATCCTGCGCCTCACGCCGAGCGCCGCCGAGCAGCTTATTGGTTTTGAGAATGTGAAGCTCATGCCCAAGAAAGCGCTTCTCTTTGACCTTCAAGGCAATAGAATAGCCGTGGCGGAAAGCGCGCGGATTGATGCGTAAGACGCCCTCCTCTTCTGGCCTGCGCAGAGCCGAAGCGCTTGCTGGTTATATGTTGAGCCTGCCGGCCCTTATCCTGATGTGGGCCATGCTGCTTGGGCCCGCGGTGTCTGTCATATTACTGTCACTCACAGATTGGAATTTTGGTGAAGCCAGCCTGCGTTGGGTGGGCCTCGAGAATTATGGTGAGCTTTGGGCGGATCGCGTTTTTTGGATTTCACTCAAAAATACGATCATCTATGTGGGCATTTCCGTCCCCGCGACTGTATTTCTGGGACTTCTGGCCGCGTTACTGATTGAAAGTGTCAGTCACGGCAGGGCTTTCTATCGGGCCGCTTTCTTTGTTCCTGTCGCCTCAACCCTATTGGCGATGGCACTGGTTTGGGAATTCATGTTTCACCCAACGGTGGGCTTCATCAATCAGCTTTTTGGTGCCATCGGCTTGCCCACTGCCGATTGGCTGCAAAATCCAGGGACCGCTCTTTTCGCCCTAATCGCCATTGGGGTTTGGCAGAATTTGGGCCTTGCCATGATCCTCTTCATGGCGGGTCTCACGGCTATCCCAAAAGATCTTTATGAGGCCTTGGCCATGGATGGCGCTGATGACGCCTGGGAGCGCTTTCGCCGCGTCACTTGGCCGATGCTTGGCCCCTCCCTTGTATTCGTCGTTGCCATTACGGCGATACGGAGTTTCCAGGT
>JBIPLJ010000078.1:0-16727 GCA_044368415.1 Burkholderiaceae bacterium
CGCTCGCGCTCGATCTCCTCGGCCGGGAAGGTCGAGCGGCGGATCACGTCGGCCAGCACGTCGAGGGCCACCGGCATGTGCTCGGCGAGCAGCACCGTGTGGTAGGCGGTGTGGTCCTTGGCGGTGTAGGCGTTCATCGACGCGCCGACCCGCTCGATCTCGAGCGAGATGCGGCGCGCATCGCGGGTCTCGGTGCCCTTGAACGCCATGTGCTCGAGGAAGTGCGAGATGCCGTTGAGCTGCGCGGGCTCGTCGCGCGAGCCGACCCGTATGAAGGCGCCGACCGCCGCGGTGCGAAAGCCGGGCAGGCGTACCGACGCGATGGTCAGGCCGTTGGGCAGGACCCGCGTGCGCACGTCCATCGTGGCGGATCGGGGCCCGGTGGCGGGGCGGCTCTGAGCGCGGCCCATCGTCACGACCGCGCCTTACGGATGTCGCCGAAGGTGCCGGCGTCGGTCACGTCCATGGCGTCGACAACGGCCACGCAGCCGGCGGGCATCGCCATGATCGCGGCGCGGATGGAGTTCGGCGACGACCCGGTCTCGGGCGTGAGCGGCGTGGTGAGCGTGGCGGTGGTGACGCCGCGCTGGGCGTCGGCGATGGCGGAGTCGGACATCGGTCGGATCTGCCCGGGCAGGGACGGCTGGAGAAGACCAGTCTACACGGGCCGGCGCGCGGCCCGCTGGCCCGCCCCTTCAGTGGCGCAGCGGCCTGACCGGGCCGGTCAGGCCGGGGGCCGCGGCACGCAGCCGCAGCGCGAAGGCCTCGGCATCGATCGGCACGCCCAGAAGGTAGCCCTGCCCATCCTCGCAGCCGATGCGTCGCAGCGCGACGAGCTGGGCGTCGGTCTCGATCCCCTCGGCGGTCACGGCGAGCCCGAGCGTGCGGCTCATCGCGACGATCGTCTCGACGATCGCGACCGCGCTGCGGTCGCCGGGCAGGTCGTGCACGAAGCTGCGGTCGATCTTGAGCCGGTCGAGCGGCAGGTGCTTGAGCGCCGACAGCGACGAGTAGCCGGTGCCGAAGTCGTCGATGGCGATGCGCACGCCGAGCCCGCGGATGGTGTCGAGCTGGCGCAGCGAGGCGGCTCCCGAGCGCAGCGCGGTCTCGGTAACCTCGACCTCGAGCCGGTCCGGCGAGAGCTTCGAGGCGTCCAGCATGCGCTGCAGCCGGCCGGCGAAGTCGCCGCGCTCGAGTTGGCGGGGCGAGACGTTCATGCACAGGCGCGGCGGCATCAGCCCCGCTTCGATCCAGGACGAGGCGTGCTCGCAGATGCGCTCGAGCACGAAGAGGCCGATCGACTCGATCAGCCCGCTGTCCTCGGCGATCGGCACGAACTGCTGCGGCGCGACCGGCACGCCGTCCTCCCGACGCCAGCGCAGCAGCGCCTCGGCGGCAACCAGGTGCCCGTCGGCAAGCGCCAGGATCGGCTGGAAGTGCAGCGTCAGCTCGGCGCGCTCGAGCGAGCGACGCAGCCCCTGCTCGACGTCGAGACGGCGGCGGGCGCGACGGGCCAGCGCGCGCGTGTAGAAGGACACGTGATTGCGGCCGGTGGCCTTGGCGGCATACATCGCCGAGTCGGCCGCCATCATCAGCGTGCCGCGGTCGGCGCCGTCCTGCGGGAACACCGCGACCCCGATGCTGGCCGAGCCCTTGACCGTGCGGCCCCCGATGTCGACCGGCTCGGACAGCACCGCGAGCAGCTTGTCGGCCAGCCGGCTCGCGTCCTCGGGCCGGGAGAGGTCGGTCATCACGACGACGAACTCGTCGCCGCCGAGCCGGGCTGCGGTGTCGGCGTCGCGGATCGAGGTGCGCAACCTCCGACCGACCTCCTGCAGCAGGCGGTCGCCGGCGGCATGGCCGAGCGAGTCGTTGATCGTCTTGAAGCCGTCGAGGTCGATGAACATCAGCGCCACGCCGTGGCCGAGGCGGCGCGCGCGCTGCAGCTCGTGGTCGAGCCGCTCGTCGAGCAGTGTGCGGTTCGGCAGGCCGGTCAGCATGTCGTGGTGGGCGAGGTAGCTCAGCTGCTCCTGGGCGCCGCGCACCGAGGTCAGGTCCGAGCAGGTGAGCACGTACCGCACCTCGTCGTCCTCGCCCTCGGGCACGCGGCTCGCGGTCTGCAACGCCACCAGCAGGCGGCCGTCGCGCCGGCGCAGGCCGACCTCGCCGCGCCAGTGGCCGTCGGGGGCGTGTGCGAGCGCCTCCCAGAATCCGGCCGGGTGCGGGGGGTCGTGCAATAGCGCGTCGGCGTCGCGCCCGAGCACCTCGGCCTCGCTCCAGCCGGTGAGCGCGACGAACGCAGGGTTCACCGACACGATCCGGCGGAGGGCGTCGGTCATCACGATCGCATCGGCGATCCGCTGCAGGACGATGCCGGCCTGCCGCAGTCGCTCCTCGGCCTGGCGCCGCTCGGTCACGTCGCGCAGCAGGCCCACCACCCGAGTCGGTGCCGCGGCATCGGCTACGCCCCGCGGTTCGCCGAGCCGCGTGCCGGCGAGCGGCTTGGCGTGCAGCTCCACCCAGCGTCCGCCGGACTCGGCCGCGCCGGACGACGACCCTGCGGCCGGGGGACCGGCGACCGGCCAGATGCCATCGACCGGCTGGCCGCGGGCGAGGGTCGCCCGGATCGATTCGAGGTCGGCTGTGTTGAAGCCCGCGAGCAGCCTCGACAGGTCGCCGGGCACCGCGCCCGGCAGCGCGAGGGTGCCGCGGTCGATGCGCGGGTCCCAGTCCCAGACGACCAGGCCGGCCGCGTCCATCGCAAGGCGCAGGCGTTCCTCGCTACGCTCGACGGTGGCGTCGGCATCGTGCCGCGCGAGCGCGACCTGGATCGTCGCGTGCAGCTCGCTGCTCTCGTACGGCTTGATCAGGTAGCCATACGGGCGGCTCGACTGCGCGCGCGCGAGCGTCTCGTCCTCCGCGTAGGCCGTCATGAACACGACCGGTGTGCGCGAGGTCTCGCGGATCCGGCTGGCGGCTTCGATGCCGTCGATCGCACCCTCGATGTTGATGTCCATCAGCACCAGATCGGGCCGCAGCGTGTCGACCGCCCTCAGCGCGTCCTCGCCGCGCGCGACCGTGCGCAGCACCCGGTAGCCCATCTCGACCAGCCTGTGCGACAGGTCGAGCGCCACGATCCGCTCGTCCTCCACCACCACGATCGAGGCCGCCCGCAGGCGCGGGCGCAGGGTGGTGTCGACCACGGCGCTCATCGCCGGGCCTCGGCCACGAGCGGGAACCGGACTTCGAATCGGGTGCCCCGCGAGCCGCCGCGCGAGAGCGTGCCGCCGAGCTGCTCGACCAGCAGCGGGACGAGCTGCAGGCCGAGCGAGGTCGGTTCCTCGGTGTCGAGTCCGGGCGGCAGCCCGACGCCATCATCCTCGACGCGGATCGAGGCGGTGTCGCCGTCGATCGTGATGCCGATGGTGACCGTTCCGGTTCGGCCCTTGGGGAACGCGTGGTCGTAGGCGTTGGTGACCAGTTCGTTGACCAGCAGCCCGCAGGGGATCGCGCGCGACAGCTCGAGGTGCAGGGGCACCTCCGCGCCCTCGACACGAAGCTGCACCGCGGACGCGCCCGAGCGCTGCCCGTCGGCGAGCAGCCGGCCGAGCCGCGTCAGGTACTCGCCGACGTGCAGCCGCGCGACATCGGCGTGCTCGTGCAGCAGCTGGTGGGTCAACGCCATCGCATGGACGCGGTTGCGGCAGGCCGCGAGCGCGGCGCGTGCCTCGGGCGGCGCGCCGCGGGCCTGCAGCGACAGCAGGCTGGTGATCACCTGGAGGTTGTTCTTCACGCGATGGTGGACCTCGTCGAGCAGCACGGTCTTCTCGCGCAGCATCGCCTCGAGCTGGCGCTGCTCGGCTTGGCGCGCGCCGAGGTCGACGATCGTCGCCAGCACCGAGGTCACGCCGTCGTGCCGAATCGGGGACAGGCCGATCTCCAGTGGAATCGCGGTGCCGTCGCGGTGCCGGCCGCGCAGGTCGCGCCCAGGGGCCATCGCGCGGCGCACCGGTGCGTCCAGGTAGGCGGTGCGCAGCGCCGCATGGCCGGTTCGTGCCGCATCGGGCAGCAGCGCGTCAATGTCGGTGCCGATCAACTCGCCCGGGCCCCAGCCGAACAGCCGTTCGGCCTGCGGGTTGGCAAGCACGATCCGGCCGTCCGGGTCGGACACCAGCAGGCCGACCGGCGAGGCCTCGACGACATCGCGAAAGCGTCGCTCGCCGTCGCGAACCGCCTGCTCGGCACCGCGCCGGCCGTGGACCTCGGCGGCGAGGCGTGCGGCCTCGTCGACGGCGCGCGCGCGCCGGCCCGCCTCGCGCCGCAGATACAGCCCGAGCGCCAGCACGCTCAGCGCGCCGATCGCAGCCACCAGCATCGGGCGCCGGCTTCGGGAGGCCCGCTCGAGGGCCTCGGAGCCCGCCGCGCGAAGCGTCCGGAGCTGGCCAGGCAGCTCGGTCGACATCAGTCCGCGCATCAGTCCCTCACCCCAGGCCGGGCCGTCGATGCCGCTGAGCATCGAACGGCCGGTGGGGCCCGGCGCGGCGTGGCCCGTCGTCCCGGAAGCCATGCCGCGGCTCGCCGCCCGCAACGTGCGCGGTGCCTGCGGCGGCCCGAACCGCCCGGGAATCGCCGCTGCCGCGCGCAGCGCGAACCCGCCCTGCGCGACGCGAGCGACGATCGCGGCGGTGAGCCGGTCGCCCGCCGCGCCGCGGCGAAGCTGTGCCTCGTGCCCGTTGCCCTCGACGGCGATCCGCCAGCCGAGTACGGCCAGCCCCATCGCCGCGGCCATCGCGAGCCATTCCGCCGTCTCGTGCCCCTTCCTCGCCAATGCCATCGGTGGTTTCGCCTCGCCGCACTTTGGGATGCAAGAGTCGGGCCCGGGCTGGTCGGCTGGTCGGCGCGTGGGTTGGGTCAAGACGGGCTCGCCTGAGCGTTGCGCGCGGCCGCGACGCGCCGGCGGCGGCGCATTCCGGTGCGTTGCAAATCTCGGCGCAGCCGGGCTCGAGTCCGACAGGCTCCTAGTTGCCGAAGAGCCCCGAATGGAACGTGTCGTGGGCATGGCCCACGCATGGAGCGAGGTGCCGACGATGCCCAGCGGATTCTCGAGGTCCTGCTGCGGGCCGGCGCCTCGCTACATACCCCAGCGCAGTGCGGCCGTGTGCAGGGGTGCATCCCACAACGCCAGCATCGACGGGTCTGCTGCGCAGACGGTGATCGAGCATCCCGCCATCTCCAGCGACGTCACGTACGATCCCGTCAGATGCCGGACGGCCCGCACGCCTGCACCGGCTAGGACCTGGTTCGCCGCATTCACCATCACGTACAGCTCCATCAGGGGCGTACCGCCGAATCCATTGACCAGCAGGAGCACTTCCTGTCCGCGCTTGAGCGACAGGTCCTTCAGGACGGCACCGGTGAGTTCGGCCGCGATCTCTTCTGCGCTGGTCAACTTGACCCTGCGTCGCCCGGGTTCGCCATGGATGCCTACGCCCATCTCCATTTCATCGACACCGATCTTGAACGTGGGCGAGCCCGCTGCGGGCACCGTGCAGGACGTCAGCGCCACGCCCATGCTCGCGGTGCTCTTGTTGACCGTGTCACCCAGCGCTTTCAGGTCGGACAGGCCCAGGCCGCGCTCGGCCGCCGCGCCGACGATGCGCTCGACCAGCAGCGTGCCCGCCACGCCACGGCGCCCGGTGGTGTAAGTGGAGTTCTCCACGGCCACGTCGTCGTTGATGATGACGGTGGCGTTCTCGCGGTCCAGCATCTCAGCGGCCATCTGGAAGTTCATCATGTCGCCGGAGTAGTTCTTCACGATGAACAGCACACCGCCCCCCGTATCCACCTCCTGCGCCGCCGCCAGCATCTGATCCGGTGTCGGAGAGGTGAACACCTGGCCTGGGCAGGCCGCGTCGAGCATGCCGTGGCCGATGAACCCGGTATGCAAGGGCTCGTGACCCGAGCCTCCCCCCGAGATCAGCGCCACCTTGCCGCGCTTGAGCATGCGTCGACGCACGAACTGCATCCCCGGGTCGAGCGTCACGATGTCGGCATGGGCGGCGGCGAAACCCAACAGCGACTCGGCGAGAACCGTGTCGACGTGGTTGATGAGCTTTTTCATGCGGGCCTCGAGGCAATGGCGTTGAGGGGGGGGGCGGACGCAGCTCGAAGCGCATCGCAGACGCTACCGATGATCAGGGCCGTCGAACGCGAGCCGGGGTCCACATGCCCCAGTGCACGCTCGCCGAGGAACGAGGAGCGGCCTCGGCCAGCCTCCATATGTGCCGTCGCCTGCGCGCTGTCGTCGGCGCATTGCCGGATACGGGCCAGCAACTCGGGGCCGTTCATGTCCCCGGCTGTCGCAAGGAGCCGGCTTACCGGATCCAGCACGTCCAGCAGCGTCTTCTGGCCCACTTCGGCCTTGCCCAGCCGCGTCAGGGCCTTGATGCCTGCATCCAGCGCCCGGGCGATGTCGGCCGAGGTCGGTTGCGCTGGGAGTTCCTTGCCCAGCGTGACCAGCAAGGTGCCGAACACCGGTCCCGATGAGCCGCCGATGGTCGACATGCAGGTCAGGCCCATCGTCTTGAGCGCTTCGGTGAAGGTCTGGGTGCTCAGCACTGCCATCTTGGCTTGGATCGCCTGCGCGCCGCGGCGCATGTTCAGACCGTGATCGCCGTCGCCGATGGCCTGGTCGAGCGCCGTGAGTTCGTCCACGTGATCGATCAGGGTCTGCGCGGCCGCTTGGATGAGTGCGATGTGATTCATGAGGGGCTCTTGGAACGGTGGATGAAGGCTCAGGCTGTCAGACGCTGCCCGCTGGCGTCGAACCACAGCGCACGCCAAACCTGAAGGTCCACGGCATCGCCGGGTTCGAGACCGATGCCGGCGGACGTGGCGGACACCAGTTCCTGGTCCGTGCCGGTGACCTTCACGTGCACCAGGTGCAGATCGCTGAGGCGCTCCACGCGAAACACCCGGGCCTGAGGCGCGACTGCGTCGGCATCCCTGCGGCTCAGGCCGAGATGCTCGCTGCGGATACCGATGAAGGCCGCCCGGTCGGGTGCAGCCACGGCTGCCAGCGCACCCCGAGGCACCAGGTTGATGCGCGGCGTCCCCAGGCGTGATGCCACATAGCTGCTGACGGGGTTCTCGTAGATCTCGCGCGGCGTGCCGAGCTGCACCAGCCGGCCACGCTCCAGCACGCCCACGCGGGTGGCCATCGTCAGCGCCTCGGTCTGGTCATGGGTGACATAGAGCATGGTCGCGCCCATGTCCAGCTGGATGCGCTTGAGCTCGAGGCGCAGATCGTTGCGTAACTTGGCGTCCAGCGACGACAAGGGCTCGTCCATCAGCGTGATCGCCGGGCTGCGTACCAGGGCGCGGCCGATCGCCACGCGTTGCATCTGCCCGCCCGACAGACGCGTGGCCGGGTTCTGTAGCTTGTCCTCGATGCGCAGCAGGTGTGCGACTTCGTTCACCTTGCGCTCGATGTCGACCCGCGAAGTCGGTCGCATCGGCGAACGCAGCGGGAACGCCAGGTTCTCGAACACGGTGAGGTGCGGATACAGAGAGTACTGCTGGAACACGAAGGTCACGTCGCGCAGCGCCGGCGCCAGCGCGGTGACGTCGCGGCCGCCGATGAACACGTGGCCTGCATCGGGCGAGTCCAGGCCGGCCACCAGCCGCAGCGTGGTGGTCTTGCCCGCCCCGCTGGGTCCCAGCAACACAACGAATTCGCCGCTGCGGATGTCCAGGTCCAGGCCTTGAACGGCCTGCACCTCGCCGAAGCGCTTGCCCACACCTTCCAGTCGGAGATCAGCCATTGTGGACGCTTGCCTGCGTGCTTCGGGCACGTACCTGCGTCTCGACGGGGGTGTCGTCCCGCGCAGTGCGCAGCGCGCGACCGCTGGCCTGGTCGAACAAGGACACGGCAGACGCGTCGAAGCGCAGTCCGACATGGTCGCCGCGTGCCACCGGCAAATCTGCGTCCACCTTGGCACGCAGGATGGCGCCGGACGCCGTGGCCACTGTGACGATCTGGCTGATGCCCAGATACTCGGTACCCAGCACCTGAGCGCGCAACGCCGAATCGTCGGCGAACCGCAGATGCTCGGGCCGGACGCCGAGCAGCAGAGGGCTCCGAGGCACGTTCTGGCGCAGGGCGGGTACGGCCACCCTGACTTGTCCGATCAGAACGTCTTCGGTGCCCTGGTTCAACGCCGCCTCGAAGGGCAGGAAGTTCATGGCTGGCGAGCCGATGAAATCGGCGACGAAGACGCTGCGGGGCCGTTCATAGACGTCCATCGGCGCCCCGAGCTGTTCGATGACGCCACGGTTCATGATGGCGATGGTGTCGGCCATGGACATGGCCTCGGTCTGGTCGTGGGTGACGACCACGGTGGTGGCCTGCAACCGGTCATGCAACCCGCGCAACTCGGTGCACATCACCTCTCGGAACTCGGCATCCAAGGCGCCGAGCGGCTCGTCCATCAAGAAGGCCATGGGCTGGCGCACGATGGCTCGGCCGAGCGCGACACGTTGACGATCGCCGCTGGACAGGCCCGACACCGAATCGCCCAGCAGACCGGTGATGCGCAGCGTGCTCGCGGCCTCGTTCACCCTGCGCTCGATCTCGGCCTTAGGCAGGCCCAGCGACACCAGCGGGAAAGCGATGTTCTGACGCACGTTCATGTGTGGATAGAGCGCGAACATCTGGAAGCAGAAGGCGATGTCACGTGCCGAGGCGCGCTTGAAGCTGACGTCCTCGTCGCCCAGGAAGACCTGCCCCGACGTGGGCAGTTCCAGCCCGGCGATCATGCGCAGGGTGGTCGTCTTGCCGCAGCCCGACGGGCCGAGCAGGCAGAAGAACTCGCCGTCGCGCACCGTGAAGCTGGAGTCCTGCACGGCCGTGAACTCAGCGAAGGCCTTGTGCAGGTGATGGACGCGGATCTGTGCCATTGCAGCGGCCTCAGTCGGGAAACTTCGAAACCACCATGAACATCACGGTGCCGACAAGCGTGGTCACGAAAGACCAAGTGAAGAGGATCATCGCCACCGGCTGCAGCATCATGAGGATGCCGACCGCGATGACGACACATGCGATCGACTCCATGGGGCCGCGCCGCAGCGCCTTGGGCCAGGACGAGGAGGACGGCGACTTCACTTGCGTACTGCACCAAATGTGATGCCGCGCAGCAGGTGCTTGCGGAGCAGGACCGTGAAGACGAGGATGGGCACGAGGAACAGCGTCGTACCAGCGGCGACCGCTGGCCAGTCCTGCCCGCCCTCGCCGATGATGATCGGGATGAACGGTGGCGCCGTCTGCGCCGCCCCCGAGGTCAACAGGACGGCGAAGGCATATTCGTTCCAAGCGAAGATCAGACAGAAGATGGCCGTGGCGACGATGCCCGTGGTGGCCTGCGGCAGCACTACCTTGCGGAAGGCCTGCAAGCGGGTGTAGCCGTCGACCATCGCGGCCTCTTCGTACTCCCGCGGAATCTCGTCGATGAAGCCCTTGAGCAGCCACACCGCCAGCGACACGTTCACCGCACTGTAAAGCAGGATCATGCCCAGACGCGTGTCCGACAGGCCGAGCTCGCGGTACATCAGGTAGATGGGGATGGCCACGGCGATGGGCGGCATCATGCGGGTCGACAGAATGAAGAACAGCAGGTCGTCCTTGAGGGGCACCTTGAAGCGCGAGAACGCATAGGCCGCCATCACGCCCAGACCCACCGACAGCACGGTGGAGCCGATTGCGATGATCAGCGAGTTGACGAAGCGCGGAATGTAGTTGGACGTGCCCGCCACCACCATGTTGGCGTCGCGCGCCATCTGCTCGCAGACGCCGGCCGCAGGTGGCAGCGCGGCGATGTACTCCGGCGTCTGGCGCGAGCGGGTCGTGAACAGGTTGCAGTAGCCGTCGATGCTGGGGGCGAACACGACTTTGGGCGGGTAACTGATGGCATCAGACGGGGTCTTGAAGCCGGTCAGGATGATCCACGCGAGCGGTACGACGGTGATGACGGCGTAGAGCGCCACCAGCACGCCTGCGACCCAGCGCGTGCGGGCCGTGGGCTCGACAACGGAGTGCGCTGTACTGATGCCTGCATTCATGGTGAGCTCAGCGGTTCTTCACGTGGTTGAGGGCCTTGACATAGATGTTGGCCAGGCCGAACACCACGACGAACAGGATGACGGCGAAGGCCGATGCATAGCCCGTGCGCCACTTCTCGAAGGCCTCGCGCTTGAGGGTGATCGACGCGAGTTCCGTCGCCGAGCCTGGACCGCCCGAGGTCAGCAGGTTCACCATGTCGAACATCTTGAAGTTCTCGATGCCGCGGAACAGCACCGCCAGCATCACGAAGGGCAGCACCATCGGCAGCGTGATCGACCAGAACTGCCGCCAGGGCGAGGCACGGTCGACTTCGGCCGCTTCGTAGATATAGTCGGGAATGGAGCGAAGCCCCGCCAGGCAAATCAGCATGACGTAGGGCGTCCACATCCAGGTGTCGACGATGATGATCGCCCAGGGCGCGAGTCGCACCGAGCCCAGCATCGAGAACGACGACGGCGCCACTCCGGTCAGGAAGGCGACTGCGTAATTGAACAACCCCATCTGCGGCTGGTACAGGAAGGCCCAGAAGTTACCCACCACGGCCGGCGACAGCATCATGGGGATCAGGATCAGCGTGGTCCAGAAGCCATGGCCACGGAACTTTCGGTCGATCAGCCATGCCAGCGTGAAGCCGATGAACACCTGCAGCAGGATGGTCCAGAAGAGGAAGTGCGCCGTGGCCTGCATGGCAGCCCAGATGTCGGGGTCGTTGAGCACGGCGATGTAGTGGTCCAGACCGACCCCCAGCACTTCGGCATTGGGCCGGTTGGCGCGGAAATTGGTAAATGACAGCCTGACCGTCCAGATCAGCGGGAAGATGTTGATCGCGAGCAGCAGCAGCATCGTCGGGCCGACGAACAGCCAGGCCACGGTGCGGTCCGACAGCCCACGCACGCGCGAGGCCAGTGGCGCAGGGGTGACGCGGGCCGCGGTGTCTGCCCAGGGTTTCGAACTGAGGCTCATGGGGAGGGCACTCGAGAGACCTGGAGAGGCATGCCCCGGGGCCACTGGGGCCCCGAGGCACGTCCGACGTGCAGCGAGCCTACTTGAGCTTGCCGTCGTCCTTGAAGACCTTCTTCCAGTCTGCGACCAGGGCGTCGAGCGCCTCCTTGGCCGTGCCTTTGTCGGCCACGACGAAGTCGTGCGTTCGCTTCTGCATCGCCAGCATCAGCTGCGCATAAGACGGGTCGGCCCAGAAATCGACCACCATCCCCATCGAATCGAGAAAGGCCTGGGCGAACGGCGAACTCTTCGGGTAGGCCGGGTCAGTGAGCACCGCCTGGGCGGCCGACGAGCCGCCGATGGCCTGCCACTTTTTCTGAACCGACGGGTCGGCGAACCACTTGATGTACTGCAGGGCTTCGTTCTTGTTGTTCGAGTAGCCCACGACCGAGATGCCCTGGCCGCCGAGTTGCACGCCCTTGACCTTGTCCGAGGGATTGGTGAAGAAGCCGATCTTGTCGCCCCCTACATTCGGGTCCTTGTAGAGGCCCGGGAAGAAGGCGAACCAGTTCATCATCATTGCGACCTGGCCCGACTTGAAGGCGTCCAGGCCCTCGCCCATGTAGGCGTTGGTCAGCCCGGGAGGCGTGCTGCCCTTGTAGAGGAACTTGTAGAACTCCAACGCCTTGACCGAGTCCGGCGAATTGACGAAGCCGTCCATCGCATAGGGCTTCGCGGGGTCCTGGTATTTGAATCCCATCGGGTAGAGCACGTTGGCCACGCCCATCGTGATGCCTTCGCTGCCGCGCTCCGTGAAAATGTAGGCGCCGTAGACCTTCTTGCCGTCGACCATGCGCCCCTGGAAGAACTCGGACACTTGCCTGAACTCGGTCCAGGTCTTGGGAGGCGCCAGATCGCGACCGTGCTTCTTTCTGAATTCGGCCTGCAGTTCGGGCTTGGCGAACCAATCGCGGCGATAGGTCCAGCCTACCGAGTCGGCCATCGCCGGCAGGGCCCAGTAGTTCGGCGTCTTCTTCGGCCATTCGGAATAACCGGTTACCGTGGCCGGCGCGAAATCCGACATCTTGATGCCTTCCTTGGCGAAGAAGTCGTTGAGCTTGACGTAATGGCCGCTTTCGGCCGCACCGCCGATCCACTGGCTGTCGCCGATGATGAGGTCGCACAGCTTGCCCTTGGAGTTGAGCTCGTTGAGCATGCGGTCGGCGAAGTTCGGCCATGGCACGAACTCGAACTTCATCTTCACGCCGCTCTTGGCGGTGAAGTCCTTGGACAGTTCCACCAGCGCGTTCGCCGGGTCCCAGGCGGCCCAGCAGAGCGTGATGGTCTTGTCCTGCGCATGAGCGACCGCACCGCCCAGCGACAAGGCTGCGCCGACGGCCAAGGCCCGCAGCCCCGACAGCGTCCTGTGACTCTTGTTCATTTTTGTCTCCGTTCGTTTATTGGACTTGTTGGCACCCATCCGACATCCGCTCAGTCCAGGTTTTCGGCGGTCAGGATCTCGATCCGTGGCAGCGCGACGTTGAGCGCACCGCGAACGTTCTCGCACTGGGCGCGCAGCACTCGAGCGGCGGCCAGTACGCAGTAATGGATGTCCTGGTGCAGCAGGTAGGACAGCCCGCCAGTCGTCAGGAGCGTCCGGTGCTCGTCGGTCAGGTCATGCGCGATGGCGCCGACCTCCGGTGACAGGCCGCTGCGAACCAGCGCCTTCACGATGCCGGTGGCGCCCGAGCCCACTGTGTAGGTGCCGGCCACGCGCGAGGCGTCGATGCCGCCCGCGAGGAACTCGGCGAGCGCTCGCTCGACCCCGACCGGATCAGCAGGCAGATCGGGCACGCGCACCATCCGCAGCTGCGGGAATCGCTCTTCGAGCACCTGCGCGAAGCCCACCCGACGCTCGATCTCCGCCGACAGGCGAGTGGCCTGCGAACACAGGATCAGCGTGTCGCGCGTTCCGGGCCGGGCCATGCGCGCCAGCAGCAGGCCTGCCGTACGGCCCGCAGCTCGGTTGTCGGCGCCGATGTAGGTTTCGCGCATCGAGCCCGCGACGTCGGAGAACAGGGTCACGACGTGCACGCCGGCCCGGACGAGTTCGTTGATCGCGAGCTTGATGGGTGGCAGGTCCGGTGCCATGACGGCGATGCCGTGACAGTCTCCCAGCATCGCCAGTTCGCTGGCAAAACGTACCGGGTCCCGAGCATCCAGCCGATGGGTGACCTCGGTGATGTGCTGATGGCGGAAGTCGCCAGCCGACTGGGCAATGTGCCGGTCGATCAGGCCGAAAAAGGGTGACGACTCCTCGGGCAGCACGTAAGCGAAGCGAAAGTTCTCGCCGCGGCGGGGGCGTCCGGGCTGCGGCGTCCCGCCAAGCGTGGCGACCACCTGCAACACCCGCTCCACGGTCTCGGCATTGACGCCCGGGCGCCGGTTGAGCACGCGGTCGACGGTGGCGGTGCCCACGCCCGCCAGGCGGGCGATTTCAGCGATGGTGGGTGTGTTGGCCATGTTCTTGGTGCCAGTCTAGTTTGTAATCTTATAGACATCAGAAAATAAATCAATCAACGCGATCGGGTCGGGCATCTCGGGGTCCCATCAGGCGCCGGTCGCGAGCACCGCCACACCGCGCCGCATGCCTTCGTCGAATCATGCGCGGGCCAGGCCTGTGCGGCGGTCGTTGAAGACGCGGACCCCATCGCCCTCGGCGATGACGCGTTCGGCCGGATTGAGCGGATGCAGGCCCGGCGGCTCGCGTCCGAGCGACGTTGACCCGCGTGCTGATGCCGGCCATCTCGGCTGCCAGCGCGCGCAGGCGCTCGGCGGGGACGCCCGCGATCGGGGCGGCCCAGCGCTCGAGGCCGACGCGGTGCAGGGCGAGGAACGCCGAGTCGTGACGCCCTGCGCACACGTCGAGCCGCCGGATGCGCAACGTCGAGCGGTACGCATCCCACATTGCGGCGCCGATAGGGCTGGATTCCGGGTCGCCCCCCCAAGGCGCCATGCCGGTCGCCACGCCCGCCTCGCGCCGGACATCCCAGACGCCTCAGAAGCTGTGAAGAAACCGTAGCGATCAGGCCCGAGCCGGTGCCGAGGAGCGCAGCCGTACGTGATGTACGGCGAGCACCGCAGTCGCCGGATCGGGACGCGCAGTAGGTTTATTCACAGCTTCTCAGTGCAACGAGGTCAACTCCGGGCCCAGGGGTTCCGCACGTGCCATTCCGTCTCCTCGCTGCACTGCTCCGGCGCCGGCTGCACTCCTCGATTCGGAGCGCCGGCTCGGCGTCACCGAGCTCGCCGCGCGCATCGGCCTGGGCAAGAGCAACGTCCATCAGCTGCTGCAGGCGCCGGACAGCGACCGAGAAGATCCTCACCGACCTGGGGTTGGATCCCCGGCCGCCGCCCCGGGGACGGGGGCGAGGCGGGCCACGCGTTCGTCGCCGGCTGAGAAGCGCGGGCCATCCGGGGCGCGCGCCACGAGCTGGCGCGGCAGCGCTGCAGGCTGCGCGCCGCATCCGCCGTCAGGCCCGAACCCGGGATCGAGGCCAGGATCACGCCCCGCTGCCCCTCGCAGCCCGGCTGCGTTCACAGCCGGATGCGTCCGAGAGGGCATATCCGCGTCGTGCAGCCGCGTCGTGCAGCCCCCTCACCATGGCGCATGCTGCCCCTGCCGGGCCTAGGCGTCTGTCGGACTTTCGAGTTTTCCCCTTGAACGAGACAAGCCGGACAACGACAGCACTGTTCGGATTTGGGTGCACCCGCTGATGAGCCGCTTCGTTGCCGTTGACCGAGACACTGTTACCTGCTGCCGCCGTCGGTGAAGTCGAGTGGTTGCCGGCGAATCACTTGGCGCGTGTCGTGGTGGAAGTCAGCGAGCAACTGGATCTGGGCGCGCTGACGCGGCAGTACGGCGGGCTCGGCTCGGCGGCTCGCCTTGGTCAGCCTCTCACGGATCGCCTGCGTCAGCGTCTTCACGCGCGTCTGGATGCTGCGTTGCAAGCGGCTGACGATCGTTCGCCGGCGACGGATCACGCCGTGCATCCGCTTGAACTGCTTGGCGTGCGCAGAGCGCCCTGCCTTGAAACGCAGGGATGCTCCCTCTTTGGCGTAGGCCTGCTTCAACGCGATGCCCTGCGCCTTGGCCGCCTCCACAAGCCCTGCCCGCGCCGTCGCCAGCAGCCGGCTGTCGTTCGGGTACGCCACCGCCTTCGGGGACACCGTCGGGTCCACGATCACCTCCGACGGCTGGCTGCGCTCGATCAGCTTCAGGTTCGCCGCCGCGTTAATCGTCTGCGCCAGCAAGTCCTTCACCCCCGCCTCGCCGAGGTCGTCGGCGAGCATGACGACGATGTTCGGCGGCCGCGCCGACACCGGTGTCTGTGGCGTCGCCGGGCCGGCCTGCCAAGGCACCGGCCGGTTCGGTGCGGGGGGATGGACGAAGTCGGCGTACCAGCCCTGCGTGGGGCGCAGGATCAACAGGCGGTTGGCCCAGCCGAGGGCGCCCAGCATCAGGCCGAGCCGCAGCATGCCCACCAGCCACCCGCGGCGCACGCCCAACGCGGCAACCCGCCGGCGCGCTCGAGCATCCGCTGCGCCGTACGCTCGCCGTCGGGGTTGTAAGCCGCGCCCCAGCGACCCGGTCGTGGGCCGCGAAGCCGACGCTCTCGACGCGCAGCGATCGCTCGAGGAGTGCACGCGCCGGCTTCGGCCGGTGACAGAGAGCGTGCAGTCCGAGTGCCCGGAGCAGCGCGGTCAGTCCGACGCGCAAGGCCCAGGCCGGCTAGGGTGAGCGCTGCAGCGGCGGGGATCAGGACGGCGAGCCCGGCGGCTCCGGTCTGCGGAGTGTCACGGACGGGCGAACCGGATCGACCGCAGGCCATACACCTCTGTATGGGGCGCGGGAACCCCAGAGCAGCGGTCCGCGCGGAGTCAACCCGATCCGCCACCGGCCGCCCGAATCATGGGCGGCCGGAGCCGATACATCAGCCGCAGGTGCCGATCCAGCCGCAGGTGCCACAGCGGTCGCAGCCGTCGACCTTCGCGAGCGTGGGATGGTGGCACTCGGGGCACTCGCGTCCGGTGACCCGCGGTGCCTCGGGCCGGGCGGCGGTCGGGGCCGCGACGCCGTCGGCGGCCCGACCCGAGGCGGCGAAGGCCCGCATCGGGTCGAGCGGCGCGCCGTCCGCATCGAGGATGCCGAGCATCTGGTAGCGATGCAGCAGGAGCCGGGCGAGGTAGGCGATCGTCGACGGCCAGACCCGGCTCTTCGTATCGCCCGGCACCGGTGCCCAGAAGTCGCCGCGCGGCTCGGCGAAGTCGACGAGCTTGGCGAGCTTGCGTCCGATCCATGCGGCGTCGACGATCCGCATGTCGATCGACAGCAGCTTGGTGAGCCCGTCGAAGGCGCGCGGGTAGCTGCCCGCGAGCCAGACCGAGTACGGGCGGCGCGTGCCGTCGGGCAGCGTCAGCTCCTTGACGATCATGTGGATGTCGTCGCCGGTGGCCGGGTTGGCGACGTCGACCGACCACGACATCGTGCCGTCGGTGCCGGTCTTGGGCTCCTTGCGCGAGATCAGCGCGTCGAGCATCGGCGTGGCGGCGGGCGGCTCCGCGAACAGGCCGAGCGTCTCGCAGCGGTGACGGACGATGCGGGCGA
>JBIPLJ010000145.1:0-5236 GCA_044368415.1 Burkholderiaceae bacterium
CGCGCCCATTACCGATATTGGTGCCGCCCGCGCCGGGGTTCCGAGAGCCAGCGCCGGTGACGATGGCGACTTTGCCGGTGAGGCGGGTGTTGTCTTGCATGGGTGGGGGTCCTCCTGGAGCAAAGGGTGCACCGGGAGGAGGGTGGGGGGAAGGGGGGGCCTAGCTTCCCTGGGTGCGATAGATGAAGTCCGTATTCGATAATTTTTCGATCCGATCATATCCCAATGAGGTCAGTTTTTCGTGGCTTTCCTCGATGTCATTTGGCAGTAATTCGATCCAAATGAGTGGTTTATGACGAGCAAGCGTTTCCCGCGCGCCTTCAAGAACGCTGATTTGCGCACCCTCCACATCCATTTTGATGATGTGTAATTCAGGGAACTGGAAAGAATCGAGAGCCTTTACATCGTAAAAGCCATTATCGTCGGCTTCGAGGCGTGTGGCGCCGATATTACCGGCGCTATATTGCAAAAGGTCTGCTTTCCCCTCTGATGCCCCGAGAGCAAAATTATGACAACGGATACGATCCGGTGCATTAAGCTCCGCATTACGGGCAAGAATTTTGAAAGTTTCACGCATTGGTTCAAAGGCGTGAATGTAACGCGCACCACATATTCTGGCGAAATAAACTGTATGATTTCCGATGTTAGCGCCAGCATCAACAATCGTTGCACCCCTAGGGACATGGCGCCGGAAACGTTCCAGAAGGCCCATTTCGAAGAACGAGCTAGTCCGCAGGATATGCCGTTGAATGAGATCTGTCGCTGCGTAGGGTAAATGGATATGGATTTTTTGATCTCGGCACAGAAATTCGCAAACCTTTTCAGGTCCCAAATGCGTTATGCGTTGAAGAACAGAAAGTTCATCCAGCCGCAGAGATAATTTTTTGAGCCAATCGAGATTTTGAACCTCGTAGGTATGAGGAGAGCCTTCCGTGGTCATTTCAAGGTTTCCTTACATGCCGGTCAGGAGAGGAATTGGATGATCGTTTACACTGGGATTGCTGATCCAATGCTGACCGCAACCATAAGGTCCGTCGGACAAATCCACGAAACTGATATCAGGGCATTGTCGAACTGCATACGTGTAGGCGGCGCATAGGATATTTTGATCTATAAACCAATTAGCATCTGCTGATCTTTTTGCAGCACGTAGGAGTTCTCGATCCGCGAGTATCGATACAATGTTCGCAAACCTTTTAGAGGCAGGACTTCCACTAAGGAAAAATTTTCCTGCCCATACTGCATGCCAAGGGTCCGCTGATGGATAACGGTTCCCCGGGAGAAATGAATTTGCCGCTGTCTCTGAAATGACCCGAGAGCGCAAATCCAGTCCGATATCTGCGTCGGCTAGTTTCTGTGACAAGAAATCCGAGGGGGCCCCCGGACGAGATTGCCCCCATAAGTTGTCAATATCAGTAAGAATAATGGGGCCTTCGAAACGATTACACCATTCACGAAGTCGCAAAAAACGACCGGTGGCGAAAAAGAAAGGGTGAACAATCGATTCCTCTTCAAATGAAAGAGTCACCTCATATTGTGGAATAATAGAACAACCGGTTGAGATCAACTCCTCAGCTTGTTGTGACCGGCCGAACACGTGAAAATGGATCCGTCCCGAATGGTAAATTTTCGCCGCATTTTCCAAATATCTTCGAAGATAAAGCGAGAAGTACCGCTCATTCGCGGCAACAATAATGACTGGCTCTGTGCTGGCAGGAGCAGTTTGGAGCGTCTTATAACTTAATTTTGGCCAAAAATCGCTGATTTCAGAGCCATTTTCGTTGATAGACCTATAATCAATGTAGGTGCTTGCTCCTCTAGTAGCTGGACTAGCGACCGAATATAACTTGAATTCATTCAGTGTCTCATCGTAATTTTCGCAAGAATAGAAGAAACGCGCCGCGATCATGTGCCGATATGGCGACGGTGCTAGATAACAAACCTCCAAAATCCGTTTGGCGACACTTTTTCTCCAATGCGCATCACACCAAAATTTTAGTGTTTGTGGAACACACATATGAAGCATCGTTAAGACCCGTCTAGAAATCTCTTCATCCTGCGTGTCGTCTAAATGGGCGGAAAATTCTAAAGCTGTGTCTATCATTTTCAGCCGGGCTTCTTCTGTTCCTGGAAGCGACGACGTCCAAAAACTATTTACGTCGGCCAATCGTCGAAGAATTTTTGCTGCCGTGTCTAAGTTCGAATTCCGAACCAAACCACAAATGTTTTGCACACAAAAATCAATATCGCAATTAGCTTCTAAAATAGAGGAATCAATTACACGTAGCATTGCAGGCACACGCAGAATTGCAGAAAAAATAATTGTTCGATGAAGGTAAAACGCGGGCCAATCTAGGCCAAACTCGTTGCGCATCCATGGTGAAATGTAACAAGCGAACCGGACTACCGAGGGATTACGCTCGGCACGAAGCGCACGAATTACTTCAGAGCAGAGGATATCTGCAACTGGAGCCCCTTTTAATAATGCTATTTCAAGATGTTCTATTGCGAGGTATGCACCGTGAAGATCTTTCAAAATCATTGCGTAACCGCGGTTGAAAATGCGATCCTTAGGGTATTTTCTCAGTACTAATTCGAACGATTCTTTTATTTTTTGTTGGGATAAACTAGATCTCTCCTCATCTGATATGAACTGTGTGATTTTATGGTTCCAATCCGCTAAAATATTTGCGAGTTCGGCACGAACCCACGGAACCCGCTCCTCCGATAGGGATGCGAGTTCACAAAGTGCAACTATCGTATCAGTCAATTTCATACCAGCTTTGGCTATCAGAGCCTTGGCCTCAACTTTATGGCATTTAGACCAGTTCGCGCTTATTTCATCATAAGTGTGCACCCAAACCGCTATTTGTGATGCCGGTTGATCCCGACGCCAATCAATTTTCCTTGTATTTCGCCGGAGTTCCTCAAGGAAAACTGGGAGTATGGGTTGCATGGTAGGACGGCGGCGTTAATGAAAATGACGCGAAATTTTAAATTTTTGAAGTGAAAACGTCGCACCCGATGATGGTGCTCCAACTAAACTAAGAACAAATTCCATAGATCCTGTATCAGAAGGATTTTCGAATAACAAATCAAAAGCTATTTCACACTCAAAGGTTTGCACTGCCTCTTTCCGAACTTGTCTCTCAAGACGCAAGCCTGGGATGCCCTTTGAAACGGTCATAGCTAGGGAACATTCCTCAGTCGTAACGCCAGAAGCCAGAACTTTTGCTTCCAACCGCCAAAATCCCGAGGGGATCCTGATATATGGACCAAACGCCAAAGTGCTATTTCTTCCGTTCGAAACAACAACAAAATTATCATCAAATTTTTCATGCGGATGGCTACTACGCATCCGCGACAATGGAATTAGGAATTCAGAATCTCTTGAGTAAAAGAGCTCTGAAAAATACCGACCAGGATTCATTCTGCCACGCCTGCTTTCGACTTCCCGGTGATGATAGCCGCCTAGCGGATCATTATCCAAAAAATTGAAGTCATATTTTAATCTACCGCTAACCGTTTTACGGATCAGATGCACATACTCCGACAGATGCTCAAGAAGCCAAGAACGGCGATAATTTTCGTCCTGCTCATGCACCCGTTCAAGAGGAGCGCTTTGGGCAAGACACATATCTTCCTGCGACCTCAGAGGAACAATGCGCATTTGAGCGCCAAAATCATCACCTAAAAGCGCCCGGCGATCCAATCCGAGAAGAGTTACGTCAAGGCCAAGCGTCCAGGACGGCAAGGCACCGTGGACGCGCAACGACAGAATTCGCTCATAACCCGCCAGAAAGCGAATAAACTCCTCGGCGTCGTTGAACTCGACAAAAGGGATGCCGAGGTCAGCGAGCATGGTGGAATCCTGGTAATCATGCGATATGAAAATTCTACTGTTATCTTCTGCCCATAACGACCGATAAAAACCATGGACATCGGCACGAACTGCGTTCCAAAAACTGGCTGTGCCATTAAGAACTGACACGAGTTCCCGGCCGCTTCGCAGCAATGGGCGTGGTTCGAACGCGGCGGAAAAGAAGCCGGGGCAAGGTAGCGCCTTCGCAACCACCCCGAATTTTTCTAATGCCAATACCCCCGCAAAGTCCCGGCAGGTCATTGCGTCAAACGCTTTGTAACCCGCATAAAATTCGGCTTCGGCATTCGACGCGACACGATCTGCAAAAGCAGCGTCCGTTGCTTGGCGATCATCTCCGAACGCGTCAAAATAAAAAGACCCAGCGCCAATATTCAGCTTTACGGGAATATTGGAATGCCCGACCTCAATAATTCGCCGCAGAATTGACGTGGGTCTAGCATTTAATATCTGCGGCATACCGCAAATCACCAAAATGTCAGTGCCGGGGGGAATAGGCCTCTCGTCCTCAAGGAAACAAATCTCTTCATCATGCGGCCCAAGCGCACAGCGCATTATATTGCGTACGCCAACGAAAATAACACGGTCACCGATATTTTTTAGCTTACCATCTTCTGCATGTTGCTTCAGCGTATAGTATGCAACTTTAAGCCGGCGCATTTATGTGGTTCCCATTTGAAGTGCCGCTGTTTTTTGCTCCCAAGTTTCCACAACCACGCTTAGAGGATCGCTCCGTTGCCAGATCAAGGCCATGCTTAGCCCTGAACCGAACAAAATTTTTTAAGGCCCTCATCTTTTGTGGATGTCGATCCATAGCGAACCGTGATTTCTCCAAGCACATAACTGCGGACAGGGGCGAGACACCGAATACAAGAACGGATAACAGAAATTATAAACAAAAACGCAAAAAAAATCAATCATTAAAAAACAGCATAAAAAAGGCATTTCCGACCTATTAGGCGCGCCGCTCTCCCAATTGTCCCGAAATACCGCGCTCAGTGTCGGGGGGGCTGCCCCCCTACCTAACCCTATTCGCCACTAGTTCATCCACCCCCGCCGGGTCAGCCAGGGTGCTGGTATGCCCCATGCCCATCTACCTCCATGTGTGGCAGTCTTGCGCAGAATCCGGCGCGTGCTCTTGCCGGAACGGGTTTTCGGCAGGCGGGGTGCCCCTTTGGATGGCGCCCGTCTGAATTCCCACCCACGCCCGTTAATCACGCCGCTCGCTCTGGGGCATAGGCGTGCCTTATCAATGCCTACTGCCCTCACAGAAACGCACGCGGCACCTCACGCGCCAGAAGAATATTCTGGATCGGCTTCCCGGAAGCCCGTAACGCTTGCGGTGCTATCGCCTGT
>JBIPLJ010000026.1:0-52495 GCA_044368415.1 Burkholderiaceae bacterium
TTTTCGGATCGGCGAGATCAAAGTTGTGCGCTCCGGCTAGCTGCGTCGTTGCGGCCGAGCCGTCGATCTGTTTGGTTCGCACGGGACCGGTCGGGTTGCTGTGCTCTCCTTTGTCCCGATGATCCGACATGAAGCGCTCGATTAAATACCTGCGCACTTGCTGCGTTGCCGCCGGCTGTGTGATGGTGAGCCACGCGGCTGCGGGAGCCGAGACGGCGACCTTCATGGTGTCGGCGCAGTTCTCGCCGTCGTGCACCGTATCAGCGACGCCGATGAGTTTCGGCGCCAGCATTCCGACCCCGATCACTGCTCCGGTCTCCAGCACGTCCGCCATTACAGCGGTATGTTCAGACACGGTGCTGTATTCAGTCGTATTGGGCGCCGGCAACGGCCCCGCAGCCACGCCGGCACTGCGGCTGATGACGGCCGGCGGCAGCGTCCTTGCCTACAAGATCTTCGAGGATGCGGCCCGCACGCGCGTCTGGGGGGACGGCACAGTTGGCACCGTGGTGTCCACGCTGACCGGGACCGGGGCGCCGCAGACGCTCACCGCGTTCGGAGTCATTTCTGAAGGGCAGGCTCCCGCGGTCGGGTTCTACACCGACACCGTTACGGTCGCCGTCGTGTTCTGACGCCGCGGCGCGCAGCAGGCCCCGGGCGCGCGCTGGTCGCGGATCGTTTCCACCTTCTCGTCGTCGGGTTCCCGGCTGCCCAGGTGGCGGCGTATGCCCCATGCAGGCAGGGCCGGGCGGGGACACATTTGGCGATGTTCGCGCGGCGACGGTGTCGGCGACCCGGGAACAACATTCCATCAATCGTGGTTGAGCCGCGAAACTCCTCCCTCCACGTATCGACTCCACGACCGCTTGAAGATAGCTGCTGGCGGCGACGGCGACACGGACGCTCCGCCTGTCATCCGGCCAATCCGACCGCCCAGCGAGAAGGGGTCAAGATCCGTCGTATACGCGCCGATTTCGGCGCCTCCGGCGGAACTTGAGTCGTGGCCCACCCGTTACGCTGCGAAGACGTAAGCGAAGCACGGAACTGACGGTCTCCACCTCGGCTTTTTGTGTCCGCTACGAATTGCCCTCGACTTCCATCGGAGATTAAAGAACCTATGAAGCTCATCACCTCCTCGCGTCGCCTTGCCCTGGCCGCAACGCTCGCCAGCCTCGCGACCCCGACGTTCGCGGCAACTGCAACGACGTCCTTAACGGTCACCGGCACCGTAGTCGCCACCTGCTCGGTCAGCGCCAGTGCGTTGAATTTCGGCGGATCGATTCCGACTCCGGTGAACGGTGACATCACCGCGCAAGGTGCGATCAACGCGACCTGCTCAACCGCCGTGCCGTTCGACATCGCCCTGAACGTTGGCCAAGGCCAGGGCGCGACGATGGCGAGTCGCAAGATGTCGAGTGGCACGAACACGGTGAACTACCAGATTCACAGCGACGCAACCCGCTCCACGATCTGGGGCGACGGTTCGCCTAACGCACCGGTCAATAGGCTGACCGGCACCGGGCTTCCGATGTCTATTCCCGTCTTCGGCCGCATTCCGATGGGGCAAAGCCCGGCGATCGGGATCTACAGCGACACGATCCTGGTGACGCTGACGTTCTGATCCATAAATAGGTAGGGCCCCGCCGGTGCTTCGAGCCGGCGGCGCGGCGCCATCCGCAGCGACCGCGCGATGCCTCAAACAGCCAGGAGCTTCCCAATGCCTCAGATCCGACAGCTTCTCTTCAAGGTCTTGGGCCTGATGATGATGTCCGCCTTAGCGATGCCCGCGACGGCCGGATCGTTCAGTGCCAATCCCGTCCGCCTGACGCTGCCGGCCGGTTCGAGCTCAACCTCGCTTGTCCTCGAGAATCGAGACGACAAGCCGGTGGTCGTGCAGGCGAGCACTGCGTCGTGGCGACAGCAAGACGGTCGCGACGTACTCGCCGAGACCGAGGATCTCATCGTCTCGCCCCCGATCTTCACCATCCCGGTGGGTGGAAGCCAGACCGTCCGGGTTGGCCTGACGCGCGCTGCGGATTCTACGCGCGAGGTCACCTACAGGCTCTTCCTGCAGGAGGTGCCGCCGCCGGCGGTGGACGGTCAGCCGGGCGTCGCCGTGGCGCTTCAGCTCGCACTGCCGCTGTTTGTGCAGCCGGTCGCGAAGGCGTCCCCGCGACTGGCCTGGCAGGCTCGCAACGGTACGGACGGCGCCATCGAACTGTCGCTTGCCAACGAGGGCACGGCCCACGTGCAATTGGTCGATGCACGACTCGCGGGGCCGGACGGCAGCCTGATCGCCGAGTTCGCCCCGCGCGCCTACGTGCTCCAGGGGCAGTCGCGCACGTGGCGCGTTAAGCCGCTGCAACCGTGGTCGGGCCAGTCGCTGAGCCTGACTGCGCGCACCAGCGGTGGCGACATCAGCGCACAGGTCGCGCCAGCCCGCTGAGGCGGCCACCCGCGTTCCGTCGTACCCAGGTCGGGCATGGCCGGCCCGAGCGGAAGGAAGATGCGGGCTGGCCGCCGCATCGGATGCGTCCCGCCGGAGGGCCCGCGTCGGTGCTGACCGCGGCCGGTCCGCCCTTGGACAGGGGGCGACCTGCAGCGCATCGGTACACTCGCGGCCATGTCGCCGAGTTCCCCTTCGAAGCCATCGCGTCTCCGCTCGCCGGGGCGCCGAAGGGCTGCACTCGTTGCGGTATGGCTTGCGGCTGCAGTGCTCGCGCCTGCCTCCACTCAGCGGCTGACCCCTGCGACACAGCGACCTTCGACCGCCTCGGCTGTGTCGGCGCTCTCGGCACCTGCGGGCACGGCCACCCCTGCACCTGCGGCGCCCGCCGCGCCCGGTGCTGCCGCAGGTTCCGCCGTGCCGGACTCCGCCGTGCCGGGCTCCGCCGTGCCGGACTCCGCCGTGCCGGGTTCCGCCGTGCCGGGCTCCGCCGTGCCGGGCTCCGCTGTGCCGGGCTCCGACGTGAAGAGCTCCGCCGTGCCGGGCTCCGCTGTGCCGGGTTCCGCTGTGCCGGGTTCCGATGTGCCGGGTTCCGCTGTGCCGGGCTCCGCCGTGCCGGGCTCCGCCGTGCCGGGTTCCGCCGTGCCGGGCTCCGCCGTGCCGGGCTCCGCCGTGCCGGGCTCCGCCGTGCCGGGTTCCGCTGTGCCGGGCTCCGCCGTGCCGGGTTCCGCCGTGCGAGGGAGCACCGCGACGGTGCGCCCTGCGGCCGTGCTCTTCGACGTCGAGATCAATCGAGGGCCGGTGGGCAGCACGCGCCTCGTGCGGCTGCCGGACGGCCGGCTCGCGGCCCGCCGCGTCGACTTGCTCGCGTGGCGCCTCAGGATTCCGGAGGGTGCCGAAACGGTCGAGTTTGCCGGCGAGCCGTATGTGCCGCTCGATGTGTTCTTCGGGGTGAAGATCGTGATCGAGGAGGCGCAGCAGCGCCTGTCGATCGAGGTTCCCCCTGCGTACTTCGAGCCCTCGCAGCTGCTGGCGACCCCGCCGCGTCCGCCCGCTCCGAGCCCTCCTTCGCCCGGAGGATTTGCCAACTACGACCTGTACTACAGCCGCAGCTGGGGAGATCCGCTCGGCGCGAGGACCCGGACCTTCACGGGTCAGCTCGAGGCAGGCGCCTTCAGCCGCTTCGGCGTCGCGTCGAGCGGCCTGCTGGTTCGAGGCTTCGGCATCGATCCGACTGCGGTCCGCCTCGATTCGACCTGGACCATCGACCTGCCCGACCGCGTCAGGACGCTCACGATCGGCGACACGATCGGCACGTCCGGCCTGTGGGGGCGCCCGCTGCGCTTCGGTGGGCTGCGCTACGGCACGAACTTCGCGACCAACCCGACGTTCGTGACCTTCCCCCTTCCGGCGATGCGCGGCGAGGCCGTGCTGCCGAGCGTGACCGAACTCTACGTCGACGGGGTCCTGCGACAGAGCAGCCAGCTGCCGAGCGGACCGTTCTCGATCTCCAACGTACCGGTTGTCACCGGGCGCGGCGAGGTCCGTCTGGTCACGCGCGACCTGCTGGGGCGCGAGCAGGTGATCACGCTGCCGTATTACGCGAGCAGCCAGCTGCTGCGCGCTGGACTGGTCGACGATGCGTTCGAAGTCGGCTGGGTCCGCAACAACTTCGGTCTGCGATCGAACGACTACGGACGCTTCATCTCCACGTACCAGCACCGCCGCGGGCTCACCGATCGGCTGACCGGAGAGTTCCGGCTCGAGGCGCTCGCCGATCAGCAGACCGCGGGCGCCGGCGCGGTCGTGTCGATGCCCGCGTTCGGCGTGCTGACGGCGGCGGGTGCGGTGAGTCGCGGGCCCTCGGGCACCGGGCAACTCGCCTATGTCGGCTTCGAGCGGCAGACACGGACCGGCCTGGGCTTCGGCCTGCGCTCGCAGTGGACGACGCCCGCGTTTCTCCAGATCGGCCTGCAGCCCGGCCAGCTGCCCCCGTCGATGCAGCTCTCGGGCAACGTCGGCGTCTCGTTGGGCGCCGGGGGATCGTTCGGCCTGGGCTACGTCCGGCAGGACAACCGGGATCGTCCCGACGCGCATATCGGGTCGCTCAGCTACAGCCTGCCCCTGGGATCCGCCTCGGCGCTGGTGCTCTCCGGTTTCCGGACCTTCGACGAGACGCGCAGCGCCGCCGTGTCGCTGACGTTCGTCTCAGCGCTAGACGCGGCGACCTCGGCCTCTGCGACGCTGTCGCGGCCGAACGACCCCAGGGTCCAGTACCAGATGCAGCGCGGACTGCCCGAGGGCGCAGGCGCCGGCTTCCGGCTGCTGGCGGCAGGCGGGGCCGAGGAGAGCCGGATCGAAGGCGGCGTCGCACTACAGAACGACACGGCGACGTTCCTGGCGGAAGGCTCACGCGCTGGCAACACCATCGCCTACAGGGCGAACCTCAGCGGCTCGGTCGCGGTGCTCGATGGCCAAGGCTTCCTGGCCCGCCGCCTCGGCGACAGCTTTGGCGTGGTCCATGTACCGGGCTTCAGCGACGTCGAGGTGCTGGTGAACAACCAGCCGGCTGGACGCACCGACGCTGCTGGCTATGCCGTGCTGCCACGCCTGCTGCCCTACCAGTCAAACCCGGTGCGGCTCGAAATCGCCCAATTGCCGATGGACACCTCGATCAGCACGACGGAGATCGATGCGATACCCTATTCTCGCAGCGGCGTACTCATGAAGTTTCCGGTCGAACGAAGCCGAGGGGCGCTCATCAGGCTGGTGCTGGACGACGGCACGCCGATGCCCTCTGGGGCGCAGGTCAGCATCTTCGAGCGCCGCGGCGGATCGTTCCCCGTCGTCGCGCGTGGCGAGGTCTTTGTCAACGGACTGTCCCAACGCAACCGGTTGGTGGCCGAATGGCGGGGGCAGCGATGCGCGTTCCGCGTCAATCTCGAGAACGACGGGCCGGTGCAGCCGAAGGTCGGTCCGATCACCTGCGGAGGAGTCGATAAGTGAACCGATGCCACAGCATCCGCGCACTGGCGGCCTTGCTGCTCACGGCGAGTGCCTCGGGGGCCGGCGCAGTCACTTGCTCGGTGGAGTCCGCGGGCGTGTCGTTCGGCCAGTACAACCCCTTCAGGGGTCAGCCCAATGACTCCGTTGGCACCATCTCGGTCTCTTGCAGCGGCGCCGCGGGTACCGATGTCGTGTACTTGATCCGTATCGGGCCGGGTTCGAGCGGCACGCTGCTCGCGCGGACGATGCGCTCGTCGTCCGGCTGGGCGCTCGGCTACAACCTCTACACCGACCCGGCGCGGAGCCTGGTCTGGGGGGACGGAGCGGGCGGAACGCGGGTGATCGGCGACGCCCTCACGCTCGGCGGCATCAGCCAGCTCCGTCGGCACTCGATCTACGGCCGGATCGCGGGGCGCCAGAACGTTTCTCCCGGCTTGTACTCGGACACCCTGATCCTGACAGTCGAGTTCTGAGCATCCGGTTCAGGTTCCGCGCCCTGCTGCCGATAATCCGGAGACCCTTGTCACCGGGCGGAGTCGGTGCTTCGTCGAACACGCGCATACGTCGTAGTGCTGTGTATGGCCGTGGGCGAATCGAGCCTGGCGGACCGGACCGGCACCCAGTTCGTCGTCACGGCGGGCATCGTTGCGGCCTGCCGCAGCGTGCGCGTCGTCAGCGCCACCGCAGTGCCCGCCGCGATCGATCCGCGCACGGCGGTCACCGTCGACTGCGGGGCGCTGCCCTACCGAGTCTCGATCGGCGACCGCCGGCCGCAAGGCGCCGCCGACGTTGGCGGCACGACCACTGTCGCGCAGGGCCAAGAGCGGATCACCGTCAGCGTCGAATTCTGAGCGACCGCGTCTCCCGGACGGGTGGCCCGTACTCAGCGCCCGAGGTCGAAGGCCCAGCTGGCGCCGAACAGGAAGCCGTTCGCGCCGAGCACCGAGGCGAACACCGAGGCGTTGCCGTAGCGCCAGCCGAACGTCGGGATGACCACCGGCGCGATGCCGAACCGGTTGAACGGGATCTTGTCCTCGTAGGGTTCCTTGTAGCCGTGCAGCAGGCCGAAGGTCGCATTGACGTACAGGTCGCCGCCGGCAAACTTCGCGAGGTCCCATTCCTGGCCGACGTACAGGTACTGCGAGAACTGGCCGAACGAATTGTCGAAGAGGGCGAGGCCGGCCAGCGAACGTTCCGCCCCCCAGAAGGTCCAGCGCTTCGACAGCAGCTCGCCCGACACTAGGTGGTTGTATCGCACATGCTCGGTGCTGCCGCTGAAGTGCCAGGCGCTCGGGCCGTAGCTGACGCGGAACTGGTCGCCCGGTACGATCCACTGGGCGCGGGCCGGGGCGGTGCCGGCCAGGAGCGCCGCGCCGAGCGCGATTGCGGCCAGGCGGGACGCATCACGGGAGTGCAGGCTCGGCCGGCGCGGGGCGCCGGGCCGCAAGGCTTGCGAGGTCGTCGGAATCGGCACGCTGGACGGGGTCGGGTTTGTTACGGCGAGGCGGCATGTCGCGACCGGGCGCAACAATGGTATCGCGAAGCACGACCTTGATCGGGCGTCCTTCGGTTTCCCGAAGGGACGGCCGCCATGGGTCGTCCGTGCAGTCCGCGCGGCTCGAGCTGTCCGCATCGACCGCACGGAAGCGCTGGCAATCGACCCCTTGCGATGCGGCTTGGCCTTATGATTCGGGAGCCGCCTCTACCTATGTCCCCGCAACAGGAACTCGACCTGGTGTACCCCCCGAACCCCATGACCCCCACGCTCCGCCCCAGCCGCGGTACTTGGTTGGCCAGATGATCCGGGGTCAGACCACGGGCCTCACACCCGGCCGCTCGCTGCCGAAGCGGCTGCTGCTGCTGTCTGCGCTGCTGCTCGCAGGCTGCACCATCGCCCCGAAGCCCGCGACCGAGGCCGAATTGGCTGCCCGGACCGGACAGGATCTCTCGGTGATGTTCGCGCAGCAGGAGCCGGTCCGCGGACCGATCACCTACGGCGAAGCGGCGGCGCGTGCGATCAAGTACAACTTCGATGTGCGGCTGCGGGCGATGGAAGGCGCGCTGGCGAGCGGGCAGCTCGATGTGGCGCGCTGGGACATGTTCCCGCGTGTGCTGGCAAACGCCGGCTACACCACCCGCGGCGCCGGCGACGGCTCGCGCACCCAGACGGTCGAGACCGGGCTGGAGAGCGCGTTCCACCAGACCTCGTCCGAGCGTACGCGCTCGATCGCAAGCGCCGAGTTCTCGTGGAACGTGCTGGACTTCGGCGTGTCCTACTACCGCGCCCGCCAGCAGGCCGACCAGGTGATGGTGCTCGAGGAGCGCCGGCGCCGAGTCGTGCAGAACCTGCTCGTCGACACCCGCAACGCCTACTGGCGCGCGCTCGGCGCGCAGCGGCTCGCCGGTCGGATCGATCTGCTGATCGAGCGCAGCAACGCTGCGCTTGAGCGGGCGCGTTCGGTCGAGCGGCAGGGTCTGATGCCGACGACGCAGGTACTCGAGACTCAGCGACGGCTGCTCGATGCAATCCTGCTGCTGCAGTACCGGCGCCAGGAACTCGAGCTCGCCAAGCAAGAGCTCGCCGGACTGATGGCCCTGCCCGCGGGCACGCCGTTCACGCTCGCCGACGGCCCGGACGCGCCGCTGCCGCCTGCGCCCGGCGAGATCGGCCGACTCGAGGAGGTGGCGCTTGCACGGCGACCCGAGTTGCGCGAGGAGTTCTACCGGACCCGCATTACCGCCAACGAAGTCCGCCGTGCGATCGCCTCGACGCTGCCGAACCTCGGCGTGGACGTCGCCGGCCGCTACGATTCGAACCGGTTCTTGTTCGACAACACGTGGGTCGACGGCGGCCTGCGGCTGTCGATGAACCTGTTCCGTCTCGCGTCGATCCCCTCGGTGATGCGCGCCGGCGACGCCCAGCGGCAGGTCGACGACGCCCGCCGGATGGCCCAGGCAATGGCGGTGCTCACGCAGATGCGTATCGCGACGCTGCGCTACGGCCTGACCGTCTCGGAGTACGACCAGGTCGCGGTCAGCGCGGCAGTGGACCAGCGCCTGCTCGGCTTCTCGCGCGCGGCCGCGGCGGCCCGCATCGAGGGCGACCTGGAGGTGGTGCGCAACGAGGCCCGCGCGCTGCTCTCCGAGTACCAGCGGCACATCGCCTACGCAAACGCGCAGGCGGCCTGGGGGCGCATCTTCAACTCGCTCGGCTACGACATCGACCCGCCGGCCCCCGAGGCGGGCGTGGCCGAGGTCGCCTCCTCGATCGAGCGCTCGCTCGCCCAATGGCAGCTGCTGGCCTTCGAGCCGGCCGCGCCGCGCGGAGCCGCGCCCGCTGGCCCGGCCGGGCCGACCGCAGCCGTGTCGCCGCGCTGATCCGCACGCCGGTCGCGGCGCCCGGCGGGCGCCGGGGCGTGTGCTACCTTCGTGCGCGATCCCCGATGCCCACGATGTGATGAGCGCTCCGACGTCCGCCTCCGCCGTCCACCCCCGCGATGTGCTCCACGCGCCGGGCCGCAGGCTACCGGTGATCGCGCCATGTGAGCACATCGCTGGCAACGAGAAGATGATCGTCAAGGCGATCGCGCTGCAGCGCGAGCTGCGAGGCGGGTTTGACCTCACCTGCGACTGCGAGGACGGCGCGAAAGTCGGCGCCGAGCGCGAGCATGCGACGATGGTCGCGCGGGTGCTCGCGGACACGCCGCAGGCGGGCGGGCGCATCGGCGTGCGAGTGCATGACGTCACGCATCCGCACTGGCGCGACGACGTCGAGATACTTCTGGCCTGTGCCGGCGAGCGCATCGCCTACCTGACGCTGCCCAAGCCCGAGGGCGTGGCCGACGTCGCGCGGATGCTCGACTTCATCGCGCGGCGCGCGTCGCTCGCCGGCTGCGCCGCTCCGCCGGTGCACGTGCTGATCGAGACCCACGGCGCGCTCGAACAGGCCGGGGCGATCGCGGCGCTCGGCGAGGTCGAGACGCTCGACTTCGGCGTGATGGACTTCGTCAGCGCTCACCACGGCGCGCTCGGGTTCGATGCGATGCGCTCGCCCGCGCAGTTCGAGCATCCGCTGCTGGTCCGTGCCAAGACCGAGCTGGTGGCTGCCGCACTCGCACATGCGGTCGTGCCTGCGCACAACGTGTCGCTTGCGCTGCGCGACCCTGAGTCGGTGCGCTCGGATGCGAGGATCGCGCGCGAGCGCTTCGGCTTCCTGCGGATGTGGAGCATCCATCCGTCGCAGATCACGCCGATCGTCGAGGCGATGAGTCCGGCGCACGCCGAGGTCGAGCGCGCCGGGCGCATCCTGCTCGCCGCGCAGGCTGCCGGCTGGGGGCCGATCGACTTCGCCGGCGAGCTGCACGACCGCGCGTCGTACCGCCATTGCTGGACCGTGGCGCAGCGCGCGCACGCGGCGGGTATGCCGCTCGAGAGTGCAGTCGCGCACGCCTTCTTCTGAGACGACGCACGCCCGCCACGGGACGATGCGACGCCCATCCGGCCCGAGACACAGAGACTTCCCGATGACCGCCCCGTCTTCGACCTTATCCTTATCGCCCGCCGCCGAGCCGATCTGGCGTCCGTCGCCAGAGCGCATCGCGCGCGCGACGCTGACTCGCTATACCAACTGGCTGCGCCGCGAGCGCGGCCTCGACTTCCCGGACTACGAGTCGCTGTGGCAGTGGTCGGTCGACGAGACCGAGGCGTTCTGGACGTCGATCTGGACCTTCTGCGGGATGCGCGCGTTCACGCCGTACCGCGAGGTGCTGCGCGAGGCGAAGATGCCCGGTGCGGTCTGGTTCGACGGCGCCACCGTCAACTACGCCGACCAGATGCTGTGGCGCGCCGCCGAGCCGGGCTGGGCCGAGCGCACGGCGATCGTGTTCTCCTCCGAGATCGTCGCGCGGCGCGAGGTGAGCTGGGGCACGCTCGCCGCTGAGACGGGTGCGCTGGCCGCGACGATGGCACGGCTCGGCGTGGGCTTCGGCGACCGTGCGGTGTCGTACATGCCGAACATCCCGGAGTCGATGACCGCGGTGCTCGCGAGCACCTCGCGTGGCGCGATCTGGTCGAGCTGCGCGCCCGACATGGGGGCCGCGGGCGTGCTTGACCGCTTCCGGCAGGTCGAGCCTCGGCTGCTGTTCGCGGTCGACGGTTACCGCTACGGCGGCAAGGACTTCGACCGGCTCGACACGGTGCGCGAGCTGGTCTCGCAGCTGCCCTCGGTCGAGGCGGTGGTGCTGGTGCCGTATCTCGATCCGCAGGCCTCGCTTGGCGACACGATCGAGGTGCTGGCCCGCAACGGCGCGCCCGCCCGCAGCGTGTCGGTAGTGCGCTGGGCCGATGCGCTCGCGCAGCCCGCGCCCTTCGTGCCGCAGCCGGTGCCCTTCGACCATCCGCTGTGGATCGTCTACTCGTCGGGCACCACCGGCATGCCCAAGCCGATCGTGCACGGGCACGGCGGCACGACGCTCGAGTACCTCAAGTCGATGCTGATCCACAGTGACCTCGGGGCGGACGACCGGTTCTTCTGGTTCACGTCCACCAACTGGATCATGTGGAACATGACGGTGTCGGCCCTCATCCCGGGCAGCACCGTGCTGCTCTACGACGGCAATCCCGGGTACCCCGACCTGGACACGCTGTGGCGCTTCGCCGAGCACGAGCGCGCGAGCTTCTTCGGGCTGTCGCCCGCGTTCGTGCAGATCAACGTCAAGCACGGCACGAGCCCGCGCGAGCGCTTCGACCTGTCGTCGCTGCGCACCGTCGGCGCGACCGGCTCGCCGCTGACCGAGGACGGCTACCGCTGGATCTATGCGCATGTGCACCCCGACGTGCTGCTCGCCTCGATCAGCGGCGGCACCGACCCGAACACCGCCTTCCTCGGCACCTGTCCGACCGCACCGATCTACGCGGGCGAGATGCAGGCGCGCGGGCTGGGCGCTGCTGTCTACGCCTATGACGACGCGGGCCGGGCGATCTACGGCGACGTGGGCGAGCTGGTCTGCGCCAAGCCGATGCCGTCGATGCCGCTGTATTTCTGGGGCGACGCCGGCGGCAAGCGCTACTTCGACAGCTACTTCGACGTGTATCCCGGCGTCTGGCGGCATGGCGACTGGCTCAAACTCGAACGCCGCCCCGAGACGGTCACCGGCGTGATCTACGGCCGGTCCGACTCGACGATCAACCGTCACGGCATCCGGATGGGCACGAGCGAGCTGTACCGCGTCATCGAGGCTTTCGACGAGGTGGCGGATTCGCTGGTCATCGATCTCGAGTACCTCGGTCGCGAGTCGTTCATGGCGCTGTTCGTGGTGCCGCGGGCGCCGCATGCGCTGACCGATGCGCTCAAGCGCCGGCTGCTCGACGCGATCCGCACGCAGCTCTCAGCGCGCCACGTGCCGAACGACGTGTTCGAGATCCCGGAAGTACCGCGCACCATCTCGGGCAAGAAGCTCGAGGTGCCGGTCAAGAAGATGCTGCTCGGGCAGCCGCCGGAGCGCGCCTGCAACCGCTCTGCGATGTCCAACCCCGGCTCGATCGACTGGTTCGTCGCGTTCGCGGCGGCGCGGGCCTCAGCCGGCTGAGGGCGGCCGGTCGAGGTGCTCGATCCCGATCTCGATCGTGCCCTGCGCCGCGCGCGCATAGGGCCGCCCGCCATGCATCCTTCTCAGCCTCTCCGGTCGAAGCGCAGGATCTCGGCCGCGATCCGGTCGAGCGGCAGCACCGCGTCGGCACCGCCGAGCGCGATCGCCTCCTTCGGCATCCCGAAGACCACGCAGGTCTCTTCGTTCTGCGCGACGGTGCGGGCGCCCCGGTCGTGCAGCGCTTTCATGCCGCGCGCGCCGTCGTCGCCCATGCCGGTCAGGACGATTGCCAGTGCGTCGCACCCGGCGCAGTCGGCCGCGGAGCGGAAGAGCACGTCCACGGAGGGCTTGTGCCGGTTGACCGGCGGGCCGTCCGCGATCTGCACGAAGTACTGGCCGCCCGCTTTGCGCAGCTGCATGTGCCGTCCGCCCGGCGCGATCAGCACCACGCCGCGCTCCAGGCGGTCGCCGTCGCGGGCCTCGCGCACGTTCATCTCGCAGGTGCCGTCCAAGCGCTGCGCATACATCGCGGTGAACTTCTCCGGCATGTGCTGGACGATCGCGATGCCGGGTGCGTCGCCCGGCAGCGCGAGCAGCACCGTCTCGATCGCCTGGGTGCCGCCAGTGGAGCTGCCGAGCACCACCGGTTTGTTCACCGACAGCGCGTGCAGACCCTCGATCGCCGGGCGCGGCGCGGCGGGTGCCGCGCGTGAAGCAGAGGGTCCGCCGACGCGCGGTCGGGCCCGGGCCGCGGCCTTCAGTGTCTGCAGCAGTTCGCGCCGCGAGTCCTCGAGGAAATGCTTGAGGCCGAGCCGCGGCTTGGCGACCACCGCCACCGCGCCCGCGGCCATCGCATCGAGCGCCATCTTGCTGCCGGCTTCCGTGAGCGTCGAGCAGATGACGGTCGGGATCGGCGACTCGTCCATGATCTGTCGCAGGAATGTCAGGCCGTCCATCCCGGGCATCTCGATGTCGAGCAGCAGGACGTCGGGCGGGCGCCGCCGTAGCATCGGCGCCGCGATCAGCGGGTTCGGTGCGCTGCCCATCAGCTCGATGTCCGGATCATCCTTCAGCAGGTGCATCAGCGTCTGGCGCACTATCGCCGAATCGTCCACCACGAAGACCATGATCGCCATCCGCCGCTCCCTGGCCTGTCAGACCTGAACTGCCGCGACCTCGGGCGGGCCGTCGCCGACGGTCCACGCGAGCCTGCGGTACACCATGCCGCCGGTGTCGTGCGCAAGCACGCGCACGCCGTCGCGCGCCAGCGCCGCGAACGCCCAGTCGCTGTTGTCGGCACCCACGTGCCCCTGCCCGAACAGCGCCGGAAACATGTTCCCGCCGCCGTAGACCCAGGCTTGGCACAGCGCCGGGGCGAAGCCGCGCGCGAGCAGCCCGTCGTACATCGTGCGCAGCGCCATCTCGCCCCAGGCGCTGGTCTCGACCGCGGCCGCGACCGGTGTGCGCGAATGGACGACGTGGCACATCGCGCCGACCGTGCGGCGCGGGTCGGTCATCACGATCGCCACGCACGAGCCGAGCAGCGTCTCGAGCCGCTCGCCACGTTCGACGACACACACGTCACCGGGATGCAGCGTGTGCACCGGTGGCGCGTCGCGGCGCGACCCGGCGCAGGGCGCGAGCACGCCCGTGCGGCTCATGCGTCGGCCTTGCGGAACGCTCCCGGGGCGAGCACCTTCAGCGGCGTGCGGCACGGCACGCGACCCTCGGCGGTGCCGATGAAGAACAGCCCGCCCGGACGTAGCTGCGTGAGCACGCGGTCGACCACCTCGCTCTTCGTCGCCGGATCGAAGTAGATCAGCACGTTGCGCAGGAAGATCACGTCGAAGGGACCGATGGACTCGACGGGGCGGCACAGGTTGAGCTGGCCGAAGCGGACCCGTTCGCGCAGTCGCGGGTGGATCTGAACCAGGCCGTCGGCGGCGCCTTCGCCGCGCAGGCAATGCCGGTGCAGCCGCTCCTGGGTGACCATCCTCAGGCGCTCGAGCGGATAGATCGCCTCGGTGGCGCTGCGCAGCACCCGGTCGCTGATGTCGGTGCCGAGGATCCGCCAGTCCGAGCCGATGCGCCCCTGCTGCTGCAGGTCGGCCAGCAGCATCGCCGTGCTGTAGGCCTCGTCGCCGAACGAAGACGCCGCGCTCCACACCGACAGCGCGCGCGGCCTGGTCGCCGAAAGCTCAGCCTCGAGCAGCGCGTAGTGAGCGGGCTCGCGGAAGAAGTAGGTCTCGTTGGTGGTCAGCAGGTCCACCGCGACCTGGAACTCGCCGCCGTCCTCGGGGCCCTCGATCAGCGCCAGGTAGTCCTCGTAGCTGTCCAGGCCGAGGCGCTGGATACGCGGGCCAAGGCGCGAGGACACCAGCGGCTTCTTGCCGACGGCGAAGGACAGGCCGACCGCGCTGTACATGAGCTCGGTGATGCGGCGGAACGTGGGGTCATTCAGCGTCGCCACGGGTCCCCCCGGTCGGGCGTGGGGCGCTCATGCCGGGGCCGTGTCCTGGGCCGACTCGCACAGCCGGGCCATGTCGTCGACGTCGAACGCGCGGTCGGGCTCGAGCAAGATGATGAAGCCCCCCTCGACCTTGCCCATGCCGCTGATGAAGTCGCGCCGCACAGAGGTGCCGAAGTTCGGCGGGGGCTCGATCGCCTCGGGGGGGATGTCGATGACCTCGCTCACCGCATCGACGAGCAGCCCGAGCTCGACGCGCTCGCGATCGCGCAGGGTGTCGAAGATCACGATGCAGGTCTTCTTGCCGACGTCCGCCGGCGGGCGCCCGAAGCGCGCCTGAAGGTCGATCACCGGCACCACCGAGCCGCGCAGGTTGATGACGCCGCGCACGAAGTCCGGCATCAGCGGTACGGTGGTCATCGGCCCGTACTGGATGATCTCGCGCACGGTGCGGATGTCCATCGCGAACACCTCCGCGCCGAGGGTGAAGGTGAGGAACTGGGCCGCCGGGCCCGCCTCCGCGGCGGCGCGCCCGCCGTCTGTCGTGTCGTGCTTCATCACGGCCTCGGCTCAGTAGGGACGGAAGTTGCCGTGCGTGCCGGTGGCCGCCGCGACGCTGCGCGGTGCGGCCGCCGCCGCCTTCGAGGGCGTGCGCATCGGCGAGCCGGGGCTGCGCCGATCGCCGGTGGCACCGCTCGCCGCCCGGGCCTGACCGCGACCCGCCGCCGCCGTGGCCTCGTCACCGAGGTTGAAGAACGAGACCGACTGCTGCAGCTGCTCGGCCTGGCCGGACAACTCCTCGGCGGTGGCCGCGAGCTCCTCGGAGGCCGAGGCGTTCTGCTGGGTGGCTTTCGAGAGCTGGCCCATCGCACCGCCGATCTCGGTGACCGACTGGCTCTGCTCCTGCGAGGCCGCCGCGATTTCCTGCACCAGCTCGCTGGTGCGCTGGATCGAGGGGACGATCTCGTCGAGCAGCTTACCGGCGCGCTCGGCAGTGCTCACGCTGTTGCCGGCGAGGTCTCCGATTTCCTTGGCGGCCTCCTGGCTGCGCTCGGCGAGCTTGCGGACCTCGGCGGCGACGACCGCGAAGCCCTTGCCGTGCTCGCCGGCGCGGGCCGCCTCGATGGCGGCGTTGAGCGCCAGGAGATTGGTCTGGTAGGCGATGTCGTCGATGATGCTGATCTTGGCGGCGATCTGCTTCATCGCGCTCACCGTCTGCGTGACGGCGGCACCGCCCTCACCGGCCTCCTTGCTGGCCTTGGTGGCCATGCCGTCGGTGACCCGGGCGTTGTCGCTGTTCTGGGTGATCGACGCGGACATCATGTCGACCGCCGAGGTGGTCTCCTCGACCGAACTCGCCTGCTCGCTGGCGGACTGCGACAGGCTCTGCGCGGTGCTGCTCACTTGGTTTGCCGCACCGGTCAGCGCGTCGGCCGCGCCGCGCACCTCCTCGATGATGCTGGCCAACTTCTCGGAGCTCGCGTTGGCGTCCGACTTGACCCGGTCGAACACGCCTTCGGCGTCACGGGTGATGCGCTGGGTGAGGTCGCCCTCGGCCATGCCGGAGAACACGCGGCCGACGTCCTCGATGATCGCGGCCAGCGTCTCGCTGGTGGCGTTGGCGTCGTTCTTGACCTGCTCGAACACGCCCGAGTACTCGCGCGTGATGCGCTGCGTCAGGTCGCCACTCGCCAGGGCACTGAGCGAGCGTCCGACGTCGTCGAAGATCACAGAGGTGGTCTCGACCAGCGAGTTCACGCCGCTGCACAGCTCGCCGATCGGGCCGGTCTTGCCCTCGAGGGGGATGCGCTGCGACAGGTCGCCGGACTTCGCGGCGGTGGTGACCTTCTGGGCCTCTTCGACGGCCTGACGCAGCATGTTCGCGTCGTTGACCTGCGTGGTGACGTCGGTGGCGATCTTGACGATCTTCGCCACGCGGCCCATCTCGTCCATGACCGGCGCGTAGACCGCCTGGATCCAGACCGTCTTGCCGGCCTTGGTGATCCGCGGGAAGACCTCGCTCTGCGCCTTGCCGGCGCCCAGGTCGCGCCAGAACTGATGGTAGGCGGGCGCGGCGCTGATCGCCGGGTCCACGAACAGGCGGTGGTGCTGGCCGGTGACCTCGCCGAGCTGGTAGCCGAGCAGCGACAGGAAGTTGCTGTTCGCCGTCAGCACGGTGCCGTTCAGGTCGAACTCGATGTACGCGAACGAGGTGTCGATTGCCGAGAGGATGCCGCGCGCGTTCTGCTGTTCGATCTCGGCGGCGGTGATGTCGTAGCGCACGCCGAGGTACTTCATCGGCTTGCCGTTCTCGCCCATGATCGGCGCGATCACCGCGTCGACGTAGTACGGCGTGCCGTCCTTCGCGCGATTCTTGATCTTGCCCCTGAACAGGTCGCCGCGGCCGATGGTCGACCAGAGCTGCTTGAAGGTCTCCTTCGGCATGTCCGGGTGGCGCGTCGTGTTGTGCGGCTTGCCGATCAGCTCATGGCGCGCGTACTTGGACACCTCGATGAACTTCTCGTTGATCGAGAGGATGTCGCCCTTCTTGTCCGCCTCGGAGACGATGCTCGTCTCGTTCATGATCTGCGTGCGCACCTTCAGCTCGGCCTCGATGTCTGCGAGCCGGCGCGCGGTCTCGGCCTGCGCGGCCTCGGCCTGCGCGGCGGCGGCCTGCGCGGCGGTGCGGGCGGCCTGCGCCTCGGCCTGTGCCGCGCTTCGGGCCGCGATCGCCTCGGCACGCGCGGCCTCGCTGCGCTGCAGTTCGTCGTGCATGCGCTGCAGTTCGCCGCCGGCCAGCAGACGGGCGATCCAGGAAGGGTTCGGTGGGTTCATGAGGGGTGTCCTTCGAAGGAGGGAGGAGCGGCGTGACGCGACTCGCCGGCCATGGTTGGGGAGTCTTGGAGCGATCGCGGTTGCCGGGCGGCCAGCTGGCCGAGCGACATCACGTCGAAGATGAGCGCGACCTCGCCGGTGCCGAGGATCGACGAGCCCGACATGCCGCGCAGGCTGCGGAACATGCGGCCGAGCGGTTTGATGACGGTCTGGTGCTGGCCGAGCAACGCGTCGACCCGCACGCCGTAGTGCTGGCCCGAGGCTTTGAGCACGACGATGCTGCTGCGTTCGGGCTCCGGGCTGTCGAGCCCGTAGAGCGCGCGCACGCTGACCACCGGCAGCACCTGCCCGCGCAGCTCGACGACGCTTCGCCCGCGGTCGTCGACCACCGATTTGGCCGCCCGGTTCTCGATTACTTCGACCACCGACTCGAGCGGGAAAATGAACTTGGACGGTCCGACGCCGATCATGAAGCCGTCGATGATCGCCAGCGTCAGCGGCAGCCGGATCTCGATCGTGCTGCCGGCGCCAGGGTCGCTGCGGATCGTCACCGTGCCGCGCAGCGCCTCAATGTTCCGGCGGACCACGTCCATGCCGACGCCGCGCCCGCTGAGGTTGGTCACGGTCGGCGCGGTGGAGAAGCCGGGCTCGAAGATCAGCTTGAGGATCTCGTCGTCCGGGGGCGTCACGCCCTGCTCGAGCAGGCCGCGCTCCCAGGCGCGGGCGAGCACCCGGTCGCGCTGCACGCCGCGGCCGTCGTCGACGATTCGGATGAGGATGCCGCCCGACTCGTGGCAGGCCGACAGCACCAGCCGGCCCTGTGGCGACTTGCCCGCGGCCTCGCGCTCGGCCGGCGTCTCGAGGCCGTGGTCGAGCGCATTGCGCACGAGATGCATCAGCGGATCGGCGATGTGCTCGACCACCGACTTGTCGAGCTCGGTCTCGCCGCCGACCAGCTCGAGCTGCACGTCCTTGCCGAGCTCGGCCGCGGTGTCGCGCACCACCCGCCGGAAACGCGCGAAGGTCTCGCCGACCGGCACCATCCGCAGCTGCAGGGTGCCGTTGCGGACCTCCTCGATCAGCCGGCCGAGATGGTGGCTCGACTCGATGAGCTCGGCCACGCCGGTCTTCTGCGCGAGCAGCGCGGTGCCGGCGCCCGCGATCACCAGCTCGCCGAGCAGGTTGATCACCGCGTCGAGGCGGTCGGCCGGCACGCGCACCGTGCGGGCGTCCTCGCCCTCGCGGCTGCGCTGCTTGCGTGCGGCGGCGTCGATCACCTGGCGGGGCACGCCGATCGACTGCTGCAGGACCTCCCCGATCGACACCGCCTGGTTGTCGCGGGCGAGCCGCGTCTGCTCGATTAGCGCCGCGTCGAGCTCCGCCCGATGGATCGCGCCGGCGGCGACGAGAATCTCCCCGATCCGCGGCTCGTCGTCCATGCGCGCGATCCGGCCGATCGTTTCCCGCAAGCCCATGCCTGCCGGCGCGACGCGCACCACGCAGTCCTCGCGGACCATGTCGAAGGCGGCCTCGACCTGCTCGATCTCGATGTCGCCCTCGAGCACCATCGACAGGTCGAGATGGCAGTCCTCGGGATAGAGCATGTCCAGCGGCGGCAGGTGATCGACTCCGATCTCGACGTCGCGCAACGTGCCGAGGGTGGCGAGGTAGTCGAGGATCGCGAGCGGGTCGAAGCCGTCGCGGAAGGTGTCGATCTTGAAGTGCAGCGAGATGTGGTGGGCGGCCGCGCGGTCCTGCGCCGCGCTCAGCGGCGGGGCGTCGACGGCGTCGTGCGCCGCCGCGGCGGCCGCGGCGCCGGGGTGGAGCGCCGCGAGCGCCGCGATCATCGCCTCGCGCTCGTCGGTCGGGGCGCCTTCGGGCGGCGGGCTGTCGTCGACCTGCGCGACCAGCCGTCTTACCTGGTCGGCACAGCGCAGCAGCACGTCGTTGACTGCCGGCTCGAGACGGACCGTACCGTCGCGCAACGCGTCGAGGAAGGTCTCGACGTGGTGCGTGAAGGCGACGATCTCGTCCAGGCCGAAGAGTCCGGCCGAGCCCTTGATCGTGTGCGCGCAGCGAAAGAGCGCATCGAGCAGGTCGCGATCGTCCGGGCTGCCCTCGAGTTCGAGCAGCAGCTGCTCGAGCTGATCGAGCTGTTCGCGCGCCTCGCTGAGGAACGCGGGGAGGGTCTCGCGCAGGAAGCTTTCGTCGTCGCCGTTGCGGGTGGGCATCGCAGCGCTCTCAGACGGTCGATGCGACGGCCGTGAGGCCGAGCGCACTGGCAGCGCCGAAGCGCCGGATGACCCGCTCGAGCGAAGCGCTCGGATCGCGCACCTGCAGCCGCATGCCTCGGCGCCGCAGGTCCGCGGCGAGCACGACGAGCAGCTGCAGCGCCGCGGCGTCGGGCTGCTCGACCTCGCGCGCGTCGATCACGAAGTTGCCGTCCGGATGCTGGCCATGCGCGTCGAGCGCCTCGACCAGCTCGCGGCGGACCTGCGCGACGGTGTAAATGCCGAACTCCGCGGGCAGCGCGTAGTCGACCAGATCGGCGATCGGATGCATGGAGTCTCCGTGCTGTCTCGGGGAATGGGCGGGCGGATCAGGGCAGGCACAGCTTGGCGACCGCGTCGAGCAGCACCGGCGGGTTGAACGGCTTGACGATCCACGCGCGCGCGCCGGCGGCGCGGCCGGCGTCCTTCTTCGCGTCGCCGCTCTCGGTGGTGAGCATGATCACCGGCGTGAAGCGGTAGTTCGGCAGCGCCTTGACCGCCTTCAGGAAGGTGAGCCCGTCCATCCGCGGCATGTTCACGTCGCTGACGATCAGATGCACCTTGCGGCCGTCGAGCTTGGTCAGGGCGTCCTGGCCGTCGCAGCCTTCGATCACGTCGTAGCCCGCGCGGCTGAGCGCGAGGTTGACGACCTGGCGGAGGGACGACGAATCGTCGACGATCAGTACGGTCTTTTTCATCGGGCGGCCGTGCGGGTCAGAAGAAGGTGACTTCGGATGCGGCGGCCGGAGCCTTGGCGGCGCTCCCGTCGTGCACGTGGTTGGTCTGCTGCTCTTCGGTCGAATAGCCGCTGGTCAGCGTGCGCTGCCAGTCCTCGTCGCTCGGCAGCCGGCGGGTGCGGGCGGCCTGCTCGACATGCGCCGAGACGCCTTCGACCGCCTGCAGGACCTGGTCGATGATCTGGCTGACGCGGTCTTGGAACTGGAAGGCGACCATCATCGCCTCGACCTCGGTGCGGATCGACTGGGACAGCTCGCGGGTCTCGTCGGCGCGCTGGTTCAGCGACTCGACGGCACCGCCGACGCGATCGATCACGGTCTGCACCCGCTGCTCGTTGTGGTCCAAGGCGGCGCGGTCCTGCTCGGCCTGTACGTTCGCGTCGACCAGCGTACCGTCGACCTGCGCGCCGAACTGGCGGACCTGCTCGCCGATCAGCTTGCCCATGTTCCCGGATTCGGCCGACAGCCTGCGTACCTCGCCGGCCACCACCGCGAAGCCCGCGCCCGCAGGGCCCGCGCGCGCCGCCTCGATCGCCGCATTGATCGCGAGCAGGTTGGTCTGGCGGGCGACCGCTCCGACCATGTCGGCCAGGCCGAGCAGCCCCTTGGAGGCGCCGTCGAGTTCGCGGATCGTGCCGAGCACGCGGTCCTTCGTGTGTAGCACTTCGGCGAGGGACGCGAGCAGTGCCTTGAGCTCGTGTTCCGCCTCGCTCAGCACGCGGGCCCGTGTGTCCTGCCCGCTCTCGGTCGCCTGCTCCGCGCCGGTCTCGATCAGCCGATCGAGCTGCTGCAATATGGACCCGAATCCGCCGAGCAGCCGATCGGTCGCGTCCCGGGTCTGGGCCTGAGCGGTCTGCAGATGGCGGTGCCAGACGGTGAAGGCCTCGTCCAGCCGCGGCGCGACCGCCTCGAAGGTCGCGACAGGGCCGCTCGTATCGGCGCCGCCGGCAGGGCACGCCGCGCCGGCGCCACGTCCGCGCCGCATGGCGCCCGTGGCGAGCCATACGGCGGCCGACGCGGTCGCGGCGGCGGACAGCCAGGACGGCCATTCGGCCCGACCGGCGAACAGGTCTGCGGCTTGCGCGCAAAGCGCCACCAGCAGCAGGCACGGCGGCCCCGCGGCGGCCGCCGCATTCAGGACTGCGTTCTTGGTCATGCCCATGCCCGAGATCCCAAATCGACGGAAGGGCTAAGTCTGTGCCGCTCCCCACGATCCGGACGCAGGAGAACAGGCAGGACTTCGGCCCATTTCTGTTGAGTGGCTGTCCGGGACGAACGGACGGGCGAACCGCCCCGCTTCGCGGCCGCGGTGTCGTCCTGCGGAGGACGGCGGGTCGGGGTTCGCCCACAGGATCGGGGGAACAGAAGGGTCGCTTCGGGGTCGATGCGCGCGCCTGCATGCTATGAGGCCACGGTCGCGCCGCCGGATCGACCGTCCGTACGACACTGCGGCACACCCGTGGACCGACTCCTGGTTCCGACGCACGGTCGGAAATCACGCGCGCTCGGTGACTCGGCTGCTAGCATTACCCGCGCAACTTGGCCGTGGTGCTGCCGGAGATCTCCATGAAGTCCACTGTCCTCGCCGCCTTGACGCTCGCCGCCGCACTCGCCGGGTGCACGGTCCCGGGCGGCGTTCGCACGGCCGACGATCCCGCGGCCGCAGCCGCGACCGTGCCGCCCGCCGGGTTCGACGGCGTCCTGACGCCGTTCTCGGGCATGGATCGGCTCGATCCGAGGGGTCCGTGGGCGACCTGGATCTTCCATGCGACCAAGAAGCCGACGCGCTTCAGCAGCGTGTCGGTCGACGGCGTGCGGGTCGTCGAGGCGCTGTCCGAGCAGTCGATCTCCGGCCTGCGGCACCGGGTCGACGTCGATCCTGGCGAGCGCCCAATCCTCGAATGGCGCTGGCGCGTCGATCGCGTGCTCGATACCGCCGACATGCGGGACCGCCACGGTGACGATTCACCGGTGCGCGTGGTGCTGGCCTTCGACGGCGACGTGGCCTCACTGCCGATCGGCGAGCAGATGTTCTTCGAGCGGGTGAAGCTGCTCGGCGGGCAGGACATGCCCTATGCGACGCTGATGTACGTCTGGTGCAACCGCATCGAGGCCGAGTCGGTGACGCCGAGCACGTTCACCTCCCGCGTCCAGAAGATCGTCGTCGAATCGGGTGCCCAGGGCGTCGGGCAGTGGCGCAGCTACCGTCGTGACATCGTCGCCGACTACGAGCGCGCCTACGGCCGCAAGCCAGGTCGGCTGATCGCCGTGGGCGTGATGAGCGACACCGACAACACGAGGCTGTCGGCCCGCGGCTGGTACGGCGACATCCGGCTGCTGTCGCGCGCTCAGTGAGCCGGGGGGCGGCCCTCAGCGGGCCGGTTGCGGACGGCCCGGCCGGGCGACGGCGGTGCCGGTCCGGTGCGCGTACCGTTCGATGTCGAGGCCGCCGGCGCTGATCTCGGGCCGGCGGCGCGAGATCAGGTCGGCGACCAGCTTGCCGGAGCCGCAGGCCATCGTCCAGCCGAGGGTGCCGTGCCCGGTGTTCAGCCACAGGTTGGCGATGCGGGTGGCGCCGACCACCGGCGTGCCGTCCGGCGTCATCGGCCTCAGCCCGGTCCAGAAACTCGCCGCACGCACGTCGCCGCCGTTCGGGAACAGACCGGTGACGACGTGCTCGAGGGTTGTGCGGCGGCGCGGGTTCAGCCGCAGGTCGAAGCCCGCGACCTCGGCCATGCCGCCGACGCGGATGCGATTGTCGAAGCGGGTGATCGCGACCTTGTAGGTTTCGTCCATCACCGTGGAGACTGGGGCGGCCGCGGCGTCGGTGATCGGCACGGTCAGCGAGTAGCCCTTGAGCGGATAGACCGGCAGGTCCAGGCCGAGCGGCGACAGCAGCTCGCGCGAGAAGCTGCCGAGCGCGAGCACGTACTGCTCGGCGGCGAGCTGGCTGCGGCCCTGCGGGCCTCGGACCCAGACACCGGCGATCGAATCGGCCCTGCGCTCGATGCGGTCGATCGTGTGGCCGTACAGGAAGGTGACGCCGGCCGCGCGCGCGGCCTCGGCCAGGCGCGTGGTGAACAGCTGGCAGTCGCCGGTCTCGTCGCCGGGCAGGCGCAGCCCGCCGACCAGCCTGTCCTTGACCGTGGCGAGCGCCGGCTCGACGCGCGCGAGCTCGTCGCGGCCAAGCAGCTCGAACGGCACGCCCTGCTCGCGCAGCACCCGCACGTCCTTGTCGATCGCCGCCATCTGGGCGTCGGTGCGGAACACCTGCAGCGTGCCGAGCTGGCGGCCCTCGTAGTCCAGGCCGAGCTCGCCGCGCAGCGTCTTCAGGCAGTCCCGGCTGTACTCGGACAGGCGCAGCATCCGCTCCTTGTTCACCGCATAGCGGTCCTCGGTGCAGTTCGCGAGCATCTTGGCCAGCCAGCGCAGCTGGAACAGCGTGCCGTCGGGGCGGATCGACAGCGGCGCGTGCTTCTGGAACAACCACTTGATCGCCTTGATCGGGATGCCCGGCGCCGCCCAGGGCGTCGAGTAGCCCGGAGACACCTGACCGGCGTTCGCGAAGCTCGTCTCCAGCGCCGCGCCGGGCTGGCGGTCGACGACCGTCACCTCGTGCCCCTGACGGGCCAGGTACCAGGCGCTGGTCACGCCGATCACGCCACTGCCGAGAACGAGGATGCGCATGGATGCCTCCAAAGCGATATCCGCTAATCTACGGTTGTTTATCTAGTGGATGTAACCAAAGTGTCGTCGCGCACTAGCGAAGTGTTCGGCGGATTACGAGTTAAGAAGGGGAAATAGTTGAAATCCAGGACCGACGGCGCACCGCGCCCGATTGATCGCATCGACCGCAGGATCCTGCGCACCCTGCAGGACGACGGCCGGATCTCGATCACCGACCTCGCCGAGCGCATCGGGCTGTCGGCGACGCCGTGCAGCGAGCGGGTCAAGCGGCTCGAGCGCGACGGGTTCATCACCGGCTACCACGCGAGGCTCTCGCCACAGGCGCTCGGCCAGTCGCTGCTGGTGTTCGTCGAGATCCGGCTGTCGGCAAAGTCCGGGCAGATCTTCGACGAGTTCAAGCGCGAGGTGCTGAAGCTGCCCAACGTACTCGAGTGCCACCTGGTGTCGGGCGACTTCGACTACCTGATCAAGGCACGGATCCCGGAGATGAACGCCTACCGGCGCCTGCTCGGCGACATGCTGCTCGGGCTGCCCGGCGCCCGCGAGAGCAAGAGCTACGTGGTGATGGAGGAGATCAAGGAGAGCCTGGCGCTGACCGTCGAGGACTGAGAGTCGCGCCGCGCTCACGACGCGTGCTCGCGCGGCCGAAGATCCGCGCGTGCTTCCCGGCGATCGCCGTCCGCCGTCCTGCGCCCGGTCAGTCCACCGTCGCACCCGACGCCTTGACGATACCTGCCAGACGGAGGCGAGCCTCGTGCGGCGTTTGGTCGCCACGCCGGTCTCGTCCCGCGGTTGCAGGGATCCGACGTTTCGAAGTGAGCCGTCCGATTCCCGGTGTTCGGCGGACCGGCATCGTGGCGGGCGCGCAAGATGAACCCCCGGATCGACCCGCCGACCCTCTGGATGCCGAGATGCTGTCACGCCTGATCTACGCCAGTTCCGTCGATGCGGATCTGCGCACCGACGAGCTGAACCGCCTGCTCGAACGCGCGCGCGCCCACAACGAGCAGCGCGGTATCACCGGATTGCTCGTCTACGACAGCCAGCACTTCCTGCAGCTGATCGAGGGGTCGCGCTCGTCGCTCAACGCCTTGTACAAGTCGCTGCTCAAGGATCCGCGGCACCGCGACGTGCAGCTGCTGAAGTTCACGCGGATCGACGCGCGGCGCTTTCCGGACTGGTCGATGGGCTTCGTGCCCTCGGACCTCGCCCACACGACGATGACGGCGCGCCGTGTGCCGCCGTCCGCGCTCGCCCCGGACCTGCTCGACGGCGAGTCGGCCGAGGCGCTGCTCGTCGCGTTCGGTTCAGCCACGGCCGGCCGCGCCGCGACCCTGTCCGCCGGCTGACGCAGGGTGCGGCACGCGGCGCGTCCGCCACGCGGCGCCTGAGCGCGGCGGGCACCGCGCGATAATCGCCCGATGCCGACACTCGATCGCATCCTCGCCGAGACCCTCGACGCGAGCTTCAAGGGCTTTCCGCCCGAGCGGCCCCCGTTCACCGTCGCCGAGGCCGGCGCGCAGGACCTGCGGCTGCTGCGCGGGGACCTCCCGATGCCGGTGGCGGTGCTGCGCGAATCCGCGATCCGCCACAACGCCGACTGGCTGATGCGCTTCGTCGCGGCATCGGGTGCGAGCCTCTCGCCGCACGGCAAGACGACCAACGCGCCACAGCTCTTCGCCGAGCAGCTCCGCGACGGCGCCTGGGGCCTGACCGTCGCCAACGTCCACCAGGCGCGGCTCGCGGTCGAGGCCGGTGCGCCGCGGGTGCTGATGGCCAACCAGCTGGCGACGGTGGGCGACGCCGCGCGCTGGGGCGAGCTGGCGCGCGCGCATCCCGGGCGGCGCTTCCTCACGCTGACCGACTCGCCGGCTCAGCTCGCGCTGCTCGTCGAGGGGCTGGCGCGCGCCGGCGCGCCCCGGGTCGACGTGCTGGTCGAGCTCGGCACGCCCGGCGGGCGCACCGGCTGCCGCGATGCGGCGGGGGCGCTCGCGCTCGCCCGCGCGGTCGCGGCGACGCCCTCGGTGCGGTTGGCCGGCGTCGAGGCCTTCGAGGGCCTGAACGTCAGCAACGACGGCGTGCGCGACGCGGCCTTCGTCGGCGACTGGATGCGCGCCCTGGTCGGGGTCGCCCAGACCTGCGACGACGCGGGCCTGTTCGCCGGGCTCGACGAGGTCGTGCTCTCGGCCGGAGGCTCGGCAGCCTACGACCTGGTCGTCGGGGGCCTGGACGGCGCGGCGCTGTCGCGCCCGGCGCGCGTCGTGTTGCGCAGCGGTTGCTACCTGAGCCATGACGACGGCATGTACCGGCGCCATGTCGCAGCCATCGCGGCGCGCGGCGCGGTGCACGGCGAGCCGCCGCGCGGCGCGCTCGAGGTCTGGGCCGCGGTGCAGTCGCGCCCGGAGCCGGATCGCGCGATCGTCACGCTGGGGCGTCGCGACGTGGGCACGGATGCCGACCTGCCGCTGCCCAAGTGGTGGTTCCGTCCCGGCCGCGACACGCAGCCGGCGCCCACGCCCGCGCACTGGACCGTCTTCGGCCACAACGACCAGCACGGTTATCTCAGGGTGGCGCCCTCGGATCCGGTCGAGGTCGGCGACTGGATCGGCTTCGGGGTCTCGCACCCGTGCACGACCTTCGACAAGTGGCGCCTGGTCTGGGGCATCGACGACGCAGGCCACGTGACCCGCGCCATTCGCACTTACTTCTGACCGGGGACGGTGCCGCCGCGCAGGAAGGTCATCGCGTCGCGCGCGGTCGTCTGTGGGTCCTCCTCCATCGGCAGGTGGCCGAGCGAGGGATAGAAGACGAGGCGGCTGTCGGGGATGTCTTTCCGGAAGCGTTCGGCATGACCGATCGGTACCCAGCGATCGACGCCGCCCCACTGGATGAGCGTCGGTACGCGCAGATCGGGCAGGCGCTGCCAGCCCAACGGACGGCGTTCGGCGCGCGCGCGGTCGCCCATCGCGGTGCGGTTGCCCGGCCGCAGCATCAGCTGCTCGTAGCGGTCGACCAGCTCCGGCGTGACCTTCGAGTCGTCGCCGTAGGTGTCCTTCAGGCTGCGCTCGACGATGCCGCGGATCGGCGCGAAGCGCATCAGCTCGCTCACCACCGGCATCCGCGCGAGCTCGAGCGCGATCGCGCCGCTGGTGCCGGGCTCGATCGGATAGCCGACCGCATCGATCAGCACAAGCGCGCTGACCCGCTCCGGATGCCGCAGCGCGAAGCGCCACCCGTAGTAGCCGCCCAGGCTGTTGCCGGCGATCGCGAAGCGCTTCAGGCCCGCGGCATCGGCGAACCGCTCGAGGAAGTCGACCGTGGCGGTCCCGGAATAGTCGCCCGAGGGATGCGGGCCGGTGAGCCCGAAGCCCGGGAGGTCCAGGCGCACGACCCGAACGGTCGGGCTCATCTGCCGGGCCCAGCCGTCCCAGGTGTGCAGCGACGAACCGGTGCCGTGGAGCAGCAGGATCGCGGGCGGCTCGTCGGCGTAGGCGACGATGGGAGTCGGGGTCGAAACGGACGCAGCGGACGGAGAGGGGGTGACCGGCCCCTCGTCGCGCCAGTGCACCTCGATGCCGTCCATCGGCAGGAAGCGCGAAGACGGCCCGGCCCAGCGGGCCTTCAGGTCGACCAGCGCGAGATCGGTCTGGCAGCCCGCGAGCAGCAGCAGCAGCGGTGCGATGAAAATCAGGACATGGTGTCGCATGGTGTCAGCCGCGGCCTTCCTGCACAGCGTGGCAGGCCACCTGCGCGCCGTCGTCGAGACGGCGCAGCACCGGCCGCTCGGCCTTGCAGCGATCGTTCGCGAGCGGGCAGCGCGGATGGAAAGTGCAGCCGGTCGGCGGGTTGAGCGGGTTGGGCACCTCGCCGGCGACTGGCGTGCGGGCCCGGCCGGTCATTTGCATGTCCGGGATCGCGTCGAGCAGCATCCGTGTGTACGGATGGCGCGGCGTCGCGAACAGCGTGGCCTTGTCGGCGAGCTCGACGATCCGGCCGAGGTACATCACGCCGACGCGGTCGCTGACATGGTGGACCACCGCCAGGTTGTGTGAGATGAACAGGTAGGTCAGGCCGTCCTGGCGCTGGATGTCGCGCATCAGGTTCAGCACCTGCGCCTGCACCGAAACGTCGAGCGCCGAGGTCGGCTCGTCGCACACCAGGAAGCTCGGCTGCGAGGCGAGCGCGCGCGCAATCGACAACCGCTGGCGCTGGCCTCCGGAGAACTGGTGCGGATACTTCTCGGCATCGGCGGGCGCCAGGCCGACCTGCTGCAACAGCTGCGCGACGCGCGCGAGGATGGCGGCCTCGCCTTCGATCAGCCGGTGCACGCGGATCGGCTCGGCGATGATGGCGGCGACCTTCCAGCGCGGGTTCAGGCTTGCATACGGATCCTGGAAGATCATCTGCAGCTTCGAGCGCAGCGGCTTGCCCGCCGCGGTGCCGAGCGTCGAGAGGTCGGTGCCCTCGAAGGCGACGCGGCCGCGCGAGGGCGCATACAGCCCGACCATCATCCGTGCGACGGTCGACTTGCCGCAGCCCGACTCGCCGACCAGCGCGAGCGTCTCGCCGCGAGCGATCTCGAAGCTCACCCCGTCCACCGCGCGCAGCAGCGTGCGCGGCCGGCGCTCGATGATGCGGTTGAGCCACGGCGGCGAGACGTCGAACACCTTCGTGATGTCCTCGACCACCACCAGCGGCTCGCCGGCCTGGGCCGGCTTCGGGACGAACTTCACCGGACGCTCCACGGCGTTCATGCCGCCTCCTTCGCGACGGACGCGTCGTGCAGCCAGCACGCGGCCAGTGAGGTGCCGGCAGCGATCAGGTCGGGGCGGCGCTCGCGGCAGGTGGCGAAGACCTTGGGGCAGCGCGGATTGAACGCGCAGCCCTTCGGGATCGCATTGAGCCTGGGCATCGAGCCGTCGATCTGCGCGAGCCGCTCGCGCTCTTCGCCCACCGTCGGGATCGAGCCCATCAGGCCGACGGTATACGGATGCCTGGGGCGGTGGATGACGTCGGCCACCGGCCCGATCTCGGCGATCCGCCCGGCATACATCACCGCAACCCGGTCGGCGGTCTCGGCGATCACGCCCATGTCGTGTGTCACCAGCATCACCGAGGTGCCATGTTCGCGGCACAGCCGCTTGATGAGCGCGATGATCTGCGCCTGGATCGACACGTCGAGCGCGGTGGTCGGCTCGTCGGCGACGATCAGCCGCGGCTCGGCCGCCAGAGCGAGCGCGATCACCACGCGCTGGCGCATGCCGCCGGAGAACTGGTGTGGATAGTGGTCGATGCGCTGCTCGGCCGCCGGGATGCCGGTGCTCTTGAGCAGGTCGACGGCCCGCGTGCGCGCCTGCGAGGCGGTGAACTCGAGGTGGGTCTGGATGGTCTCGACGAGCTGCCGGCCGACGGTGTAGAGCGGGTTCAGCGAGGTCAGCGGATCCTGGAAGATGGCGCCCACTTCCTTGCCCCGCACGCGCCGCATCTGCGCGGGCTCGAGATTGTCGATACGCCGGCCGGCCAGGTGGATCTCACCGCCGGCGATGCGCCCAGGCGGCTCGAGCAGGCCGATGATCGCGGCGCCCGTGATCGACTTGCCCGCGCCGGACTCGCCGACCACGCCCAGCACTTCGCCCGGTTCGATGTCGAAGGAGACGTCGTCGATCGCGACCAGCGTACCGCGCCGCGTCGGGAACTCGACCCGAAGGTGGCGGACCTCGAGCAGGGGGGCGGGGGCGGTCATCGTGCGCGTCTCATTGCAGCTTCGGGTTCAGTGCATCGCGCAGCCAGTCGCCGAGCAGGTTCACCGACATGCATAGCAGGATCAGCGTCGAGCCCGGGAAGATCACCAGCCACCACTCGCCGGAGTACAGGAAGTTGTTGCCGTTGTTGATCATCGTGCCGAGCGAGGGCGAGGTCGGTGGCACGCCCACGCCGAGGAAGGACAGCGTCGCCTCGGTGATGATCGCGGTCGCGACGTTGATCGTGCCGATGACCAGCACCGGCCCGAGCACGTTCGGCAGCACGTGCCGCAGCATGATTGCGATCGGACCGACGCCGATTACGCGTGCCGCCTGCACATAGTCCTTGTTCTTCTCGACCATCGTCGAGCCGCGCACCGTGCGCGCGTACTGCACCCAGTTTGCCAGCCCGATCGAGCCGACCAGCACCGCCAGCGCCATTGCGTCGATGTTGGCGTCTGAGGGCAGCACTGCACGCGCCACGCCGTTGATCAGCAGCGCGATCAGGATCGACGGGAAGGACAGCTGGACGTCGGCGACCCGCATGATGAACGCGTCGAGCCGTCCGCCCAGGTAGCCCGATAGCAGCCCCAGCACGATGCCCATCACCATCGCGAACGCAACCGACGCGATCCCCACCAGCAGCGAGATCCGCGAGCCGTAGAGGATCGTGGAGAGCACGTCGCGGCCCTGGTCATCGGTGCCCAGCGGATACGCCGACTGGCCGCCCTCGGCCCACGACGGTGGCATCAGCGAGTTGTTGAGGTCGAGCGTCTTGAGGTCGAAGGGATCGAACGGCGCGACCCAGGGCGCGAAGACCGCCCCGAGGATCAGGATCGCGGCCACGATCGCGGCCCCCACCGCGACCGGACTGTTCTTGAAGCTGTGATAGACGTCGCCGTCGAGGAAGCGGCCGATCGCGGAGGTGCTCATGAGGCGGGCTCTTCGATCGGCGTCGAGACGGTCACTGATTCACCTCGCTGCGCTACAGGATGATGGTGTCCGTGCGCGGCAGGAGGCTCACGTTCTTGCCCGTGCATGTCGAAGTCTGGATCGGCGGCGAGGTCCATGGGGCTCAGTGGCCGGCGGTCGAGCGCTCGACGCGCAGGCGGGGGTCGACCACGAAGTACAGCAGGTCGACGATCAGGTTGATGGTCACGAAGATCAGCGCGATCAGGCACAGGTATGCGGCCATGATCGGGATGTCGGCGACCTGCACCGACTGGATGAACAGCAGCCCCATGCCGGGCCACTGGAACACCGTTTCTGTGATGATGGCGAAGGCGATCAGCGCGCCGAGCTGCAGCCCGGTGATGGTGATCACCGGCACCAGCGTGTTCTTCAGCGCATGGCCGAAATAGACCGCACGGTCGGGCAGGCCGCGGGCGCGGGCGAACCTGATGTAGTCGGTGCGCAGCACCTCGAGCATCTCGGAGCGCACCAGCCGCATGATCAGCGTCATCTGGAACAGCGCGAGCGTGATCGAGGGCAGCACCAGGTGCGACCAGCCGTCGCGGGTCAGCAGGCCGGTCGACCAGCCGCCGATGTCGACGGTCTCGCCGCGGCCGAAGGAGGGCAGCCAGCCGAGCAGCACCGCGAACACCAGGATCAGCAGGATGCCGATCAGGAAGGTGGGCAGCGATACGCCGATCAGCGAGACCGCGAGGAACACATTCGCGAGAAAGCCCTTGCGCCTCAGCGCGGTGTAGACGCCCATCGGGATGCCGACGGTCAGCGCGAGCGCGGCCGCGGCGAGCGAGAGCTCGAGCGTGGCCGGCAGCCGCTCCTGGATCAGCGTGCTGACTTTGCGGCCCTGTCGGTAGGACAGGCCGAAGTCACCCTTCACCGCGTTCTTCACGAAGGCCGCGAACTGCACCGGGATCGGGTCGTCGAGCCCGAGGTCGCGGCGCAGGTCGGCGCGCTGCTCGGGCGTGGCGTCCTGGCCGAGCATTGCGTGAACCGGATCGCCGACGAACTGGAACAGCGAGAAGGACACGAAGCCGACCACCGCCATCACGATCACCGCCTGCATCAGGCGACGCAGGATGAACGCGAACATCATGGCCGGCGCGCCCCCGCCGCCGCCCCCGGTCTGCTGCCGCTCACGCGGTGACCGGCAGGAAGCGCTGCACCAGCTTCACCCAGAAGCTGCCGCCCAGCGGCAGCAGCTCGTCGTTGAAGTCATAGCTCGGGTTGTGCAGCATGCACGGGCCCAGGCCGTGGCCGTGGCTGCGGTGCGAGCCGTCGCCGTTGCCGATGAATGCGTAGCAGCCGGGCAGGGCCTGCAGCATGAAGGCGAAGTCCTCCGAGCCCATGGTCGGTTCGCAGGCGGCGTCCACGCCGTCGTCGCCAACCAGTTCACGCATCACCGAGGCGGCGAACGCGGTCTGCTTCGGGTCGTTGATGGTGGGCGGATAGTTGCGGTGGAAGTGCAGCGAGCCGCTGGCCCCGAAGGCGGGTGGCAGCTGCTCGGTCAGCTGCTTCATCCGCGACTCGATCAGGTCGAGTGTCTCGTGGGTGAAGGTGCGCACCGTGCCCCGCACGATCGCGCTGTCCGGGATGATGTTGGTGGTGCTGCCCGCGTGGATCTCGGTGACCGACAGCACGGCCGCGTCGATCGGCTTCTTGTTGCGGGTGATGATCGACTGCAGCGCCTGCACGAGGTGGGTCGCCACCAGCACCGGGTCGATGCCGTTCTGCGGCATCGCGGCATGTGCGCCCTTGCCACGCAGCGTGATCTCGAACTCATTGGACGAGGCCATCATCGGCCCCGGCGTGACCGCGAACTGCCCGACCTTCATGCCAGGCCAGTTGTGCATGCCGAACACCGCCTCGCAGGGGAAGCGCTCGAACAGGCCCTCGTCGATCATCTTCCGGGCGCCGGCACCGCCTTCCTCGGCGGGCTGGAAGATGAAGTGCGCGATGCCGTCGAAGCCGCCGTGCAGGGACAACCAGCGTGCGCCGGCCAGCAGCATCGCCGTGTGGCCGTCGTGGCCGCAGGCGTGCATCTTCCCCTCGTGCTTCGAGGCGTGGCCGAAGGTGTTGTGCTCCTGCAGGGGCAGGGCGTCCATGTCGGCGCGCAGCCCGACCGCACGGCTCGAGGTGCCGCGCCGCAGCGTGCCGACGAGCCCGGTCCCGCCGATCCCCTCGGTGACCTCCAGCCCCCAGGCGCGCAGCTTGGACGCCACCACCGCGGCCGTCCGATGCTCCTCGAAGCGCAGCTCGGGGTGGGCATGCAGGTCGCGCCGGATCGCCTGGATCTCGGACTGCAGCTCGAGAATTCCTTCGGCCAGCATCATGATTGGGGACCTCCCACCAAAAGGGTTAGCTTAACATCGCGGTCATGACTGCCAACCCCGTCGAGCACCCGGACACCTCGAGCGAAACCGTCATTCGGGGCGCCTGTCCGCACGATTGTCCCGATACCTGTGCGCTGCGCACCACGGTGCGCGACGGCGTCGCGATCCGGGTCGCCGGAGACCCGGATCACCCGCCCACGCGCGGGGTGTTGTGCACCAAGGTCTCGCGCTACCTCGAGCGCGTCTATTCCAAAGACCGCTTGTCCGTGCCCCTGCGCCGCGTCGGCCCGAAGGGCTCCGGGCGCTTCGAGCCCGCGACCTGGGACGAGGCGCTCGACGACATCGCGGCGCGGCTCGGCGCGATCGCCGCACGCGACCCCGAGCGCATCCTGCCCTACAGCTACGCTGGCACGATGGGCATCGTGCAGGGCGACGGACTCGGACAGCGCTTCTTCCATGCGCTCGGCGCGTCGCTGCTCGATCGCACGATCTGTTCTTCGCCCGGCATCCACGGCCTGACCTGCACGCTCGGCGGCGCGGTCGGCATGGACGTCGAGCGGTTCGCGGAGTCGAAGCTGATCCTGATCTGGGGCTCGAACCCGATTACCTCGTCGGTCCACTTCTGGAGCCTCGCGCAGGACGCCCGGCGCCGCGGTTCGAAGCTGGTCGCAATCGACCCGTATCGGACCGCCACCGCCGAGCGCTGCGACGAGCACATCGCGCTGCGCCCGGGGACCGACGGCGCGCTCGCGCTCGGTCTGGTGCAGCAACTCGTCGTGCAGGGGCTGGTCGATCGCGCCTGGGTCGACGCCCATACCGTCGGGTTCGATGCGCTCGCCGCGCGCGCGGCGGCCTGGACGCCCGAGCGCGTGGCCGAGACCTGCGGCATCCCGGCCGCGCAGGTGGTCGCACTCGCCCGCGACTACGGCACGCTCGCGCCGGCCGCGATCCGCCTGAACTACGGCATGCAGCGTGTGCGCGGCGGCGCGAACGCGGTGCGGCTGGTGGCCGGGCTGCCCGCGCTGGTCGGCGCCTGGAAACATGCGGCCGGCGGCGTGCTGCTGTCGGCCAGCGGGCATTTCAACCTCGATGTCGCAGCTTGGCAGCGGCCTGACCTGCTCGGCGAACGGCGCCCGCGCACCCTCAACATGTCGACCCTCGGCGACGCGCTGCTCGAGGCCGCTCCGCCGGTCAAGGCCCTGGTCGTGTGGAACTCCAATCCGGTGGCGGTCGCACCCGACAGCTCGAAGGTGCGGCGCGGCTTCGTGCGCGAGGACTTGTTCACCGTGGTCATCGAGCAGTTCATGACCGATACCGCCGACCACGCGGACTGGGTGTTGCCGGCGACCACGCAGCTCGAGCACTTCGACTTGCACAAGACCTACGGCCACCGCTGGTGGGTGGTGAACCGGCCCGCGATTGCGCCGCTGGGGCAGGCCCTGCCCAACTCGGAGATCTTCCGGCGGCTGGCTGCCCGCATGGGGCTGGACCATCCGGCGCTGCGCGCCAGCGACGAGGCGGTCGCGGCCGATGCGTTGCGGCTCGACGACCCGCGACTGCCCGAGCCGCTGGCCGCGGTCGTCGCGGCCCACGGCGGCCCGGGCCCCGAGGCGCGGCGAGCGGTGCTCGAGACCCTCGTCGGGCTGGGCTACGCGAAGCTGGCGGTGCCCGAAGCGCCGTTCGCCCACGGCGGGTTCCCGTCGCCATCGGGCAAGGTCGAGTTCGTCTCGGCGCGGCTGGACGCGCAGGGCCTCGATCCGCTGCCCGACTTCGTGCCGCCGTACGAGTCGGCTGCGTCCGCGCCTGCGCTCGCCGCGCGCTTCCCGCTGTCGATGATCTCGCCGCCGGCCCGCCACTTCATGAACTCGACCTTCGTCAACATCGACAGCCTGCGGGCGACCGAGCGCGAGCCGGCGGTCGACGTGCATCCGGACGACGCGCGGGCGCGCGGTCTGGCAGCGGGCGCCATGGTGCGGGTGTTCAACGATCGCGGCGCGTTCCTCGCGCGCCTTCGCGTGTCAGATCGCACGCGCCCGGGCGTGGTCGTCGGCTGGGGCGTCTGGTGGCCCAAGCTCGCCCCCGGCGGCCACAACGTCAACGCGGTCACCGCCCAGGCGCTCACTGACCTGGGCCGCGGCCCGACGTTCTACGACTGCCTGGTCGAGGTCGCGGCGGCGCCGGTCGACATCCCCGCCGATGTGTAGGCGCCTCGTGGCGGCCGCGGCCGCGGCTGGCGCGGGGCTCATGCTGGCGGCTGCGCTCGGCGGCTGCTCGGCCACCGACGGCCCGGGCTACTACTGGCAGTCGGTGGTCGGGCATCTCGAGGTGATCAACCGCCGCAGGCCGGTCGCCGAGCTGATCGCCGATCCGGCGACTGACCCGGTGCTGCGGGCGCGCCTGGAGCGGGCCCGAGAGATCCGGGCGTTCGCCAGCCGCGAGCTCGGGCTGCCCGCCAACGGCAGCTATGCCGCATACACCGACCTGCAGCGGCCCTTCGTGCTGTGGAACGTGTTCGCCACGCCCGAGCTGTCGCTTGCGCTCGAACGCTGGTGTTTCCCGGTCGCCGGTTGTGTCGCCTATCGGGGCTACTACGACCGCGAGGCCGCCGAGCGCTTTGCCGACGCGCTGCGCGGCCGCGGTCTCGAGGCCCATGTCGGCGGCGTACCGGCCTACTCGACGCTTGGCTGGTTCGACGATCCGCTGCTGTCGAGCTTCATCCAGTACCCGGAGGCGGAGCTGGCGCGGCTGATCTTCCACGAGCTCGCGCACCAGGTGCTGTACGTGTCGGGCGACACGACTTTCAACGAGTCGTTCGCCACCGCGGTTGAGGAGGCCGGCGTCGAGCGCTGGCTCGCGCGCCGCGCGGATGCCGCCGTCGAGCGGGCCTACCGAGAGCAGTCGGCGCGCCGCGAGGCGTTCGTTGCGCTGCTCAGGCGCTACAAGGACACCCTGGCCGCGGTCTACGCCCGCGAGGGCGACGACGATGCCAAGCGTGCCGGCAAGCGCGCGACGTTCGACGCGCTGCGCGCCGACTATGCGCTGCTGCGCGCCGAGTGGGGCGGCTTCGCCGGCTACGACCGGTTCTTCGCGCAGGGCCCGACCAACCCGCAGCTCGCGGCGGTCGGCGCCTACAACGACCTGCTGCCCGCGTTCCGCGAGATGCTGCGGCGCGAGGGCGGCGACCTGCCCGCGTTCTATGCGGCGGTGCGCGCGCTGTCGGCGCTGCCCAGGGCCGAGCGCGACGCCCGGTTGCGCGCGCTCGGCGGGAGCCCCGTTTCCGGCGACAGCACGAACGCACCGTCGGCGGCGCCCGCCGGACGTCCGTCTTGAGCGTCCCGGTGACCGCCGACCCGAGCCCGGTGGTGCGCCGCGCCCGGACGGCTCTCGGGGTCTGCGCCGTCGGCTGCGCGGGCTTCGTGGCAATCGGCAAGGCGCCGTTCAACCTGTTCTTCTGGTGCGGCGTGCTTGCGTTCTGCGTGCTTGCGGCAGCGGATCGCCGCGTGCTGGGTCGTGGCCTGCGCGAGCCGGTGGTCGCGGGCTCGCTTGCGCTCTTCGCGCTGTATGCGGCGAGCCTGCTGTGGACCGCGGCGCCCCTGGGGGAGGGCGCGCTGCAGCTCAGCAGCTATCGCGTGCTGGCCCTGCCGCTGGTGTTCCTGCCGGTGTTGGTCGACCCGCAGTGGCGTGAGCGCACGCTGCGCGTGCTGCTGATCGCGCTGGGCGTCGTGCTGGTACTCAGCCTCGTGCAATCCGTGCATCCGCTGCCCTTTGCGCGGGCCAGCCGGGACCCGTTCGGCGTGCTCTACCGCGATGCATACGTGTTCAGCGACCGCATCCGGCAGGCCATCCAGCTCGGCCCGCTGCTGCTCTGGGCGGCGGGCATGGCGATCTTCCATTCCGGCTCGTCGCGGCGGTTTCGCCTGGTGCTGCTTGCGATCGCCGTGGTGACCGCGATCGACATGATGTGGCTCCTCAAGGGTCGCACCGGGACGCTGGTCGTGTCCGGCCTGCTGCTTTATCTGCTGCACGCCCGCTTCGGCGCGCGCGGGCTGCTCGCCGCCGTCGCCGGCGTGGCGGCTGTGCTCGCCGCGGGCCTCACGATGAACGCGCGGCTGGGCGAGACCCTGTCGGACATCGCCGCCTATCGGGAGGCGGGCGCGAACAACGCCACCGGCGAGCGGGTCGAGATGTGGGGCAACGCGGCGCGCATGCTCGCGGACGCGCCGCTCCTGGGCGCCGGCATCGACGCCTATCCGGTGCTGTCCGCCGCCGCCTATGCGGCCAAGGGTCGCGTGCCGGCTGAAGTGTTCCACGACCCGCATCAGGAGTTCCTGTACGTCGGCGCCGAGCTCGGGCTCGTCGGACTGGCGCTGCTCCTGGGCGGGCTGATCGGGCTCTGGCGCATCGCGGCGCGCTTGGACGAGCGCTGGCGCTGGCTGGTTCGCGGGTTCGTCGTGATCTATGCGAGCGCGGGCCTGGCGAACTGCCTGCTGAACCTCGGCTGGACCGGCTACTTGTTCGGCCTGCTGCTCGCGCTCGTCGCGGGCCGCCACGCCCAGGCGCGTGCCGAGCAGGGGCCGGAGCGGGCCCGCACGTTCGTGATCGTGCGTCACGACAACCTCGGCGACGTGGCGCTTGCGCTGCCCATGGCCGGGCTGCTCAAGCGTGCGCGACCGGACTGTACGGTGCACTTCGCGGTGCGCCGCTATGCGCAGGACGTGGCTGCAGGGTCGCGATACGTCGACGGCGTCGTCGTCGTCACCGACGAGGCGGCATTCGAGCGCGACCTGCGCGCGCTGCGGCCCGACGCCGTGATCTTCGCCTTCCCGTCCGCATCGCTCGCACGTGCCGCGGCGCGCGCGGGTGTGCCGATCCGCGTCGGCACCGCGCGGCGCTGGTACCACTGGCGCTGGTGCACCCTGCGCCTGTTCGTGCGCCGCAGCGGCTCGTCGGCGCACGAGGCGCAGCTCGACCTGAGGCTGCTCGCCCCCTTCGTCGCGGACACCGAGGTGCCGCGCGAGGCGCTGTGGCGGCTCGCCGGGCTCGCGCCCGAGGCCTCTCCTCCCGGGACCGAGGCGCCCGCGTGGCCGCTGCGCGCCGGCGTCGCCAACGTGCTGCTGCAGGTCCGCTCCAACGGCAACGGCAAGGAGTGGCCGCTGCGCCACTACCTGTCACTGGTCGAGTTCCTGCCGGCCGATCGCTTCAACTTCATCGTCAACGGCACGCCCGCCGAGGGTGACGCGCTGCGCGAGGCGGTTCCCTCGCTCTTCGCGCTCCCGCAGGTGACTGACGCGACGCGCGGCTTCACCGTCCCAGACCTGCTGCTCGCGCTGCCGCGGATGGATGCGGTGCTGTCGAACAGCACCGGGCCGATGCATCTCGCCGCGCTCTCGGGTGCGCCGACCCTCGGGCTGTTCGTCGATCTGCCGGGCATGGACCCGGCGCGATGGGGGCCGCTCGGGCCGCAGGCCGGCACGATCGTCGCGCCGCGTGAGGCCTGCGTGCGCTGTCCGCGCGGCACGCTTGAATGCCCGTGTATGGCGGCGATAGAGGTCGGCCGTGTGGCCGGTGCGCTCGAGGCGACGATCGCGCGGCGCTGACAGCGCGGATGCGACCTCGGCGGGTTCTCTCCGCCGCGTCGATGCGGGGGCCGGCGGGCGTGCGCGGGCCGGGTCCACGGAGTGTGGAGCCCCGGCCGCGCGACCGCAGGGTGCGCACGCGCCCCCGCGGTGCGCTACCCTGACTCGCCGCCCCGCCGCGGTGCCGCCCGGCGCACCGCCGAGGTGGCACGCCGCTTGCGTAGAGGGTGGCGGGCTGCGCGGGTCGGCATCGGGCCGGCTGGACGCGGCCATCCCGGAGCATCGCCCTTGTCGATCCACGTTGCGCTGAACCACGTCAGCCACTACGTCTATGACCGCCCGGTTGCCCTCGGCCCGCAGGTCGTGCGGCTGCGGCCCGCGCCGCATTCGCGCACCCGAATTCTGTCGTACTCGATGCGGGTCGAGCCCGCGCAGCACTTCCTGAACTGGCAGCAGGACCCGCAGTCGAACTGGCTCGCGCGCCTGGTGTTCCCGGAGCGCACGCGCGAGCTGCGCATCGAGATCGACCTGGTCGCCGAGATGGCGGTGTTCAACCCGTTCGACTTCTTCCTCGAGCCGCACGCTGAGCGTTTCCCGTTCGACTACGACCCCGCTCAGCGCCACGAGCTCGCGCCCTATCTCGTGTGCACCGAGGCGACGCCGGCCTTCGCCAAGCGGCTGGTTGCCGTGCCGCGCGAGCCGATGCAAACGATCGACTTCCTGGTCGCGCTGAACCAGCGCCTGCAGGAGGAGATCACCTACTTGATCCGCATGGAGCCGGGCGTGCAGACGCCCGAGCAGACGCTGGTCAACGGCTCGGGCTCGTGCCGCGACTCGGCATGGCTGCTGGTGCAGCTGCTGCGCCACCTCGGGCTGGCCGCACGCTTCGTGTCGGGCTACCTGATCCAGCTCGTGCCCGACGTGAAGTCGCTCGACGGCCCCTCGGGCGCCGATCGCGACTTCACCGACCTGCATGCCTGGTGCGAGGTCTACCTGCCGGGCGCCGGCTGGGTCGGCCTGGACCCGACCTCGGGCCTGCTCGCCGGCGAGGGCCACGTGCCGGTCGCCTGCACGCCCGAGCCCTCGTCGGCGGCGCCGGTCAGCGGCGTGGTCGAGCCCGCGGAATGCACGTTCACCCACACGATGACCGTGCGGCGCGCCTTCGAGGCGCCGCGTGTCACCAAGCCGTACGACGACGCGCAGTGGGCGGCGATCGACGCGCTCGGCCGCCACGTCGACGCAGACCTGGTGGCCGGCGACGTACGCCTGACGCAGGGGGGCGAGCCGACCTTCGTGTCGATCGACGATCGCGACGGCGCCGAGTGGAACACCGAGGCGATGGGCCCGGACAAGCGTCGCCTGTCGGGCGCGCTGCTCGAGCGCATGGCCGCGCAGCACGGCACCCACGGTCTGCCGCACTTCGGGCAGGGCAAGTGGTACCCGGGCGAGCAGCTGCCGCGCTGGTCGCTGAACTGGTTCTGGCGCAAGGATGGCCAGCCGATCGTCGCCGATCCGTCGATCCTCGCGTCCGAGGCGGACGGTGGCGCGTTCGGCGCGTCGCTCGACGTGGTCGACGCCGCCGGCATCGAGGAGGCGCGCGAGCTGGTCGCCGGCGTCGCGTCGCGGCTCGGCCTCGATGTGCAGCTCGCGTTCGAGGCCTATGAGGACCCCTGGCATTTCTCGCGTCGCGAGCAGGAGCTGCCGGTCAACGTCGATCCCGCCGATTCGAAGCTCGAGGATCCGATGGAGCGCGAGCGGCTCACACGGGTGTTCGAGCGCGGGCTCGGTGCGCCGGTGGGCTGGATCCTGCCGATGACCCCGAACCCGGCCGCGCGTCGCGGCCCCTCTGTCGTGCAGCCCCAGCAGCTGTGGCAGGCCACACACTGGCCGCTGCGCACGCCCCGCTGCTACCTCGCGCCGGGCGACTCGGCGATCGGCTACCGGCTGCCGCTCTCCTCGTTGCCATGGGTGGAACCCAACGACTATCCGTGGATCCACCAGGCCGACCCGATGCAGCCCGAGGCGCCGCTGCCGCTGCACTCGGCTCTGCTGCCTGCCGGAGGCGTCTGGCCGATCCCGTCTCGCGACGGCGGCACGAAGCCGGTCGATCCGACAATGGCCTCGCCTCAGCCGGGCGCCCGGGCCCTCGTGTCGGCGCGCACGCGCGGCGCGGCGGCCGCGGCGCAGCCGATCGAGCGCGATGCCGCTGACGGGCAGGGCAGCGACGCCGGCGCCGACTACGCCAACGTCGCCCGCACCGCGTTGTGCATCGAGCCGCGCGACGGTCGGCTCTACGTGTTCATGCCGCCGGCGGCCAACCTCGACGAGTACCTGCAGCTCGTCGCCGCGGTCGAGGCGACCGCCAGGCAGACCGGCCAGCGTGTGGTCTTCGAGGGCTACGAGCCGCCGCGCGATCCGCGCCTCGCAGTGCTGCGCATCACCCCGGACCCGGGCGTGATCGAGGTCAACGTCGCGCCTGCGTCGAGCTGGGACGAGCTCGCCTCGCGCACGACCGCGCTCTACGACGCCGCGCACCTCACCCGCCTGTCGACCGAGAAGTTCATGCTCGACGGCCGCCATGTCGGCACCGGCGGGGGCAACCATGTGGTGCTCGGCGGCGATACGCCCGCTGACTCGCCGTTCCTGCGCCGCCCCGACCTGCTGGCTAGCCTGATCGCCTGGTGGCTCGCGCATCCCTCGCTGTCTTACCTGTTCTCGGGGCTCTTCATCGGCCCGACCAGCCAGGCGCCCCGGATCGACGAGGCCCGCCACGACTCGGTCCGCGAGCTCGAGATTGCGTTCTCCGAGATCGCGCGGCTGCAGGCCCAGGGCCCGCAGGCCTGCCCGCCGTGGCTGCTCGACCGCGTGTTGCGCAACCTGCTGGTCGACGTGACCGGCAACACCCACCGCGCCGAGTTCTGCATCGACAAGCTCTACTCGCCCGACTCGACGAGCGGGCGCCTCGGCCTGCTCGAGCTGCGCGGCTTCGAGATGCCGCCGCATGCGCGGATGAGCCTGGTGCAGATGCTGCTGCTGCGCGCGCTGGTGGCGCGCTTCTGGCATTCGCCGCTCGCGCCCTTGCGGCTGCCGCGCTGGGGCACCGCGCTGCACGACCGCTTCATGCTGCCCTCGCACGTCCGCGAGGACCTGCGCGAGGTGGTCGAGGACCTGCGCGCGCACGGCTATCCGTTCGAGCTCGACTGGTTCGCGCCGCACTGGGAGTTCCGCTTTCCGATGCTCGGAGACTTCGAGGCGGGCGGTGTGCGCGTCGAGCTGCGCATGGCGCTCGAGCCCTGGCCGGTGATGGGCGAGGAGGGCGCGGCCGGCGGCACGGTGCGCTTCGTGGATGCCTCGCTCGAGCGAATCGAGCTGTCGGCGCGCGGGCTGATCGAGGGACGTCATGCCCTCACGGTCAACGGCCGCACGGTGCCGCTGCAGCGCGTCGGACCCGAGGGGGCGCAGGTCGGCGGCGTACGCTTCCGCGCGTGGAAGCCGTCGTCCTGCCTGCATCCGACGATCGACGCGCACGCACCGCTCACCGTCGACCTGGTGGACACCTGGAACCACCGGTCGATCGGGGGATGCCAGTATCATGTCGCGCACCCCGGGGGCCGCAACCACGAGACCTTCCCAGTCAATGCATACGAGGCGGAGGCGCGGCGACTCGCGCGCTTCTTCAGAATGGGGCACACCCCCGGCGAGATGACCCCGAGTGTGGCGCGGATCGATCCAGAGACCCCCTGCACGCTGGACCTTCGACGTGCGTGACCTGCTGGCCGCGTACCCGCGCGCCGAGCCCCGCTTCGACGAGATGCTCCGGGAAGACGGCCGTCCGCGCGCGCACTGGGCGCCGCTGGTGGACATGCTCGCGCGGGCCGAGCCTGCGCGCTTGCGCGACCGGATCGCGACCACCGAGCGCGAGATCCGCGACAGCGGGCTGACGTACAACATGTACGCCGATCCCAAGGGCGCCGAGCGCCCCTGGGCGCTCGATGCGCTGCCGATGATCATCCCCGCCGACGAGTGGCCGGCGATAGAGGCGGCCGTCGCGCAGCGCGCGCGCCTGCTCGACGCGGTGCTGGCCGATCTCTACGGTCCGCAGCAGCTCCTCGCAGAGGGGCTGCTGCCGCCGCGGCTGGTGCTCGGTCACAGCGCGTTCCGACGTCCCGCTTGCGGCGCCACGCCGACTGGGCGGCCCTCGCTCGTGGTCTACGCGGCCGACCTCGCCCGCTCGCCCGATGGCCGCTGGTGGGTGGTCGCCGACCGCACGCAGGCGCCCTCGGGCGCGGGCTACGCGATCGAGAACCGGCTGATCGTCTCGCGGATCTTCCCGCGGCTCTTTCGCGACCTGCACGCGCAGCGCCTTGCCGGCTTCTTCGTGGCGCTGCGCGACACGCTTCGCGACTTCGCGCCCTCGGGCGACGGCCCGCAGCTCACGGTGCTGCTCACGCCCGGGCCGTACAACGAGACCTACTCCGAGCACTCCCTCCTTGCGCGCTACCTGGGCCTGACGCTCGTCGAGGGCAGTGACCTTGCGGTACGCGGCGGCAAGGTCTGGCTCAAGACCGTCGAGGGCCTGCGCCGCGTGCATGCGATCCTGCGCCGGCAGGACGACGACTTCTGCGATCCGCTCGAGCTGCGCTCCGATTCCGCGCTCGGCGTGCCCGGCCTGACCGACTGCGCGCGCCGCGGCAGCGTGCTGATGGCCAATGCGATCGGCTCGGGCGTGCTCGAGGTTGGCGCGATGATGGGCTTTCTGCCGCGGCTGTCCGAGCGCCTGCTCGGCGAGCCGCTGAAGATGCCGTCGATCGCGACCTGGTGGCTCGGGGAGCCCGCGGCGCTCGCCGACGCGCTGCCGCGGATGTCGCAGCTGGTGTTCAAGCCCGCCGATCCGGTGCTGCGCGAGGAGCCGGTGTTCGGCCAGGACCTCGATGCGGTGGGCGCGCGCTCGCTCGCCGCGCGGATCCGCCGTCACCCCGAGGCCTGGATCGCACAGGAGCTGGTGCAGCTGTCGCAGGCGCCGGTCTACGACCGCACGCGCCCCGGGCACCTCGGGGCGCGCGCGGTCGGACTGCGCGTGTTCGCGGTCGCCTCGCGAGGCGGCTGGACGGTGATGCCGGGTGGCCTCGCACGGGTCGCGGGCTCGCATGACGCGCGGGTGATCTCGATGCAGCGCGGCGGCGCCTCCAAGGACACCTGGGTGCTCGCCAGCGCGCCGCCCGAGGGCGCGCTCACGCTGCTGCGTTCCACCGTCGGCGCCGACGAGCTGGTGCGCAGCGGCTCGTCGACGCTGTCCTCGCGCGCCGCCGAGAACCTCTTCTGGCTCGGACGCTATTCCGAGCGGGCCGAGGACTCGGCACGGCTGCTGCGCGTCGCGCTGCCGCGTTTCTCGGTCGACGACGACGTCGACCGCGCCGCGCAGGCGCCGCTGCTGGCGCTGGGCCGCGCGCTCGGCGTCGTCGACGACGAGGACGAGACCGAGACCGCGCTGCTCGACGCGCTCTACGAGGCCGAGCGCATGGGCGGGCTGCGCACGTCGCTGCTGCAGGTGCAGCGTGTCGCCTTCGGCCTGCGCGACCGGCTCTCGGTGGACCACTGGCGGACCATCAACCGGCTGCTGCAGGACCCGGCCTTCGATGCGTTCCGCGAGCTGCCGCAGGCGATGGGCCTGCTCGACCGCATCGTCGACGGGCTGGTCACGCAGTCGGGTTTCGCGCTCGACGGCATGACGCGCGACACCGGCTGGCGCTTCATGTCGATCGGCCGGCGCATCGAGCGGCTGCGCGCGGTCTGCGCGGCCGCCGCCTGCGCCGCCCGCGAGGGCCGCTCGGCCGGCCTCGACTGGCTGCTCGAGTTCTGCGACTCGTCGATCACCTACCGCTCGCGCTACATGGGCCAGCCCGAGTGGCTGCCCGCGCTCGACCTGGTGATCCGCGACGAGACCAATCCGCGCTCGGTCGCGTTCCAGCTGCGCGGTCTGGCCGACGTGCTGGCACGCGTGGACCACGCCCTGGCCGGTGCCGGCGCCGACCTCGCGCCCGCCGTGCTCTCGAGCCTGGGGCCGCTTGCGGACGCGACCGCGCTCGTGCCCGATGCGGTCCTCGCGGCGCGGCTCGATGCGATCGCCGACGGCGCGGCAGCGCTCTCCGACCGCCTGTCGCTGCGCTTCTTCGCGCATGCCGACGAGCGCGGCCGCGCCACGTTCGCGGCCTGAGACCATGGGCCCGCCGCGTATCGTGCACGTCGTGCACGAGACCGAATACCGCTACGAGGCACCGGTCTCGCAGTCGTGGCAACTCGCGCACCTCGCGCCGCGCGCCTGTGCGCGGCAGCGCGTGATCGAGCACCGCCTCGCGGTGACGCCACGCCCCGACTGGATCGATGCCCGCACCGATGTGTTCGGCAACACGGTCGCCGCGTTCGCGATCCATGCCGCACACGAGCGGCTCGACGTCGTCGCCGAGTCGCGCATCGAGATAGCACCGCCCCTGCACGACACCGAGGCCGCGCTGCGGCCCTTCGATCCCGCGGCCGTGCGCCGTAGCACCGGCCACGAGGCCCTCGAGCTCGCATCCTTCTTCGGCCCGAGCCCGCTGGTGCCGCACTCGCGCCGCGCCGTGCACTACGCGGCGCGCAGCTTCCGGCCGCATGTGCCCTTCGTCGTCGCCCTCGACGAACTCGCACACCGCATCCACCGCGACTTCGAGTTCGACGCCGAGGCCACCACCGTGACCACGCCGCTCGAGGAGGTGTTCGCCGAGCGGCGCGGGGTATGCCAGGACTTCGCGCAGCTGATGATCGCGTGCCTGCGCGGCGTGGGCGTGCCGGCTCGCTACGTGTCCGGCTACATCCTCACCCGTCCGCCGCCGGGCAAGCCGCGGCTGGTCGGGGCCGATGCCTCGCACGCCTGGGTGTCCGCCTGGTGCCCGGGGCAGGGCTGGATCGATGTCGATCCGACCAACGACCGGCGCGTCGACCAGGACTTCGTGACGCTCGGCTGGGGCCGAGACTTCTCCGATGTGACGCCGCTGCGCGGCGTGATCCTCGGCGGCGGCGCACAGGCGCTCGAGGCGCGCGTGACGGTTACGCCGGAGTAGAAGGAGGAGGCGATATCCCGCGGCCGCTGCGGCCGGCCGTCGGTGGGGTCGTTGAAGTACCATGGACCGCCGTCGACGCGGAGTGCCTCGGCGCCGATGTCGACGTCACTGACCTCCCCCGCGCCTCTTTGAATCAAACGTTCGCCTCCGGAGCACGACCGATGTTGTCAGCGACTCCCCGCAGCGTCTCTATGCGACACGCTCTCACGGCCACCCTGCTGATCGCCTGCGGCAGCGCCTCGGCACAGTCCGCCGCCCCGCCCGCCCCGTCGACGACCCTGTTCCGGGACGTCCGCGTCTTCGACGGTCGGCAGTCGAGCCTGACGGCACCGAGAGACGTGCTCGTGCGAGGCGCCACCATTGCGCGCATCGCACCCGCCGGTAGCGTCGCGCCGGAGGGCACGGTCGTCGAAGGCGGCGGGCGAACGCTGATGCCGGGCCTGATCGACGCACACTGGCACGCGATGATGGCCACCGTGCCGCTCGCCGTCGCGCTCAACGGTGACATCGGATACCTGAACCTGCTGGCGGCGCGCGGGGCCGGAGAGACGCTGCTGCGTGGCTTCACGAGCGTCCGTGACCTGGCCGGCCCCACGTTCGCGCTCAAGCGGGCGATCGACGAGGGCGTGACACCCGGTCCGCGGATTTGGCCGTCAGGCGCGATGATCTCGCAGACGAGCGGCCACGGCGACTACCGGATGCACCACGAATTGCCGCGCGCGCCGGGCACGGCGCTCTCCTATCCCGAGCGCACCGGCGGCAGCGCGATCGCCGACGGCCCTGACGAGGTCCGTCGTCGGGTGCGCGAGCAGCTGATGCAGGGCGCCTCGCAGATCAAGCTCGCTGCCGGCGGCGGCGTGTCGTCGAACTACGATCCGCTCGACGTCTCGCAGTACACGGAAGCGGAGTTCCGCGTCGCGGTCGAGGATGCGGAGAACTGGGGCACGTACGTCACGGTGCATGCCTATACGCCGCGTGCGGTGCGGACCGCGATCCGCGCCGGCGTCAAGGTGATCGACCACGGCCAGCTCATCGACGAACCCACTGCCAAGCTGATGGCCGACAACGGCACTTGGCTCAGCCTGCAGCCGTTCCTGGACGACGAGGACGCGACGCCATTCCCCGAGGCGAGTGACAACCGCGCCAAGCAGCTCCAGATGGTGAAGGGCACGGACACCGCGTATGCGCTCGCGAAGAAGCACAAGCTGAAGCTCGCCTGGGGCACCGATACGCTCTTCGATGCGCGGCTCGCGAAGCGACAGGGCGTGCAGCTCACGAAGATGCTCCGCTGGTTCACGCCGGTGGAGATCCTGCGCATGGCCACCAGCGGCAACGCCGAACTGCTCGCGCTGTCGGGGCTGCGTTCGCCCTACAAGGGACGCCTCGGCGTGGTGGAGGAAGGGGCGCTCGCCGACCTTCTCCTGGTCGACGGCGACCCGATCGCGAACCTGCGTCTCGTCGAGGATCCGGACCGGAACTTCGTGGTCATCATGAAGGACGGACGGGTCCACAAGAATTCGCTGCGCCCCTGACGCCATGACGGATCGCCACGCCGCGAGCGAGCGGGCCGGGAGCATGCGGGTCGCGACCCGGTGGACGTCTGCCCGCAAGGTCGCCGCGCTCGCGTCGGCGGTCGTGCTCACTGTCGCCACGCTCGTTGCACAGGCGCAGCAGCGGGTCGATTGGGACGCGCTCAGGCCGCCTGCGGGCGAAGTGCACGATCCGTTCGCCGCGATGAGCGATTCCCAGATCGACGCACTTCGGGAGCTGGCACTGAGTCGGGTGCTGGAACGCCGCGGCGTCCCGGTCGGCGAGACCGTGCTGCAGCGGCGCGCGGTGCTGTCGGCGGCGCTGCGCGCGCAGGGAATCGACCCGGAGTCGGCGCTCGCCGCGAGAGATCGCCTGATCGAGACTCGGCGTGCCGCGACTGAACGCGGCGCGCCCGAGCAGGACGGTCGGCACGTCGTCATCGACGGGTATCTCGTGCCTGTGGCGGGAGATGGAACGGGGACCGAGCATCTGTTGGTATCGCGGATCGGCGCCTGCAGCCACGACGGCGTTGCCGCGGCCAACCAGGTCGTGCGGGTCCGGTCCCTCCGACCGGTATCCTCGTCGGCCGCCTACGCACCCGGGTCGGTGCGCGGCGTGCTGCGGGTCCGCGACGAGGTCTCGCTGGTCTATCTCGTCGATGGTGTGTTGCGCGTGCCTTCCGCGTACGCCCTCGACGATGCCGAGGTGCACGCCGTCCCGCGCGACGCCTCGGCCGACCGCTGACCGGCTCGGGCCGATCCGCCCCCGACGTTGCCGCTCAGGCCGGATCGCGCAGCCTGAAGCGCTGCAGCTTGCCGGTCTCGGTGCGCGGCAGCGCGTCGCGGAAGGCGATCGCACGCGGGTACTTGTAGGGCGCGATCGTCGCCTTCACATGGTCCTGCAGCGCCCGCACCATCGCCGCGTCGCCCACGCGCCCGGGCGCGAGCACGACGAAGGCCTTCACCACCGTGCCGCGGTCCTCGTCGGGCACGCCGATCACGCCGGCCTCGGCAACCGCCTCGTGGGTGAGCAGCGCGGCCTCGACCTCCGGGCCCGCGATGTTGTAGCCGGCCGAGACGATCATGTCGTCGGAGCGCGCGTGGAACGAGAAGTAGCCGTCGGCGTCCATCGAGAAGGTATCGCCGGTCAGGTTCCAGCCGTCGCACACGTACTGGGCCTGGCGCGCATCGGCCAGGTAGCGGCAGCCGGTCGGGCCACGCACCGCGAGCCGGCCGGGCTCGCCGGGCTCGAGCGTGCGCATCGCGTCGTCGACGATGCGGGCTTCGTAGCCTGGGACCACCCGGCCGATCGCGCCGCTGCGCACCGACTCCGGCGGCGACGAGATGAAGATGTGGATCAGCTCGGTCGAGCCGATGCCGTCGATCATCACAAGGCCGGTGGCCTGCATCCAGAGCTGGCGGGTTGCATCGGGCAGCGCCTCGCCGGCCGACACGCTCGCTCGCAGCGAGGACAGGTCGAAGTCGCCCGCGCGCGCCGCCATCTGCCGGTAGAAGGTCGGCGCCGTGAACACCACCGTCGCGCGGTGCCGGGCGATCGCGGCGAGCAGCGACTCGGGCGAGGCCCGCTCGAGCAGCAGCGTCGAGGCGCCCACCCGCATCGGGAAACACAGCATGCCGCCCAGGCCGAAGGTGAACGCGAGCGGCGGCGTGCCGCAGAAGACGTCGTCGGCCTGTGTGCGCAGCACCGAGCGCGGGAACAGGTCGCACATCGCCAGCACATCGCGATGGACGTGCATCGTGCCCTTGGGCTGGCCGGTGGTGCCCGAGGTGAAGGCGATCAGCGCGACGTCGTCCTGCGCGGTGTCGCAGCCTGCAAAGCCCGCGGGCTTGGCGGCGGCCCGCGCCTCGAGCGAGCCGGGTCGCGCGCCGCCCACCGTGCCGTCGCCGTCGTCGAACCACAGCACCTGCTCGAGCGACGGGCACAGCGCCTGCGCGAGCCGCATCTCTTCGGCGAGGCGCGCATCACACAGCGCCGCCGTGACGCGCGCCCGCTCGATCACCGGTACCAGCTCGCCGGCCCGCAGCAGCGGCATCGTCGCCACCGCCACCAGCCCGCACTTGATCACCGCCAGCCAGCACGCGGCCATCATCGGCGAGTTCGGTCCGCGCAGCAGCACGCGGTTGCCCGGCAGCAGCGCGAGGTCCTCGACCAGCACGCGGCAGATCCGGTCGACCTGCGCCTGCAGTTGCCGATAGGTGCAGCACGCCGCGTCGGTGCGCAGCGCCACGCGATCGCCGTGGCCCGCCGAGACCGCGCCGTCGAGCAGCGTGACCGCGCAGTTCAACCGCTCCGGATACCGAAGCTCGGGCCGATCGAGCAGGAACACCGGCCATTGCCCGGGCGGCGGCAGGTTGTCGCGGGTGAAGGTGTCGACGTGGGCGCTGCGGAACATCTCGGTGCCTCCGGGGCGGTCGCCGATCGGCCGTGGCGCTCAGGCGCCGGACTTGAGCAGGTCGCGCCCGATGATCAGCTTCTGGACCTCGGTTGCGCCCTCGTAGATGCGCAGCGCGCGGATCTCACGGTACAGGCCCTCGACCGCCGTGCCCTGCTTCACGCCGAGGCCGCCGAAGAGCTGCACCGCGCGGTCGATCACCTGCTGCGCCGATTCGGTGGCCACCATCTTGGCCATCGCAGCCTCGCGGGTCTGACGCTCGCCGGTGCCGCGGGCGACCGTCCTGTCGCGCAGCCAGGCCGCGCGGTAGGTGAGCAGCATCGAGGCGTCGATCGCGGTCGCCATGTCGGCGAGCGCCACCTGCGTGAGCTGGAAGTCGCCGAGCGTGCCGCCGAACATCTTGCGCGACTGGGCATGCGCCAGGCCCTCGTCGAGCGCACGCCGCGCGAACCCGAGGGCCGCGGCCGCCACCGAGGATCGGAAGATGTCGAGGTTCGACATCGCGAGCTTGAAGCCGTCACCCGGCTCGCCGAGCAGTGCCGACTCGGGCACCCGGCAGCCGTCGTAGGTCAGCGTCGCCAGCGGATGGGGCGCGACCACGGCGATGCGTTCGGCGATCGTGAGCCCCGGCGTGTCCGCGTCGACCACGAAGGCGCTGATACCGCGCGCGCCCGGCACGTCAGCGGTGCGCGCGAAAGTCACATAGAAGTCGGCGATGCCGCCGTTCGAGATCCAGGTCTTGGTGCCGTCGAGCACCCAGTGCGCGCTACCGTCGGCCGCCACCTCGCGACGCGCGCGGCTGGCCATCGCGGCGACGTCGGAGCCCGCGTCCGGCTCGGACAGCGCGAATGCGGCGATCGCCTCGCCGCGCGCCACCCGCGGCAGCCACTTGGCGCGCAGCGCCTCGGAGCCGGCGAGCATGATCGGGCCGCTGCCCAGCCCCTGCATCGCGAAGGCGAAGTCCGCCAAGCCGTCATGGCGCGCCAGCGTCTCGCGCACGATGCACAGCGTGCGCGACTCGAGCACCGGCAGCGCCCCGCCATGCGAGGCCGGCACGGCATAGCGCAACCACCCCGCGCTGCCGAGGGCCCGCACCCAGGCCTTGCAGGCCGCGTCGGTGTCGCCGTGGTCGATGCCGGGAGCGGTCTTCGCCGCCCATGTGTCGAGCTCGGCGGCGAAGGCCGCGTGCCGGGGCTCGAAGAAGGGCAGTTCGAGATATCGGGTGTCGCTCATGGTCGCGGGTCTGCGCTCAGTCGCCCTGGAAGGTTGGCGTCTGCTTGGCCACGAAGGCGCGGTAGGCGCGCTCGAAGTCCTGCGTCTGCATGCAGATCGCCTGGGCCTGGGCCTCGGCCTCGATCGCCTGCTCGATGGTCATCGACCACTCCTGATGGAGCATCGTCTTGGTGACGCCGTGGGCGAAGGTCGGCCCGCCGGCCAGCTCGGCCGCGAGCTTGGCGGCCTCGGCCTGCAGCGTGTCCGAGGCCACCAGCCGGTTGTAGAAGCCCCAGGCCTGGCCCTCTTCGGCGGTCATCGCGCGGCCGGTGTACAGCAGTTCGGAGGCGCGGCCCTGACCGATCAGCCGGGGCAGGATCGAGCAGGCGCCCATGTCGCAGCCGGCGAGGCCGACCCGCGTGAACAGGAACGCGGTCTTCGTCTTCGGCGTGCCCAGCCGCAGGTCGCTCGCCATCGAGAGGATCGCGCCCGCGCCGGCGCAGACGCCGTCGACCGCGGCGATCACCGGCTGCGGGCAGCGGCGCATGGCCAACACCAGGTCGCCTGTCATCCGGGTGAACGCCAACAGCTCGGGCATGTCCATTGCGACCAGCGGCCCGATGATCTCGTGCACATCGCCGCCCGAGCAGAAGTTGCCGCCCGCGCCGGTCAGCACGACGGCCTTCACGTCCAGCGCGTACTGCAGGCCGCGGAACAGCTCGCGCAGCTCTGCGTACGAATCGAAGGTCAGCGGGTTCTTGCGCTCCGGCCGGTTCAGCGTGACCGTCGCGACCTTGTCGGCGAGCGAAAAGCCGAAGTGTTGCGGGACGTAGTCGGCGAATAGCCGGCGGATGTGGGCATTCAGGCTCATGGGCGCACCTTGCCGCGCGAGCGCGCAATAGGGGTGACGGTGCCGCGGCGAGAGCCACGGGCGACGGCCGCGGCCGCTCGGCCGGGGCGGGCAGGGGGGGCGGTACGCGGGCGCGCCGGCTTGCGGGCGCGGTCCGTGGGGTTCGAACCAGGCCCCTCGGCGGACGACTCGCGCGCGCGCAGGCCGAGCTTGAGCTTTCCCAGCAGCCCGTGCAGCAGCCGCTGCTCGTCCCGAGTCAGCGTATCCAGCAGTTCGATCACCCAGGCCTCGTGCGTGCGGGCCATGCCGCTGAACCGCTCGCGTCCGGCTTCGGTGAGGCGCAGGCGCGTGGCCCGGCGATCGTGCTCGACCGCCTCCCGCAGCAACCAGCCCTCGTCCTGCAGCTGGTCGGCAAGGCCGGTGACGTTGCCGCCGGTGACCATCAGTCGCTGCGACAGCTCGCTCATCTTCAGCGCCTCGCTGCGGTCGAGCTGCGCGAGCAGATCGAAGCGCGGCAGCGTGCAGTCGAAGTCTCGCCGCAGGTTGTGCCGGATCCGCGCCTCGATCAGGTTCGAGCAGGTGAGGATCCGCAGCCAGAGCTTCAGCGCAAAATGGTCGTCGGCTTCGAGTCGCGTCTCGTGGTCGGCCGCTTGCGGATCCATCGTCGCTTCCGTGCAGATGCTTCAAACTTGAATATATCAAGTCTCAATCATGTCGGGGGCGCGGGCAGTCGCGGGGGGGG
>JBIPLJ010000027.1:0-52435 GCA_044368415.1 Burkholderiaceae bacterium
CACCAACTGCCGGCCCTTCAAGTGGACCGCCACCGCCGATACCATCCTTGAAAAACTGCATAGACTTTGCTCACGTATAAGCGGGACAGGACACTAGCGTCACGGCGCAACCGCCAGTTGGCGGCCCCGGCATCGAGACACAAAGCGGCCAGGCGATCTACCGATTTCCTCGGGATCATGCGTGGCATGGCGGCGCGTTCTACCAGAGCAACGAGTACAACGAATGGCACTACATCACCGCCTTGGGACGCGACCTCAAGACGGGCCAGCGGATCTCCATTTTCTGGGTACCGCTGGCGCAAGGTTGGGAAGCTTCCGAGGGGCGGCCTTTGCACAACGTCCTGTTTGCTTTCCATAACCTGGAGACCGGCGAGTTCCACACGTCGCTGTGTTACATGAAGGGCAAGTTGAAGACCGAAGGCTCCGCCGCGGATGCGAAAGACTTCTGGTTCAAGTACGCGCTCGACGACGGCAAGAACGGTTTCATTACGGAATACGACTACCCGACGGAAACCTGGAGATTCGCCGGCTACAACACGAAGGACGACAAGTGGAATCAGCCCTTCAAGCTGGACATGAAAGCGACATTGAGGACACCCGGCTTCGTTCCAATGGCCTATTGGGGCCTGGAAAGCATCGGCGTCGACCCGCAACACCGTCAGAACCCCGAATCGATGTACGGCCTGACTTATTACTACACGGCGCCGATGATGGCCTGCAAAGGCAGCGTTCAGGTCGGCGGCCGCACGGTCGAGTTCGAGGCTGACGGTTGGTTTGAGCACCAGTGGGGCAATTTCCGCAACACCTATCAGTACAGGTACTTCTGGGCCTGGTTCCGCTTCACCAACGGCGACACGATGACGTTTCGCCAGTATTACCAAGGCACGGAATTCAACGACGTGCAATACAACGTCAATCGCTACCTGTACATGGACGGCAAGACCCACCAGCGCTCCTATGGCTTCGGTCCCGCGGTCAAGGTCATCCCATCGAAGATGTGGAAGTCGCCCAAGTCCGGGAAGTCCTACCCCTGGTACGGCAGGATCGAGACGCCCCAAGGCACGTTCTATTACGAGCCGACTCATCCCGAGCAGGAAGGCTACGGACTCGCAGGCGCCTACATCGAGGGCGTCATCCAGTTGAGGCAGGGCTCGCCCAAAGGGCCGATCGTCGCCACCGGTTTCACCGAGATGATCATGCTGACCGAGCCGTTCCCAGACGGCACCGATCCGTCGATGGGCCCGTCGATCTCGCGTAGCCTGCCGAACAAGCCGGGAGACCCGTGGAGCCCGACAGTGACCCTTCCACGGCCTACGCGCTGATTGGGGAAGCCCACCGCGACCAACGCCAAGCACGCCAACGCTCAGCCGATCGCTGCTGACCCCGTGCAAGACACGGTCGCGAAGCCCTGTCGCTTCTCGGCCTAAGGTGACAGGCCCGGCTCGGACGGCGTGCTCGCGGGCCTGTCCGCGGCCGGCGCTGCCACTTCCCAAGCACCAGCGCGAGCGTGCGGCGTGCCAAATGCGATCCGGTGAACCGCGCCGGGTATCGGGGAGGCTGGTTGGGCTAAGTGCTCATGTCGGCGGAACCACTTGTGCGGTTCGCTGACGCCAGTGGTTTGCCTTGCACTCGGCCGGCAGGACGTAATCCAGCTTCTGCATCAGTCGACCGTTGTTTAAGCAGTCCACCCAGTTCACGGAGCATTGGCGGGCAGTGCCTGGCAAGTCCCCTGGGTACCTTGACGCTGGGGCGGTGAAGGCCCCTTCGGGTCGGTGGCAGTTCCACGCGTTTCTGCGGGCGCCGGGCAGGTGTCCCACGAACCTAAACAGGATCGGCCTACCGGTTTGCATACGTGAGTGACCGTTCCTGCCCGGTTCCGTGAGTTGACGTCGCCGCCCGTAAGCACCCTGCCGGAGCGCGCAACGGATTCCATCGAAGTCGCCTCTGTCGGCGCTCGTCCAGGCATGTGGGCAGGGCGATAATCCGTGCCTGGACGGCCCGGGCTGCCCAGACAGCCTGTCCCGATCCACAGCCGGTGCGGTCAGACCGCTCAGTCATGAACAACCCTCGATACACGACCTTGCCGCAGTGGCCCAATGCCTATCCGGCCAGCGGCGCCAGCGCCACCTTGAAACTTCTCAACGAGGATTTCATCGTGAACGAACTGCCGCTGCAGCTGCCCTCCGGTGAGGGCGAACACATCTGGCTGGATATCGAGAAGAACGGTGCCAACACCGCCTTCGTCGCGCAGCAGCTGGCCGAGGCCGCCAGGGTGCAGGACGTGGACGTGGGCTATGCCGGCCTCAAGGACCGCTACGCCCTCACCCGTCAGTGGTTCAGCATCTACCTGCCGAAGGGCGAGACGCCTGACCTGACCCAGCTCCAGCACCCAGAGTTCAAGGTACTGAGCCAGAGCCGCCACGTGAAGAAGCTGCGCCCTGGCGACCTGCAGGGCAACCGATTCCGCATCGTGCTGCGTGACGTGACCGGCGAGCGCGACGCCATCGAGGCCAACCTCCAGGCCGTCGCGTCGCAGGGCGTGCCCAACTACTTCGGCGCTCAGCGTTTCGGCCATGGCGGTGGCAATGTCGAGCAGGGCCGCGCGATGCTGGCGCGCGAGACGCGCGTGCGCAACCCGAAGAAGAAGGGCCTCTACCTGTCGGCGGTGCGCTCCTTCGTCTTCAATGAAGTGCTGGCGCTGCGAATCGAGCAGGGACTCTGGGGCAAGACCCTGCCCGGTGACGTGATGGACGAGGCGGGCCGGCCCACCGGACCGCTCTGGGGACGGGGCCGGGTGATCACCACCGATCAGGCGCAGGCCCTGGAGAATGGCGTGGCCGAGCGTCACGCCACGGTGTGCGGCGCCATGGAGTACGCCGGTCTGGATCAGGAGCGCCGCGCCCTGGTGTCGAGCCCGGCGGACATGTCGTGGGACTGGCCGCAGGCTGATCAGCTCGTGCTCACGTTCTCCTTGCGCGCGGGGACCTACGCCACGACGGTTCTGAACGAGATCCTCCTCACCACGGAGCCCGACCGGCACGCGGAGAACGAGTCTGCGGCGGTCGCCGCACGCTAGCCGAGGCCCGGTGACGCGCCCCGCTCCAGGCGGAGGGCCACGAGCGCAGCCACGTGCGACAACAGCGCGCAGCCCGTGATGAGGGTCAGCAAGGCGACAAGCGTGGCGGAACGCTCGACCACCACCGCCGTCAGCGCGCTCAGCACGGCCCCCAGCGCCATGGCCAGGGCGCCGCTCAACCCTGCGGCCGTGCCCGCCAGCTCGGGGCGAACCGACATGGTGCCGGCGTTGGCCGCAGGCAGTGTCAGGCCATTGCCCAGGCCGACGAAGAGGGTCAGCCCGAAGAGCGTCAGCGGGTGCGACACCCCGGCGGCGAACCCCGCCCAGGCCAGCGCCATCGTGGTCACCGACACCACCCGGCCCGATGCGAGCAGCACCCCCACGCCGAGGCGGCGGGCCTGGCGCACACTGATGGCTGCGCCGACGAGAAAGCCGCTGGTGATCGACCCCACGCCGATGCCCACTTGTGCGGGCGACAGGCCCCAGGTCGCCGCGGCCACGTAGGGAACGCCGGTGACGAACACATAGAAGGCACCGACCGAGAGGGCGGTGCACAGGACATAGGACCCATACCGGCCCGAGCGCAGCAGGTCCAACCAATCGGTCCACTTAGGCGGGGGCAGCCCGGGCGCGCGGGTCTCGCCCATGTCGATCCATGCCAGCACCAGCAGCGCGCCGTCCAGACCGGCGTACAGCACGAACACCGAGCGCCAGCCCAGGGTCACATCCAGAAGGCCCCCCCAGCATCGGCGCAACCGCCATGGCGGAGGCGATCAGGCTCAGCTTGGTGGCCGATTCGATGGCCGAATGCCGGTAGCGAGTGACTGCGCTGGACACCACCGTACCGGCGATGATCACGGCTTGCATCACGCGGCAGGCCAGCAGCACGGCCACGTCCTTCGCGAGCATGCAGCCCAGCGATGCGGCGCAGAAGATCATCAAGGCGCCCAGCATGATCGGGCGGCGACCGAACCGGTCCGAGAGCGGGCCGAGCGCGAGCTGGAGCACCGCCGACGCCAGCATGTAGCCCGACACGGCCAGCGCCGTCACCGATTTGCGCGCGGCCAGGTCGCGTGCCATCGATGGCAGCGAGGGCCGCAGCATGTTCGAGGTCCCCGCCTAGGCGGCCAGCCCACGCTTGAGCGCCGCGGCGCACATCGCCACCGCCTCGTTCGCCTCGTCGATCGCGCGGCCCATCGGCAGAAAGCCGTGAATCATCCGCTCGAAGCTCAACAGGGTCGCGCGGCAGCCCGATTCCGTCAGGCGCTGCGCGTACTGCACGCCCTCGTCGCGCAGCGGGTCGTAGCCGGCGACCAGCACCAGCGCGGGCGGTAGCCCGACGAGTGAGTCGGCCAGCAGCGGCGAGGCACGCCAGTCGAGGTCGTGCTTCGGGTCGTCGATGTAATGGTCGTGGTAATAGCGCATCGAGTCGGCGGTCAGCAGGTAGCCCTGGGCGTTCGTCGTGTGCGAGGACGCGATGCGGCGCTGGTCGGTGGCCGGGTAGATCAGCAGCTGGTAGGCGATCGGCAGGTCGCCTGCGTCGCGCGCGGCGAGCGCGACCACCGCGGCGAGGTTGCCACCGGCGCTGTCGCCGCCGACCGCGATGCGCGTGCCGTCGACGCCGAGCGAGGCCGCGTGTTCGCGGGCCCAGCGCGTGGCGGCGATGCAGTCGTCGACCGCGGCGGGGAAGCGGTGCTCGGGGCCCATCCGGTAGTCGACCGAGACGACCGCGCAGCCGGCGCCGAGCGCGAGCTCGCGGCAGAGCACGTCGTGGGTGTCGAGGTCGCCGATCACCCAGCCGCCGCCGTGGAAGTAGACCAGTACCGGCAGCGCATGCCCGCCGTCCACCGGCCGGTAGAAGCGCAGCCGGATCGGGCCGGCCGGGCCGTCGGCGACGAGATCGCGCACCACGGGCAGGGCCGGCGCGTCGGGCTGGGTAAAGCGGCGGCGCTCGACGTAGAAGCGGCGCGCCTCGACCGGGGTGAGGGTGTGGGTGGGCGGGATGCCGCTCTTCTCGATGAGATCGAGCAGCGCGCGGGCCTGGGGATGCAGCATGATGGAGGTCTCCTCGGTCGTGGGAGCATCGTAGTGCAGGCGCGTGCGCTCCTGCGCGCGGGACGGCGGTATCCGGAGCGCGGCGCTGGCGGTCGCTCAGCCCAAAGCGCCCAACAGCGCGAGCACCACGCCGGCGGTCACCAGAAGCAGGCCGAGCACCTCGTGCGACTTCGTCGGCTCGTGCAGCATCAGCCGCGAGAAGCCGAGCGTGAACAGCACCTCGACCTGCCCGACCACCCGCACCAGCGCGACCGGCGCGGTCGCGAAGCCGGTGAACCAGCAGGCCGAGCCCAGCGCCGCGAGCAGCCCGACCTGGCCCGACACCCGCCAGGTCGCGGCGACGCGGCCCCAGGTCTTCGGCTCTCTCAGCGCCACATAGGTGCCGAGCATCGCAGTCTGCAGCAGCAGCACGGTCAGCAGCGTGACCAGCGCCTCGGCTACTTCGTCGGGCATCGTCAGGTGCAGCGTGGCGCGCTTGACCATCACGCCGGTCAGCGAGAACAGCGCGCCGGCGCCGAGTCCGCACAGTGCGGCCGGCTGCACCAGCGAGCCCGCGATCTCGCGCGGCGAGAGCCTGCGCCCGCCGAGCGCCAGGATCAGCACGCCGGCCACGCCGGCGACGATGCCGGCGACGACCAGCCCGGAGAGCCGCTCGCCCAACACCAGCCATGCGAAGACCGCGGCCTGCACGGTCTCGGTCTTGGCGAAGGCGGTGCCGACAACGAAGTTGCGGTAGGAGAACGCGAGGATCAGCAGGTTGGTGCCGAGGATCTGCGCGAGGCCGGCGGCGGCGCACCAGCCGAGGTACTCGACGTCGAGCGCGGGGAACGCCAGGCCGAGCACCGCGAAGTAGGCGGCGACCAGCACCACGGCCACCGGCGCGCCGTACGCATAGCGCACCAGGCCCGCGCCGTTGACGCTCAGCTCGCCGCGCAGCCGGTGCTGCAGCGCGGTGCGCCAGGCCTGGAAGAGGCCGGCGAGGAGGGAGGCGGGGAGCCAGACGGGCATGGGACGGTGAGGGTGCCGCGAACCGGGCGGCGTGTCGCCGAGATGGGGCGTTCCGTGGATGCCGGAGCGGGCCCGTCGCACCGGCCGTGCTCGCGTAGCATCGGACGCCTCGTCCCCCCCGACCGCGCCCCTGATGACCCCCGCCGCCGTCTCCGAAGCCGCCGCCCTGCTGTGGAACCACTGGTCCGCCCGCAGCCGCCTGGACGCGCTGCCCGCCGCCTGCAGGCCGACAGACCGCACCGAGGGCTACGCGGTGCAGGCCGCTCTGGCGTTGCGCTCAGGCCAGCCGGTGGTCGGCTGGAAGATCGCAGCGACCAGCGTCGCCGGCCAGCGTCACATCAACGTCGACGGACCGATCGCCGGCCGCATGCTGCGCGAGCGCGTGCTCGCGCCCGGCGCGCTCGTGTCGCTCGAGGGCAATTCGATGCGGGTCGCCGAGGTGGAGTTCGCGTTCCGGATGGGCCGTGCGTTGCCGATGCGCGAAGCGCCGTACACGCTCGAGGAGACGATGGACGCGGTCGCCTCGCTGCATCCGTCGGTCGAGGTGCCGGATTCACGCTACGAGGACTTCGTGCGGGTCGGTTCGGCGCAGCTGATCGCCGACGACGCCTGCGCGTGTTGGCTGGTGGTGGGTCCGGCGACGACCGACGACTGGCGCGCACGCGACCTCGCTGCGCATCCGGTGCGGGCGTCGATCGGCGGGCGCACGGTGGCCGAGGGTACGGGCGCTGCGGCGCTCGGCGACCCGCGCGTGGCGCTGGCCTGGATCGCCAACGAGCTGCGCGTGTACGGGCCCGGACTGGCCGCGGGCGACATCGTGACCATCGGGACATGTGTGGTGCCGGTGGCGGTTATGCCGGGCGATGCGTTCGTGGCGGACTACGGGCCGATCGGTACGCTGGCGCTGTCGTTCGGCTGAGCGACTCAGCCCCTCGCCAGCCCCTCGCCAGCGCCTCGCGCGCCGACGCCGGCAGGTCCGCGTCCACCCGCGCACGCGCGGCCGCGGGCAGTGAGCGGTAGGCGTCGCGCAGCTCGGCGAGGCAGCGCACGCGGTACTTGAAGGTGCCCTGCTCGTAGCGCATGCCCCAGGCCTCGAAGGCGAAGGTGTCGCGGCCGGCGGCGATCGCGGCGGCGTTCGACTCGAGGAACGGGAAGTAGACCTCCGCGGCCACCGCGAGCAGACCCGCGACGGCGGGCGAGGCCGGTGCCCCCGGGGCGCGCCAGTCGCCGTCGACGCCCGAGGCGTCGTCGAGGTGCATCAGCCCGCGCAGCACGAACGGGACGCCCGCGCGCAGGTGCTCGCAAGCGGTCGGGGCGTTCGTAAGCTGCGAGCGCTGGCCCATCCAGGCGAAGTCGGCGATCGAAGGCCGGCCGCCGAAGAGGAAGCGCTCTTCGGTCACATGGGCCTCGAGCAGCGCCATCACCCGGTCTGCGCTCGCCCCGACCAGCGGCGCAATCTGCGGCGTGCAGCCGACCAGGGCGATCCGTCCGACCTGCCGCTCGCGCAGCCAGCGGTACATGAACATCGGCTTGGTGTCCCACTCGTCGGCCATGTCCTCGAGCAGCGCCGCGAGGAGGGCCTGCGCCGGATCGTCGGGCACGACCGAGCGCTGGCCGGGGTGAAGCCGCTCGAGCTCGCGGATCAGCGGGGTGGAGTCGTTGGCATGGCGCCCGTCGGGGTCATGTCGTCCAAGGAATGTCTCCTGCGGCGTGTCAGGCGCGGGGGCGGCGGATCATAGGCCGCGCAGGCCGCGCAGGCCGCGCAGGCCGCGGCGCCGGCTTGACGCGGCCACGGTGCGCCCCCATCTTGGAACGACGGGCCGCGCCGCGGCCGATCGGGAGGAGCGCCTGGATGGACATGCTGCTGTGGGTCGTCGCCGTCGTGCTGATCATCGCGGGCGTGGCGGGCACCATCCTGCCGGCGCTGCCGGGCACGGCGCTGGCCTTCGCGGGCATCCTGCTCGCCGCCTGGATCGACGGCTTCACGCGGGTCTCGGGCTGGACGGTGACGGTCTGCGGCCTGCTGATGTTGCTCGCCTGGGGTGCCGACTACGCGTCGGGGATCATCGGCGCGCGCAAGGCGGGCGCAAGCCGGCTCGCGGTCGCGGGCGCGGCGATCGGCACGGTGGCTGGGCTCTTCACGGGGTTCATCGGGCTGCTCTTCATGCCGCTGGTGGGCGCGGCGATCGGCGAATACCTGGCCGACCGCGATGCGGCGCGCGCCGCTCACGTGGGCGTGGCGACCTGGATCGGGCTGCTGATCGGCACCGTCGTGAAGGTGGTGATCACCTTCGTGATGATCGGGCTCTTCATCGCGGCGCTGCTGATCCGCTGATCCGCCGATCCGCCGATCCGCCGATCCGCCGGCCGTCGGGCCGGGCGCGCTGCGCGGGCCGCCGCGCATCGCGGCCCGGGGACCGCCCGTGCCACGGCGCTCGACCGTGCAGCGCCCCGGCGTGACTGTTGCGATGATGAGCGCCGTCCTGCCTGCCCGTGTCGCGTCCAGCCCGCACCTGCCGTCGGCCGTGCGGGCACTGGTCGTCGACGAGGACGCCGCGCTGCGCCCGGCGGTCCGGCTGCTGCTGGAGGGCCTGGGGATCGCACAGGTCCAGCAGGTGGGCGACCCGGTCCGCGCTATCCGGATGATGGAGGTCGAGGTCTTCGATCTGGTGTTGTGCGAGGCGAGCTTCCACTCGACGATGGACGGCAGCCAAGTGCTCGAGTACGTACGCACGCGCCGCCTGCTTGCGCCCTCGGCCGCCTTCCTGCTGATGGGCGCCGAGGCGATACGCTCGCTGATCGCGTCGGCGCGCGAGTGGCAGCCCGACGGCTTTGTGCTCAAGCCGCTGACCGCGTCTGCGCTCGGGCCCCGCATCGAACATGCGTTGCGCCGCCGCGCGATCCACGCGCCGCTGTTCGCCGCCGCCGACGCGCGCGACCCCGAGGCCATGCTCGCGAACGCCCGGCGCCTGGCCGAGGAGGCGGGCGGCGCCTCGCTCGAGCTGCTGCGCTGGCAGGCGCAGGCACTGATCGACCTGGGGCGCTTCGGGCAGGTGCGCGAGGTCTGCGACCGCGCGCTGTCGCTGCGCGCCGACCTGCCTTGGACGGCGGTCGCGCTCGCGCACTGCGAGCGCGCCGAGCGCCGCGCCGACGACGCGATCCGGCGGCTGCGTAACACGGTGCGCTTCCATCCGGCCGCTGGCGAGGCGTACGACCTGCTGATCGACCTGCTGCAGGAGACGGGGCAGCTCGAGCCGGCGCTCGCCGTCGCCCGCCAGGCGCTCGAGCAGCTCTCGAGCACGCAGCGGCTGCGCGCGCTCGGCGAGCTCGCGCTCGCCCACGGCGAGCTCGCGCAGGCCGAGACCTGCTACACCGAGCTGATCCGTCGCACCTCGAGTTCGCTGACCCACAGTCCGCTCGACACCTGCATGCTCGGCCAGGTGTTCGTCGACCGCGGCGCCGCCGACAAGGCGCTGCGCACGGTCCGCGCCGTCGACGGCGAGGCCGATACGCCCTCGCGCGCGCTCGCTGCCGCGGTGCAGGCGCAGGCCCATGTCGCGCAGGGCGACGCCGACGCGTCCGAGGCCGCGGCACGCACGGCGCTCGATCTCGCGACCGGCTCCGAGCCGACCGAGACGGTGCTGCTGCTGGTGGCGCGGGGCGCGTTTGCAGCCGGCCTGCACGAGGCGGGGCGGCGCGTGGCCGAGCGCGCGGTCGCGCTGCGGCCGCGGGCGCACGGGCCCAGTGCGCTCGCCCGCCGCGTCTTGACCGATGCCGGTTTCGAGCCCGAGGCCTTCGTGCGCGACGTGAGAGATCTGCCTGCGGTACCGCCCGCCGCCGCTCCGGGAGTCATGCCGCCGGACGCCGGGACGACCGCCGCCGCCGACGTTGCCGAGGCGCTCGCCGCGCTGCACCGCGCCCGCTTCGAGGAGGCGCTGGCGCACGTGGCGCGCGCCCGCTCGAAGCTGCCCGCGAACCCGATGGTGCTGATGGCCGCCGTGCAGGTGCAGATGCTGCGCATGCGCGCCAAGGGGTTCGATGCGGCCTGCGCGGCCGACGTGCGCCGCTGCCTCGCCGAGCTCGATCGCCAGATTTCCGGCGACGAGCGCGTGTTCACCAGCCTGCAGGCGAGCGACTGAAGCCGTTCTTCAGCCGGTCACCCGCGCCAGCAGCTCGCGCCGCCCCCTCGGCGCTGGGGATCACCACCAAGGCCTGGCCCGGCGAGACCGACGCCTCATGCGGCGGGTTGAAGCGCCACTCGCTGCCGTCGCGCACCGCGACCAGCAGCCATTCCACGCTGTGCCCGAGCTCGCCGATCCGCATGCGGCACCACCACCTCCTCGACCGCGAGCCGCTCGCCGGCGCACAGCAGTTCGTCCACCAGCGACACCCTCTGCGGGCGGATGACCGCGAAGACTCCGGCCGCCCGCGCGATCCCTGCGCGTGCGAGCACGTCGTCGTCGGCCACGTCGCCGTGCAACGCGAGCAGCCGCAGGTCGGCTTCCAGCCGGCGCTCGAGGGTCGCCGCGTCGGTCTCGACGACAACACAGGCGCGGCGCTTGGCGCGCAACGCGTCGATCACGTAGCCGCCGATGCGGCTCGCGCCGCAGACGATGACGTGCCGGTCGAGGGTGTCGATCCCGGCCTGCATGCGGCGTTTCCGATAGGCGTGGTTCAGATTCGTCTCGAGCAGGAAGGCGGTGACTGTCGAGTCGCGAGGAGGAGGCGCACCGACCGATCGTCGGGCGTCGGGGTCCTGCCCGACTTGATCGAGCGCAAGTCGGCGCGTCGCCGTGCCCACGCTCAGGGCCGGGCGAGCGCCTCGGCATAGAGCGTGGTGTAGCGAGCGGCGGGCGCGCGCCAGGACGTGTCCTGCGCCATCGCCCGGCACTGCACCCGCTTCCAGGCGGCCGGATGGTGCCAGCCGTCGAGCGCATGGCGCAGCGCGCGCGCGAGCGCCTCGGGGCTGGCCCCGGAGAACACGAACCCGGTGGCGCGGTCCTCGCGCAGCGCCGCCTCGTCGGCATCCACCACCGTGTCGGCCAGGCCGCCCACCCGGTGGACCACCGGCAGCGTCCCGTAGCGCAGCCCGTAGAGCTGGGTGAGCCCGCAGGGCTCGAATCGCGAGGGCACGCCGATCAGGTCGCTGCCGGCGACGACGCGGTGCGCGAGCGCCTCGTCGTAGCCGATGCGCACGGCGACCGCATCGGGCGCGGCCTGCATGGCGGCGCGCCAGGCGTACTCGAGCGCCGGATCGCCGGAGCCGAGCAGCGCCACTTGGCCGCCTGCGCCCAGCCACTGCGGCAGCGTCGACAGCATCAGGTCCAGGCCCTTTTGCGGCGTGAGCCGGCTGACCACGCCGAGCAGCGGCGCGCCGGCGACCGGCGCCAGGCCCAGCTCGCGCTGCAGCGCGAGCTTGCACGCGGTCTTGCCGGCCAGGTCGTTCGCATCGTAGGTCGCGGCGATCGCGCGGTCGGTGGTGGGGTTCCACACCGCATCGTCGATCCCGTTGACGATGCCCGAGAGGCGGTCCGAGCGGTGGCGCAGCACGTCGTCGAGCTCATGGCCTTCGGCGGGGCCGAGGATCTCGCGCGCATAGGTCGGGCTGACGGTGGTGATCCGGTCGGCGAACATCAGGCCGCCCTTGAGCAGCCGCAGCGTCCCGTGGAACTCGATGCCGGCCGGACCCGCCATCCACGCCGGTAGGCCGAGCTCGCCGAAGCGCTCGAGCGCGAAGCGGCCCTGGTAGGCGAGGTTGTGCACCGTCATCACGGTGCGTGCGTGCGTGCCCGCCGCGCCGCGCGCGGCGAGGTAGACCGGTACAAGTGCCGCATGCCAGTCGTGCGCATGCACGACGGCGGGTACCCAATCGGGGTCGAGGCCGCCGGCCGCGAGCTGCGCGCCTGTCCAGCCGAGCAGCCCGAAGCGCTGCAGCGTGTCCGCCCACTCCTGCCCGTCGGGTCCGAGGTACGGGTTGCCGGGGCGGTCAAAGAGCCAGGGCGCGTCGATCAGGTAGGTCGGCACGTCCGAGCCGGGCAGCGTGCCGCGCAGCAGCGCGACGCGTGCCGCGCCGAACGCCGCCCCGATCCGCGCGACCTCGACGGCGCCGGCGAGCGCCTGGCGCAGCGCCGGGTAGGCGGGCAGCAGCAAGCGCGTGTCGAGCCCGGCCGCGCGCTGCGCTGCGGGCAGCGCGGCGACCACGTCGGCAAGCCCGCCGGTCTTGACCAGCGGGAACCATTCCGCGGCCACGTGCAGCACGCGCAGCGGCGCGGGACGGCCCGCGCCCTTCCGGACCCTGGCCATCAGGACAGCCGCGCGAGCATGTCCCGAGTGATCAGCGTGACGCCGCGCTCGGTACGGTTGAAGCGGGCCGCGTCGGCCTCCGGATCCTCGCCGACCACCAGCCCGTCGGGGATCTCGCAGCCGCGGTCGACGATGCACCGGGTCAGCCGTGCGCCGCGGCCGACCTGCACCTCGGGCAGCAGCACGGACCACTCGACCTTCGAGAACGAGTGCACGCGGCAGCTCGAGAACAGCAGCGAGCGGTTGAGCGAGCCGGAGATGATGCAGCCGCCCGAGACCATCGACTCGGTCGCCATGCCACGGCGATCGTCGGTGTTGTGGACGAACTTCGCCGGCGGCAGCTGCTCCTGGTAGGTCCAGATCGGCCAGTCGCGGTCGTAGAGGTTGAGCTGCGGATCGGTCGCGGTAAGGTCGATATTCGCCTCCCAGTACGCGTCGAGCGTGCCGACGTCGCGCCAGTAGGCGCCCTTGCCCGGCTCGCCGACGCAGCTGCGAGAGAACGGATGCGCGATCGCCCGCCCGCCCGCGACCATCGCCGGAATCACGTCACGGCCGAAGTCGTGGTGGGTGAGGTCGCCGCTCATGAACTTCGGCAGCTCTTCGTAGAGGAATTCGGCGTCGAACAGGTAGATCCCCATGCTCGCAAGCGCGACCTCGGGGCGACCCGGCATCGGCTCGGGCTGGGCCGGCTTCTCGGCGAACTCGAGGATGCGGTCGTTCTCGTCGACCTTCATCACGCCAAAGGCGCTCGCCTCGGCGATTGGCACCTCGAAGCAGCCGACCGTGCAGGGCACGCCGCGCTCGACGTGCTCGGCGAGCATCATCGAGTAATCCATCTTGTAGATGTGATCGGCGGCCAGGATCAGCAGGTGTTCGGGCCGGTTGTGCCGAATGATGTCGAGGTTCTGGAAGACCGCGTCGGCGGTGCCCCGGTACCAGGACACGTCGTCGAGCCGCTGCTGCGCCGGCAGCAGGTCGACGAACTCGTTGAGCTCGCCGCGCATGAAGCCCCAGCCGCGCTGGATGTGGCGCAGCAGGCTGTGTGACTTGTACTGCGTCATCACTGCCATCCGCCGGATCCCTGAGTTCAGACAGTTCGACATCGCGAAGTCGACGATCCGGAACTTGCCGCCGAAGTAGACGGCGGGCTTGCATCTTATGTCGGTGAGCTGCTGCAGGCGGCTGCCGCGGCCGCCCGCGAGCACGAGCGCCATGGCCCGCCGGGGCAGCTGCAGGCGCGCGAGCGCGTTCTCGGTCATCGGGGAGGCTCCCGGGGGCAGGTCGCGATGGGGATCGGGCCAGTGTACGGAAAAGCCCGGCCCGGCGCGCGCGCGGATCGACCCGCGGCACGCGACCGCGGCACCGCATGCACGCCGGCGGTGATGCCGCTGTGCGACCGGGCCGCCGCGGCCATGGACGCCGCCCGGCGCGGAGTCCGACCCCTTCGGACGGACTGCGGTCGCGAGGCGACCCCGGCCAGCCCCGTCGCGTCGCGCGCACCGGGTCGGAGTGTCCGCCCGTCGCGCCGGCGTTGTCGCCCCGCTGACCGTCTCCGACCCTTTCAGGGCGGGGCGGCCGGACGCGGCGCCCCGAGACGGCGTCTCCACGCCCGGCCGCCACGCCCCGGATCCATGTCCCCAGACACGCCCTCAATCGACACGCAGCAGGCCCGCGCCCCGGCCCGGACGGACTCGCCGCACGCGGTGGCCGTCCTGGTGGCGGCGTTCACGGCGGGCTGCCGTGCCGATCCCGCGATCCGCGCGGGGCTGATCGCGGTGCCTGACCGCCATCGCGACGGGCTCAGGGCGCTGGCGACCTGGCCGGTTGGATCCGATGCGCCGGCGGTCGCCCACGGCGCGTGTGCAGGTGTGCTGGACGACGGGCGTCCGGTCTTCGAATCGCCCAAGTCGGCGGCGGGTGGTGCAAACCTGCTGGCGGTGCCGCTTGCGGACGAGGGGCGGACCATCGGCGCCGTGGCGCTGCTTGTCGATGGCACAGCCAGCGACGTCGAGCGCGCCGTCGGCGCCTGGCGCCGGCGGCTCAACGCCGCGCTGAACGCGGCGGTGGCCGCTGCCGATACCGCCGCCAATCCCGCCGCCTATCCCGCCGCCGATGCGGCGCCCGAGCTCGCCCGGATCGTCGAGTGTCAGGCCGCGCTCGCCGAGGCCGAGCAGCTCGACGATGCGATCGGCGCGCTGCTCGCGACCCTCGCCCGGCAGCACGGCTGCTCGCGGGTCGCGTTCGGTTGGGCGGCGGCGAGCGGGGCGCGGGTGCAGGCGCTGTCGGACGGCGTGGGCGTGCGGCCCTCGCACGAGGTGGTCGCGCCGATCGCGACCGCGATGGACGAGGCGATCGACCAGCAGGGTGCCGTCGCCTGGCCGGCGCCGCCCGCGGGCGATGCTCCGGTGAACGTCGCGCAGGCGCAGCTCGCGCGACTGTCGCAGCTCGGTGCCGTCTGCTCGGTGCCGCTGATCGTGCGCGGCCGGGCGCTCGGCGCGATCTCGCTGGAGCGGGCATCACTCGCCTTCGACACCGACGAGCTGGCGGGGCTGCAGCGGCTCGCGGCGCTGGTCGCTCCGGTCGTCGCGATGCACCGGCGCGTCGAGCGACCGGTGGCGGCCTTCGGCGAGCGGCTGCTCGAACGGCGTGCGCGGGCCGGCTGGATCGCCGCGGCGGCACTGGTAGTACTGGTGCTCGCGTCGCTCGTGCCGGTGTCGGATCGTGTCGGCGGCGCGGCGCGCGTGGAGGGCGCGATGCAGCGCCTGCTCACCGCGCCGGTCGACGGCTGGCTGCTGCGCGTGCACGTGCGCCCGGGCGACGCGGTGAGCGAAGGGCAGGTGCTCGTCGAGCTCGACGACCGCGAGCTCTCGCAGGAGCGCCTGCGCTGGTCGACCGAGGCCGAGCAGGCCGGCCGGCAGGCGACCGAGGCGCTCGCGCGCGAGGACCGCGCCCAGTACGCGGCCCATGCCGCGCGCGCCGTGCAGGCGCGCGCCCAGCTCTCGATGGTCGACACGCAGCTCGCGCGGCAGCGGGTGGCCGCCCCGTTCGACGGGCTGGTGCTGAGCGGCGACCTCACGCAGGCGCTCGGCGCGCCGGTCAAGGCGGGCGACATGCTGCTGTCTGTGGCCCCCGCGGGCCGCCACCGGGTGATCGTCGAGGTCGACGAGCGCGATGTCGCGCGCGTCGCACAGGCCGCCGAGGGCGTACTCGCGCTGAGTGCGCATGCCGGCGGCGTGGTGCCGATCCGGGTCGTGCGGATCTCGCCGGCCGCGGTCGCGCGCGAGGGCCGCACGGTCTTCGAAATCGAGGCGGCGCCCGCGGCCGGCGCCGAACTGCGCCCGGGCTATGAGGGTGTCGCCAAGTTCGAGGCCGGCAGCCGCCGGCTCGGGCAGCTGCTCTTCGAGCGGCCGTGGCGCGCGCTCGCCGACCGGATCTGGGCGCTCGGATGGTGAGCGAGGACGCGCTCTATTCGCCCGACTGGTTCAGGGTGTCGAAGCTGGTTCTGCGCCTGAAGCCCACGGTGCGCATCGGCCGGCATCGGGTGCGTGGCGAGCTCTGGTACGTCTACCGCGACGAGGCCTTCGGCAGGCAGATGCGGCTGAACGTACCCGCCCACGGCTTCGCCGGCCGCCTCGACGGTCGGCAGTCGGTCGAGACGCTGTGGCGTCGCCTCTTGGCGGAAGCTGGCGATGCCGTGCCCTCGCAGCACGAGATCCTCGACCTCGTGCAGCAGCTTGCCGATGCGGGACTGGTCGCGCTCGACCAGGGCGCCGACCTCTCGCGCCTGTCGCGCCGCGAGGCCGAGCGCCGGCGCAGCGGGCTGCTGACCGCGGTCAACCCACTGTCGTTCAAGGTGCCGCTGCTCGACCCGGGACCGCTGCTCGAGCGCACCTGGCGGATCGCGGCGCCTCTGTACACCGGGCGCGCGCTGCTCGCCTGCGTCGCGGTTCTGGCCTTCGCCGGCCTGGTCGCGCTCGAGCATGCCGAGGCGCTCGTCGACTACGCCGCCGGGCACGTGCCCACGCCGGGCTTCGCGTTCGCGGTGTGGCTGGTGTATCCGCTGCTCAAGGCCGTCCACGAGCTGGCGCACGCCTGGGCGGTGCGGACCTGGGGCGGACGGGTGCGCGAGGTCGGCGTGACGGTGATGATGGGCATGCCTGTGCCCTACGTCGACGCTTCTGCCGCGGCGCTGTTCGCGTCCCGCCGGCAGCGGATCGCGGTCAGCCTGGCGGGCATCGTGTCCGAGCTGCTGGTGGCCGCGGCAGCACTGTGGCTGTGGCTGTCGGTCTCCGACGGTGCGATGCGCACTGCGGCGTTCGCCGCGATGACGATCGGCGCGGTCTCCACCGTGTTCGTCAACGGCAACCCGCTGATGCGCTTCGACGCCTACTTCGCGCTGTCCGACGCGCTCGGCCTGCCCAACCTCGCCGAGCGCTCGCGCGCGGCCTGGATCGCGCTCGCCCGCCGCGGGGTCGCGGGCGAGCGCGACGCGCCCCAGCCCGGCGGCGGGCGCGAGCGGGCCTGGCTGCTCGGCTGGGGGCTCGCATCGTGGATCTACCGCGTGCTGGTATTCACATGGCTGGCGAGCTGGGTGGCGCCGTACTCGCGGCCCGCCGCGCTCGCACTGCTCGCCTGGGGTGGTTGGCTGGTGGTCGGGCGTGCCGCCTGGGGCGCGGCTGGCTACGTCCGACGTGCCCGCTGGCGGACGGCGCGACCGAATCGCGCGCTCGGCGGTATCGCGGCGGCGCTTGCGGTCGTGGTCGGGCTGCTGACCGCCGTGCCGCTGCCCGACGCGATGACGCTGCCGGGCGTGGTGATGCCGGCGGATGCGGCGAAGGTACGCAGCGCCGAACCCGGACGCGTCGTCGAGGTGCTGGTGGTGCCGGGGCAGCCGGTGACGGCGGGGACGCCGCTCGCGCGGATGGAAAGCCTCGCGCTGTCGACCGAGCTCGCTCAGCTGCAGGCGCAGCTCGAGGCCCAGCAGGCCGAGCGCATCCGCAACCTGGAGTCCGACCGCGCCGCCGCGGGTGTCGCGCTCGACGAGATCGAGCGCCTGCGCATTCGGCTCGCCGAGCTCGAACGCCGGCTCGCGTCGCTGGACATCCGGGCGGCGGCCGACGGCACGGTCACCTTCGTCGATGCCGACGGTCCGCTCGAGCGCCACGTCCGCCAGGGCGAGGTGCTCATGTACGTGCTGCAGTCTGGCTCGATGCGGATCCAGACGCTCGCGCGCGACGATGAGGCGCAGCGCCTGAAGGCCGCGATGCGTGCGGGCGACACGGTCGAGGCGCGCCTTGCTGACCATCCGGGTCGCCTCATCGACGTGCGGCTCGCCTCGCAGACGCCCCAGGCGGTCCACCATCTGCCCGGGGCCGCGCTCTCGGACCGTGCGGGCGGGGCGATCCCGACCGATCCGGCCGACCGCGACGGTCTGCGCACCCAGCAGCCCTGGTTCCAGCTCGACTTCCTGCCCGAGGTGCCGCTGTCGAGGATCGGTTCCTCGGCCTCGGTACGTGTGGTGCTGCCGTCCCGGCCGGGCGCCGAGCAGGCCGGCGAGGCGCTGCGGCGCCTGTTCCTGCGCCGGTTGGACGGCTGAGCGATGCAGGCCGCGCTCGCCGCCGTGCTGCCTGAGCGGCCCGCGCCCGGCGCCTTCTGGGGCCACTATCCGCAGCGCGACGAGGCCCGAATGCGCGGCCCGCTGCAGGCCTGGCTCGGTCGGCTGCGTGCGCTCGACGGCCGCCGCGGCGACGCCCACGCGCGGGCGGTGCTCGCGCGGGCCGACGTGATCGGGCGCTCGGGTTCGCCGCCGGCGGTGCTCGCGGCGCCCCTTCGCGCGCGCCTGCGATCGGGCCGCGCCTGCGCCGCCGACCGGACCGAGGCGCTTGCGCTCGCCTGCGTCGCCGCGCGCACCGTGCTCGGCCTGTCGCCGTTCGCCACACAGGTGCGGGCGGCCGCCGTGATGCTCGATGACGGGCTGGCTGAACTCGCGACCGGCGAGGGCAAGACGCTCGCGCTTGCGCTCGCTGCGGCTGCGCGCGCGCTCGCCGGCGTGCCGGTCCACGTAATCACGATCAACGACTACCTGGTGGAGCGCGACTGCGCCCGGCTCGCGCCCTTCTTCCGGGCGCTCGGGCTCGCCTGCGACCGCGTGCTGTCCGCCGACGACCCGGGCCGCCGGCGGCTCGGCTGGTCGCGCGAGGTTGTCTACTGCACGGCGCACGAGCTGATGTTCGACTGGCTGCGCGACCGGCTCGCCGGTTCGGACCGCGGCGGGCTCGGTGCGCTCGCGGCCTCGCTCGCAGCGCCGGGTCCGGTGCGCCCGGCGCCGGCGCTGCTGCGCGGCCTGTGCAGCGCCTTCGTCGACGAGGCCGACGGCCTGCTGATCGACGACGCCACGCTGCCTTGTGTGCTGGCGCAGTCCGGGGAGGACCCGGCCGACGGGCTCGCCGAGGCGCTGCGGATCGCGGGGCTGCTCTGGCAGGGCCGCGACTGGCGGCCCGAAGCGGGCACGCGCGTCGCGACGCTCACCGACGCCGGCCGCGAGCGCATCGCCCGGGAGAGTGCCGGGCTCGACGGGCCGTGGCGCCTCGCGCGTCGCCGCGAGGGGCTGGTCGCGCAGGCGCTCGCCGCGCTGCACCTGTATCGCGCCGAGCGCGATTACCTAGTGCGTGACCGCCGGGTGGAGATCGTCGATCCCGCGACGGGCCGCATTGCGGTCGGCCGTGCCTGGTCGGCCGGGCTGCACCAGATGATCGAGCACAAGGAGCGGGCCGCGGGCACGCTGCCGCACCAGCCGGTCATCCAGGTCACGCCCGCCCGCTGCTTTCCCCGGTACTGGCGGCTCGGAGGCCTGTCGGCGACGCTCGCCGAGGAGGCGGGCGAGCTCGCACGGCGCTATGGCACGACCGTCGTGCGGATCGCGCCTGGCCAGCCCTCGCGCCGCATCGACCTGCCGCCGCGCGTGTTCGCCACGGCGGCGGCGCGCGACGCGGCGCTGATCGCGCGGGTGGGCGCGCTGTCGCGGGCCGGCCGGCCGGTGCTGGTCGCGGTGCGCGATCTCGCCGAGTCGCGCGCCCTGGGTGAGGCCATGCGCCGGGCCGGACTGGTTCCCGCGACGATCGATGCCCGCCACGCCGACGACGAGACGCAGACCGTCGCGGCCGCGGGCGTCCGCGGTCGGGTGACGCTGGTGACCGATATGGCCGGGCGCGGGACCGACATCGTGCTCGAGCCGGCGGCGGTGGCTGCCGGCGGGCTGGCGCTGGTCGCGACTTTCGTGCATGCCTCGCGCCGGCTCGAGCGCCAGCTCCAGGGCCGGGTGGCCCGGCGCGGCGAGCCGGGCAGCGCCGAGGCCTGGCTGCTGGCCGGCGATCCCGTGCCCGGCGCCACGGATCTGACGATCCGGTCGCCTTTCGTCGGTCGCCTGCTCACGGGTGTACCGGCCGGGGTGGTCGCGATCACGCTTCGCGCCGTACAACACCGGGAGGCTTTCCGTGCAAGGCGCCTTCGCATGCGTCTCGTGGAGGCGGCGCGGGCACGGGCACACCGCGACCTGATCGGTCGAACCGAAGACTGAGGATGTATTTCCAGACCCGACGACCCGTCTATCTCGACCGCCCAGCCGGATGGACGCTGTGCGTGCTGGTGTGCGTGCTGCCGCTGCCGCTGGCCGCGCAGCCGCTCGACTGCCTGATCCAGCCGGGTCAGGTGGTGCAGGTCGGCGCACCGGTCTCGGGCGTGCTGGAAGCGGTCGACGTCGACCGGGGCGACACCGTGCGTCGCGGACAGGTGGTGGCCCGGCTGGAATCCGCGGTCGAGCGCGCACAGGCTCAGCTCGCCCAGGCCCGTGCCGCGCAGAGCGCAGAGCTGCAGGCCGCCGAGCGCGGCCGGGAGTTCGCCCGCCGCGAGTCCTCGCGGGCCCGCGACCTCGCCGGTGAGGAATTCGTCTCGAAGGCGGCCGCCGACAAGGCCGAGACCGATGCGCGCGTGAGCGAGGACCGCGTGCAGCAGGCCAGCGAGCGCCGCCGCCAGGCCGAGCAGGAGCTGCGGGTCGCCGAGGCGCAACTCGCGCGCCGCCAGGTGCGCGCGCCGATCGGCGGCATCGTCGTCGAGCGCTACATGAGCGCGGGCGAACTCGCCGAGGACCGGCCGATCCTGCGCATCGCCGAGGTCCATCCGCTGCGGGTCGAGGTGGTCGTGCCCGCGCCCGCCTTCGGGCTCGTCGCCTCCGGACGGCAAGCGACCGTGCGGCCCGATTCGGGTCCGGTCCGCGAGGCCACCGGCACCGTGACCATCGTGGACCGCGTGCTCGACCCGGCGAGCAACACCTTCCGCGTGCGGCTGACGCTGCCGAACGCGGACATGCGCATCCCGGCTGGCTCGCGCTGCAAGGTCGATCTCGGGCTCGAGGCGGCGGCCGCACAGCGGCCCTCGGACCCCGGACCTGCGGTCAAGCCGGTGAGCGGGAAGCACGCCCCGTCTGGGCCCACCCCGCCCCGTCCGGCAGCGGACGCGAAGCGGGTCGAGACGCCGGCGTCCGGCCCGTCCGCCCCCGCGACCCTGGCTGCGATCCCCAGGCGCTGAGCGGGTCGCCATGCTGACCCGCTGGCTCGATCGGATCCGCCGTCGCACGCCGGCGAGATCGCGCGCGCGCGCCGAGGGTGTCGAACCTAGGATCCTCTACTCCGCGGATTTGCTCGTGGGCGCGGCAGCGATGCCGGCCCCGGAGGCGCAGGTCGTGCGTTCAGTCGACGCGGATACGTCCGCAGCGACCACAGCGCCGGCCACGGTGGCCGCCGTGCGCGCGGTCGAACTGGTGGTGGTCGATCCGGGCGTGACCGACGCACAGGCGCTGGTCGATGCGATCGCCGCGCAGCGTCCGGAGGCGGGCCTGCGGATCGTCCTGCTCGATGCCGGCCGCGACGGCCTCGCGCAGATCGGCGAGGCGCTGGCGTCGATGGACGACGTGAGCGCGGTCCACGTGCTCGCCCACGGCGAGCCCGGCGAGCTGACCGTGTGCGGTCGGCGCATCGATGCGGCCGCGCTCGACGCCGAGCACGAGGCGATCGGCGCCTGGCGTGGCGCGCTCACCGAGCAGGCCGACCTGCTGCTCTACGGATGCAGCCTGGCGTCGAACGCTGCCGGCATCGCACTGCTCGAGCGGCTGGCGGCGCTGACCGGGGCCGACGTCTCGGCGAGCGACGATCCGACCGGCAGCGCCGCGGCCGGTGGCGACTGGTCGCTCGAGCTCGCCACCGGATCCATCGAGGCGCGCACGCTGTTTGCCGCCGCCGATCCTTCGGGCTGGCAGGGCCTGCTCGACGGCGATGCCCCGCCGGTCAACACCGTGCCGGGACCGCAGACGGCGACCGAGGACGTGCCGCTGGCGATCACCGGCTTGTCGGTGTCGGATGCCGACGACGATCTGAGTGCAGTGTCGCTCGCCGTCGGCCGGGGCACGCTCGCCCTCGTCCTCGACGGCGGCGCGACGATCGGGGACGGTTCCAACGGCAGCAGCTCGCTGACGCTGACTGGCACGTCGTCGCAGATCACGGCCGCGCTCGCGACGCTCACCTACCTCGGCGCCGCCGACGCCAGCGGCGCGGACACCCTCACGGTGACCTCGACCGATGCCGGCGGGCGCACCGCGACCGATACGGTCGCGATCGACGTCTCCGCGGTCAACGACCCGCCGACGCTGAACGGTGACCTGCAGGCGACGGTGGCCGAGGGCGGCAGCGTCGTGCTCGGCGCGTCGGACCTCGGCTTCACCGACCCGGACACGCTGCCGGCCGACGTCGTCTTCACCGTCTCCGACCTGGTCGGCGGCGAGATCCGGGTGGCCGGCACCGTTGCGACGTCGTTCACCGGGGCCGAGCTGCAGGCGGGCTCCGTGGCCTTCCGGCACGACGGCGCCGAGACGACTACCGCCTCGTTTAGGATCGCGCTCGAGGACGGCGACGCGGACGGGTCCACCCCGCAGTCCGCGACCTTCGCGCTCACCGTCGATCCGGTCAACGACGCGCCGCTGCAGACGCTGCCAGGCAACACGTCCACCGGGCTCGATACGCCGCACGTCTTTGGCACCACCGGCGGCAATGCGATCTCGGTCTCGGACCCCGACGGGGCTGGTCGCCTGGTGCAGATCACGGTACAGGTCGACCACGGCACGGTGACGCTCGCGCGCACCACCGGGCTGACCTTCGCCGTCGGCACTGGCACGAACACTGCGGCCATGACCTTCACCGGCACGGTCGCCGACGTGAACGCGGCCTTCGACGGCCTGGCGTACACGCCGGGTGCCGGGTTCCGTGGCCTGGAGCGGCTCCGGATCCAGACCGACGACCTTGCCAACGGCGGCGGCGCCACCGGAGTGGTCGTCGACGGCGAGATCGACATCCACGTCGGGGCGATCGTCGTGACCGCCACCGACGACACGGTCACCGGCGACACCGGCAGCATCGAGGCGCTGATCGCCAACGACGGCGGTGACGGCATCAGCCTGCGCGAGGCGCTGCTGGCGGCCAACGCGAGCCCGGGTACGCAGCACGTGCTGTTCGAGTTTGCGGGCGCGGGGCCCCCTGTGATCGCGATCGGCTCGGCGCTGCCGGCGGTCACCGGAACGGTGGTCATCGATGGCACGCTGGCCCTCGGCTATGCGGGCAACGGTGGTCGGCCGGTGGTCGTGGTCGACGGCGGGGGGCTGGCCGCCGACGGGCTGGTCTTCCAGGTCGGCTCGCAGGGCAGCCTCGTGCGCGGGCTCGAGCTGCGCGGCTTCGCTGGCGACGGTATCGAGCTTCGCCCTGGTGCGGACGGCATCACCATCGCGGGCAACTGGATCGGTGCGTTCGACGCTGGAGGCGACCGCGATACCGTCCCGGGCATCGCCGGAGCGGGCATCCGGGTCGGCAGCACCGGCAACCTGGTGGGCGGCGCCGGGGCGCTCGACGGCAACCGCCTGAACGTTGCCGGCGCCGGCATCGTCGTGGGCGACACGGTCAGCGCCTCGGCCGGCGCGACGATCCTCGGCAATTCGATCGTCGCGCTCGGCGGGCCGGCGATCGACCTGGGCGGCGACGGCCCCACCGCGAACGATGCGGCGGATGTCGATGCCGGACCGAACGGCCTGCAGAACGCGCCCGAATTGACGGCGGCGCTGGTGGACGCGGGCGGCATGACCGTACAGGGCGCGTTCGAGGCGCCGGCCGGGACGCACTGGCGCGTCGAGGTCTTCTCGTCACCCACCGGCGCACCGGGCGAGGCCCGCGTGCTGCTTGGGGTCTTCGCCGTGGTCGCGGGGGCCTCGGGGCGCATCGACTTCACCGCGTACCTGCAGGGCGCCCAGGTCAGCGTCGGGCATTCGGTGACGGCGACCGCGACCCGCGAACTCGCCCCGGGTGTCTTCGGCCCGAGCTCCGAGCTCGGTGCGCCCGTGTCGGCCATGGCCGCACCGAGCCCGCTGGATCCGCCGGGCACGACGGTGTTCACCGAGGACGGCGGGCCGGTCGCGGTGTTTCCGGGCCTCTTCGTGATCGACCCGGACAGCGCGACGCTGCAGGGTGCGACCGTAAGGTTCGCCACGGGGACCTACAGCCTCGGGCAGGACGTGCTGTCGTTCACTGACCCATCCGGGATCACCGGCAGCTGGAACGCGGCCACCGGCGTGCTGACCCTCACCGGCCAGGCGACGCTTGCGCAGTACCAGGCGGCGCTGCGCAGCGTGACTTACACCAACACCTCACAGGACCCCGGGGTCGACACGCGCCTGATCGTCTTCATCATCGACGACGGCGATGCGCCCCGCAGGATCACCACACGCGAGCTCTCGATCGTCGCGGTCGACGATCTGCCGGCCGCCCAGGCGACGAGCGCCACCGGCGCCGAGGACGATGCGTCGATCGTGGTAACCCTGCGGGGCACCGACGTCGACAGTGAAATTCAAGACGTCGAGCTGACCGGACTGCCCGCGAACGGCACGCTCTACCTCGACGCGGGCCTCACGGTGCTCGTGCAGCCCGGCACGCGGTACGCGGCGACCGACGGCGTGCTCGCGCTGTGGTTCGTCCCCGCGGCCGACTGGAACGGCACCACGGGCTTCGGCTACACGGTGCGCTCGCTCGACGGCGCTGTGTCGGCGACCGCCGCGACGGCGACGATCGTCGTCACCGCCGTCAACGACGCGCCGTCACTGTCGGATGCGACGCTGGCCGCGGTTGACGAAGATGCGGCGTCGCCGACGGGCGCTCCGGTCCAGACCCTGTTCGGCGCGGGATTCTCCGACCCCGACACTGGCGACTCGCTGGCGGGCATCGCCATCGTCGGCGACCCCGGCAACGCCGCCCAAGGCACTTGGCAGTACTCGACCGATGACGGCGCGAGCTGGCATCCGGTCGATATGGCCGGTGCCGACGGCGCGGGCCTGGTGCTCGGGGCGACCGCACGGCTGCGCTTCCTGCCCGCGGCGGACGCCTTCGGCCCGGTCAGTCCGCTGACCGTTCGCGCGCTCGACGACACCTGGTCGGGCGGTTTCACCGCGGGGGCCGGCCGTGTTGTCGTCGACGTCTCGATGAACGGAGCGGGCACGCCGATCGCGGCCGGCGTCGCTCTACTGCGCAGCACGATCTCGGCGGCGCCGGACGCGCCGGTCGTCATCGGCTCGGGCGACGCCGCGCCGACCTTCGTCGAGGACGGCGAACCGGTCGTCGTCGACGCCAACCTCGTGGTCAGCGACGTCGACGACGCGTCCATCCGGAGCGCGTTGGTCAGGATCACGACGGGGCACGTTCCAGGCCAGGGCGTGCTGGTGTTCACCTCGCAATCGGGCATCACTTCGCAATGGGACATGAACACCGGGACGCTGACGCTCTCGGGCGACGCGACGGCGCAGCAGTACCAGGCGGCGCTGCGCAGCGTGACGTATGCGAACACCTCCCAGGCGCCCTCGGCGGGGATGCGCACGATCGTCTTCACGGTGAGCGACGGCGTGCTCGACAGCCTGCCGGTCGGCCGGATCGTCCAGGTCGTCGCCGTTGCCGACCCGCCCCAGGTCGGCTTCGGCGCGATCTCCGGTACCTACGTCGAGCAGGCCGCGCCGACGGTGCTCGACGCTGCGGCCACTGTCTCCGACGTCGACTCCGGCACCTTCGCGGGCGGCACCCTGACGGTGTCGATCACCGCGAACGCCAGCGCCGATGACCACCTCGCCATCGCGAACATCGGCACAGCTGAGGGGGCGGTCAGCGTCTCGGGCAACGGCGTGAGCTACGGCGGCATGCTGGTGGGCACGTACACCGGAGGCGTCGGCGAGACCCCGCTGACCCTGACCCTGACCGCGAACGCCAATGCCGCCGCCGTGCAGGCGGTGCTGCGCGCGGTCGTCTTCGAGGTGCGGGGCGACGCGCCTTCAGATGCGCCGAGGACCATCGAGGTCGTGATGACCGACGGCGACGGCGGCACTTCGGCGGCCCGGTCGATGCGCATGGACGTGACGGCGGTGGCCGACCCGAGCACCCTGGTGCGCAACAGCGGCCTGTCAGCCACCGAGCTCGGCACGATCACGATCGGCTCCGGCAGCCTCGGGTGGAGCGATGCCGACACCGCGGCTGCGGGCATCGAGGTGCGTATCGAGTCGGCGCCGCTCGGCGGCGAGTTGCGCTTGAACGGGACGCTGCTCGGCGTCGGTGACACCTTCACCCAGGCCGACATCAACCTCGGGGGCGTCACCTACACACATACCGATCCCAGCCGCCCGGCGGACGTGTTCTCGCTCAGCGCGACCGACGGCAGCGTGCGGACCGCCATCGTCCCGGTGGCCGTGACGATCAACCTGGTCAACGACGCCCCGATCCTCACCGCCCCGACCGGAATCGTCGCCGCACGGGAGGACGGCATCGTGGTGTTTTCGGATGTCGACGGGACACGGATCGTCATCGCCGACGACGTTGACGCGGCGGCACTGGTCGAGGTGTACCTGTCGGTCGACGGCGATGCGCGTCTGGCGCTGTCCGGCATCGACGGCCTGACCCTCGTCGTCGGCCAGGGCCGCGACGATGCGGTGCTGACGATCCGCGGCACGCTGGTCGACGTGAACGCCGCCCTCGACGGACTGAGGCTCGTGCCGGCCGGGAACGCCTTCGGGCTCGTTCGCCTGCAAATCGAGGTGAACGACTTGGGTAGCACCGGTCTCGGCGGGTCGAAGACCGCGAGCGCACAGGTACGCGTGGGCTTCGAGGCGGTCAACGACCCGCCCCAGCTGTCGATGCCCGAGTCCGCCGAGGTGCTCGAGGACGGCCGCCTGGTGCTGGACGAGGCCTCCGGCGGAAGGATCCTGGTCGCCGACATCGACAACGAGGGTGGGCTGCGCCTGCGGCTCTCTGTCAGCTCGGGCACGCTGACGCTGGCCTCGACGCAGGGCCTGACGCTGCGTGAGGGCGCAGGCACGGGCAGCGCGCTGATCGTCGTCGAGGGCACCCGGGCGGCGCTGCAGGCGGCGCTCGACGGCCTGCGCTTCACGCCGTCCGCCGAGTGGTCCGGCACCGTGCAGCTCGACCTGCTGGTGGACGACGGTGCCGGCGGCTTCGAGCAGGGCCGCACGACAATCGAGGTGCTGCCCGTCGACGACGCGCCGGTGGTCGCGGTCCCCGCGCTGCAGACGGTCGCGGCGGGCGAGACGCTGCTGCTGTCGGCCGCGCGGGACGCGGCGATCGTCGTGTCCGACGTCGACGGCAGTCTGGCTCCGGTGACGGTCGCGCTCTCGGTCGGCGTCGGACGGCTCTCGGTCACCTCGTCGAGCGGGGTCGTGCTGAGCGCCTCGGGCGACGGCGGTCTGGGCGGCATGCGTCTGACCCTCGACGGGCCGATCGATGCGGTCAACGCCGCGCTTGCGACGCTGCGTTACCAGCCGCCGGTCGGCTGGTCGGGCGAGCTCGCACTGACGGTGACGATCGCGCTGCAGGACGCGGCGCCCTCGGCGCCGAACACGCTTACCCTGAAGGTCCTGCCCGCGGACAACGGTGGCGGATCGACCCCGCCGCTGCCGCCGCCGCTGCCGCCGCTGCCGCCCGTCGAGCCGTCCGCGCCTGGATCGGGGCCCCCCGAGCCCGTCTTCCGGCCGCCCGCGGTGATGACGCAGCCGACGGGCGCCGCTGCCGCTGCCGCGGTGGCGGCCGTGGCGCCCGACCGGGTCGCCGGCGCGCGCGATGTCGTGCCCACAGGCTTCCTGCGCACCGGATCGGCGGCAGCCGTCTCGACGCTCTCCCGCGGCGTCGCAGCGGACGACGTGGCCGGCGCGGACCCCGCGCGCGACGCTCGCTTCGGCGAGGCCGCGCTGCGGATCGCCCTCGACGGGCCGCGCGAGGGCGGCGAGCGCACCGACACGGGCCAAGCCGCGGGCGTCGCTGACGGCACCCGCGACGGCGCCAAGCGCTCGGATGCCAGTGGCGACGAGATCGGCGGCCTCGCGCTGATCGGCGTTGGCCCGGACTCGAACACCTTCGCGCTCCTGATGGACGCCAGTGCCGCGCCGTCCGTGGAGCCGACCGACGTGCCCCCGGTGACCGTGCCCGGCGCTGCGCGCGACGACGCCAGCGAGTTCGCTGCACCGGTTCTCACGCTCAACCAGGGCGCAGAGCTCGCGGGCGTCGCCCTGACCGCGGGCATGCTGTGGTGGGCGATCTACGGCGGCGCCACGGTCTGGCTGCTGATTGCTACCGGGCCGGTGGCGCGGACCTTCGATCCGTTGCCTATCCTCGCCCGTGATGACGTCGACCTGCCGCACGACCAGGCCGACGAGCTCTTCGACGGCACCACAGGCCTCGACGCCGAAGCGGCGGGCCGCCGGGCCGCTGGCCCGCGTCGCGCGCCAGTCGCCGCCTGGATGTCGTCATGAAGCGCCTGCGTATCGGGCCAATCGCGCAGATCGCGATGGCGCTCGCGCTGATGGCCTGCATGCTGGTGCTGGTCGCCAGCGCCCTGCTCAAGGTCTTCGGCGGTGGCGACGATGCGGACGAGCGCTCGCGCGCGCGGCGCGCGCTCGCCGAATCGATCGCGCTGTACGGCGCCGGCCTGGTGCAGCGCGGCGAGGTCGACGCGCTGCAGACCCTGTTGCGCGACGTGGTGGGGCGCGAGCCGCGGATCGAGTCGATCGTGCTGCGGAGCGCCTCGGGCGGCACCGTCGCGCAGGCCGGCGATGCGGCTCGGGCGGCTCGTCCGGGCGCCGCCGCGGGCGGCGACGACCGGGGCGATCGGATCAAGGTGCCGCTGTTCGCCGCGAAGGTGCACTGGGGTGACCTGGAGATCGTGTACCGCGACGTCCGCACCGGCCTGCTGCCGGGCTGGCTCGGCGATCCGACGTTGATGACAGCACTCTTCGTCTTCGTCGCCGGCTCGCTCGGCTTCGGTCTCTTCATGCGCCGCGTGCTGCAGCACCTCGACCCCGCCGCCGCGGTCCCGGAGCGGGTGCGCGTCGCCTTCGACACGCTGGTGGAAGGCATTACCATCCTCGATGCGGAGGGCCGCATCATGCTGACCAACCAAGCGTTCCGCAGCCTGCGGGCCGACGTCGAGATCCGCGAAGGCAGGGCACTGTCCGCGCTGGGCTGGCAGCTCTCGGATCCGGAGTCCGATCCGCTGCACCCCTGGTCCCGCGCGATGAACGCCTCGCAGGTCGTCACGAGCGTGGGCATGCGGGTGGGCGACGGCGACGAGGCGCGCGACCTGCTGGTCACCTGTTCGCCGATCCGCGACGGGCGGGGCGAGGTGCGCGGCTGCCTCGTCTCGTTCGCCGACGTGACCGAGGTCGGCCGCGCCAACACCCGGCTGCGTGGCGCGCTCTCCGAGCTCGAGCGCTCGCGCGCCGAGATCGAGGCGAAGAACCTAGCGCTGCAGCGTGCGGCGACCCGCGATCCGCTGACCGACTGCCTGAACCGGCGCGCCTTCGCCGAGATGGGCGAGCCGTTGCTCGCACGGGCGCTCGGCCCACAGGGGCGCCCCGTGGCGGCGCTGCTGCTCGACATCGACTACTTCAAGTCCGTCAACGACCGCTTCGGGCATGCCGTGGGCGACCGCGTAATCCGGACGGTCGCCGCCACGCTGCGCGAGGAGATGCGCCCGGCTGATCTCGTGGCGCGCCAGGGCGGCGAGGAGTTCGCGGTGCTGATGCCCGAGACTGGCGCGGGAGACGCAGCGGACGTGTCCGAGCGGGTCCGCCGGCGCATCGCCGAGCGCTGCCTCGAGCACCTGTCTGACCTGCCCGCGCTGCAGGTGACGGTGTCGGTCGGCGTCTCGGACTCGACGCTGGGCGCGTCCACGCTCGACGGCCTGCTCGACCAGGCCGACACCGCGCTCTACCGCGCCAAGCGCGGCGGCCGCAATCGCATCCGGATACACGATCCGGCGGCCACGCAAGCGGCGGCGACTCGAACGCCGACCGACGCGGGCCACACCATCGGCGAGATCTGAGTCCGGCCCTCAGCGACCGGGCGAGTCGATCACCTCCACCGGCTCGCTCAGCAGCGCGCTGATCGCGGTGACGTCATCGGCCCGCAGGCGGCCGGCTGCGGCGCGCAACCGCAGCGTGTCGGCCAGGAAGTCGTAGCGGGCGCGGGCGAAGTCCCTGCGCGCGACAAAGAGCTGCTGCTGGGCGTTCAGCACGTCGGTCAGGACGCGCACGCCGACCTCCTGCGCCCGGGTCATCGACCTCAGCGTCACCTCGGCCGAGCGCTCGGCGGCACGTAGCGCAGCCACCACCGCATAGCCGCTGCTCACCTTCGCGAACAGCCGGCGGACCTCCAGGTCAGCCTGGCGCCTGGCGGCCTCGAGGTCGGCGGCGGTCTTGCCCGCGAGCGACACCGCCTCACGCACGCCGGCGGAGACGGCGCCGCCGTCGTAGGCCCGCCAGTTCACCTGAAGGCCCAGCAGCGCCAGGTTGGTCCGCAGTTGGCCGAAGACCGGTGACGGATTGACCTCGCGCGACACCGTCCCCACGCCGTCGACGCTCGGCCGGTCGCCGAGCGCGCGACGCTCGATCTCCCGCTCGGCGATCTCGAGCTCGAGGCGCGCGCGCCGCACCGCCGGGCTCTCCTCGGCGGCGATCTCGAGCCAGCTCTCGAGTATCGGGTACGGCAGGACAGGCAAGGCCGTGTCCGGGGCGAGCCGGCGGTAGCGCTCGAACCCGCGCCCGACGATCTGCGCCAGCGCCGCGCGGCGCACCGACAGGTCCGCCCGGGCATTGATCTCCTGGGCTAGGACGAGGTCTAGCCGCGCCTGGGCCTCGTTCGGATCGAGGATCGTCGCCGTGCCGACCTCGAAGCTGCGGCGGGCCGAGGCGAGCTGCTTCACGAGCGCGGACTTCTGCGCACCGATTGTCTGCTGGGTCTCGATCGCCGCGAGCACTTCGAGATAGGCGACGCTGGTGCGCAAGAGCAGGTCCTGCTCTGCGGCGTCGACCTGTACACCGGCCGAACGGCTCGCGACGCCGGCCTGCTCGAGCGCGGCACCGACCTGCGGCCGGTACAGCGGCACGTTCAGGTTGATCGCGCCGCTGCCCCCCTCGATCTGCCTCGCGCTGCCGCCGTTCACCTCGGCGTACTGGGTGTTGGCGGTGCCGCCCACCCCCAGCGTCGGGGCGCCTGCGGCACGGATCACGCCGATCCGCTCGCGCGTTGCGTCGGCCTGGGCGCGTGCGCCGATCACCGCGGGGTCGCGGCCGCCCGCACCGGCCAGTGCGTCAGCCAGCGTCTCGGCCCGGCCTGCAGTCGTCCCGGCGAAGGCGAGGGCACCGGTGACGAGCACGCCGCACATCCGGCGGCGGGAGTCCCGGCGGATCAGCGGCACGGGTGCTCCGGTCTGTCGCGCATCGGCTCAGCCGGCATCCGATGTGTCCTCGCCCGCCTCGTGTGGCCGCGCGCCGCGCCGGACCTCGTCCATGTCGAGCCCGCGCACCTGGCGCACGATGTCCTCGACCGCGCCCTTGGGCAGCGCGCCGGGCTGCTGGAACACGATCACCTGGTCGCGGAAGACCATCAGCGTCGGGATCGAGCGGATCCCGAAATGGCCGGCGAGCGGGCCTTCCTCGTCGATGTTGACCTTGACGAAGGCCACGTCGGGGTTGTCCGCCGCCACTGACTCGAAGATCGGCGCGAAGGACTTGCACGGGCCGCACCAGGGGGCCCAGAAGTCGACGACAACGATGTCGTGTCCTCCGACGGTCTCGTCGAACCGGTCGGTCGTGAGTGCCTCGACTGACATGAAATCTGCTCCGGAAAAGAGTGAGTCCGCGGCGCTCCAGGCCACGACCTCGGCAAGCGTAACCGGTTCCGGTCCGGCTCGACCCGGCCGACGACCCGGCGGTCAGGCTCGTGGCGGAATCGCCCACGCTGGGCTAGGCGCCTCGTACCGGGCGGCCGCCGTCATGGGCCTGGGCTCGCTCTTTTGGATCAGGCTTCCGAGCGCTCCGGTGCCGTCGACGTCCAAGGCGCGTGAAGCGCGAGGTCGACCAGTGTCAGCTGCCTGGCGACCAGCTCCTCGCCGAGCGTGAACGGCGTGGCCGGCGGCAGCTCGATCCACGCGTCGGCGTCCACGCCCTCCACGAGGATCCGCATTCCGGCCTTGCGTGCGATGCGGCGCATCGCCTGGTTCTCGGACAGGCAGTGGATGAACAGCTCGACGATGCCGCGGTTGCGGGCGTGCAGCACGCCGCGATCGAAGAGCGCCGAGGCGACGCCGCGCTTGCGCCGAGCCGGGATCACCGACAGGCCGAGCTCCGCGGCGCCGTCGAACAGCGCGACGTGCGCCGCGCCGATCAGCACCGGGCCCTCGCGCACGCCGAGCACCGCGTCGCGGGCGAAGTCGATGCCCTCGACGTAGAGCCTGAGCCAGTCGCGGTCGGGCAGTCGTCCGAAGCGCATCCGCAGGTCCTGGGGGTCGAGGGCCGCGAAGTGCTGGTGCAGTGCGTCACGATCGGTGACGCCGAGCACATGGACCAGATGAGGCATGGGGACTCCTTTTCCGGCAGACCGGTCCTGACAGGCTACCACCGGAATGCTGCGCTGCAATACGCACTTGTCCACGAGATGTGAACCCGTGCCTTGAAGCGAGATGGGCAACCGGCATGCCCGCCCTAGAATGATCGGGATCCACGCCGACCACCGGACACCGCGCACCATGCCGACGCATCCGAACCCGTACCGCCGGGGCCTCGACCGCAACGCCGCGAACCATGTCGCGCTGACGCCGCTGTCGCTGCTCGACTGGGTGGCCGACGTCTACCCCGAGCGCTGCGCCGTGATCCACGGGCCGCTGCGGCGCAGTTGGTCCGAGGTTCGCGAGCGTTCGCGCAGGCTTGCGTCGCGGCTCGCCGCGATGGACCTCGGCGACGGCGACACGGTTGCGGTGATGCTGCCCAACACGCCGCCGATGGTCGAAGCACACTTCGGCGTGCCGATGTCCGGCGCGGTACTTCACTGCATCAACACCCGGCTGGACGCGGCCACGGTGGCGTTCGTGCTCGAGCACTCCGATAGCCGCGTGCTGATCGTCGACCGCGAGTTCGCGCCCGCCGCGAGCGCCGCCATCGCGCTGCTGCGCGCGGCCGGCAAGCGGGTGCCCTTCGTTGTCGACGCCGACGACCCGGAGCACGGCGCCGGCGGCGAGTGCTTCGGCGAGATCGAGTACGAGGCCTTCGTCGCCGGTGGCGACCCGGCCTTTGCGCCGCACCTGCCCGCCGACGAATGGGACGCGATCGGGCTGAACTACACCTCGGGCACCACCGGCAATCCGAAGGGGGTCGTCGTGCACCACCGCGGCGCCTACCTGAACGCGGTCGGCAACGTGCTCGCCTGGAACCTGCCGCGTCATCCGGTCTACCTGTGGACGCTGCCGATGTTCCACTGCAACGGCTGGTGTTTCCCGTGGACACTCGCGGCCGTTGCGGGCACCAACGTCTGCCTGCGGCGTATTGACGCGGCGCTGATCTTCGGACTGATGCGCGAGCACCGCGTCAGCCACTACTGCGGCGCGCCGATCGTGCACTCGACGCTGATCTCTGCGCCCGAGTCGCTGCGCGCCGGCATCGACTGGACGGTGAAGGCGATGGTTGCGGGCGCCGCACCGCCGGCCTCGATGATCGAGGGCATGGGGCGGATGGGCTTCGAGGTCACGCATGTCTACGGGCTGACCGAGGTCTACGGGCCGGCCGCCGCCTGCGCCAAGCACGAGGACTGGACCTCGCGGCCGCTCGCCGAGCAGGTCGAGCTCAACGGCCGCCAGGGCATGCGCTACCCGGTGCAGGAGGGCTGCACGGTGGTCGACCCGCAGACGATGCGCGAGGTGCCGCGCGACGGCACGACGATGGGCGAGGTGGTCTTCCGCGGCAACGTGGTGATGAAGGGCTACCTGAAGAACGAGGCCGCCACCCGCGAGGCCTTCGAGGGCGGCTGGTTCCACACCGGCGACCTCGGCGTGCTCTACCCCGATGGCTACGTGAAGCTCAAGGACCGGGCCAAGGACATCATCATCTCCGGCGGCGAGAACATCTCGTCGCTCGAGGTCGAGGACGCGATCTACAAACATCCGGCGGTGATGGCGGTCGGCGTGGTCGCCCGGCCCGACCCCAAGTGGGGCGAGACGCCGCTCGCCTTCGTCGAGCTGCGCGCGCAGCTCAGTCCGGCCGACGACGCTGCGGAGAAAGCCCTCGCCGCCGAGCTGCTCGCGCACTGCCGGCAGCACCTCGCGCATTTCAAGTGCCCGCGCGAGATCCGCTTCGTCGAGCTGCCGAAGACCTCCACCGGCAAGATCCAGAAGCACCTGCTGCGCGCGCTCGCGAAGTCGGCTGCGGCAATCGGCTGACCGGCGGTGCCCGCCGCGGCGATCACGCCCGGTCGCTCACCGTCCGCGGTCCGCCGCGTGTCCGTTCGTCCGCAGCGGGCTGCGGGCCTCGGTGGATGGTCCTAGGCTGCGACCATCGTTCGAATACACCGCCGCCGCGTCGCCTGTTCGGGAGATCCACCATGTACAAGCGTTTCCTCGTCGCGGCCACGGCCGTGCTGGCCACTGCGAGCGCGCTCGCGACCACGCTGCCGCCGGGCTTCGACGACAACCCGTCGGTGGTCGATGCGGTGGCCAAGGCCCGCAGCACTGGCAAGCCGGTGATCCTGTACTTCACTGAGCACAACTGCCAGATCTGCAGCGCGCTCGACGGCTGGCTGCTGCGTGGCGACATCCGCCAGGCTTTCGGCGGCGGCTATCACTTCTCGATGGTCTTCGGCGACGACATGGTCCCCCACGAGCGCGAGCGCTGGAAGGCGACCTACAGTCCGAGGGGCGCGCCCGCCTGGGTAGTGCTCGCCGCCGATGGCAGCTACCTGTGCACATCCTCGGGCGGGTTCCCGAGCGCGAGCGCCGCGCTCGAGCTGCACAAGGTGCTGAGCCGCGCGACCACGAAGAACGGCGACGCGCGGGCAGTGGACGCGGCCGTCAAGCCGCGCGCCTGCAGCGAGAGGGCGCTGGGCCTGCCCTCGACCTAAGCCACACGGCTCAGGACACCGCGCCCCTGCCGTAGCGCCCGACGAGCAGCGCCCCCTCGTCGAAGCGCTCGAAGCGGTACGGCGCGAGCGACACGTCGGTGGCTAGGCCGAGCGCCGACTGCGCCAGCAGCCGGCCCACCGCCGGCGACAGCTTGAAGCCGTGGCCGGAAAATCCGAAGCCGACCTGCAGGCCAGCCCAGCCGGGCAGCGGGCCGAGCACCGGATTCCAGTCCGGCGTCACGTCGTACAGCCCCGTCCAGGTCGAGGCGACACCCGCCTCCTCGAAGCTGCGCAGCCGAGCGGCCACCTGTTCGCCGAGCTCGGCCACCACGTCCAGCGGCACGTCGGCCTGGCCCTCGTCCGGGTCGGTCGCATGGCCCGCCAGCCCCGGGCTCGCCAGCAGCTGGCTGCGGCCGTAGCAGCGCGCGTAGACCATCGATGCGCTGGCCATGTCCTTGAGCACCGGATAGCGCGGCAGATAGGGCTCGGGCGCCTCGAAGGCCATCACCTCATGCCGCTCGGCGACCAGCGGGATGACGAGTCTGGTGGCCGGCTCGAGCAGCCGGTTCGTCCACACGTTGGCCGCGCAGACCACAGTGCCGGCCCGGATCGGCCCGGAGTCGGTCTCGATGCCCACCACCCGGCTGCCGACAGTGGTCAGACCGGTGACCCGTAGCCCCTGGCGCACCTCGACTCCGCGGCGGCGCGCCGCCCGGGCGAACGCGGTGGCGGTGAGGTAGGCGTCGGCATAGCCGGCCTCGGGCTCGTGGCCGAAGACCTCGAGCCCCTCGGTGCGCAGCAGCGGCAGCAGCTCGAGCGCCTGCTGTGCGTCGATTTCCTGGGCCGAGATGCCCATCGCCCGCTGCTGGGCGAGCGAGGCGCGGACCGCCTCGCCGCGCTCGTCGCCGGCGCCCACGATCAGGTAGCCGCAGCGGTTCAGCCCGCAGTCGGCCTCCGGGTCGTCGAGGTAGGCCGCGAAATGGGTGAAGACCGACCAGGAGCGCCGGGCCAGCTCGACGTTCTCGCGCACCGAGTAGTGCGTGCGCAGGATGCTGCTCGACTGGCTGGAGGTGCCCTCGGCGATGCCGCCGCGGTCGACCAGCAGCACCCGCCCGGCGCCGAGCGCGGCGGCGTGCCAGGCCACCGAGCAGCCGACGACGCCGGCGCCGACGACGATCAGGTCATATGAATCGGAAGCCAGGGGTGTGCGCATCGTGGAGGGTGGGACGCAGTGATGGGTTGGGCGTCATGACGAGCGCCTGCGCTCACTCTGGCGCTGGCGTGTCGTAGACGATGACGGTCAGGAAACGGATCGGCACCTCGAGGATGCGCTCCGGCCCGTGCGGCACAGTGCCGTCGAAGGTCAGCGAGTCGCCCGGCTCGAGCGGGTAGGTCGCGTCGCCGTGGCGATACTCCAGGCGCCCGGCGAGCATGTGGATGAACTCGGTGCCGTCGTGCTCGAAGGTCGGGAACACTTCCGAGGCGTCGTCCATCGAGATCAGGAAGGGCTCGAAGCGCTTGCGCGGTCCCTGGTCGTACGACAGCAGGTGGTAGGTGTGGCCCTTGGCGGTGCCGCGCCGGACCACCTCCATGCCCTCGCCCGCCTTGACGAGCCGCGCCGCGCCGCCTGGGGCGCCGTAGCCCTTGAAAAGCGCGCCCAAGGTTACGCCGAGCGCGTTTGCGATCCGCACCAGTGCGTCGAGGCTGGCGGTGGCCTGGCCGTTCTCGATCTTCGACAGCATGCCGGGCGAGAGCTCCGCCAGGTGCGCGACGTCGGCAATGGTCAGCCGGTTGCGCAGGCGTGCCTCGCGGACCTGAAGCCCGATGTGCCGGTCGAGCGATTCGATGGACGCTTTGCTCATATTGACGCCTATGATGCAAAAAAATATCATCCAGTTCAACCCGGCCCTAGACGGAGTCAGCATGGCCTCGCCCACCTCCGCCGCCGACGCCCGCGCCTGGCTCGAGCGGCACCAGATCAAGCTCGTCCTTGCGCAGTTCGTCGACATCCACGGCTCGGCCAAGGCCAAGGCCGTGCCGGCCGAGCACCTACGGATGGTGCTGGAAGAGGGCGCGGGCTTTGCCGCCTTCGCGATCTGGGGCATGGGCATGGGCCCCGAGGGGGCGGACTACATGGCGGTGGGCGATCCGGCGACGCTCGCGCCGATGCCCTGGCTGCCTGGTTACGCGCGGATTGCCTGCGACGGCCATGTCAAGGGCGCGCCTTACGCGCTGTGCTCGCGGGTCGCGCTCAAGAACCAGCTCGCCGGGCTCGCCCGCGAGGGGCTGACCCTCTTTACCGGCATCGAGCCCGAGTTCATGCTGCTCAAGCGCGGCGCCGACGGCCGGCTCGAGCCCGCCGACGGCACCGATACGCTCGAGAAGCCCTGCTACGACTACAAGGGCCTCGCCCGCTCGTCCGCCGTGCTCGAGGCAATCGTCGACGCGGTGAAGCCGGCCGGCCTCGACGTCTACCAGATCGACCACGAGGACGCGAACGGCCAGTTCGAGGTGAACTTCACCTACGGCGACGCACTGTCTTCGGCCGACCGGCTGGTCTTCTTCAAGATGGCCGCGAGCGAGATCGCCCGCGCCCACGGCCTGATCGCGAGCTTCATGCCCAAGCCGTTCTCCGACCGCACCGGCACCGGCACACACTTCCACCTGTCGCTGGGCAGCGCCACCTCCAAGAACCTGTTCCACGACGACTCGGACCGCCTCGGTCTGGGCCTGTCGCAGACCGGCTACCACTTCCTCGGCGGGCTGCTCAGGCATGCGCGCGCGCTCGCCGCGGTCTGTGCGCCGACGGTCAACTCGTACAAGCGCCTGGTCGTCGGCCGCGCGCTGTCGGGCGCGACCTGGGCGCCGGCCTATATTGCCTACGGCGACAACAACCGGACCGCGACGGTGCGCGTGCCCTACGGCCGGCTCGAACTGCGCCTGCCCGACGGCTCGTGTAACCCCTACCTCGCCACCGCCGCCATCCTCGCGGCTGGCATGGACGGCATCCGCAACCACATCGACCCGGGCGCGCCGGTCAACGAGAACCTCTACGAGTGGACACCCGCCAGGCTCGCCGAGCGCGGCATCGGGCTGCTGCCCCAGACACTCGGCGAGGCACTCGATGCGCTGGAGGCCGACACGGTCGTGCGCGCCGGTATCGGCGAGGCGCTGGCGGCGGAGTTCGTGCGTCTGAAGCGCATGGAGTGGATCGAGTACTCGCGTCATGTCTCCGAGTGGGAACGCGAGCGCTACGTTGAATTTTTCTGAAGTCGAATCCTTCTGAATGAACCACGGAGCACCGACCCGATGTGCGGCATTGTCGGATTGATGATCAGGAACCCCTCTCTGCGCGACCGGCTCGGCGAATGGGCGGAGCCGATGCTGATCGGCATGACCGAGCGCGGCCCGGACTCGGCGGGCATCGCCGTATTCACCGAGCCACTGCCCGCCGGCCAGCGCAAGCTGAGCGTGCAGGCGCCCGACGGCTTCGACTGGGACGCGCTGCGCCACGGGCTGGGCGAGGACGCAACGCTCGCGGTGCGCGCGAACCACGGCATCGTGACCTCGGATGCGGCCCCGGCCGTGCTGCGCGCAGGCCTCCTCGCGACCTTCCCCGCGCTGCACGTGCTGTCGGCCGGCCGCGCCATCGACCTGTACAAGGACGTCGGCACGCCGCAGCAGATCGCCGACAAATACGGCCTGTCGGGCTTCTCGGGCACACACTTGGTTGCGCACACCCGCATGGCGACCGAGTCGGCGGTCACGCCCGAGAACGCACATCCCTACACCGCCGGCGAGGACTGGTGCCTGGTGCACAACGGCTCGCTTTCGAATCCGTACAGCCTGCGGCGCAAGCTCGAGCCGCTGGGCATCGCCTTCGACGGCGACTGCGACACCGAGGCCGCCTGCCGCTGGCTCGAGTGGCGCATGCGCGAGGGCGACACCCTCGAGCAGGCACTCACCCAGGGCTTCGACGAGCTCGACGGCTTCTACACCTTCCTGATGGGCACGTCGGATGCGCTCGCCATCGTGCGCGACGGCTTCGCCTGCAAGCCCGCGCTGGTCGCCGAGACCGAGGACTGGGTGGCGATCGCCTCCGAATACCGCTCGCTTGCGCACCTGCCGGGGGTCTCGGGTGCCAAGCTCTACGAGCCGCAGCCCGAGCGGATCTACGCATGGCGGGCCACGGCATGAGCGGCTCGAAGACCTTCGACCTCGCGAACATCAGCCTGCGCGAGCTCAACCGCTTTCTGCACAAGGACCTGTTCGGCACGACACACGTGCGCGTCGAGCATCCGGACGGCGCACACTCCATCGCAGTCGGCCTGGATGCACCGGTGCACGTCGACATCGCAGGTCACGCGGGCTACTACGCGGCCGGCATGAACAAGCATGCCACCGTCGTCGTGCACGGCAACGCCGGCCCCGGCGTCGCCGAGAACATGATGAGCGGGCTGGTCCGGGTCAAGGGCTTCGCCTCGGTGTCGGCGGGCGCCTCCGCGCGCGGCGGGCTGCTGGTGATCGAGGGTGACTGCGGGCTGCGCTGCGGTATCTCGCTCAAGGGCGGCGACATCGTGGTTGGCGGCAGCGTCGGCAGCTTCTCGATGTTCATGGCGCAGGCCGGCCGGCTCGTCGTCTGCGGCGATGCGGGTGATGCCCTCGGCGACTCGCTCTACGAGGCGGTGATCTACGTGCGCGGCAGCGTGAAGTCGCTCGGCGCCGACGCCCGCTTCGAGGACATGACCGAAGCCGATCTCACGGCAGTCGCAGGCCTGCTCGCGCAGGCCGGCCTCGAGCACGACCCGCGCGAATTCAAGCGCATCGCCTCGGCGCGGTCCCTGTACCACTGGAACGTCGACGCGCAACAGGAATACTGACCATGAAGATCCAGCGAGAAGAGAGCTGGGGCTACGACCGCCGCGTGCTCGACTACATCCAGCATGCTTCGGCCACCGGCCTCTACGAGATCCGCGGCCTGGGCGCCAAGCGGCGCGTGCCGCACTTCGACGACCTGGTGTTCCTCGCCGCGTCGCTGTCGCGTTATCCGCTCGAGGGCTACCGCGAGCGCTGCTCGACGAAGACCGTGCTCGGCACGCGCTTCGCGACCAAGCCGATCGAGCTCGCCATCCCGATCACCGTCGCCGGCATGAGCTTCGGTTCGCTGTCGGCGAACGTGAAGGACGCGCTCGGGCGGGCGGCCACCGAGGCCGGCACCTCGACCACCACCGGCGACGGCGGCATGACCGAGGAGGAGCGCGGCTCGTCCAAGACGCTTGTCTACCAATGCCTGCCCTCGCGCTACGGCTTCGACCCCGACCATGTGCGCCGCGCCGACGCGATCGAGATCGTGATCGGGCAGGGCGCCAAGCCCGGCGGCGGCGGCATGCTGCTCGGCCAGAAGGTCAATCCGCGTGTCGCCGCGATGCGCACGCTGCCCGAGGGCGTCGACCAACGGAGCGCCTGCCGCCATCCCGACTGGACCGGCCCCGATGATCTCGCCATCAAGATCCGAGAACTGCGCGAGATCACCGACTGGGAGACGCCAATCTACGTGAAGGTCGGCGCCACCCGCACCTTCCACGACGTCAAGCTCGCGGTGCATGCAGGCGCCGATGTGGTGGTGGTCGACGGCATGCAGGGCGGCACCGCCGCCACACAGACCGTCTTCATCGAGAACGTCGGCATCCCGACGCTGGCCGCCGTGCGACAGGCGGTCGACGCGCTCGAGGACCTGAACATGAAGGGCACCGTGCAGCTGATCGTCTCAGGTGGCATCCGCACCGGCGCCGACGTTGCCAAGGCCATCGCGATGGGCGCCGACGCGGTGTCGATCGGGCAGGGCGTGCTGATGGCGCTCGGCTGCAACAGCGACACCTGGGTCCGCGACGCCCGGCCTGACGGTTCGGGCGGCGAGCATGTGTCCTGCGCCGACGACTATGCGGCGCTCGGCACCGCACCCGGCTTCTGCCACCATTGCCACACCGGGCGCTGCCCGGTCGGCGTGACCACGCAGGATGCGGTGCTCGAACAGCGGCTGCAGCCGCCGGTGGGTGCGCGCCGCGTGCGCAACTACCTGAAGACGATGGCGATGGAGGTTTCGACCATCGCGCGCGCCTGCGGCAAGCAGGACGTGCACCACCTCGAGCGCGAGGACCTAGTGGCGCTGACGGTGGAGGCCGCTGCGATGGCCGGCGTGCCGCTGGCCGGCACCAACTGGATCCCGGGGCGCTGAACCCGCGGGCCGCCAGGGGCCTGAGCCCAGCGTCCCGAGTTCCCAAGAGGATCGAATGTTCAAGTGTCCGCATTGCCGCCAGCCCGGCATCACCCTGACCGGCCGTCTGTTCCTCGGTCCGTCCGGCACCACCGACTGCACGAAGTGCAACAAGGCAGTCGGCGCCGACCCCGATCGCGTCATCAGCGCCGCGGCGCCCGCAGTCGCCTCGTTCTTCGGGAGCTTCTTCGTGAGCAGCCTGATGGCGCACGTGCTGGTGATCGTGCCGGGCATCGTGCTGTCGGTAGTGATGCTGCTGACCTACGCGACGCTGGTCAGACGCTGAGGGCCGGGAGTGCGGGTTGCGCCGACCCCGCGGCCGCCCGCATCATCCCGGCTTCGCCGACACGCGCCCCAGGCGCGTGATGCGCCCCCGAGAGACGCCCGCATGAACCTCGTTGCCACTCCCGTCACCGCCGCGGCAGCCGGGGCGTTCTCCGCCATCACATGGCCGGTCATGTATTCGCGTTTCCATGACCCTGCGTCCACCTTCGGCATCGGGCTGCTGCTCGGCACGGTCCTGCTCATCGCCCTGCCGGCGCACGCCTTCGTCGTGGGCTTGCGGCGCACCCGTCCCGCCGATCCGCGCGTGCTCGACACCGACCTGCTCAAGCGGGTGGGTTCCTGGCTCGGCGCGGCGCTGCTGGCGGTGGCCGCAACCACGTTGCTGCGTGGGCAGTGAGGCGCGGCCCGGCATGAGCGTCGCGCTCCTGGTCATCGACGTGCAGCGTGCGTTGTGCGAAGGCGAGCATGCCACCTTCGACGCCGACGGCGTGATCGCCCGGATCAACCTCGCCGCCGCGCGTGCACGCGCGACCGGCAAGCCGGTGGTGTTCGTGCAGCACGAGACCGCCGAGGGTGCCTTCCGGCACAAGAGCGAGGGCTGGCAGCTCGCCCGCGGGCTCGATGTACAACCGGGCGACACCTGCGTACGCAAGACCGCCTCCGACTCGTTCCACCGGACCGAGCTTGCCGCCGTGCTCGAGCGTCTGGGGGTCACCCGCCTGGCCGTCTGCGGCATGCAGAGCGATTTCTGCGTCGACACCACCACGCGCCGCGCACTCGCGCTCGGCTACCCGGTGCAGCTCGTCGCCGACGGCCACACCACCGTCGACAACGGCGTGCTGCCCGCCGCGCTGATCACCCGCCATCACACCGCGACGCTCACCAACATCTCGAGCTTCGGCGTGCGAGCCGTTGCGGTGAGCGCGGCCGAGCTTGCCTTCGGCCGGTAGGGCCGTCCTTGGCGAGTCGGTCGAACCGCTGCATGCTGGGGCCCCGAGCAGCGCAAGGACTCAGCCGATGAAAGCCACCTGGAACGGAACCGTGATCGCGCAGAGCGACGACATCGTCACGGTCGAGGGCAACGCCTACTTCCCCGCGGCAGCGCTCGACCGGTCGCACGTCGTCGACAGCGCCACCCACACCACCTGCCACTGGAAGGGCGTGGCGAGCTACTACACGCTCGACGTGAACGGCCAGAAGAATCCCGATGCCGTGTGGTACTACCCCACGCCGAAAGCCGGCGCCGAGCAGGTCAAGGACCGCGTCGCCTTCTGGAAGGGTGTGAAGGTCGAAGCCTGAGCGGCCTGGCGCGATCGGGTCGGCACTGCCCCGGTCGCGCCCTCAGGCGGGCGACGCCGGCAGCTTCAACATCGGCGCATCCAGGTGCCCCACCTTCACCAGGATCGTCGCGCCCTCGGCACCCGTGAAGGGCGTGTGCAGGCTCCAGCGCGGGCTGCGCAGCCACGTGCCCGCCGGATACGCCCCGTGCTCGTCGTGGAAGATGCCGTCGATCACGTAGATTTCCTCGCCCCCCGGATGTGCGTGGGTCTGGAAGCGCGTGTCCGGATCCCAGCGCACCAGCGCGGTGTCGATGCCGTCGTGCGAGTGCAGCGGCATCACCGACAGGCCGCGCACCAGACCCGGCCGCCACGGCGTCGAGCGCGTGTCGATGCGCACCGGCGCCGTATCGCCCGCGCAGAACTGCCAGAGCTTCACCAGGATCGTGCAGCCGTCCTTCGAGAACGGCACATGCGAGGTCCCCGGCGGATTGCGCACGTAGAAGCCCGCCGGGCAGTCGCCATGCTCGTCCGAGAACGTGCCCGCCAACACCAGGAACTCCTCGCCGCCGCCGTGGACGTGGCGCGCGAAGGAGGAGCCCGGCGCGTAGCGCACGACGGTGGTCGCGCGGGCCACCTCGCCGCCGATGCGGTCGAGCATGTGGCGCTCGACGCCGGGGAGGGGGGAGGGGACCCAGTCGGTGTCGGTGGGGGGCGGGACGACTTCGCGGAGGGTGAAGTCGGCGCGCAGGTGGGTGGGGGGCATGAGGAGGATTGTCGCTCGAGCGGGACCACCTTCGACTCGCAGGCCGCCCTGCTCAAGCAGAGGCCCTGTGCCGACACGATCCGCTACAACGTGAATGCCGATGGCACGTACCGCCTGGATGCTTCCGCGAGCGACTGCGAAGACCGGTACAAGTCGACCCAGCAGAAGCTCTACGCCCAGACGAAGTGGCGGGTAGTGGGCGACACGTTCACCGTCTCGGCCACGGATTTCGCGGTCGGGCAGTCGTACAAGGTGAGCGTGTCCGGGAACCGGATGACCTGGGTCGGGACGGAGGACCAGGGCACGGTGGTGTTCCAGCGCTGAGTCGGATCCGTGCTCACCATGGCGCCTCTCGTGACGCTGCGTCCCGGCACCCCCGACGACGCCGAAGCCATCGCCGACCTCATCGCGAGCTTCCAGCAGCAGATCACGAATGATCCGAGCGGCGCAGGCGCCGAACACTACCTTGCGTCGGTCTCCAGCCAGGCGGAACGGCAGTATCTGGCGTCGAGCCGCTATGCCTACCTCGTCGCCGAGCGGGACGGTGTGCTGCTGGGGTTCATCGCGATTCGTGACGTCAGCCACGTCTTCCACCTGTTCGTGGACCGCTCGCATCAGCGCACGGGCCTGGCGCGTCGCCTCTGGACCGAAGCCCGGGCCTGCGCGCTCGAATCTGGCCCGGTTCGGTTCACGGTGAACTCGAGCCTCGGCGCCGTGCCGGTCTATCACGCCTACGGCTTCGTGCAGACGGGCGAGGTCGCGTCAGTGCACGGCATCACTTACCTGCCGATGCGGCTCGAGGAGACGCCAGCGTGAGCGGTCACGCGATGTGCAGGGACGTGCCCGAGTCGCTCGCATGAAACGGATCGCCTCGTCCTGGCTCAATCGGCGGCTCAGATGCGCGGTCGCGCATCAGCCATGAACAGAGAGGACTGACGCGATGCCCGCACCCCGGCCTACCCCAGCCGACGTCGACGCCTACATCGCGGGCTTCCCCATCGAGATCCGCGCCATCCTCGAGCGGCTGCGGCAGGTCGTGCGCGAGGCCGCGCCGGATGCCGAGGAGCGGATCAGCTACGGCATGCCGACATTCTTCCAGCGCGGCGTGCTCATCCACTTCGCCGCGTACACTCGGCACGTCGGCGTCTACCCACCGGTCACCGACCCGACGCTCGCACCGCTGCTCGCGCGCTTCGCGGGACCGAAGGGCAACTTGAGGTTCCCGCTGACCGACCCGCTCCCGTACGATCTCGTTGCCCGGATCGTCGCCGCGCGCCTGCAGCACATCCTTTCAACGACCGTGACGGAGCGTTCTCCATGAAGTTCGGCTACACCATCGTCTACGTTCCCGACGTCGCAGCCTCGCTCGCGTTCTACGAGCGCGCCTTTGGCCTGACGCGCCGGTTCCTGCACGACTCCGGCACCTACGGCGAGCTCGACACCGGCGAGACGGCCCTGGCCTTCGCGGCGCACGAGCTCGGTCATGCGAACTTTCCCGGCGGGCATGTCGCAGCCAGCGAGTCGGCGAAGCCGCTGGGGGTCGAGATCGGGCTGGTGACGCAGGACGTGGCGGGCGCACATGCCTCGGCCCTGAAGCACGGCGCGGTGGAGCTCGCGGCGCCGTCCGCGAAGCCCTGGGGGCAGACGGTGTCGTACGTCCGCTGTCCCGACGGCACGCTGGTCGAGCTGTGTACGCCGATGGCGTAGCGCTTGCGTGCCGGAACGACCCACTTCCAGCGGACCGTCACCATGTTCTCCCATGTCTTCATCGGCGTCTCTGACTTCGACCGTGCACTCAAGATGCCGCCCGTGGCATAACCGCCAAGCTGACATGTCGCGCCTCACCGGTGAGTTGCTGCAAGAGTCGATCGCGGCAATGGCTGAGATTCGATCGTTGGCAGCGCTGAGCGGAGACGCTGGGTTGGAAGACGTTGCCGTCGTACTTCGGCGGATCGCTTCATCTCAGAACTGGCGAGACGCGCCGTGGCATGTGGCCTCTCCTGGTGAGGAGCGCCTGTACACAGTGGACGTCATGCCGGGTGGCGTATCCCTGTACTTGGTGTCGGACGGTCAGGGCGTCACGAGCCCACCCCACGAGCACGGAACATGGGCCGTGATCGCTGGGGTTCGCGGCACTGAAGCGAATGTTCTGTATCGAGCGGTTTCAGGCCGCCGGGCCGCTCCGGTCGATCGTGTGGTAATCGGCCCCGGCGAATCAATGGTCCTTCCGTCGAATGCAATTCACGCGACGGAAGTCGTCGGTGCAGCCCCGACGTTTCACCTTCATCTCTATGGTCGGCCGTTGAGCGAGTTGGCCAGCTTTGGGTCTCGCATCTTCGAGAAGCACGACAGGTAGGCGAGACCAGTTTCCTGCATGCTGCGAGCCCAGTGTACGCATGGCAAGACGCGCGCCGGGCTGTCTCGATTTCGCGGTTTCGGCTGACACCATCGAACCTGACCGGGCCAACGTGCACGAAGCGTGGGCTGACGCGCAAAGCCTCGAGGCCTTCCGAGGAGGAGGTGCCGACGATCCGTCGTTTTCTTTCATTGTTCACGCCGGCATCGAACGCCACGAGGTCTCGCGAAGCGGTCCGCCATGAGGGGGCTGTCACCGTAGCGTTCTGTTGGAGGCCCCGGGCCCAAAGCGCGCGGCCCATCACCCACCGGGTCCGGGTCGGACGCGTCACCGGCCCCGCGACAGCCACTTCTGGATCTGGGGGACGAACAGCCCGGCGAGCGCGACCACGAAGGCCAGCGCGGTCGCCGCGCTGGAACGCGGATCGTCGGCGCCGAGCGCCAGCACGGCGGCCCAGCAGGCCACCAGCAGCACGCCCCAGACGCTGGCGATGGCCCGTCGGCGGCCCGCATCGCCGTCTCCTTTGAGACTCCAGGTCACGACGACGACGACCGACAGGATCGACAGGATCAACAAGGGCAGACCGGCACTCATTCGAAGCGACCTCGGGATGACGGAGCCGGGCAAGCACCCCGGACCCCATTCGACCACATCGTGCCAGGGACGCCCGCGCCGCGTCGCGATCGACCCTGCCGGGCGGTATCCTCGCGGCCTGATCGCGTCTCGTCGCGGTCCTCACGCCCGCCCCGCCCGCCCGCCCCGCCCGCCCGCCCTGCCCGACCGCGTTGACCCCCGCCCCGCCGCAGCACGTCGTCTTCGCCACCGCCGGCACCGCGGGCGACCTGCATCCCTTCCTCGGCCTCGCGCTCGCGGTGGCCGCGCGCGGCGTGCGCACGACGGTGATGGTCAATGCGATCCACGCTCCGCAGGTCGAACGCGCGGGGCTGGCCTGCGTGCCGCTGGGCACGGTCGATGAGTTCCTCGCGGTGGTCCGGGACCCGGCGGTCTGGCGCTCGCGCGAGGGCTTCGGGCTGCTGTGGCGCGGTGCACGCGGCGGGCTGAACGAGGCGCTGGGGCACCTGCTGACGCTGTCGGCGATGCAGCCGACGACGCTGGTCGCGCATCCGCTAGCGCTGCCGCACGCCGCGATCGCGCGCGCTCAACGGTCGGCGCTTAGGGTCGTGGCCGCGTACCTCGCGCCGAGCAACCTGCGCACGCTGCACGACCCGCTGACCATGGGCCCGCTCACCATCCCGCGTTGGTTGCCGCACGCGGCGCGGCGCGCGCTCTGGCGGCTGGTCGACACGCGGCTGATCGACGCGGCGGCGCTGCCCTCGCTGAACGAGGATCGGCGCGTGCACGGCCTGGCGCCCGTCGCAGGCTTCATCGAGCACTTGCAGTCGGTCCCGCAGGCCTCGGTCACGCTGTTCCCGCCGTGGTTCGGGGCGGTGCAGCCCGACTGGCCGCGGCCGCTCGTCCCGGGCGCGTTCGTGCTGCACGACCCGGGCGCACAGGACGCGCTGCCCGCGCCGGTCCGGGCCTTTCTCGATGCGGGCACGCCGCCGGTGGTCTTCACTGCGGGCACGGGCCAGGTCCATGCGGCGGCGGTCTTCTCGGCGGCGCTCGAGGCTACGCGCGAGGCGGGGCGACGCGCGCTGCTCCTCACGCCCGAGCGCGCGCAGGTGCCGGCCGTGCTGCCCGACAGCGCGCTCTGGCACGGCTACGTACCGTTGGGCACGCTGCTGCCCCATGCAGCAGCCATCGTCCACCACGGCGGCATCGGCACCGTGGCCGAGGCGCTGCGTGCCGGCACGCCGCAGCTCGTCGTGCCCTGGGCCTATGACCAGTTCGACAACGGGGCGCGTGTACAGGCGCTGGGCGCGGGCAGGGTCACCCGCCTCGCGAGCCGCTGGCCGAGCCGCCTCGCGCCCGCGTTGCACGCGCTGCTGGCCGACGATGCGGTCGGTGTGCGCTGCCGCGCGATCGCCGCGCGCTTCGACGGCGATGCGGAGGCGGCGCGGCTGAGGGCGGTGGTCGACGCGATCCTGGTTCCGGCCGCGGGCTGACGTGCGCAGCCCCCGCGCAGGGGCCCCCCCCCACCGTCCCCGGCCACCCCCGCCGCCGTCCGCCCCCGCCCCTGTCAGCCCCCGGAACCCGCGCTTGCGCCCGCCCCTTCCTGACCGAGCATCGACGCCCCCGGCCCCGCCGTGTAGACCCTCGCCCCACGCCCATGACCCGCCGCATCTTCACCGCCTGCCTCGGCACCGAGACCAACTCCTTCTCGCCCATCCCCACCGGGATGTCCGTCTTCCGCGATGCCATGCTGGTACGCGGCGGCGCCCATGGCGAGAAGCCCTCACTGTTCGCGGTGCCGCTGATCGTCTGGCGGGAGCGGGCGCGCGCGCTCGGCTGGACGGTGTCCGAGGGCCTGGCCGCCTTCGCCACGCCGGCCGGCGACACGACGCGCGCGGTCCACGAGGCGCTGCGCGACGAGATCCTCGCCGACCTGCGCGCGGCCATGCCGGTCGACGCGGTGATACTCAACCTGCACGGTGCAATGATCGCCGAAGGCTATCCAGACGCCGAGGGCGACCTGCTCGCCCACGTGCGAGAGCTGGTCGGCCCCGACGTGCCGATCGCCGCCGAGCTCGACCTGCACTGCCATCTGACCGAGCTCAAGGTCGCGAGCACCGACATCCTGGTCATTTTCAAGGAGTACCCGCACGTCGACATCGCCGAGCGTGCGGCCGAGGTCTTCGACCTGCTGAAGGCGAGGCTCGAGGGCCGCATCCGTCCGGTCATGGCGCTGCACGACTGCGCGATGCTCGGCATCTATCCGACCACCGCCGAGCCGATGATCTCGATCGTCGCGGGCATGCGGGCCGCCGAGCGCGAGCCGGGCGTGCTGTCGGTGTCGCTCGCGCACGGCTTCCCATGGGGCGACACGCCCGAGGTCGGCACACGCACGCTGGTGGTCGCCGACGGCGACCTCGCGCTCGCCCGCCGGCACGCGGCCGCGCTCGCCGACGAGGTCTGGGCGGCACGCGAGCAGATCGTCCCGCCGTTCTACTCGATCGACGCGGCGATCGACCGCGTGTTCGCCGCCCCGCCGGGCGACGCGCCCTTCGTGCTCGCCGACACCGCCGACAACCCGGGCATCGGGTCCGCCGGCGACTCGACCTTCCTGCTGCGCCGCCTGATCGAGCGCAAGGTCTGGGGTGCGGCGCTGTCGCCGCTGTGGGACCCGATCGCCACGCAGCTCGCCTTCGACGCGGGCGTGGGCGCGACCCTCGACATGCGGCTCGGTGGCAAGCTCGGCCGCGGCTCGGGCGATGCGCTGGACGTGCGCGTGATGGTCATGCGGCTCACCCTCGAGGCCTGGCAGCCCTTCGGCGGCGCCATGGCGCCGCTCGGTCGCATGGCGTGGCTTCGTATCTGTGGACCGGACGATGCGCGCGCGATCGACGTGGTGGTCAACGACCACCGCATCCAGACCTTCCATCCGGACTGCTTTACCGAGGCCGGTATCGACCCGCTGACGCCGCGCCTGCTGGTCGCCAAGTCGACGCAGCACTTCCATGCCGGTTTCGCGCCGATCGCCCGCGAGATCCTCTATGTGTCGGCGCAAGGCTCGGGCTCGATGGACATGGCGGTGCTGCCGTACACGCGCGTGACGCGGCCGCTGTGGCCGCAGGTGGCCGTTCCGGCGCGCGGCGCGCTGCGCTGAACTCGCGAGTCCGCCGATGGATGTCGATCCGACGCTTCACGACGATCCCGACGACGACGACGACGACGATGGCGGCGGCGGCGGCGGATCCGCGCTGCGTCGCGCCTGGAACCGGGCCCGCGCCGTGCTGCCCGATGAAGGGCGCATCGCGGTGCTGCATTTGGGCGATCGCCAGGTGAGCGTCTTCGCCGGCGCGCGCGAGGCCGCCGAGCCTGGCCCGCCGATCCGCTTCGACACCGGCATCGGCCGGCTCGTCGAGCGCCACTTCGCCCGCGGCTTGCCGACCGCGCTCGGGCTCGAATCGGCAATCGAGACTGTCGAGGACGCGGTGATGAGCCTCGCCGCGGGCATCGCCGGCACCGCGCGGCTGTGGAGCACGGACCCATCGCTACGCGCGATCGCGCGCGCAGCGGGCCATGCGCCTGGGGCCGACGCCCGCCTCGAGCTCGACGCGATCGAGCGCGTCTTCGATCGGCTCGCAGCACGCGCGCTTGGCCGTCCGCTCTCGCAGGACACTCTGCCGAAGGACGGCGACTTCGCCGCGGCGCTGGTGATCGTCCGCGAGCTGATGCACCACCAGCGGATCGAGGCCATCCACGTCGCAGGCTGAGCGCTTCCCCGTTGCGCGGCTCCGAGGTGGCAGAATCGGCCCTCCACATGGCCGCGTTCCGACTCACTCGCGACAGCATCCTGGACGGCTCTCTGCACGCGTCGGTCCGCGACATCCTCGGCCCCGACGTCGTGTTCATGACCGACGACGAGCGCCGCGCCGAGATCGACGGCATGCTCGAACGGGCGCCGGACCCGCGGCGCGTCTGGGTCTTCGCCTTCGGCTCGCTGATCTGGAACCCGGCCTTCCACCATGCCGAGCGCCGGGTCGCCCGCGTGCACGGCTGGCATCGGCGGTTCTGCCTGTGGGTGCTCGCTGGGCGCGGCAGCCCGGAGTGCCCGGGGCTGATGCTGTCGCTCGAATCCGGCGGCAGCTGCGCCGGCGTCGTCTACCGGCTCGAGCCCGGCACCGAGCACACCGAGCTCGACGTGCTGTGGCGGCGCGAGATGTTCACCAAGTCGTACCGACCGGTCTGGGTGCAGGCGCACACCCCCGACGGCCCGGAGCCTGCGATCGCATTCGCGGCCAGCCGGGCGCATGAGCGCTACGCGCGGGGCCTGGACGCCGACACCGTGGCCTGCCACCTGGCTGAGGCGGCGGGGCCGCTCGGGCGCGGCTGCGACTACCTGTTCGATACCGTCGCGCACCTGCGCCAGCTCGGGATGCGCGACCGCGCGCTCGAGGCGCTGGAGGCTAAGGTCCGGGCCCGCCGCGGGCCTGGGCCTTAGCCGGGCCCCGGCGCGCGTGCGCTGCCCGACACGACGACGAGACAGAACAGCAGGCCCCCAATGGGCATCCATGATCGAGACAACGTCTTTGACACGCGGCTTCAGCGCCCCGGTCTGCCGCAGCCCGCAGCCGTAGAGCACGCAAGCGACGAGCGCCGGCTCGCCTGCCATCCGGTCGAGTACGTTCCGTGTCTGCGCGACGGTGAGCACCGCCGATACGTGTTTTCGGATGGCCGGATGCTGGATCTGCTGCATCCAGGGCAGGTCTTGGTCGAGCGCCTCCGGATAGAGGAACAGTGACGCGCACAGGGCCTGCTTGTGCGTGGAGGCCGAGTTGTTGCGCTGGTTGACCAGCGCGTTCAAGAAGGACTCCACCTCAGGCCCGCCGAGCGTGCGCCAGTGAGGCAGCCCGTGGTGACGGATGAAGGCGCGGATCCACAGCAGGTAGGCACGCTCCGTGCGCAGGCCGTAATGCAGGTAGCGGATGCGCTCGCGCACCTGATCGAGCAGCAGGGTGGACTGCGGGGCAGGTCGACTCGGGCTCAACTTTTCATGAATACTGTGCATATATCCAGTATCTGTCGGAAGCGACCGATACTCAAGGCAGACGGAAGTCTTAGACGAACGGAGGAGGCATGGCGGTCGCAGACAGCCTCTGCGCCAGGCCCACGAAGAAGCGGTTATGCGGACAGCGTCTGACGAAGTGACGCGGCAGGCGGCGCGCGGAGCCGCGGTTCGTCGTAGACTCGACGGACACGCCCAACGGGGTTATTGGACTTAGGGCGAGGCGTTAGTAGAATCGAGACAGCTAAATACAAGTTAGGCCTTAAATCCAACCATCAAGCCTCTCGAACGAAATGATCCTTGACCACATTGGCTTCGCAGTCAGCGACTATGACGCGAGCAAAACCTTCTTCTCCAAAGCGCTACTACCGCTGGGAATCTCGCTAATAACAGAGACACATGGCTGGGCAGGCTACGGCGCAAACCAAAAGCCGGAACTATGGTTCGGTTCCGGAGGGGAACCCCAGCGACCAATGCATCTCGCTTTCACAGCGGCAAGTCGAGAACAGGTTCGAGAGTTCTATGCAGCCGCGCTCGAAGCGGGAGCGAAAGACAATGGACCTCCGGGTCTACGTTCACATTACCATGCCAATTACTATGGCGCGTTTGTCATTGGGCCAGATGGGCACAACGTTGAAGCTGTCTGCCACGCGGTCGAGGCCTAACTCAAAGTTGGAGCGGACGGCTTGCAGAGGCCAGCGCTCCGCAGCCTACGTATCGTCCGCTCCGCGCTGGCCTCTGCAAGCCGCCGTTCAACGTCAGCGTTGAGGCTGTGAAAAAAGCCCCAACTGATCGATAATTGAGCCATTTGCCCGACCGCCGCAGGACGAGCCGATGGCCAGGTACAAGGAGATCGATCGAAGCCCGAGATTCCTGCCCGTGGTGT
>JBIPLJ010000004.1:0-129996 GCA_044368415.1 Burkholderiaceae bacterium
GGTATCGCTCATCGGACAACTCCCAGAAAACTGCAGAAAACAGGCAGGAAACTGGGGGAAATGCTATCAGAACAACGCCTAAATGTCGTTCTCAATCAATGAGTTATGGAATTAACAGGGGCGACGATCTCGCCCTCGCTGGTACTTGTAGACATGTGGTGATGGCCAATTTATGGCAAACCACGACAGGATAGTGCAAACTCTTTCAATCCAGCAACGATAATGGCTGCTTTGCGAAGAATTCTCGAACAAGAGTGGCTCATGGGGTGAGCCAGTAGGTTCTGCCGCACAGAGAGTGCGAGGACGGTGAGGGCCGGCGGCATCCGGCCCCGGTCGGCCAAATCGTCGAGTTAACGCCCTCACGGCCAAGGCGTTACTATCTGGTTCGGAAAGCAGACGCGGGTTCGGTTCCGTGTTACACCACCAATCATTAGGGCTCGGACTCATCTCCGAGCCCTTTTTATTGCCTTGAATTCCCGCGCCGCGCGGGGTTCCGGCTTTCAGTGCTGCGGCTGGCTCCCTGCTGAAACGCCCGGGATCGGCCACTTTTTCGCAACGCTCTCATCTTGCTCCATCATGAAGAAGCAAGTTACATCATGACGGAAATAGCCATGACGACCGCTATCCGCGAAGAGTTTTCCTCCCAAGCCGCACCCGAGGTGCTGGCCGCACTGCGCCAGATCGCAGAAAGCCAGGGGCGCCAGTTCCAAGCGGTGCTCGATGAAGCCCTGCACGCCTACATTGATCGGCAACAGAAGGCGCGTCCCCGCCGCCATGTGATGACCGCGTTCGCTTCCAGTCTTGATGATTTCGACAGTCTTTACCGCGAACCAGCCAAGTAGACCGTGGCCCACGACTACTTGACTGTGGCCGACGTGCTGGGCAGGCACACGGTATTGATGCAGCGTTACGGCGGCGCGCCGGGTGTGCGCGATCCCGGGGCGCTGGAGGCTGCACGATTCCGTCCGCAGACGGGCTACTACGATGACATCGTGGCCGAGGCGGCTGTCCTGATGGAAAGCCTGGCGATCAACCATCCGTTCGTGGACGAGAACCAGCGCATCGCCTTTGCGGCTGCCGACGTGTTCCTCGGCATCAACGGCTGGCGCTTGAAGCGTGCGCAGATGCAGATCTACACGCAGCTGATGCAGAGGTTCGAGTCAGGCTCGTTTGATATCGCGCACCTCGATCCCTGGCTGCGGTCTTTCGCCATCACCGCAGAGTGATGCAATGAACAAGAAAACACCCAACGCATCAACTCAGGCTGCAATAGCAGAGACCGGGAGATGACGAGAAACCGGAGACTTCTCGCTTCGACGTGGTCGCGATCCGCGAATGAGGCGACGAGGTCAGTTGTCTTGGCGGCTCACCTGTGCACCGGTTGCACACGAAACGCCGAACGCAACGAAACTCATCGCAACCCAGCCACTGGCACACGGGGCGCAACATCGATGCGGCAGCATCACGGCAGTCGCAGAGGCTTCGGCGAATAGGCCGCCATAAACACCCTGACGGCTTCATTCACCACATCTTCGGCCTTGATATTGCCTGGGGCGCTTGCTCCCATGACCTTCGGCCAAATCAGAGGTTCTTGGATCATCCCAAGAAACTGGTAGGCCGCCAGCGTCGGATCCTTGCAGTCCAGCGTTTTGTCGTTGGTGGCCCGGCGCAGGTAGTCGACAAAGGCATCGAACAGTGGCGCTTTGCCGTGTCGGTCGAAGTCTGCCGCGATCCACGGGCGGTTTCGTGCCTCGGCGATGACAAGCCTCGCAAACTCGATCCGGCCCGTGCCATCAACAAAGCCCAGTATGCCGTTGGCCACCTGGTGAAGGATCAATGCGGGGTCACTTCGGGAATCATCGAATACATGGCCCGCCGTGCAACGGCCCCAGTGCTCTTCAATGACGGCTTGGAGAATAGCCTCCTTGTTCTGGAAACAGTTGTACACGGTCTGCCGTGCCAGACCGGCATCTCGCGCAATGGCGTCCATGCTGGTCCTGTCGTACCCGGCCTCCAGAAACAGGCGCTTGGCGGCGGCCAGGATGGTCGGGACTGAATGGGTTTCTGCTTTTCGCGGTCGAGTGTCGCCGGGCACTTCGTTCTTGACGGTCGGTTTCATCGCTTGACATCTTCCGGAATTGGACTGTACTGTCCAGTCCATTCTAGCCCAGGGCGCTCGCCGTCGTTCTCATGAAAGTCGTCTCGCTGCTCTTTTCTATTGCGGTCTCAGCGTCCGGCTTGGTCATGCCGGCATTTGCGAATCCGCCCTTGGCCGTCGCAGGCGCCGATGGCGCAGAATTGCCGCAGGCACGCCCCCCGGTCGGGATGACACTCAGCGCCTTGCCTTCAGGCAAGATTTTTTCACGTGCCGCTCTCGCATACAAGGGCGGCGGTTTAACCGACCAACGCGAGTTCATTGTGGGGGCGATCCTGGTGCAACATCCCGCCGGTAACTTGCTGTTTGACAGCGGATTCGGGCAGAACATCAACGAACACGCCGATATCCGGCCCAAATTGATGCAGTGGACCAGCCGATACGAAATGGGCTCCACGGTTGCCAAACAACTGGCGGCGAACGGTATCCCGCCAGGCAAGCTCAAGGCCGTCGTGTTGACGCATGCGCACTGGGATCATGTGAGCGGCTTGGAGAATTTGGGCGGGGTGCCGGTCTGGGTCAACCAGCAGGAACTCGACTTCGTCAACAGCGGGCATCGCTCAACCGAGTTGGCCAAGCAGCTCGGGACCCGAGATTATCGTGTTTACGGCTTCAGTAATGTGCCGTACCTGGGCTTCAGTTCGAGTTACGACGTGTTCGGTGACGGCAGCGTTGTTCTGGTGCCCGCGCCAGGTCACACGCCGGGCTCCATCATTGTGTTCATCGCGCTTCCGTCTGGTCAGCGCTATGCGCTGATCGGGGACATTGCCTGGCAGATCGAAGGCATCGATATACCAGCCGAGAAGCCGTGGATATCCAGAACGGTTGCGGACCACGACGCCGATGCGACGCGCAGTTTGCTCGAACACCTGCACTCCCTCAGAAATGCGTTCCCCACGCTCACGATTGTTCCCGCCCATGATGCGCGGGTGTGGGACAAGCTGCCGCGCTTGCCCGCGCACTGAGCTAGCGGCGCAGACCCAATCTCGCCGGCTATGATCCATTCCCGCGGGATTGAGGCCCAGCGTCGGTGCCACAGGCCTGTCGTGGCAAGCGCTGGGTGTGCCCCATTTACCCCGAGACATGCTGCGCCGACCCTCACCGTTCCGAGCGGTTACCGAGCCCCTCTGCCCATGCCCACGCTGCTGATCATCGACATGCAGGTCGGAATGACCTGGCCGGCCCCGGATGTCCGCAACAACCTCCAAGCCGAGTCCGTGATGCAAGGACTTCTCGAGTCCTGGCGGGCACGCAGCGACCCGATCGTCCATGTCCGACACATGTCGAGAAGCCCCGAGTCTGTGTTCTGGCCGGGGCAGCCGGGCGCCGCGTTCCAGGCGGCGCTGGCCCCCCTCGATCGCGAGCATGTCGTCGAGAAGAATGTCCCTGACGCGTTCATCAACACCGGGCTCGAGCGCTGGCTGCATGCCCGTGGCGAGACGACGCTCGTCATCGTCGGCGTGAGCACCAGCAATTCCGTCGAGTCCACCGCGCGGACTGCCGGCAACCTCGGGTTCAAGACCTACGTGGTTTCGGACGGCACGTTTGCGTTCGCCAGATCGGACTTCAACGGGCCCCCTCGGTCGGCCGACGAGGTCCATGCGATGTCACTGGCCAATCTTCACGGCGAGTTCGCGACCGTGATCGGATCGGCTGACCTCGGGCGGGTGTGCTGATGGTGTCCGCCGACGTCCTGAACGCCGCGAACCGCAGCGTCCTCTGCTGGCTGGCGACGGTCGATGCCTGCGGACAGCCCAACGTATCCCCGAAGGAGATCTTCGCGGCGTTCGACACCGAGCATCTCGTCATCGCCCACATCGCGTCGCCGACGAGCGTGCGTAATATCGCGGCCAATGCGCGGGTGTGCGTGAGCTTCATCGACGTCTTCGTGCAGAAGGGCTTCAAGGTGTCTGGCACGGCCAGGACCGTGTCGAAGCACGACTCGGATTTTCCCCGCTGGTCGGCACCGCTGGTGGCCATGGCGGGGCCCCGGTTCCCCATCCAGGCGGTGATCGTGGTTCGCGCCACGGCGATCGAGCCGATCCTGGCGCCGGGCTATCGGCTGCATCCGGCGGACACCACCGAGGCGTCGCAGGTGGCGTCGGCCATGCGGACCTACGGTGTACGGCCCGCCGAGGGCGACTGATTGCGGGTCACGCTAGTGTCCGGCGCGGCATGGCTCAGCCTGGGATGGGCTGCGCATCGCTGACCGAGTCCCTGAAAACCGTATGCCTTGCCGAGTGGTCTAATCCGCACCTGCAAGGAGAACGGAAGTGACGAAAGCAACTGCGGCCGTGTTCGACCAGAAGGCTGTCCACCCAAACGCGCGCGCCACGGTGGACGATGGCATGACGCCCATCGCAGAGTAGCCACCAGCGATGGACCACGCCACCCTCAGCGCCCTACGCGACCGCCACCCCGCATGGCGGCTACTGGCCTCGCCGCACGCGCCGCTGATGGCGAGCTTCCTGCACCGGGTGTTCGTGGCGCCGAACGTCCGCGTCATGAGCGAGGCGGATCTCGCCGAAGCGCTGGAGGATGAGCTGTTCGCCCTGCAAGAGCAGTTGGGGGCCGATGTGTACCCCAAGGGGGCGCACGACTACCTGAACGACTGGGCCGCGCCCGACAAGGGCTGGCTGCGCAAGTTCTACAAGCCGGGTACGGACGAAGCACAGTTCGACCTGACGCCGGCCACCGAGCGGGCCGTCGCCTGGCTGCTGTCGCTGACCGAACGGCCGTTCGTGGGCACGGAGTCGCGCTTGCTGACGCTGTTCGCGCTGCTGGAACAGATCAGCGCAGGCACCGAGGCCGACCCGATCAAGCGCGTGGACGACCTGCGCAAGAAGCGCGACGCGCTGGACGCTGAGATCGCCGGCGTGCTGGCGGGCAACGTACCGCTGCTGGACGACACGGCGGTCAAGGACCGTTTCCAGCAGTTCCAGCAGCTGGCGCGCGAACTGCTGGCCGACTTCCGCGAGGTCGAGCACAACTTCCGCCTGCTCGACCGCAAGGTGCGCGAGAAGATCGCCCTGTGGGAAGGCGCCAAGGGCGCACTGCTCGACGAGATCATGGGCGAGCGCGATGCCATCGGGGACTCGGACCAGGGCCGGAGTTTCCGCGCCTTCTGGGACTTCCTGATGTCGAGCCGGCGGCAGGAGGACCTCTCGGCGCGGCTGGACCAGGTGCTGGCGCTGCCCGCCGTCGCGGCGCTCGAGCCCGACCCGCGCACCCGCCGCGTGCACCACGACTGGCTGGAAGCCGGCGAGCACACCCAACGCACGGTGGCCCAGTTGTCGCAGCAATTGCGCCGCTTCCTGGACGACCGGGCCTTTCTGGAGAACCGCCGCATCCTGGACCTGTTGCATGGCATCGAGAGCAAGGCCCTCAGCCTGCGCGGGGCTGCGCCCGCCGCTACGGTCATGCACATCGACGCGATCGGCGCGGACGTCGAACTGCCGCTGGAGCGGCCCTTGTTCACGCCGAGCGTCACACCGCGCCTGGCCAATCTGGCGCTCCTGGATGGCGACGTCGACATCGACACCGCGCGCCTGTTCGACCAGATCGTGGTGGACAAGGCGCGCCTGCGCTCGGCCGTCCAGCGTGCGCTGCGCCGCCAGCCGCAGATCACGCTGCGCGAGTTGCTCGATGCCGAGCCCCTGCACCAGGGCCTGGCCGAGCTGGTGGCGTATCTGGAGCTGGCCCACGCTGGCGATGGCAGCAGCCTGCCCGATGGCCTGCGCGCACTCGTCGACGAAGCCGTGGAAGAGCCGATCCGCTGGGAGGCCCGCAGCGCAGCGGGCGATGCTGTGGTGCGGGAGGCTCGCTTGCCCCGCGTGATCTTCACCCGCTGAAGGCTCGGGCGGACCGAGGAGAGAGACCATGAACGACGCACTGCACGAAACCGAGCAAAGCGAGTTTCGCCGAAGCCGAGACGATCCCGATGAGTCCCCGCCCGTCGCGCTCCCGGCGGTGCCCGAGCTGTCGCAGCTGTTGGTGCACCTGCTCAAGGGTGTGCTCTACCGCGAGGACGACGAACGCCTGTGGGCGAGCCTGCTGCGCCTGCAGGCGCGGGTGAGGGAACAGGCTGCCGTGCTGCTGCTCGATCTGGTGCTGGACGAGGCGGAGGGTCACGCCTTCCTGAAGAGTCGCCCGGACCCGGACGAGGCCGAGGGGGCGCCCCGGCTGCCGAGGCTCGTCGTACGCCGGCCGCTGTCCTACCCGGTGAGCCTGATGCTGGCGCTGCTGCGCAAGCGCTTGGCCGAATTCGATGCCAGTGGTGCCGACACGCGCTTGGTGCTCTCGCGTGACGAGATCGCCGAGCTGATGCGGGTGTTCCTGCCCGCGAGCACCAACGAGGCCCGGCTGGTCGACCAGGTGGACACAACGATTTCCAAGGTGGTCGATCTGGGGTTTCTGCGCCGGCTCAAGGCTGCCGCAGGCAGTGGACACACGGCCGGGCAGGACAGAGGCCACTACGAGGTGCGACGCATCCTGAAGGCCTTTGTCGACGCTCAGTGGCTGGCGGAGTTCGATGCGCGGCTGGAGGTCTACCGGACAGCCGTTTCCGACGCCCCGGCTGAATCGATCGGCACGAAGGCGCCCCGCAAGGGAGGGGCCGATGTTTGAGGCACCGACGCTCGGCCTGGACTTCGTGGCCGACGACACCCGGGTGGGCTTTCGGCTGCAGCGGCTGGAAGTGCTCAACTGGGGCACCTTCGACAAGCGGGTTTGGCGCTACGAGCTCGACGGGCGCAACGGCCTGCTCACGGGCGACATTGGCTCCGGCAAGTCCACGCTGGTCGATGCCATCACCACCTTGTTGGTGCCGGCGCATCGCGTGGCCTACAACAAGGCCGCCGGCGCGGATTCCCGCGAGCGGTCCTTGCGCTCCTACGTGCTGGGCCACTACAAGAGCGAGCGCAACGAGGTCACGGGCAGCGCCCGGCCGGTGGCGCTGCGCGATGCATCGAGCTACTCGGTCATCCTCGGCGTGTTCCGCAACGAGGGCTATGACCAGGCCGTGACGCTGGCTCAGGTCTTCTGGCTGAAGGACCCGCAGGGCGCGCCCGCACGCTTGTTCGTGGCGGCCGAGAGGCCGCTGACGATCACCGATGACTTCTGCGGCTTCGGCAGTGACATCGCCGCCCTGCGCAAGAAGCTGCGTGGTGCGAACTGCGAGCTGTTCGACAGCTTCCCGCCCTACGGGGCCTGGCTCCGCCGGCGCTTCGGCATCGAGCACGAACAGGCCTTGGAGCTGTTCCACCAGACGGTGTCGATGAAGTCGGTGGGCAACCTCACCGACTTCGTGCGCAGCCATATGCTGGAGCCCTTCGACGTGGGCAGCCGCATCGAAGCGCTGATCCGCCACTTCGATGATCTGGACCGCGCCCATCAGGCCGTGCTCAAGGCCAAGCGGCAAGTGGACGTGCTGACGCCATTGGTCGAGGACGGTGAGCGCCACCAGTCGCTGCGGGCCGCGATTCAGCACTGGCGGGAGGCTCGCGACCAGCTTCGGCCGTATTTCGCCCGCCTCAAGGGCGATCTGCTGGACCGCCGCCTTGGCTTGCTGACCGAGGAGGCGGCCCGGCTCGATGTGCAGATCGAGCGCCTGGATACGCAGCGCGAGACCGAGCGCCTCGAGCTCGGCCGCCTGGAGCGCGCTCTGCGAGACAACGGCGGTGATCGCCTGGAGGAACTGGCAGCGGAGATCCGCCGTCTGGCACTGGACAAGGAACAACGCCAGAAGAAGTCGGACCGCTTCCTGCAGCTGCTGGCCCGTATCGATGAAGCGGCGCCGGCCGAGGAAGCCGCCTTCCTCGCCCAGCAGCAGGGCACTGCCCAGCGGGCCGAGGGCTTGCGCGAGCGCATTGCCGACCTGGACAACCGCGAGCGCGAGGAGGACTTCTCTTTCCGCAAAGGCCGTGAAGAACACGCCGCCTTGTCCGACGAGATCGAGAGTCTCCAGCGGCGCAAGAGCAACATCGACGCCGCCCAGGTCCGCATCCGCGATGCGCTGTGTTCCGCGCTGTCGATCGGCGAAGACGAACTGCCCTTCGCAGGCGAGCTCATCCAGGTGCGTGACGACGAGCGCGATTGGGAAGGTGCCGCTGAGCGCTTGCTGCGCGGCTTCGGCCTCGCACTCTTGGTCCCGGACGTGCACTACACGAGCGTTGCGGACTGGGTGGACCACCAGCAGCTGAACGCCCGGCTGGTGTACTTCCATATGCGTGTTCGGCGAGCTGCCCAGGGCGCGGGTCTACATCCTAAGTCGCTGGTTCGAAAGCTGGTCGTCAAGCCGGATTCGCCGCACTACGAGTGGCTGGAGCAGGAGCTTCGCCAGCGCTTCGACGTCGCCTGCTCTGACACGGGCGAGCAGTTCCGCCGCGAGGCGCGCGCCATCACGCGCGCCGGTCAGATCAAGGACCCGAGCGGGCGCCACGAGAAGGATGACCGCAGCCGTATCGACGACCGCGGCCGCTATGTGCTGGGCTGGAGCAATGCCGACAAGCTGCGTGCCTTGCGAGACCAGCGGGCGCGTCTCGAGGCCAGGCTGGCCACGCTGGGGCAGCGTATCGGCGAGATCCAACAGGCCCGCAACGAACTGCGGAGCCGACTGGATGTGCTCAGCAAGCTCGAAGAGTTCACGCGCTTCGCCGACATCGACTGGATGAGCCCCGCCCGCCAGATTGCCGCACTCACCGAGGAACGCGCGAAGCTGGAGGCCGCGTCCGACACCCTGCAAGCCTTGGGGCGCCAGCTCGAGGCCGTGCAAGGACGTCTCACGGAGGTGGAAGGCCAGCGCGATGCGGCCCGCGACAAGCGCGCAGCGGTCGCCACGAAGCAAGAAGCAGCGCAAGCGTTGCGCGATCAGGCCCGCGCGCTTTGGTCCGATGCGCCGCTGACCGAGGCGCAGATCGCGCATCTGGACGGCTGGCGTTCGCAAGCGCTGGACGATCATCAACTCACGGTCGAGTCCTGCGACAACCGCGAGCAGGAGGTTCGCAAGTGGCTGCAGGAGCGCATCGACGCGGAGGACAAGCGGCTGGCCCGTCTGACCGAACGGATCGTGAATGCCATGCGCGGCTTCAAAGAGGAATTCAAAGCCGAGACCGTGGAGATGGACGTGAGCCTAGCGGCGCTGCCGGAGTACGAGCGGATGCTCGCCGGCTTACAGGGCGATGACCTGCCGCGGTTCGAGGCGCGCTTCAAGGAGTTGCTCAACGTCAACACCATCAACGAGATCGCCAGCTTCAACGCTCAGCTCGCCCGCGAGCGGGAGACGATCAAGGCGCGTGTCGGCGCCATCAACCAGTCGCTCCAAGCCATCGACTACAACCCCGGCCGGTACATCAAGGTGGTGGCGCTGCCCAGCCCGGATGCCGAGATCCGGGACTTCCAGCAGGATCTGCGGGCCTGCACCGAGGGCGCGATGACAGGCTCGGCCGACGAACAGTATTCGGAAGCCAAGTTCCTGCAGGTCAAGGCCATCATCGACCGCTTCCGGGGCCGTGAAGGACTGTCGGATGCCGACCGACGCTGGACCGCCAAGGTCAGCGACGTGCGCAACGGGTTCCTGTTCTCGGCCAGCGAGCGTTGGCGCGCCGACGGTGCCGAGCACGAGCACTACTCGGATTCGGGTGGCAAGTCGGGGGGTCAGAAGGAGAAGCTGGCCTACACCGTGCTGGCCGCGAGCCTGGCCTATCAGTTCGGTCTGGAATGGGGTGCGGTGCGTTCGCGGTCATTCCGCTTCGTGGTCATCGACGAGGCCTTCGGGCGCGGGTCGGACGAGTCGGCGCAGTACGGGCTGCGCCTCTTCCAGCAGCTCAACCTGCAGTTGCTGATCGTCACGCCGCTGCAGAAGATCCACATCATCGAGCCCTTCGTGTCCAGTGTGGGGTTCGTGCACAACGAGGGCGGGTTCGACTCGCGGCTGCGTTGCCTGTCGATCGAAGCGTACCGGGCGCAGAAGGCTGCAGGGACGGCCGACACAACGGTGACTGGAGGCGGCGCGGCACCATGAGCTGGACCACGGCTTCGGATCTGCGCGCCCAAGTGCAGCGCCAGTGGGATCGAGCGGACCTGTTGCGTGCAACGGTATCAAATGCCATCTCCTGGCCCCAGCGTCTGAGGCTGAAGGCCCCCGGCGCTGCGGACCTGTCCGACCGCTTCGAGGCGGTGCGTGACTGGGTGCGCGCAGTGGCCGGAACGCCGCACCTCCGGATTGAATGGCGGGAGTGGAATCACCGCGTGCAGGGTGCGCAACGGCTGCCTGCAACCGTCTGGATCGACACGCTGTCTGACGCCCTGGCCTTCATTGGCAAGACTCGACAGGCGCATCGCTTCTCGGATCTATGGCGGCAGACGGCGGCCGCGCAGCCGGCGGTGTTGGCGTGGATGTCTCGGCGCCCGTTGCAAGCGTTGGAAGTGGCCGACCGCTGGGAGCGCCTCCTGGCGGTCGTTGCGTGGCTACAGGCTCATCCTCGCCCTGGCGTCTACCTGCGACAGGTTGATGTGCCCGGGGTGGACAGCAAGTTCATCGAGGCCCACCGCGCCGTGTTGACCGAGCTGCTCGACACGGCCTTGCTGCCGGAGGCGATCGAACCTTCAGCGAACGGTACAAGTCAGTTTGTTCGCCGATTCGGTTTCCAGGACAAACCGGTCCGGATTCGGTTTCGTCCGCTCGATCGGGCGGTGCTCGGCCTGCCTGGCTGCCCGCGGCTGTCTGACGTCACACTGGACGCTGCAAGTTTTGCCGACCTGGCGCTGCCCGTGGAGTGCGTTTTTGTCACTGAGAACGAAACCAACTTCCTCGCCTTCCCTCAGGTGGCGCGGGCGATCGTCGTGTTCGGCGCTGGCTACGGTTGGGAGGCGCTGGCGCGCGCTGCGTGGCTACATCGATGCCCACTGCACTACTGGGGCGATATCGACACCCACGGTTTCGCCATCCTCGACCAACTGCGTGGCTGTTTTCCGCACGCGACGTCGTTGCTCATGGACCGGGAGACGCTGCATGCGCATCGCTCGCATTGGGGCGAGGAGCCCGAGCCGGCGCGCCACGACTTGTCGCGGCTCACGACCGACGAGCAGGCTGTCTACGACGACCTTCGATTCGATCGGTTCCGGCCAAGGCTACGGCTGGAGCAGGAGCGCGTGGCTTATGGATGGCTGAGCGCGCAGGTGCACCGCATCAAGGCCAACCTCGGCCCTGCTGAAGATGCTGGCTCCCTGAGCGCCTGATCTACCCCGAGGCCCTCGTGGCGCTGGGCATCAAGGCATACCGCCAGACGCCGCTCGAGGCCTACCGGGTGATCCAGCGCATTCTTCGAGACGCCGGGCGGTCGACAGGCGTACACTATGGGTTCGAGTGGCCCCCGGGCTGCCCCGGCTGCATTCGTGGCCGATCAGCACCCCCTGCGACAGACTCGACGCCCACCCCCGCCAAGGGGTCGGGCGCCCGTACGGACCCTGGCCCTCGGCGCGACGCGCACGGTGGCGGGTCCTCCCAGGCGGTGTCGAAGCCGCCTCAACCGACTTCGCCCCCTCCTCCGTGTCGCCACGCGAGGGTCGAGATCGGTCCGGTCGTTCCAGTCTCCGCCGGTCGCGGGGTGCGGGGCGACCTTTCAGGAGTGCAGATGTCGAAGGAAGAGCTCATCGAGTTGGGAGGCGTCGTCAGCGAGGTGCTGCCGCAGACCCGGTTCCGCGTCACGCTCGAGAATGGCGTGGAAGTCACCGCCTACGCGTCGGGCAAGATGCGCAAGCACCGCATCCGGATCCTCGCCGGCGATCACGTCACCCTCGAGATGTCGCCCTACGATCTCAGCAAGGGACGGATCAATTTCCGCCACAAGGACGGTCCCGCCGCCCCGCGTGGACCCTCGCTGCCGAACCTGCGGCGCGGCTGAGATGGCCGCCCACGACCAGGCCGCTGTCCTGGCCTGCATCCGCAAGCACCACGAGCGACTCGACTTCGAGATCTCCGCCGAGACTGGCGCGCCGCTGGCCGCCGTCCGCCAATTCGGCTCCGAGCTGGTCGCCAAGGGCGCCGTCATCGCCTGTGTGGTGACCCGCTTCAACGACGGCGAGCGGATCGACGCCAGCCTGTACCGGGTCGCTGGCTACGTGCCGCCGCCGGCACCGGGCCGCCGCTCGCGGCCGGCCTCGACCTAGCCACCACGCCTACCGGCGACGGACGCGTGTCCGTCGCCCGGGGCACCGCGGCGATCATCCGATCCCGCGGCTGCCGGCCAGGCCCTGCAGGAAACGCTCGCAGCGCGCCAGCTGCTCCAGGCTCACGTACTCATCGGGCTGGTGCGCCTGTGCGATGCTGCCCGGGCCGCAGACCACCGACGGAATGCCTGCACGCTTGAAGAGCCCGGCCTCGGTGCCGAAGGCCACCAGCGTCGTCCCGGCCTCGCCCGACAGACGCTGCGCCATCCGGGTGACCGGATCGGCGGCCGAGCCGAGGAAGCTCGGCACCTCGCAGATGGGCTCGAACGAGAAGCCCGCGGCGGGCGCGACGCGCTTCATCGCCGGCTCCAGCCCGCGCGCGTAGCCGAGCACCTCGGCCTGCATCGCGCCGACGTCGGCGGTCGGCAGGTCACGGAACTCGTAGCGGAACTCGGCGTCTCGCGGCACCACGTTGTCGGCGATGCCGCCGTGGAACTGCCCGACGCTGACCGTCGACCACGGCACGTCGAAGCCCTGGTGACGCGGCTCCTCGGCCTCGAGGCGCTCGGCCAGGTCGCGCAGCCGGCCGATCACCCGCGCGGCCATCTCGATCGCGTTGACCGATTGCGACGTCAGCGACGAGTGCGCCTCCTTGCCGCGCACGCAGCAGCGCCAGCGGTGCACGCCCTTGTGAGCGATCGCCGGGACCATGCTGGTCGGCTCGCCGATGATGCAGGCGAGCGGCGCGATGCCGGCGTCGCGCAGGTCGGCAAGCAGCTCCTTGACGCCGAAGCAGCCGGTCTCCTCGTCGTAGGTGAACGCGAAGTGGACCGCGAACGGCGCGTCGCTCGCGAGGAAACGCTCCGCCTGCCCCAGGGCTAGGCCGATGAAGCCCTTCATGTCGGCCGAGCCGCGGCCGTACAGCCGGCCATCGCGGACCACGGCGCCCAGCGGATCAAGCGTCCAGTCCTGCCCGTCCCAGGGCACGGTGTCGGTGTGGCCCGACAGGATGACGCCGGCCGGCTTGCCCTCGCCCAGCGTGGCGAAGAGGTTCGCCTTGGTCCGGTCCTCGTTCCACGTCAGGCGGCTCGCCACGCCCAGGCGCTTCAACTCGTCGCGCACGACGTCGATGAGCTCGAGGTTCGAGTTGTGGCTGACGGTGTTCAGGCCGACAAAGTGGCGGGCGAAGGCCAGGCCACGCCGGGACGGCAGGTCCCCGGTCGAGGCGTCGTGGAGCGCGGAGGTGTCCATGCCGCCATTCTGCGCCGGCGGCGGCGCGCCGGTGGGCCGGGTCTGCATACCTCTGCGACCGCAAAAAGCACATGATCATCTCGGGCGGCGTGACCGTCTATCCGGCAGTGAACGAGGCGGTGCTCGATGTGCCTCCGGGCGTGCATGATGCCGCGACGGTCGGCATCGCAGGCGCGCGCGCGACGCCGCACACGCCCGTCTGCGGCAGATGGAGTTCGACGCGGTCGGCCGATCCGAGATCGCCCGCGATCGCCGCGACCACCGAGCGCACCTGCTCGAAACCCGTCGCCATCAGGAAGGTCGGCGCGCGGCCGTAACTCTTGATGCCGACGGTGTAGAGGCCCGGCTCGGGGTGGCCGAGCTCGCGATGCCCGTGGGGCCGCACGGTGCCGCAGCTGTGCAAGTTCGGGTCGATCAGCGGCCCGAGCGCAGCGGCCGATTCGAGCCACGGGTCGAGCGCCACGCGCAGCTCGCGCGTCATCGACAGATCGGGCCGCTGCCCGGTCGCGCAGACGATCTGGTCGATGCCTTCGATGCGCTGCGTGCGGCCATCGGGCAAGGTGCCTTCGACGACGAGCGGATGCCCGTCGCCCGTGCCGGGTCCGTCGCTCGAGAGGGCCGTCACGTGAAGGCCGCCGACGAACTCCAGGCCGCCGCCGGCGTGCAGTGCGGCGAGCGAGGTACCGAGCTGCCCGCGCGCGGGCAGGCCGTCGGCCTCGCCGCCACCGAAGACGCGTGCGAGCGACACCGAGCGCGTGGCCCACACGAGCCGCGTGCCGGGCACCTCGCGCGCGAGCGCGGCGAGGTCGAGCAGCACGTTGGCCGCCGAATGCCCGGCGCCCACCACGAGCGTGCGTCGCCCGGCGTAGCGGGCGCGATCGCGTCCGAGAACGTCCGGCAGGCCGTGCACGATCGACGCCGCATGTTCCGCCTCGCCGAGTGCCGGCAGGCCGCTCGCGCCGAGCGGATTCGGCGTCGTCCAGGTACCGCTCGCGTCGATCACGGCGCGAGCGCGCAGCGTGATCGGGCGGCCGTCCTGCAGCGCGCGGATCACGAACGGGGCAGCCTCGCGACCGGCGCTCCGAGTCTTGTCGAAGCCCTCGCGGGCGATGCCTGTGACCCGGGTGCCGAGCCGCAGACAGCGCGCCACCTCGGGCAGCGCCGCAAACGGCCGCAGCACGCGCTCGACCAGGTCGCGCGCCAGCGGCAGGTCCTCGGCGGGCGGTGCCTGCCAGCCGCCTGCCTCGAGGCGGGCGGCGATCGCCGGATCGACGTCGAAGCGCCAGGGCGAGAAGAGGCGCACATGCCCGTAGTCGAGCAGGTTCGCACCGACCGAGGCGCCCGCCTCCAGCACCAGCGGCTCGATGCCACGCTCGAGCAGTCGCGCCGCCGCAGCCAGCCCGACCGGCCCCGCGCCGATGACCGCGACCGGCAGGCCGTCCGCATGGGGGGTGTGCCGCGCCTGCGTCTGCCCGGGCACCCGCAGCGGCAGCGACATGAACACCGCCGACGCCGGGCACGCCCCCTGCAGTTCCGCCGAGGCGGCCAGCGCCCCCGGCGCCTGCCCGATCGGCTCGCGCGCAAAACCGAAGCGGGTGAACCAGTCGGGCGCGGTAGTGGTCAGCAGATGGATCGAGCGCAGGTCGCGCCGGCGGGCCTCGCCGAGCACGGCGGCGACGAGCGCGCCGCCGATCCCGCGGTCCGCGAGCCCCGGCGCCACCGCCACCGAGCGCAGCAACGCGACGCGGCCGTGGACCTCGGCCGCGGCGCAGCCGAGCACGTCGCCTGCGGCGACCGCCAGCACCGTGCTCGGCAGGTTCGCCTGGGCGCCCTGCAGCGGCAGGCCGTGCGCCTCGAGCAGCCCCGCCACGGCCGGCCAGTCGGCGGACGTGGCCGGGCGCAACGTGAACGATCCGGTGATCTTCGACACGATGACGCTCCTTCGCCGGCACGCGCCGGCCGATGTGATCGGATTCAGCCGGGCCGCAGGCCCGATTCGTACCAGCCCTTGCTGCGGTTCACACTGCGCACCACGAGCAGCATCAGCGGCACTTCGATCAGCACGCCCACCACGGTCGCCAGCGCGGCACCCGACTCGAAGCCGAACAGGCTGATCGCCGCGGCGACCGCAAGCTCGAAGAAGTTGCTCGCGCCGATGAGCGCCGACGGACAGGCGACCGCATGCGCCTCGCCGAGCCGACGGTTGAGCCAGTAGGCGAGCCAGGCGTTGAAAACGACCTGGATCAGGATGGGCACCGCGAGCATCGCGATCACCAGCGGCTGGCGCAGGATCGCCTCGCCCTGGAACGCGAACAGCAGCACCAGTGTTGCGAGCAGCGCGGCGATCGACCACGGTCCGATCCGCGCCAGCACCGCCTCGAGGACGCCCGGCCCGCGGGCCAGCAGCCGACGGCGCCAGAGCTGCGCGAGCACGACCGGCACCACGATGTACAGGACCACCGAAGCAAGCAAGGTGTCCCAGGGCACGGTGATCGACGACAGTCCGAGCAGCAGCGCGACGATGGGCGCGAACGCGAAGACCATGATCGTGTCGTTGAGCGCGACCTGGGAGAGCGTGAACAGCGGATGCCCGTCCACCAGGCGGCTCCAGACGAACACCATCGCCGTGCAGGGCGCCGCCGCCAGCAGGATCAGGCCGGCCACGTAGCTGTCGAGCTGCTCGGCGGGCAGGTAAGGCGCGAACACATGGCGCACGAACAGCCAAGCCAGCAAGGCCATGGAGAACGGCTTGACGGCCCAGTTCACGAACAGAGTCACGCCGATGCCGCGCCAGTGCGAGGCCACCTGGTGCAGCGCGCCGAAGTCGACCTTCAGCAGCATCGGCACGATCATCACCCAGATCAACAGGCCCACCGGCAGGTTGACCTGCGCGATCTCCATGCGGCCGATCGCCTGCACCGGGCCGGGCAGCACCTGCCCGAGCGCAATCCCGGCGACGATGCACAGGGCCACCCACAGGGTCAGCCAGCGCTCGAAGGCGCTCATCGACGCGCGGCCCGCAGGGCGCGTCCCGCCTGTCGGATCCGGGGCCGAGCTCATGCGGACGTCTTGGCCGCCCGGACCGGTGCCGGAAGCGTGAGTCGCACCGGCGCGCAGCCGCCCTCGCCCTGACAGCAGTGGTCGGTGAGGTACGCCAGCAGCGCGTTCATGCGCGCGAGCGATGGCCGATAGATCAGGTGCCGCCCGTCGCGCACCTGGGTCACGAGACCGGCGGTCTGCAGCGCCTTGAGGTGGAACGACAGCGTCGAGGCCGGGACGTCGAGCAGCACCGACAGGGTCCCGGGGGTCATGCCGGCGGGGGCAGCCCCGACCAGCGCCCGGAAGACGCGCAGCCGCATCCCCTGGGCCATGGCAGCGAGCATCACGACCGCGTCGTTCTCTTCCATGTTTCCACTATCCTCGAAATGTCTCGTTCCGGCAAGCGCCGACGGATCCGGCACGCCGCGCTGCGGCGCGATGGATCCGGTTCAGCCCCGGCCGATGTCGTCGACCGCCCGCTGGATCGCGAGCCGGTCGAGCGAGGCGAGCGGCAGCGCGAGCAGGAGCTCGATGCGCCGCTTGAGCACGATTGCCGTGTCACGGAAGCACTGGTGGGTCTCGGCCTCGGAGCCCTGGAAGGCGGCCGGGTCGGCGACGCCCCAATGGGCGGTCAGCGGCTGTCCGGGCCAGACCGGACAGACTTCGCCCGCCGCGGTGTCGCAAACGGTGAATACAAAATCGAGGCTGGGGGCGCCGGGGGCGGCGAACTCCGACCACGCCTTGCTGCGGTAGCCCTCGGTCGGCATGCGCATCGACTCGAGGGTCGCGAGCGCCAGCGGGTGGACCTCGCCCGTCGGGTGGCTGCCGGCCGAGTACGCAATGAACCGACCGTCGGCCAGGCTGCTGAGGATGCCCTCGGCCATGATCGAGCGGGCCGAGTTGTGCGAGCAGATGAACAGCACCGTGTGGGCGCGGGAGGACATGTCAGGACTCCATCTGAGGAGAGGGGCTAGGCGTCGCGCCGAGACGCGCGGGGACAGAGGTCGGCAGCGCAAGCGTGACCAGCCAGCAGGCGAGGAGCATCGCCGCCGAGCCGGTCAGCGACCAGACGAGACCGCCCCACTGGTACAGCACCCCGGACATCAGCGTGCCGAGGAACCGGCCGAGTGCGTTCGCGGCGTAGTAGAAGCCGACGTCCTCGGCGGCCTTCTCCGAGCCCGCGTACGCGAGGATCAGGTACGAGTGCACGGACGAGTTGACCGCAAACGCGATGCCGAAGAGGCCCAGCCCGGCGACCACCACCCACTCGAGATGGTCGACCTCGGCCACGACGAGCGCGGCCAGTCCGATCGGCACGATCGCGAGCAGCCCCGACCACAGGCGCGCGGCCGGCACCTCGGCGGACAGGCCGTCGGCGCTGCGGCGCACGACTGCGGGCGCCGCTGCCTGCACCAGTCCGTAGCCGATCGTCCACAGCGCGAGAAAGGCGCCGACCATCGTGAAGGTCCAGCCCGCCGAGTAGAGGAACACCGGGACGCCGACGACGAACCAGACGTCGCGGGCGCCGAAGAGCGCGACGCGCGCGGCTGCCAGCAGATTGATGCCGCGGTTCTTGGCGAACAGCTCGCGCGCCGACTTCGATGCTTTGGCGCGCCCCATCAGCGGCGGCACCCAGGCGAGGACGCCCGCCAGCACCAGCGCAAGCAGCCCGGCCATGGTCCACAGCGCCGCCTGGAAACCGAGCGCCTGCAGCAGCAGTCCGCCCGCGAAGAAGCCCACGCCCTTCATCGCGTTCTTGCTGCCGGTGAAGAACGCCACCCACCTGAAGAGCTGTCCGGAGGCGCTGCCCGCGGTCAGCTTGATCGCGGATTTGCTCGCGGTCTTGGTCAGGTCCTTGGCCACGCCGCAGATGCCCTGCGCGACGACGACCCAGGCCACCGACATCGCCGCGCTCCAGTCGGGCGACAGCGCCGAGAGCAGCAGAAAGCCGGCGATCTGCGTCGACAGCCCCACCGCGAGCATCCGCGCGATGCCGTAGCGGGTCGCGAGCCAGCCGCCGATCAGGTTGGCCGCGATGCCGGCGGCCTCGTACAGCAGGAACAGGAAGGCAAGCGTGAACGGCGAGTAGCCCAGCCGGTAGAAGTGCAGCAGCACCAACATCCGCAGCGCGCCGTCGGTGAGCGTGAAGCCCCAGTAGGCCGCGGTGACGGTCGCGTAGTTGCGGGTGCCCTCGTTCATCGCGTAGGCCCCGGTCAGAGGGCGCCGCGCGCCTGCATCAGGCAGGCGAGATCGACCATCCGACAGGCGTAGCCCATCTCGTTGTCGTACCAGGCATAGACCTTGAGCAGCGTGCCATCGGTGACCATCGTGGACGGCGCGTCGACGATCGCGCTGCGGGTGTCGCGTGCATAGTCGGCGCTGACGAGCGGTCGCGTCTCGTAGCCGAGGATGCCGGCGAGCGGACCGCGCGCGGCCTGCTCGAACAGCGCGTTGACCTCCTCGGCGCTGGTCTCGCGCTTCATCTCGAACACGCAGTCGGTCAGCGAGGCGTTGAGCACCGGCGCGCGGACGGCATGGCCGTTCAGCTTGCCGCGCAGCTCCGGGTAGATCAGGGCGATCGCGGTCGCGCTGCCGGTAGTAGTCGGGGCGAGGCTGAGCATCGCGCTGCGCGCCCGACGCAGGTCCTTGTGGGGCGCATCGACGACCAAGTTGGTGTTGGTCGGGTCGTGAATGGTCGTGATCTGTCCATGGCGGATGCCGATCGCTTCGTGCACCACCTTCACGACCGGCGCCAGACAGTTCGTCGTGCAGGACGCGGCGGTGACGATGCGATGGTGTGCCGGATCGTAGAGCCCGTCGTTGACACCCACGACGATGTTGAGCACGTCGCCGACCTTGACCGGGGCGGCGACGATCACCCGCTTCGCGCCGCGATCGAGGTGGCCCCGCAGCGTCTCGGGCGTGAGGAACTTGCCAGTGCATTCAAGCACGAGGTCCACCCCGAGCTCGCCCCACGGGATCTCGGCCGGACTTGCGTACGAGGTGAACCGCAGAGGCCGCTCGCCGATGCGCACGCTGTCCTCGCCCTCGGCCGCGATGTCGGCCCGCCAGCGGCCCTGCACCGAATCAAAGGTCAGCAGGTGCGCGGTGGCGGCCGCCCCGCCCTTGAGCTCGTTGACGTGGACGACGTCGAGGCGATTGCCCTCGCGGGGATCGTCTCCACCACGCTCCGCAGCGCCGAACGCAGCCCGCAGGGCGAGTCGGCCGATCCGGCCCATTCCGTTGATACCCACACGCATGGCTGGCAGAGCCGGGGCACGGCGGTCGCCGATCCGGCTTTCGAATGTTCTAGATATTTCGAATGATACCGGGCGAACGTGTCATCGGCATGACAGCCGGCCGCGGCGCCCGCCTCAGGGCATGGCGGCGAGCCGCCAGAGCGAGGTGGTCTCGCGCGAGCGCGCCGCGTGCAGCGGATCGGTCGCATCGAATGCACGCTTGTGCGCGGGCTTGACGTCGATCCGGTCCAGCACCTTCAGGCTCGCGGCCTCGATCGCCGCGAGCAGCTCGGCACGGGTGCGCAGGCCGAGATGCTCGGCCAGGTCAGACAGGATCAGCCAGCCCTCGCCGCCGGGCGCGAGGTGCGCGGCGAGTCCGGCGAGGAAACCCTCGAGCATGCGGCCGTCGGCGTCGTAGACGCCGCGCTCGAGCGGCGAGCTCGGCCGCGCCGGCACCCACGGCGGGTTGCAGACGATGAGCTCGGCGCGGCCGTCGGGGAACAGGTCGGCCTGCACGACCGCCACGCGCTCGCCGAGGGCGAGGCGCTCGACGTTCTCGCGTGCGCAGGCGAGCGCCCGCGGGTCCATGTCGGTCGCGACGATCCTCGCGAGCCCGCGCCTGGCCAGCACGGCGGCCAGCACACCGGTGCCGGTGCCGACGTCGAAAGCGGTGCCGAGCGCGGCGGCCGCGCGCGGCAGCGGCGCCTTCGCCACCAGCTCGACGTACTCGGCGCGGGTCGGCGCGAACACGCCGTAGTGCGGATGAATGCGAGCGCCGATCGCGGGCACCTCGATGCCGTTGGCGCGCCACTCGTGAGCGCCGTTCACGCCGAGCAGTTCGCGCATGGACACCACCGACGGGCCGTCTGCCGGCCCCCAGGCCTCGGTGCAGGCGCGCTTGAGGTCGGGCGCGCGCCGCAGCGGGATCGCGTGGCCGTCCTCGAGCGGGATCAGCAGCATGCCGAGCGTGCGCGCCCGCTGCGAGCGGGCCTGGCGCTGCAGGTTGAAGAGCTCGACCGGCGACTTCGCGGGTGCCACGAAAGCCGGAGCGTCCTTGGTGCCCTGGCCGTCCCGGCCGCCCTTCGCGTCCTTGCCCGCCTTCACCGCGCGCCGCGGCTTTCGATCGGCCCGGGTCGCCAGCGCCGTCAGCATCTGCCGCGCGTTCTGGAAGTCCCCGCGCCAGAGCAGCGCCATACCCTGGCAGGCCAAGCCGTAGGCCTCGTCCGCGGACAGGGTGTCGTCGGCGATCGCCACGCTTTTGGGCGGCGGCGCGCCGCGCTCGGAGCGCCAGCGCGCCGAATGCTCGATGCCCGCCTCGCTCCAGCGGATCACGGGGTGCTCGGTCGCGGCCGCAGCCGGTGTATCGCTCGTCACTCAGAACCTCTCGTCGCGGCGCAGGTAGCGCCATTGGCCCACGGGCAGCGCACCGAGCGGCACGCCGCCGCTGCGCACGCGCTTCAAGCCGGTCACCGCGAGGCCGACGGCCTCGCACATGCGGCGGATCTGCCGCTTGCGGCCTTCGCGCAGCACGAAGCGCAGCTGGTCGTCGTTCAGCCACGAGACCTCGGCCGGCCGCAGCGTCACGCCGTCGAGCTCGAGCCCGTGGCGCAACAGCGCCATACCGCGCTCCGGCAGCCGGCCCTCGACCCGCACCAGATACTCCTTCTCGACCTCGGACTCGCTGCCGATCAGGTGCTTGGCGATGCGCCCGTCCTGGGTGAACACCAGCAGTCCGGTCGAGTCGATGTCGAGGCGCCCGGCGGGCGCCAGGCCCCGCAGGTGCGTCGCGTCGAAGCGCGTCGGCGACGGATCCTCGGCCCAGCGGTTCTCGGGGCGCAGCAGCACCGCGGCCGGCCGGTAACCGTCCTCGGCCTGCCCGGACACGAAACCGATCGGCTTGTTCAGAAGGATCGTCACCCGCTCGGCCTGCTGGCGCGCGGCCGCCCGCTCGACCTCGATGCGCGCCTGCGGCGAGACGCGCGTGCCGAGCTCGCTGACGACGCGCCCGTCGACTTTCACCCATCCCCGGGCGATCCAGTCATCGGCCTCACGACGCGAGCACAGGCCGAGCTCGCCCATCCGCTTGGACAGCCTCGGATGGTCGGGGTTGGCGTGGTTCGCGGCGCGGTCGGGGACCGGCTGCGGGGACCTGGGGGGCTTGGGCGGGAGGCGGGACATGGCGTGCGGGCGGCGCGGGGTGCGGCGGCCAGCCCGCATGATAGCGGGCGAGGGCCGGACCTTCCGATCCGGCCGCATCGGCCGGGCTCGGGCGCCGCGCAGCGCTCAGCCCGCCATCACCTCGACCGACTCCGCCCCGAGCGCGCGGCGCAGCGCCTGCACGAAGGGCACCGCGGTCGGTTTGTCGCCGTGGATGCAGACGGTGTCGGCGCGCACCGCCACCACAGAGCCGTCGACCGCGGTCAGGCGGCCCTCGCGGACCATGCGCAGCACCTGCGCGACCGACTCGGCCTCGTCGGTGATCAGCGCGTCGGGACGCGTGCGCGGGGCGAGCGTGCCGTCGGGCATGTAGCGCCGGTCGGCGAACACCTCACAGCGCACCTCGAGGCCGGCGTCGCGCGCGACCGCCTCCATCGGACTGCCGGAGAGCACGTACATCTTCACGCCACCACCCAGCGCCTTGACGGCGCGGACCAGCCCACGCGACAGCGCCGCGTCCTTCGCGGCCATGTTGTACAGCGCGCCGTGGGCCTTGAGGTGGTGCAGGCGCCCGCCTGCCGCCTCGACGAAGGCGCGCACCGCGCCGGCCTGGTACAGCGTCATGCCGTAGACCTCGTCCTCAGTGACCTGCATCATGCGGCGCCCGAAGCCCTGCAGGTCGGGCAGGCTCGGATGCGCGCCGATCGCGACGCCGTGGCGCAGCGCAAGCGCAACCGTCGCAGCGATGGTCGACGGGTCACCGGCGTGGAAGCCGCAGGCGACGTTGGCCGAGGTGACGCAGGGCATCAGGGCGGCGTCGTCGCCCAGGTGCCAGGCGCCGAAGCTCTCGCCCATGTCGGCGTTCAGGTCGATGGATGTACGGTGAGTGCTCATGGGGTTCCGAAGCCTCATGCGTCGGGATCGGGGCAGGCTTGGCGCACGCCCGCCAGCCGCAGTTCGAGTTCGCGCTCCCTGCGGCGCGCCAGGTCGTCGGCCTCGTCCAGTCCAACGAGTCGGAACCGGATCCGGCAGCCCGCGCCGGCCTGGGCGAGCAGGTGCTCGGCGGCGCTGGCCACCTCCAGAATGCGAGGATAGCCGCCCGTGGTCTGGTGCTCGGCCAGCAGGATCACCGGCTCGCCGGCCGGCGGGAGCTGCACCGTACCGACGCTCACCGGCTCGCTGGCGAGCTGAGGCAGGCCGAGGGTATCGAGGGCCCGGCCGTGCAGGCGCAGGCCCTGCCGGTTGCTCTGCGCGCCGACGGTCCAGTCCTGCTGGAAAAGCACGTCTCGGGCCGCCTCGGGCAGGAGCTCGTGGTGCCGCCCGGCCAGCACCGGCAGTTCGATCACCGGCCAGTCGGGCGGCAGGTCCTCGGCGACCCGCCAGCGGGGCGCGGTGCGGCGCCAGGGCGGCGTCGCATCGGGGTCGTCCGGCAGGCCGAGCACCGCCGCCGCGCGGCGGTTGGACAGCTCGGCGGCCCGAGGGTGCAGTGGCAGCCGGCGGCCGGCCTCCAGGCGCGCCGGTCCGATGCCGGAGGCCAGGTGTGCGCTGCGGCTTGCGAGCACGGCCGGCACGGCCAGCCCGCCGGCCAGAGCGATCCAACTGCGCCAACCCGCCGGCGGCGCCTGCCAGCGCAGCACGCTGCCGGCGGGGACGAACACCGGCCGGCCGGTCGGGAGGGCGAGGGCCCCGCCGGCCTCGCCCGGCAGCCGCGAGAGCGCATGGCGGGCGCCGACGGTGGCGAGCCAGAGGTCACAGTGCAGGCGCAGCGTCGGGCCGGGGCCGGTGATCTCCAGGCCCGCGGCGTCCGGCATGTTGCCGACGAGCGCGTTGGCGAGCGTCATCGCCGATCGGTCCATAGCCCCGCCGCGCGACAGCGCGATGCGCGCCTGGCCGGGGCGGCCGAGGTCCTGGACGCTGTCGAGCAGGCCGGCCTTCACGACCTCGATCACGCTGTCCTGCCCGCTCATCGTGCGGCCCACAGGCGCTCGAAGGTCGCCGCGTCGATCGGCTCGAAACGCAGCGTGTCGCCCTCGTTCATCAGCGCCGGTGGCATGCGCACCGGATCGAACAGCCGTAGCGGACAGCGCCCGATCAGGCTCCAGCCGCCCGGTGTGGGGCTCGGGTAGACCGCTGTCTGCAGGCCCGCGATCGCGATGCCGCCCTCGGGGACCCGCGGCCGCGGCGACGCGCGGCGATCGATCTTCAGCCGCGCATCGAGACCGCCGAGATAGGCGAATCCGGGCATGAAACCGACGACCTCCGCAGTGAAGGTGCAGCCGCTGTGGATCGCGACGACCTCGCCGGTGGTGAGCCCCGTGGCGGCGGCGACCTCATCGAGGTCCGGGGCCATCGCCGGGTCGTAGCAGGCCGGCAGCACCACCTGCCCGCCCGCCGGCGCCTGCCAGCCGAGGGCCTCGGACGCGGTCGCGCGCAGCCAGTCGAGCGCGGCCTCGCGCTGCCGGCCCCGCGGAATCGATGGGTCGTCGACGGCGATGCGCATGGCGAGCGTGCGCACGCCGGCGACCGCTTCGGCGCAGAACGGCTGCGGTGCGGTGCGCAGGCGTGCGGCGAGCGCGCGCGCCGCAACGTTGGCCTGCGGATGTGAGCCCCAGTCGACCATCACCCAGGCATCGCCGCAGGGCTCGACGCGGATCGGCGCGGCGGGCTGGGGCGGGGACGGCGACGCGGCGGGCTGGAGGGGACGGGTCATCGGCGGCGGATCATCGGAGGTGGGGCGGATCGTGGCGGTGCACGCTCCCGCGAAAGCGTCACCCCCGAGTATCGCGCGGCCGGGCGCGGCAACGTTCCGCGCTCGAGGACCCGCCCCCGGTCAGGCCGGCGCGACGAACCGCGCGACGATCGACGCATGCCGCTGCGGCCAAGCGCGCAGCCCGCTGTCGTCGTCGTCGAGCACGCTGCGCAGGAAGGCGCCCGTCAGCGCCTGGGTCGCCGTCTTGACCTGCGCGTTGAGCTCCACCCCGCCGGTGCCGGCGCGGTCGGTGAACATGCTGTGCGAGCCCCCCGCGAACACCGCCAGCGTCTTGCGCGGGCCGCCGACCGCCTCGAACACCGCCACGCGGTCCTCGGCGCCGCTGTAGTAGCCGGGAATGCGGATGACGTCCTCGGTCGCGGTGACATGCAGACTGGGGATGCGGACCGGCTCGAGGATACGGCGCGGCGAGGCCTCGCCGTAGAACGGCGGCGCCGAGATGACGATCGCGGCGCGCAGCCGCGGCTCCTGCAGGTCGACCACGCGCCCGGCGCGTTCGACCCGCGCCCCCGCCGCCAGCAGCGCGGTGTTCGCGCCGTACGAATGGCCGGCGGCGACGATGCGCCGCGCGTCGATGCGATCGCCGAGCGCATCGGCCAGCAGCGTGTCGAGGGCGAAGCGCAGGTCGTGCACACGGGCGATCGCCTCGGACGCCTGCGCGGCCTCCTGCAGCCGCCCGACCAGCGCAAACGGGCTGCCGGCGCCCCAGAGGCTGCGGTCGCTGCCGACGTGCTGCAGGTGCAGGCTGGCCACGCCCTCGCTCGCCCAGTGGCTGCCGAGGTAGCTGTAGCCGCGTCGCGAGCCGCCGATGCCGTGCGAGAACACCGCCAGCGGCACCGGCCGATCGGGGGTCGCGCCGCGCGGCAGGTACAGGCGCACTGGCACCGGCCGCCCGCGCGCGGCGTCGACCCAGTCGAGGTCGATCGCGTTGAACGCGCGCTCCTGGGCGCGGAGTGGGCGCGCACCGGGCACGGCGAGGACGGCGCCGAGGGCGGTCGCGCTCGAGGCGGTAAGGAGGAAGGCGCGGCGTCGAAGGAACATAGAGGACTCCGGAAAATCACCGATGGGTCGCACCACCAGAGCGAGCCTGACTGTACCCGTGCGGCACCGCTGGTTCGGTGCCCCGCAGATCGCTGCCTGAAAGGCCGACCCGAGCGGTGCGACCACGAGTCGGCCAACAGGAAGGAGTTGCAATGGACCGCCCCAGCCCGAGTACCGTCTTCGGACCGGCCCGTCGCCGCGCCGCTGCGCTCGCTGCGATGCTCGGACTCGCCGCCGTCGGGCTGCCGGCGCTCGCCCAAAAGCCGGCTCCGGCCTCCGCTGCGACGCCCGCCCCTGCCACCACCACCGCGCGCGCCACCTTCGCCGGCGGCTGCTTCTGGTGTGTCGAGTCGGACTTCGACAAGGTGCCCGGCGTGCTCTCGACCACCTCGGGCTACATCGGCGGCAATACGCCGAATCCGACCTACGAGCAGGTGGCCCGCAAGACGACCGGGCATGCCGAGGCGGTCGAGATCGTCTTCGACCCGTCCAAAGTGAGCTACGAGACGCTGCTGGCCAAGTACTGGCGCAGCATCGACCCGACCACCGTCGACCGCCAGTTCTGCGACGTCGGCTCGCCGTACCGCACAGCGATCTTCGCGCACGACGCGGCCCAGCTCGAGGCGGCCCACCGCTCGCTCGCCGAGCTGCAGAAGACCAAACCCTTCGCCGAGCCGATCGTCACGCGCATCGAGCCGGCCGGGCCGTTCTATCGGGCCGAGGACTACCACCAGGACTACTACCTGAAGAACCCCGTGCGCTACCGCTACTACCGCGCCTCCTGCGGCCGGGACACGCGACTCGAGACGCTCTGGGGCCGGCACTGAGCGGCAGCGCGGCGCAGGTCCCGGACGCAGCGCCCAGGCCGCGCGTCACGGGGCGCATCACCGCGCGTGACGCGGGGCGTGCACCGGCCCAGCCCGGGCCCACGCGCTAGACTGCGGGTTCGCTAGGCTCCGCCCATCGCAGCGGCCCCCGCCGCCTGAGCACGACGGCCGGGTCGGCGCCTGGCTCCGGACCCCATGTTCAGCTACCGCCACGCCTTCCACGCCGGCAACCATGCCGACGTCCTCAAGCACGTCGTGCTGGTGCATCTGCTGCGCCACCTCGTGTCCAAGGACACGCCGTTCTGGGTGATCGACACGCACGCCGGCGCGGGCGTCTACGCGCTCGACGGCGAGTGGGCCACCAAGCGCAGCGAGTTCGCCGACGGCATCGGTCGCATCTGGGCGCGAGACGGCCTGCCCGAACCGGTCGCCGACTACCTCGCGGTGGTGCGCGCCGAGAACCCCGACGGCGAGCCGCGCACCTATCCGGGCTCGCCGCTGATCGCGCTGCGCCACCTGCGCGACGTCGACCGACTGCGGCTCTTCGAGCTGCACGGCAATGAGGGGGTGGCCCTCGGGCAGAACGTCGGCGCGCTCGGGCGCGATGCGACGCGGCGCACGATCATCGACGCGGCAGACGGCTTCGCGGGCCTGCGCAAGTGGCTGCCGCCGCCGCCGCGGCGCGCGCTGGTGCTGATCGACCCGTCCTACGAGGACAAGCGCGACTATGCTCGCACGGTCGACACGCTGATCGACGCGCTCGGGCGCTTTGCGACCGGCTGCTACGCGATCTGGTATCCGAAGGTGCAGCGACGCGAGCCCGCGGAGATGGTGCGTCGGCTCACCCGGCTGCCGGATCTGCGCTGGCTGCACGCCACGCTGAGCGTGCGTGCGCCGTCCGAGGACGGGCTCGGGCTGCATGGCAGCGGCATGTTCGTCGTCAACCCGCCATGGACGCTCAAGGCCGCGATGGCCGCGACCCTGCCGGTGTTGGCCGAGGTGCTGGCGCAGGACGCGGGCGCCGGCTGGTCGCTGGACACCGGCGGGCCGCAGTAGGCGCCCTCAGGGGTCCGCGCCCGGCTCATTCCTGCTGGATCCCCGCGTCGCGCATCGCCCGCGAGAAGACGCCGAGCTGATCGCGCACGATGCCGGCGAGCTCGTTGGGCGTGGTCGGCAGCGGCAGCGGCCCGAGCTTGTCGAACTGTTCGACGACGTCGGGGCGGCGCATCACCACATTGAAGTCGCATCACGCGCACTAGAGCGGGTCCGGTACCCGAACGGGTTCGTGACCGCTGCGCGCCAGATGCACGGCAGCCCCGATCAGGGGCTGCGTGCTCAGTCACCGAGGTCGATCTCGGCCGACAGCCGCAGGCCGGCCATCGCCTCGGGCCGCTCGAAGTCGGCGACCACCCAGGCGCGCGAGGGATGCGCGGCAGCCTCGGCGAGCAGCACGCCGAGCGCCTCGCGCGACGGCACATCGAGGGCGGCAAACGGCATGTCGAGCAAGGTCACCGGCGCGCCTCCGGCGAAGGCTGCCACGAGCGCCAGCTTGCGCCGTGTGCCGGTCGATAGCCGAAACAGCTCCTTGTCGAGGTGCTCGCCGAGCGCAAACGCCTCGACCAGCGTGCGCTCGCGCCGATCGTCCCAGGGCGCGAGCCTCGCGCGGCGCGCGACGAGCCAATCTCGGGCGCGGCGATCGTCGTCGGCGGGGTGCGAGGCATCGGCGAGCCAGGGCGTGCCGACCTGCGTGCACACATGTCCAGAGGCCGGTGGCTGCAAGCCCGCCAGTAGCCGCAGCAGCGTGGTCTTGCCGCGCCCCTCCCCGCCGCGCACCAGGCACAGGCCGGGCCCGAGCGAAAGCGCGAGGCCCCGGAAGAGCGGCCGCCCGGGGTCGCCCGCGCCGAGGCCTTCGGCGACGAGCAGCACCGGGCCGCGGTCCTGTCGATCGGTGTCGTCCATGCCGCGATCCTATCGCGGCCCGGGACGCGCCCCGCCCTGCGTCAGCGGAAGGTCTTGTTCTGCGTGTAGACGTAGACCCGAACGTTCTTGTCGGTGTAGGTCCGCGTCCAGATCTCGCGGTCGAGCGCCGCGTGCGTGCCCGCGCCCGGCCCGCTGCCCAGGCAGGCCCGGGACAGTCCGCTGGTGCCGAGCATCCGCTTGGCGATCGCGCGATCCTCGAATGAGCGGGTCCCCCGGCCGATGCCGATCGTCTCGTTCGATACCATGGCCGCGCCGATCGTCGTGCAGTCAACGCCGCCGGGCTCGTTGGCGAACGCCCCGTTCAACCAGTAGAAGTTGGTACCGGGCGTGGCGTCCAGGTCGCCTGCGAGGTCCGCATCCGACGACCACAGCCCGCTGGTGCGATTGTTGGCCTGATTCTCCGCCCAGACCGAAGTCGGCCCGCTCAGGCCCCGCCCGGGCACCGAGCGGTAGACCTCGGAATAGAAGCCGATCCCATCGGCGCCGAACGCGTTCGGCATGGTGCTCCAGGAGGCGCTGACGCGGGACAGGTCGGCGGCGGTGTCGGCGCCGCCGCCATCGAAGTCGAGGTAGCGGCCGATGGTGGCGCGATCGAGCAGCGAGACCTTCCTGAGCGCGATCAGGTCGCGCATCGTCGAGACAGGCGGCAGCTCGCCGAGGAAACGGGTGCTCAAGCGCATCCGGAGCACGCCGGCGGTGTCGATCACATGGAAGGTGACCAGCGGGTTCGACGACAGCGTCTCGATCATCGCCGCGTCGGGCTTGAGCCGTGCGTAGCGCGGGCCGGTGTTCCAGGCGACGTCGCGGCCGTCGATCGATGCATCGACCGCGCCTGTCATGGGATTGACCTGGTCGCGCAGCGCCTCGACCTCGACCGAATAGTTCGGACTGCTCGAATTGGTGGTGCCATTGCCGCAGAAGCCGGTGTTCACGCCGTTGCCGGCCTCGGGCACCGTATCGCCGATCGCCTTCGCGTCGAGCGCCTGGCGCGCCGCAAGCGACAGCCGCGCGTCGATGGCGAGGTAGTCCTGCGCCGCGGAGCTCGTCGGGCGCTTGAGCACCAGACCGTGCGGGAAGAAGCCCATCCATTTAGTGCCAGAGGCGTCGAAGCGTCCGGGCCCGGTGACGACCACGCAGCGCACGCTGGTGCGGCCCGCGGTCTGCGCGTTGGCGGCGACCTGCCAGTACGCGCTGGTGCCGTAACCGGTGGAACTCGTGAGGTCGGTGACCGGGTACTGCACGCTGCCGTCGCTGCCGAAGCTCAGGCGCGGGTCGAAGGAGAGCCGAAAGCCCGCCTCGATCTGGCTGGTGTTGACGTTGTTGTACGCGGTGCCCCAGGTCGGGAACACCGGCGCGCGCGTGAGGTCGGTGCGGTGGCTGAGCATCGACTCGACATAGCCGGCGGCCGAGCGGCGGTTGCCGTACAGCTGCCACGAGCCGTCGGCCTGCCGCTCGATGATCTCGGGCGTGGTGTAGCCGTTACCGTCGACATCGCGGAAGTTCAGATTCACCGCGATGCGCTCGGGCGACTCGGCGATGCGCAGCCGCACCTCGGGCCGCATGAAGGTGGCCCCGCCGGCGGTGTCAACCGAGGTGGCGTTCAGCGCGCGTGCCCAGCGTGCCATGAAGTCGGTGCCGTTGTGCAGGTAGCCGGGTGCGGCCAGGCCCGCGCAGTCCGGGTGCAGTGTCGCCGTGGTCTGTGTACGGTTCGTCAGCCGCTGGGCCGCGGGGACGCGGAAGCAGGCGGTGAAGCGCGCGATCAGCTCGTCGAAGCCCTCGGTGCTGGTGGCGGTGTCGGCGACCTGGGTGATGCGGTCGGTGGCTGCCTTGCCCGCGCGCGCCGCGCTCTTGGGTAGGGTGGAGACGGCGCGCGGAATGCGTGCCGTCCCCGCGGTGGTTGCCTCAGCGTCGGCGGCGCCAACCGCCATCTTGTTAGCGATGTAGACGGCCTCTTCGCGCACGATGATCTCGACGTGATCGAGCAGCAGGTCAACGCCTCGCCCGTTCGCCTCGAAGGCGGTGACGAGCGGATCGAAGTCGGCCGGAACGAGGCGCTTGGCCAGCGGGTCGAGCGCGAAGCGGACCTGCTCAGTCGCGGCGCGTACGGCCTCGGCCGACAGCGCGGCAAGCTGCGAGGTATCGAGATCGGCCGGCAGCGAGGTCGGCCCTGCAAGCACCGAGATCGCGGTGGTCAGCGGCGTCACGTTCGCCGTACCGCTCTCGGTGAGGCCCGGCAGCAGCGCATAGTGCACAACCTGGCGCTGGCCGAGCTGCGCGCTCGCCGCCAACTGCACCACCTGCGAACTGGCCTGCAGGCCGGTGAAGGTAAAGCGGCCGGCGGCGTCGGCGGTGGTGACGAGTACCCGGCCGGCAGCATCGCGCAGCGTCACGGTGGCCTCCGACAGCGGCGCGCCGATGGCGGCCGTGCCGGACAGCGTGATCGACTCGGCCGGCGCCGCTGCGGGCGTTCCGGCCGCCGCCCGCGCGGCTGCAGCGGGGTCGCCCGCAGTCGGGGTGCCGCCCCCGCCACCGCAGGCGCAGAGCAGCAGGGCCACGAGCGCTGGCGCAGACAGCGTGCGGGGTGAGATCGGGGTCGGCATGGTCACATCCGGGTCGATGGCGTGGCCGGACTCTCCCTCTGCGTGGCCACCGATCCGGGCGTCGGCGAGCGCTGCGGGCGGGTCGGGCCGACCAGCGGCCCCTGCACCGCAGCGCTAGAAGCTCGCGCGCGTCTTCACCAGGAACTGGACCTTCTTCACGCTCGAATCGCCGCCGAGCGGGAACGCGAGGTCGACATGCAGCACGCTGCTGACCGCGGAGCGCACGCTGAAGATCCTCAGACCGAACCCCGCGTCCGCCAGCCAGCGCTCGGATTCAGGCCCGGCGTTCGGACCGCCCCAGGCCCGGCCGACGTCGACGAAGCCCGCGCCACCGACGCGGAACAGGCGAAAGACATAGAGGTCGGAGTACAACCGCTCCTCGAGCGTCAGCAGCGCACGCCGCGTGCCGGTCTGGTAGCGCAGCGGATAACCGCGCAGGCCGTTGTCGCCACCCAACGTCAGCACGTCGAGCGGCCCGGGATGGGTCAGCAGGTCGCCCGACAGGCCGGCGTAGAACAGCCAGCGCCGCCCCTGCGGCAGGAAGTACTGCAGCAGCCCGCCGAGCCGCTGGCGCTCGATCGCGCTGTCGGCGTAGCGGCCCTCGAGCTTGACTGACGCGAGCATCGTCTGGCTCGGGCCGGGCTCGAATCCGCGCGAGACGCTCGCCGCGTAGAGCAGCGCGTCGCGCGTGGAGCCGAAGGCCTGCGAGGCGTAGCCGATCTGCACCGCGGTCTGCAGGCCCATCGACAGGAACTCCGGGCGGCCCATCTGGTTCCGATTGCGCGACGTGACGATGCGATCTTCGATCATCTCCATCCGCAGGAACGGCGCGACCAGCGTCTCGTCGGCGGGCAGGACTGGCGGCGGCACGAAACCGGGCTCCGCTGCCCAGGTATCGCGCAGCATCGATACACCGGCCGACCAGCGCCTCACCCACCCGTCGACCAGGCCCTCGGACAGCCCGCCGAAGGCCTCCATGCGGTCCTCGCCGCGTCGATAGCGCGCGACGACCTCGCCCGAGCGGTAGAGCGGGTCGATGCGGTCATCGAAGGACGCGGTGATGCCGGCGGCCCAGCGTGCGTCGAGCTCGTGGAATGGCCGCACGAGGCGCGTCGCCAAGCGGCTGCCGTCGCTGTTGTTCGCCTGCAGGACCGAGGCCGATACCGTGCTGCCGAAGAGCCGATCGCCGCCGATCGCGAACTCGTTGCCGGAGCGGTCGACGTTGCTGTAGCGACCGAACGAGATGCCCAGGCCGGTACCGAGCAGGTTGTACTCACGCAGCGCGAAGGACGTGCTGTTCGAGCCGCCCGCGCGGCTCGCCGATAACCCGGGATCGAAGCTCCAGGTGTCCCGAGTGACGACCTCGACATCGACCACACCCTCGTTGACCGCGACCGGCCGGATCGACACGTCGAAGAGCAAGCGTGTCGCCCGCAGCACGCGCTCGGTCTCCTCGAGGCGCTTGACAGAGACCTGCTCGCCGGTGCGAAACAGCAACGAGCGCTCGATCACCCAGGGACGCGTGCTGATGTGCAGCGCGTTGGCCGCGCGGAAGATCAGGTTGGACTCGGCGGGGTCCGAGGTGTCGAAGACGTCGAGCGCGCGGACGCGGATAGTGCCGATGCGGGCGCCGGCGGCCTCGAGTTCGGCGAAGCCGGGCAGCGGCGCGGCCGGCGACTGCGCCCGGGCAGCGGTGGCGACGAGCGCGGCCGCGACCATGGCCGCCATCGCGGACGCCCGCAGCGACACCACGCCCTGCCGCGCACGACCCCGATGCCGCCGAGCGCGCCTCACTGTGTCCCACGTTCTCTGCATGTGGCGTCACGGTACCCGCCGCGCCCCCAGTGGGCAAACGAACGCACACGCCGGATGCAGGCGCGCGACGGCCCCGAGGTGCAGAACTACTGCCCGATGGTGCAGCAGGCCGTCCGGCGAGGCCCGTGCGTGGCAGCATCTCCTGTGTTCGCCGTGCCGACGGACGCCCTGACGAGTCGGAGACCCGGATGAGCCCTGCCCGCCCTGCCCTTCGCATGCGCCTTCGTGCCGCCGCGGCCATGGGCCTGGCCCTCGTCACGACCGCCGCACCGACGCCGTCCGCGGCACAAGCCGCCCGCGCCCCGGACAGCGAATGGCGGTTCACGCTGACGCCCTACGTCTGGATGCCGACGGTCAACGCGAAGATCGATTACCCGTTGCCCGGGATCGGCGGCGGCGGCGGTGGCGGTGGCGGTGGCGGTGGCGGTGGCGGTGGCGGCGGCGGTGGCGGTGGCGGCACGGGCCCCGCGCCCGACGGCAGCCTGGAAACCGAGATCGGCCCGAACCAATACCTGACGAAGCTGAACTTCGCGGCGATGCTCGCCGGGGAGGCGCGGCGCGGCCCGTGGTCCGTGATGGCCGACTTCATCGGGCTGCGCGTCTCGGGCGAAGGCAGCCGGCTGAACGGCGTGTCCGTCGGCGGCAACCGGCTGCCCGGGCTCGATGCCATCGTCGACAGCAGCTCGCAGTCGACGCTGAAGACGACGCTCTGGAACCTGACCGGCGGCTACGCGCTGGTCGAGGACGGCGCCTACCGGCTCGACGCGATCGCCGGCCTGCGCGTCGGCAGGCTGGAGGCGAGCGTCGACTGGACGCTGTCGGCCTCGGTCACGCTGCCCGAGGACACGCCGCCACTCGCGCGCAGCGGCCGCCTCGACGCGTCGCGCGATGTCATCGACGGCGTGATCGGTGCGCGCGGCCGCTGGCGGATCGACTCGCGCTGGGCGGTGCCCTGGTACGTGGATGTCGGCACCGGCACATCGCGCTTCACCTGGCAGGCCTTCGTGGGCGCGTCCTACGCGTTCAGCTGGGGCGAGCTGCTGTTCGCATGGCGCCAACTGGGGCTGCAGGACCAGGACCGCGAGGTGTTCCGCCGGGTGACGATGGGCGGCCCCACCCTGGGGGCCACCTTCCGCTTCTAGGCACCGGCCTCCTGCCGGGGCTTAGCCGGGCGCCGCGCCCGGCAGGCGCATCAGGGCGAGCTGGCGCGACTGCGCGACGAGTCGCCCGGTCGCGTCCCAGAGCATCCCGTCCTCGATCAGCCGCCCGTCGAGGAGGTCCGTGGTCTCGAAGCGCGCCAGCATCCAGCCCGGCGCGGGCCGTGCACGCAGCTGCACGGTGAGCTCCACCGTCGGCACCCAGCCGACCGCGCCGAGCAGGCCGAACACCGCCGGCGGGAAGGCGTCGACGAACAGCAGCGCGGCGAGCGGGTCGGGCTCGCGGCCATCGCGAAAGCGGATCCATCCGCCGACCCGTGCGTGACCCGCGCTGCCCGCGCGTGACGCCTCCGGATGCAGCCGGATGTCCAGCCGGTCGACGATCGGCAGCGGCACGCCCTGCTCGCCCGGCGAGCGCGGCACGCAGTCCTCGGGCGGCGGCATCTCGGGCAGCGGCGGCAGCAGCGCCGGGGTGTCAGCGGCGGCGGTGCCGAGATCGCCCATCGCCGCGAGCAGCTCCAGGCGCGTCGAACCGTCCTGCACCAGGCTCGCCCGCACGGTGCTCAGCGTGCGTCCGCCGCGCAGCACCTGCAGGGCCACCCGGCAGTCGGCCCCGGGCACCCCGGGCTTCAGGTAGTGGGCGGTGACCGATAGCGGGTCCGGATGCGCCGGCAGCGCGGCCCGCAGCGCGGCCCCCGCGATCGCCAGCAGGTAGCCGCCGTTCGGATTGGGGCCGATGTTCCAGCCGGGCGACACATGGCCGTGCCAGCCGGCCTCGCCCGCCGGGGAGACGCGTACGTCGTGGTCGAACTCGAAGGCGCTCATACCTCGGCCGCCATCCGGCTCGCCTGGTCGATCGCCCGCTTGGCGTCGAGCTCGGCGGCCTCGAAGGCGCCGCCCACCAGGCTCGAGCGCACGCCCAGCGCCCGCAGCGCGTCGTGCAGCGCGCGCAGCGGCGTCTGGCCGGCACAGACGATCACCGTGTCCGCCTCGAACAGCACCGCCTCGCCGTTCACACGGGCCTGCAGGCCGGCATCATCGACGCGCAGGTACTCCACCCCGTTGACCAGCTTCACGCCGCGGCGCGAGAGTGTCATCCGGTGCGTCCAGCCGGTGGTCTTGCCGAGCGAGGAACCGACCGGCGTGGTCCGCCGCTGCAGCAGCCACACCGTGCGATCGGCGGCCTCGACACTGGGTGCCACGCCGGTGACGCCGCCGCGCGGATGGTTGCGGAAGTCGATGCCCCACTCCCGCGCGAAGGTGTCGACGTCGAGCGCGGCCGAGGGCCCGGCATGGCTGACCAGCTCGGCGACGTCGAAGCCGATGCCGCCGGCCCCGACGATCGCAACCCGGCGTCCGACCGGGTGCCGCCCGAGGATCACGTCGACGTAGGACGCGACCATCGGATGGTCGATACCGGGCACGTCGGGCACCCGCGGCTCGATGCCGGTGGCGACGATCACCTCGTCGAAGCCCATCGCGGCCAGCGTGCGCGCGTCGGCGCGGGTGTCGAGCCTCGTGTCGACGCCGTGCAGCTCGAGCATGCGCCGGTAGTAGCGCAGCGTCTCGACGAACTCCTCCTTACCCGGAATCCGCTTGGCGAGGTTGAACTGCCCGCCGATCTCGGCGCCGGCCTCGAAGAGCGTGACCGCATGCCCGCGCTGCGCGGCCACGGTTGCGTAGGCCAGGCCCGCGGGACCCGCGCCCACCACCGCGAGACGGCGGCGCGTGCGCGCGGGCAGGTAGTTCAGCCGCGTCTCGTTGCAGGCACGCGGGTTCACCAGGCAGGTAACCTGACGGCGCCCGTCGAACGCATGGTCCAGGCACGCCTGGTTGCAGGCGATGCAGGTGTTGATCTCGTCCTCGCGGCCTTCGGCGGCCTTGAGCACCAGCTCGGCGTCGGCGAGCATCGGACGCGCCATCGACACCAGGTCGGCGTCGCCGCGCGCCAGCACCGCCTCGGCGACCTCGGGCATGTTGATGCGGTTGCTGGTGATCAGCGGCACCGAGAGCTCGCGGCGCAGCCGTCCGGTGACCTGCGCGAACGCGGCGCGAGGCACCATGGTCGCGATCGTCGGCACCGGCGACTCGTGCCAGCAGAAATGGGTGCTGACGAGGGTGACACCCGCGGCCTCGACCGCGCGCCCGAGCGACACCACCTCGTCCCAGGCCAGGCCGCCGTCGAGCATGTCCATCGCCGCGATCCGAAAGATCACGATGAAATCGGCACCGACCGCCTCGCGCACGCGCTGCACCACCTCGACCGCGAAGCGCATGCGGTGCGCCCACTCGCCGCCCCAGCGGTCGGTACGCAGGTTGGTCTTGCGCACGAGGAAGGTGCTGATCAGGTAGCCGGCCGAGCCGATGATCTCCACGCCGTCGTAGCCCGCCTCGCGGGCCAGGCGCGCGCAGTTCGCGAAGTCCGCGAGCTGCTTCTCGATGCCGGCCTCGTCGAGCTCGGCGGGTGTGAAGCGGCCGATACGCGACTTCACCGCCGACGGCGCGACGCAGGCCGGCGTGCGGGCGAGCGGCCCCGAGTGCAGGATCTGCAGACAGATCCTCACCTGCGGGTCGGCCGCGTGCACGGCGGCGGTGATCATGCGGTGCTGCGCGGCTTCTTCGGGCGTGGAGAGCTTGGCACCCAGGCCGCCCTCCTCGTTAGGCGCGAAGCCGCCGGTGATGATCATGCCGACGCCGCCGCGTGCGCGCTCGGCGAAGAAGGCGGCCATGCGCTCGAAGCCGCCCTCGGCCTCCTCGAGCCCGGTGTGCATCGAGCCCATCAGGATGCGGTTCTTGAGCCGAGTGAAGCCGAGCTCGAGCGGCGCGAACACATGCGGGTAGCGCGCGGCACCGGGGCCGGGGCCGGCCGGAACGGTGCCCGGCGCTGACGTCGGGAGCGGGCTGCGGATCATTGAAGCACCTCAGATGCGTCGAAGCGCGACAGCCTACTCGCTGCAGCCCGTCCGCGCGCGCCGACGGTAGAGCCACCCGCCGCTGCCGGCGAGTGTCGCGAGGGCGACGGTGGCGCTGGGTATAGGTTCGCGCCGCGTACGACGGTGCACAGCCCTATACGCTGGCTGCGCGAGCCCGACTGGAAGCGGCACGTGATGAACGTCGCGGCGCTCACGCCCGAGGCGCTGGAGCAATGGCGGGCGGAGAACCGGGCGATCAGGCAGGTCGCGCAGGCGGTGAGGGGCACCACGCTGGCGGGGGCCGGATCGGCGGCGACCGACCTCAGCCCAGCAACGCCTCGCCCTGGTTCGCCGCGCGCCGGCACGCTCGCCCTGAAGCACGCGCAGGCACCGTCGCGCTACAGCTCGATCCGCAGCCGGTCGCCCGGCAGCACCGGCGCCGCAAAGCGCAGCGACAGGCCGAGCAGGCGGCTCGACTCGTCGTCGAGGCAGGCGCGCATGCGTGGCCGGCATGGACGATGCGCGCGGCGTAGAGGCCGAAGCGCGGCTCGGCGATCCACGTGAACGGATAGCCGAGCACGGTCGCGAAGGTGGGCAGCGCGACCAGTCCGGGCTCGAGCACGTGACGCAGCAGCCGGTCGTCGAGCGGATCCTCGCCGATGCCGATGCCGATGCCGATGCCGATGCCGATGCCGAGGGCGTAGAGGACGGTGTCGCGGGCGTCGTAGCGGTGCTCGACGTCGGCGATCGGGCCGTCCTTCAGGGCGTGATAGTCGAGGGCCATGGCTTCACTTCACGTCGAAACGCAGCGCCCCGCTGCGACCGTCCTTCAGGGTCACGGTCGCGACCGCGCGAGCGCCCTTGGGCAGCGGCATCGACTGCGCGGGCGCAAGTCGGTTGTCCCCGGCGGGCAACAGCGCCAGGTCCGAGCGCTGCGCGCCAACCAGCACGACGAGTTTGCCACTCGCCCCGACGGTGGGCACCGGCTGTCCGTGATCGGTCACGTACAGCGTCGGGCCTTTGGGGCCTGCGACCAGCTCGCCCTGGAAGGTGGCGGCCTCGGCCATGATGCCGCCGTACTGCGGCTTGCCGTGCTCGTCGTGGGCGAGGGCCGCGGTGCCGGCGAGCGCGGCGCAGGCGAAGACGCCGGCGCGCAGCAGGCGCCGGGTGTGATGGGACGACAGGACAGACCTGAAATTCATGGTCATCTCCGATGGAACCGTGAAGGGAGGAGGCGAAGCCGGGAATGCGGACTCATGTCAGCTCGGCCTCGGGATCGGCGGCGAGGCGCGCGGCGGGGCCGGCGCCGAATCGCGCGAACAGCACCGGCGTGACGAAGGCGTCCAGCAGCGTCGAGACGATCAGGCCCGAGAAGATCACCACCGCCACCGGGTGCAGGATCTCGGTGCCCGGCTGCTCGGCTTCGAAGAGCAGCGGCGCGAGCGCGAGCGCCGCGGTCAGCGCGGTCATCAGCACCGGCACTAGCCTCTCCACCGAGCCGCGCACGATCATCGGCCGGCCGAACGCCTCGCCTTCGACGCGCATCAGGTGGACCCAGTGGCCGAGCTTGAGGATGCCGTTGCGGGTCGCGATGCCGGCGAGCGTCACCAGGCCGACCAGCGCGGCGACCGACAGCGGCTGGCCGGACAGCTTCAGGCCGACGACCGCGCCGGCGAGCGCGAGCGGCACGTTGGCCATGACCAGCAGCGCGAGCACGCCTGATCGGTAGCGCGCGACCAGCACCACCAGCACGAGCAGCGCCGACACGGCCGACAGCGCGCCGATCAGGCGGCTCGAGGCCTCCTGCGCCTGGAACTGGCCGCCCAGCGTGACGGCGAGGCCCGAGGGCAGCGGCATCGCGTCGATCGCGGCGCGCACATCGGCGACCACCTCCGACAGCGCCCGGCCCTGAGCATTGGCCGAGACCACGATGCGGCGGTGGCCGTCATCGCGCGACACCTGGTTCGGGCCGTCGCCCTCCTCGATGGCCGCGAGCCGCGACAGCGGCACCGAGCCCGAGGGCGTGTCGATGCGCAGCCGCTCGAGCCCCTGCGGGCCACGCGCCGAATCCGGCAGCCGCAGCACCAAGTCGAAGCGGCGCGTGCCCTCCACCACCTGCGTGATGCGCTCGCCGCCGACCAGCGACTGCAGCTCGAGCAGTACCGTCGAGGGCGCCACGCCGAGCCGCGCGGCGGCGGCATAGTCGATGCGCACCCGCACCTGGGGCGCGAGCACCTGCTTCTCGATCTCGAGGTCGGCGAGGCCGCGCACGCCGGCCAGGCGCTCGCGCAGGATCGCGGCCTGCGCGCGCAGCAGGTCGAGGTCGTCGCCAGTGATCCGGATCGCGATCTGCGCGCGCACGCCCGACAGCAGGTGGTCGAGCCGGTGCGAGATCGGCTGGCCGATCGCGACACCCGCCGGCAGCGGCGCAAGCGCGGCGCGCAGGTCGGCATGGACGGCGTCGAGCGGCCGCGCCGAACGCGCGAGGCCAACCTCGAGGTCCGAAACATGCACGCCCTCGGCATGCTCGTCGAGCTCGGCGCGGCCCGAGCGGCGCGCGACGTGCAGCACCTCGGGCACCGCGGCGAGCGCCCGCTCGGCGGCAGCACCGATGCGCATCGAGTGCTCGAGCGTGACGCCCGGATCGAGCCGCAGCGAGATCACCGCCGAACCCTCATTGAAGGGCGGCAGGAAGGTGCGCGCGAAGCCCGGCAGCAGCGCGAGCGCGACGACGAGCAGCGCGAGCGCAGCCAGCACCGGCACCGCGGGCGCGCCGAGCGCGTGTCCGAGCAGCCGGCCATAGCCCGCCTTGAGCGCGGCGGCCAGGCGCGGCTCGTGCACCGGCTCGCGCTCGATGCGCCGCGCGACCAGGTAGTAGGCGAGCACCGGCGTGACCGTGACCGCGACGCCGAGGCTGGCGAGGATCGAGGCGACGTAGGCCAGGCCCAGCGGCACGAACAGCCGGCCCTCGATGCCCGGCAACGCAAACAGCGGCACGAACACCAGTGCCACGATCACCGTCGACCAGATCACCGCGCCGCGCACCTCCTGGCTGGCGTCACGGACCACACGCAGCACCGGGCGGGGCTGCGCGGACGCGGCGTTCTCGCGCAGCCGCCGCACGATGTTCTCCAGGTCGACGATCGCGTCGTCGACCAGCTCGCCGATCGCGATCGCCAGCCCGCCGAGCGTCATGGTGTTGACCGTCACGCCGAACGCGCGGAACACCAGAATCGACACCAGGATCGACAGCGGGATCGCCACGAGCGAGATCAGCGTCGTGCGTGCGCGGCCCAGGAAGAGGAACACCACCGCGGCCACCACCGCGGCGGCCGCGAGCAGCTTGCCCTGCAAATTCGTGATCGAGGCCTCGATGAAGTCGGCCTGGCGGAAGGTCACGCGCGGCGCCTCGACGCCCGCCGGGCGCGTGCGCGCGGCCTCGGCGAGCGCGGTCTCGACGGCGTGCGTCAGGCGCACGGTGTCCGCCCCGGGCTGCTTCTGCACCGACAGGATCACCGCCGGCCGGCCGTCGAGGCCGGCGTCGCCGCGCCGGGGCGCGGCGCCGAAGCGGACCTCGGCGACCTGCTCCAGCAGGATCGGCTGGCCAGTGCGCGCGCCGGTCGCCACCGGCACGGCACGCAGCGCGTCGAGGCCGGCGCCGCGTGAGACGTGACGGATCAGCACCTCGCGCCCGTTCATCGTGAGGAAGCCGCCCGAAGTGTTCGCCGCAAAGGCCGCGAGCGCGCGGCGCAGCGCCTCGTGTGTGACGCCGAGCTCGGCCATGCGCTGCGTGTCGGGCAGCACCTGGAACTGCCGGACCTCGCCGCCGATCGGGATCACCTGCGCGATACTGGGGATCGCCATCAGCCGCGGGCGCAGCACCCAGTCGGCGTACTCGCGGACCGCCATCGGCGTGGTGCGCGCCGTGTCGATCGGCAGCGCGATCAGCAGGATCTCGCCCATGATGGAGGTGACCGGGCCCATCTTCGGCACGATGCCCGGCGGCAGCACCGAGTCGGCCGCGGCGAGCCGCTCGGCGACGAACTGGCGGGCGCGCCAGATGTCGGTCGACCAGCCGAAGCTCACGTACAGCACCGACAGCCCGGCGGCCGAGGTCGAGCGCACGGTCTCGACACCGGGCAGCCCGCTCATCGCGGTCTCGAGCGGGACCGCGATCAGCTGCTCGACCTCTTCGGGGGCCATGCCGCCGGCCTCGGTCATCAGCACGACAGTGGGCCGGTCGAGGTCGGGGAACACGTCGACCGGCGTGCGCATCGCCTGCCAACTGCCCCAGGCGACGAGCAGCAGCGCGCCGGCAAGCACGAAGACGCGGTTGCGCAGGCTGGCGTCGAGGATGTGTGCGAACACGGCCCGACCCTCAGCGGAACTGGCCGAGGAGCGCGGCGCCCTCGGTGACCACGCGCTCGCCGCCGGCCAGCCCCTGCACCACGCGTACGCGCGTCGCATCGAGCGGCTCGGTGCGCACGCGGCGCGGCTCGAAGCGCTCGGGCTGCGTCTTGATCCACACCATCGGCTCGTTGGTTGCGCTGCGCACCAGCGCCGAGGCCGGCACCGGCACGCCCGGTGCCGCCTCGTCCAAGCGCACCGTCACCGCCACCGGCTGGCCGATGGCGAGCGAGGCCAGCGCAGCGCCCTTCGCACTGAAGACCAGCGGCAACGCCTGCTCGCGCAGCACGCGCCCGGCACCGACGAAGGCGAGCGGCACTGTCCGGCCGCCGACGGCGACCGAGGCGTCGGCGATGCGGGCCGCGATCGCCAGGTCGAAGCCGGTCGCCTCGATGCGCAGGCGGGTCGGGTCGATGATCTCGAACAGCAGCTCGCGGGCGTCGACCACCTGGCCGGCGACGGCCTCGGCGCGGGCGACGACACCGGACACCGGCGCCCGCAGCGGCTCGGTCGCGGCGACCCCGGCCTTCACCGCGCGCAGCCGTCCCTCGAGGCTCGCCAGCTCGCTCGCGGCGGCCTCGATGTCCTTGCGGGGAACGGTGTCTGACAGCCCGGACAGCCGCGCCGCGCGTGCCGCGGCCAGCGAGCGGGCGGCCTCGAGTTCGGCGAGCAGCGCGGCTTGGCCCGCACGTGCCACCGGGTCGACGCTCGGGCGCACGGCGGCAAGCACCTGCCCGCGCACCACCGCCTGACCGATCGACGGCAGGCCGCGCGGGCCGGGCTCGAGGCGGCCGGCGACCGTGCTCTGCACGCGGCCGGCGGCGTCAGGGTCGACGGCGACACGCCCGGGCAGCTCGATCGCGCGCGGCACCGTGCCGCGTTCGACCGGCGTCGTGCGCACGCCCACCAGCCGCTGCGAGACCTTGGGCAGCAGCAGCGCGCCATCGGCCAGGCGCTGCGGACGGGCGGGCGCGATGGTGGACGAGGTGGTGGACGAGGTGGTGGACGCAGCAGTGGACCGCGCGGTGCCGGCAGCTGATGCGGCGGGCGAAGCGGTCCCGGTGGACGGTGCCAACCCCGGGGCCGATGCACCCGGCGAGACGTGATCCTTGCCTTCGTGCGCCGACGCGGGCGCGACGGCGACGAGCCCGAGCAGGAGCGCGAGCACGAGTCGCGGACTGGCACGGTCGCGGCCGCGGACGCCGGACCCGCCCGGCAGGCACCTCGGGAGGCGCAGGGGCACGCCCGGGCCCACCCAGCGCGCCGCGCTCACGGACGGCTCCCCGCCGCCCGGTCCCGGCGGCGACGGCCCAGCGCCCAGCCCGCCACCGCAGCGAATACGGCGGCGAGCGCGGCGATCGACGCGGTGCGCAGCGCGTCCCCAGGGGCCGGGAAGGTCGGCGCGCCGGGCAGGGACCTGGCGCCCGGCGCAGCCGTCGCCACGCCGGACGATGGTGCTCCACCGGCGGCTGCCACCCCCACGGGCGCGGGGACAACGAGCTCCGCCGCGAGCAAGTCGGTGTCGCCGCCGGCCACGACCGTCGCGACGATCGCGACACGACCCGGTTCGAGCGGCGCATCGAGCTCGATCACGTAGGTGTCGCCCGCGGCCCGCGCGCGCATCGGCCGACCGGCGATCTCGAGCTCGAGCGTCGCGTCCGTCACCGGCGAGGTGTCGGCCGCATGATCGAGCCACAGCACGAGACGTTGCCCGTCGAGCGCGCCGACCAGCTCGAAGAGCTCGCTCGCCGTACCGAAGCGCGGGGCCGCGAAGGCCGACGCCGGCGGCGCGGTGCGCGCCGCCTCGGCGTCGTGGTCGTGGCCCTCGTGGGCCGAGGCCGGAGCACAGGACAGGGCGACGAGGAGGCCTAAGCACAGCACGGCGTGCCGCACGAGGGGCGTCGCTGCGGGGACGGGGACGAAGACAGGGACGAATCTCAAGGTTCGACTCCGAGGGCCTGGTTGAGACGGGCGAGCGCGAGGCCCTCGCGGGCCTTCGCGAGCGCAGCCGCGAGCTCGGCATCGAGCGCGGTCTGCCGAGCGCGCAGCACGTCGGGCAGCGCACGCTCGCCGGCGCGGAACGCCCGCTCGAGCGCCTGCTGGGCGGCACCGGCCGTGGCGGCACGCTCGAGGTCGAGCGCCACCGAGGCCCGGCTCGCATCGAGACCGAGCCGGGCACGCTCGAGCTGCGCGGCCTGCTCGCGCTGAGCGCGCAGCAGCGCGAGCTCGGCTTCAGCGACTTCGACACCCGCCGCCGCGAGCCGCGGTGCGTTACGCGCCTCGGTGTCGAGCGGCACGACGATGCCGATGCGCACGCTGTTGCGGTAGTCGCCGCCGTAGGCATCGCGATCGAAGCGCGCGGCCGCCGACAGCGTGGGCGCGTCGCGGCGCGAGGCGCGCGCCGCATCGAGCCGCGCCCGCGCGGTGTCGAGCGCCTCGCGGGCGGCCGCAAGCACGGGATGGCGCTCGAGGGCCTGTGCATCGGGCAGGGGCGAGTCGGCCTGCGCACCCTCGCGTGTCGACTCGACGAGCTCGCCCGCCGCCTCCAAGCCGGTGAGCGTGCGCAGCCGGGATGCCGCCTCGCGTTCGCGGGCCTCGGCCTCGCGCAGCGCGCCGAGCGCCGCCAGCCGCTCGGCGCGCGCGGCGAGCCGGTCGACTGGCGCGAGGTCGCCAGCCTCGACCCGCCGCCCGACATCGGCCTCGAGCAGCGCCACGGAGGCCTCACGCGCCTGCTGGACGCGCCGCTCGATTGCGGCGGCGGACAGCGCCCAGGCCGTCTCCCTCACCTCGCCCGCGAGCGCGAGCCGCGCGAGCCGCAGTACGGCCGATCGCTGCGCGCGCTCGCGCTCGATCACCCCGCGCTGCGCGTCGCGCTGCCCGGGCAGCCACAGCGGCGCGGCGATGGCCGGCTCGATCTCGTTGCGGCCGCGCTCGGCGGACACCTCGGTGCCGGGCAACGCAATCGGGCGCGGCAGGTCGCGCCGCACGTCGAGGCCGATGCTCGGCGGGCCCGCGAACGGCGAGCGCAGCGCCGAAGCGCGCGCGTCGAGTTCGGCACCGCGCGCCTGCTCGAGCGTCTCGAGCCCGGACCGCGCCCAGGCCGCGGCGACGAGCACGGGCAGCGAAGGCGCGATGCGCGACGCCGCGCCAGCGGTGGGCGCGTCGGAGGACAGGCTGGCGGGTCGATCCGCGGGCGCCTGGGCGGCGAGCGCGACGGGAAGCACCGCCAGCACGGCGGCAAGGACGATTCGCATGATTCGGGTGTCGCACCACGTTGGACGAGGGTCGGCAACACCCGGCGGGCACTTCGGCGCCGCGCGGTCCGCGCCGTGGACGGCGCGGGAGCGGGGGGAACGGAGCGGTCCGCCGGGTCAGGCGGACGCGGTCCTCGGCGGCCGGAACGGCCCGTCCAGGGCGGGCGAGTCGGGCGACACGTCGGCGACGGTCGCGAGCGTCCCGCCCGGCGCCGAGCCGACCGCCGGCAGGCGAGCAAACCCCACGGCGACCGACCCGCTGGCGTGGCAGCAGCTGCCGCAATCGGTATGAGCGCAATCCACCTCGCCGGCGGCGTTTGCCGTCGCGTCGGACTGGGCATCGGGATCGGCATGCATCATGAGGCCGCCATGCGAGGCGTCGTGATGCGAGTGCGAGGCATGATCGGCGTGCAAGGCGTGCACGACTTGGCCGGCATGCCCGCTGTGCATCGCCTCCCCGCCCGCCACCTCGTGCAGGCAGCGCAGCGATGCGGCGCCCGCCCAGCCGTTGACGGGCAGGAGGAGGACCAGCAGCATCAGCAGGACGCGGCGCATCATCCGATTATAGACACGCCCCGCCCTCCCGCCCCGCCGGAGGCTCGAACGGCCAGGGTGCACCGTCGGCCGGATGCCGGCCGCCTCCCGGCCACCCTGGGCCGCAGCCCGGCGAATCAACGACTCCGGGCGGCCAGGCGAACGCAACAGCACCGCCCGGTTCGGCATGGGCCGCGCGCACCCCGCTGTCCGATGCCACCGGGTCGGGGCCGACGTAGCAAGCGGGCGCAGTGTGCGGATCCTGCAACCGCGCGTCGCCCACGAGGTGCGAGGCGCGGATCGCACCACCGGCCATCGGTGCGACTAAGCCGATGGCCTGGGTTCGCTCACACTTCGGAACCCGCCTACGCACAGATGATGGCTCCAGGTGCTACTCTCTGGGCTAAGTTTCCACGAAACCCTTCAGAAACACTTCGACATGACGACGAAACGGCAGGAACCGGCGACGACGGCGACCCAGGCGCGCCGGGGACGTCCCCCAAAACGGGTCTACATCAACGTCCTCGTCAAGGCCAGCACCCGAGAAGGGCTGACCCGGATGAAGGCGAGCGAGAACCTGCCCAGCCAGGGCGAGGTGATCGACATGCTCGTCGCCCAGGCGCTGGCTCAGAAGCCCAAGCGCGGGGAGTGAGGCCGAGGCGCAGCGCTCAGCGCCGCGCCTCGCGCAGGAAATCGAGCAGGACGCTGACCACGGCCTCGGGCCGCTCCTGCTGCACCCAGTGCCCGGCACCCTCGACGAGCGCGCACCCGAGCAGCCGCGAGAACCCGCGCGAGTCCTTCGACTCGAACTCGCCCGGCTTCTGGTGGATACCCCAGTCGCAGGCCCCGGCCGCGAACATCGCGGGCACGTCGATGCGGCGGCCCGCGCAGCTCTGCTGCTCGGCGAGGAAACGTCCCGAGGTCCCACAGCGGCACCACTGCAGACCGCCGTGGAAACCTGAGCGCGCCTATTCGCCGGCGTAGACCGCGAGCGCCTCGTCGGGCAGCCAGCACAAGCGACGCATCGCGCGGCCCGCGCTCCCCGCCCAGCGGCGGCAGCTCTGGCGGCCCTCCGAAGGGCGCGCTCATCGTCACCACCGCGCGGAACACGTCGGGTCGCATCAGCGCGCACCCGGCTGCCACCGGCGACCCGAAGTCGTGCCCGATCACCGCATCGACAGGCTGGCGGCAGAGCGCCGCGACCAGCCCGAGCGCATCGCGCACCAGGTTCGCCATCCGGAACTCGGCGAGATCGGCGTCGTAGCCGCGTGTCCAGCCGGTGGTGCGGCCGTAGCCACGCTGGTCGGGCGCGACCACATGCCCGGATCCCGGGCGGCAGGCGCGCCGCGTCGCGCGGGGGCAGTGCCGCGCTCGGATCCGTCGCTGCGGGGCTCATCCCTCGACCCGCCGCGAGGACTTCGGATCGAACCAGTGCAGCTGGGCCGGGGCGGCGGCCACACCGACCGTCTGGCCCGCCGTCGGCGGCACCGCCGTGCCCTCGATCCTCACGGTGATCGCCGCCTCGCCGATGCGGCCGTGCACCAGCCGCTCGGCGCCCAGCATCTCGACCAGCTCGACGCGCATCGGCCAGCCGCCCGGCTCGAGCGACAGGTGCTCGGGACGCACGCCGAGCACCAGCCCGCCTGCGCGCGGCGCGCCCGCCGGCAGCGCGATCACCGCGCCAGGCAGCTCGAAGCGCGTGCCATCGGCCTGCCCGGCCACCAGGTTCATCGGCGGCGAACCGATGAAGCCGGCGACGAACATCGATTCGGGCCGCGCGTAGACCGACTCCGGCGAGCCGATCTGCTCGACCACCCCCTTGTTCATCACGATCATCCGCTGCGCGAGTGTCATCGCCTCGACTTGGTCGTGGGTGACGAACAGCGAGGTGACGCCGAGCTCGGCGTGCAGCTTGCGGATCTCGATGCGGGTCTGCGCGCGCAGCTTGGCGTCAAGGTTCGACAGCGGCTCGTCGAAGAGGAAGACCTGCGGTTCGCGCACGATGGCTCGGCCCATCGCCACACGCTGACGCTGGCCGCCGGAGAGCTCGCGCGGGCGGCGCTGCAGCAGCGCGCCCAGCTCGAGGATGCCCGCAGCCTTGTGTACGCGAGCATCGATCTCGGGCTTGGGCACCTTCGCGATCTTCAGCCCGTAGGCCATGTTGTCGTACACGCTCATGTGCGGATAGAGCGCGTAGTTCTGGAAGACCATCGCGATGTCGCGCTCGGAGGGCTCGACGTCATTGACCACGCGCCCGCCGATCGCGATCTCGCCGCCGCTGACCTCCTCCAGCCCGGCGACCATCCGCAGCAGCGTGCTCTTGCCGCAGCCCGAGGGCCCGACGATCACGATGAACTCGCCGTCGGCGATCTCGGCGTCGACGCCGTGGATCACCCGGTTTGCGGTCGCGCCCCGGCCGTACTCCTTGAACACCTTGCGGATCGAGAGCGCAGCCACGTCATTTCTCCGCGTCGACCAGGCCCTTGACGAACCATTTCTGCATGCCGAGGACGACCAGCGCCGGCGGGAGCATCGCGAGCATCGCCGTGGCCATCACGACATTCCACTCGGTGCCGGCGTCGCCGCCCGAGATCATCCGCTTGATGCCCATCACGATCGGGTACCTCGATTCGTCGGTGGTGACCAGCAGCGGCCACAGGTACTGGTTCCAGCCATAGATGAACTGGATCACGAAGATCGCGGCGATGCTGGTGGCCGACAGCGGTACCAGCACGTCGCGAAAGAAGCGCAGCGGCCCGGCGCCATCGATGCGCGATGCCTCGACCAGCTCGTCGGGCACCGTCAGGAAGAACTGCCGGAAGAGGAAGGTCGCGGTGGCCGAGGCGATCAGCGGCACCGTCAGTCCCGCGTAGGTGTTGAGCATGCCGAGATTCGACACCACCTCGTAGGTCGGCCCGATGCGCACCTCAACAGGCAGCATCAGCGTGACGAACACCATCCAGAAGCACAGCGAGCGGCCCGGGAATCGGAAGTAGACGAAGGCGAAGGCCGACAGCAGAGAGATCGCGATCTTGCCGACGGCGATCACCAGCGCCGAGATCAGGCTGACCTTGAGCATCGGCAGCACCGGCGCGATGGCGCTGCCGTAGTTCGACTGCCCGCCGAACAGCGCGACCCGGTAGGTCTCGATGAGGTTGTCGCCCGGCAGCAGCGACATCGGCCGGTTCTGCACGATCTGCTCGGCCGTCTGGGTGGAGGCGACGAAGGTCATCCACAGCGGGAAGGCCACGATGGCCACCCCGAGGATCAACACGAGGTGGGCGAGCACGTTCAGCCCGGGGCGGCGTTCGACCATCTCAGTACTGCACCTTGCGCTCGACGTAGCGGAACTGGATGGCGGTGAGCGCGACCAGGATGACCATCAGCACGACCGACTGCGCGGCCGAGCCGCCGAGGTCCATCGCCTTGAAGCCGTCGTAGTAGATTTTGTAGACAAGGATCGCGGTGTCCTTGCCCGGGCCGCCCTGCGTGGCCGCGTCGACGATCGCGAAGGTGTCGATGAATACATAGACGACGTTGATCACCAGCAGGAAGAAGGTGGTCGGCGACAGCAGTGGGAAGACGATCGTCCAGAAGCGCCGCCACGGCCGCGCGCCATCGATCGCCGCCGCCTCGATCAGGCTCTTGGGGATCGACTGCAGGCCGGCGAGGAAAAAGAGGAAGTTATAGGAGATCTGCTTCCAAACTGCCGCCATCACGATCAGCGCCATCGCGTCGCGGCCATCGAGCAGGTGGTTCCAGTCGAAGCCGACGGCATTCAGCGTGTGGCTGACGACGCCGATCGAGGGCGCGAACATGAAGAGCCACAACACGCCGGCGACTGCGGGTGCGACCGCGTACGGCCAGATCAGCAGGGTACGGTAGATCGCCGAGCCCTGCATCACGCGGTCGGCCATCACCGCCAGCAGCAGCGCCAACACCAGGCCGATGACCGCGACCAGCACCGAGAATACCGCCGTCGTGTAGAAGGACGCGAGGTAGGTGGTGTCGGCGAACAGGCGCTGGAAGTTCTCCAGCCCGACGAACTCGATCGACGTGCCGAAAGCATCCTGGGACAACACGCTCTGCCAGAGCGCCTGCCCTGCGGGCCAGAAGAAGAACACCAGCACGACCGCCATCTGTGGCGCGATCAGCGCGTAGGGCAGCCAGCGGCTCTGGAATCGGACGCGTTTCTCGATGGCCACGCAGGGTTCCGGCAGTCACGCCGGCGTCGCGGTGCCGGCGCATCGATGGGGCGGGCGCGATGTGCGCCCGTCGGGTCGTCAGGTCTTGTTCGCCTTCTCGAAACGCTCGAGCTGCTCGTTGCCACGCTTGACCGCGGTGTCGAGCGCGTCCTTCGCCGACTTCTTGCCCGCCCAGACCTGCTCGAGCTCCTCGTCGATGATCGTGCGGATCTGCACGAAGTTGCCCAGCCGGATGCCGCGCGACTTATCCGTCGTCTTGCGGATCATCTGGCTGACCGATACGTCTGTGCCCGGGTTCTGCTTGTAGAAGCCGGCCTTCTCGGTCAGCTCGAACGCCGACATCGTGGTCGGCAGGTAGCCGGTCTGCTGGTGGCTCTTGGCCTGGACTTCGGCCTTCGACAGGTGATCGAAGAACGCGGCGACGCCCTTGTACTCCTCGGCCTTCTTGCCCGACATCACCCACAGGCTCGCGCCGCCGATGACGGTGTTCTGCGGCGTGCCGGGCACGTCCGGGTAGTACGGCAGCGTCGAGATGCCGGCAGCGAACTTCGCGTTGCGCTTGATGTTGCCGTAGAGCGCCGACGAGCCGGTCGTCATCGCGCACTCGCCCGAGACGAAAGTGGCGTCGGCGGTGTTGGCACGGCCCTTGTAGACGAACAGGCCCTGGTTCGACAGGTTGGCGAGGTTCTCGATGTGGCGCAGGTGCAGCGGCGAGTTGAAGGCCAGCCGCGCGTCGAGGCCGTTGAAGCCGTTGCGCTTGGTGGCAAACTCGACGTTGTGCCAGGCCGAGAAGCTCTCGAGCTGTGTCCAGCTCACCCAGCTCGTGGTCAGCGGGCACTTGTGGCCGCTGGCCTTGAGCGTGGCGGCCACACGCACCACCTCGGGCCAGGTTTTCGGCGGGTTCTCAGGGTCGAGGCCGGCTGCCTTGAAGGCGTCCTTGTTGTAGTGGAACACCGTCGTCGAGCTGTTGAACGGCAGGCTCATCATCTGGCCGTTCGGCGCGGTGTAGTAGCCCGCAACCGCAGACACGTAGGCGTTCGGGTCGAACTTGAAGCCGGCGTCGGCCATGACCTTGCCGACCGGCACGATCACCCCCTTGCTCGCCATCATCGTCGCGGTGCCGACCTCGAAGACCTGCAGCACGTGCGGCGCGTTGCCCGCGCGGTAGGCGGCGACGGCGCCGGTCAACGCCTCGTCGTAGGTGCCCTTGAAGGTCGGCACCACCTTGTAGGCCTTCTGGCTGTCGTTGAAGTCCTTGGCCAGCCCGTTGACCCATTCGCCGAGGGCGCCGCTCATGGCGTGCCACCACTGGATCTCAACCTGGGCGTGCGCGGGGCCAGCTGCAACGGCGAAGGCCGCGGCAGCGATGAGGGTCCTGAATGTCATGATGTCTCCGGTGGACAGCGTCGGGATGAAGCCGCGCAGTCTGGGCAGCAGGTGTGACAAAGATGTGTCTAGCCTGGGCCTGAAGCGGAATCAGTCCGCGACGGGCCTGCGGTCGGCGTAGATGCGGCGCCATGTGTCGGGAAAGCGCCGCAGCTCCGCACCGTCAAGCATCCCGCGGGACACGAGCAGCGCGTGCAGCGCGGGCAGGTGATAGTGCGGCACGGCCGGGTACAGGTGGTGCTCCACGTGGTAGCCCACGTGGTGGGGGAACAGCAGCGCGCGTGCCAGCGGGCCGGCCAGGTTCGTGCGCGCCGCGACCAGCGCCGACTCGTAGCCCGCGGGCGCTCCGTGCTCGGCGATCGCCCGCACGCGTAACAGTGCCTGCAGCACCGTGAGCGCGGGCAGCAGCCACAGCAGCGCGTACTTCGCGAGGCCGGTCGGGCCGGCGAGCAGGAGGGCGGCGAGCGGCAGCGCCAGCTGCACCGCGATGACCGTGCGGCGGTCGCTCGCCGCATCGGCCCGCAACGACGCCGGCGTGTCGTCGAGAGGACGCGGGGCGGTGGCGGTCTCCGCGTTCGCCGCTGGTGCACCGAAGAAATAGCGGTAGGTCTTCCAGGCGGTGCGCCCCGACAGGTCGGTCGCCAGCTTGCGCAGCAGGTAGGCACGACCCCGCGGATAACCTCCGTGCAGCGCGATGTCGGGGTCGACATCGCCGTAGAGATGATTGTGGTGCAGACGGTGCACGACCCGGTAAGTGCACATCGAGATGCCGGCGAGCGCGCCGAGCGCACGGCCGACGGCGTCGTTGAGGCGCCGGTCGGAGAACAGGCGGTAATGCGCGGCGTCGTGAACCAGGACGAACATCGCGTGCTGCAGCGCGGCGATCACAAGGACCGCCGGCACCACCACCCAGGGCGTCCAGACCACGGCCGCGACGGCAGGCACCCCGGCGAGCGCCAGGAGCGTCGGCAGCATCGCGCGCAGCGAGCGGGCGTCGTCGAGCGTGGTCAGGGGGGCGAGCAGTTCGGGGGGCAGGCGCTCTGCGCTTCGCCCGACGCCCTGCGCGCGGCGAGCGTCGTCGCGAAAGGCGGCGGCTTGAACGGTCTCCATGCTGGGGGCGACCCGTCGGTCCGGGTGGTCTGGGGCGGGGCCCTATCATGCCCCAGGAGGGCGGGCGACGGGCATTCATGGTCCCGCGAGCGGGGCCTGCGGCAGGTCGACCTGGCGACGGGTTCGCAAGCCGCGAGATCGTGCTCGAGCCAGCACTCGCCGAGCATATCGACACCTCGAGCTTGCCGCTGCGGCGGGCGATCAAGGCCGGCGTGTGGCGGCTGGACACGCCCTAAGGCTTGGCCACGCTCGATGCCGAGCTGACCCGCCAGGCCACCACGCTCGCCTTCCTGCAAGACTTCCGGCTGATGATGTGGGTCTACATCGCAGCGAAGCCGCGGGCGCTGCTGCTCAGGCGACCCATTGCCACACCGCCCACGGGCCACGCGGCGGCACTCGACTGATCAACGAATCCCGGACAGGTCGGTGGGACCGTGCGGGCCCCGGCGCGGTATTCCTCACTGGCCGCGACAGTCTCACCGGGCTAGACTTCGCGCCCTTGAACGTGTGTCGGCCGTTTTCGACCGTCCGTCCCCCGCCCCGTCGCGTGACTGCCCGCCTGCCCCTGATCGACCTGCTGAAGGCCCTCGCCTCCCAGCTCATCGTTCTGCACCACCTTGCGTTCTACGGCCCGATGTCCGACGCGGTGCGCCCTTGGGCGGGACCGGTCGTCGATGGGCTGGCAGACTGGGGCAGGCTCGCCGTGCAGGTCTTCCTGGTGGTCGCCGGCTATCTCGCGGCGCGCACGCTGGCGCCGGGTGGCCTGCCGAAGGCGATCGAACCAATGACTCTGGTGCGCCGCCGCTGGGTCCGGCTCGCTGGCCCCTATCTCGCGGCCCTGGCGATCGCGGTGACCGCGGCCGCGCTCGGACGCGGGCTGACCGACCACGAAACGGTGCCCGATGCGCCGACGGCCCTGCAGCTCTTGGCGAACGCCGCGATGCTGCAGGACATCGTCGGGCTGGACGCGCTGTCCGCCGGCATCTGGTACGTCGCGATCGACCTGCAGCTCTACGCGCTTCTGGTGGGGCTGGTCTGGATCGCCCACCGCAGCGGCGTGGCAGGCGCCGCCCCCGTGCTGATCGTCGCGCTCGGCGCGGCATCGCTGTTCGTGTTCAACCGCGACGCACTGTACGACGCCGGGGGACTCTACTTCTTCGGGTCGTACGCACTCGGCGCAATGGCCGCCTGGGCCGGCCCGGGCCGCAGCGGACGCGCCGCCCTGGTGGCGATCCTCGTGCTCGGCACGGCGGCCCTGGCCGTGGACTTCAGGGCCCGTATCGCGGTGGCACTTGCGACCGCGGTGCTGCTCGCCTGGGCGATGCCGCGCGGGGCCAGCGCGCGAGGCCTGGCCTCGCCGATGCTCGAGCGCCTGGGCCGCATCTCGTATTCGGTTTTCCTCGTGCACTACCCGGTATGTGTGCTGGTCCAGGCGGCCGCAGCCCGCTGGTTCCCCGATGCGCCGCTGCCCGCAGCGCTCGGCCTCGTGTTCGCATGGGTCGGCAGCACGGTGGCCGGCGCCTTCTTCCACCAATATGTCGAAGTGCCGCTGTCGGCGAGCGCGCCGCTGCGTCCTGCAACCGCGGACCCGCGCAGCGCGGTCCCGATTGCGGCCGACGACGAGACGTCGTCGATGTCTTCCACGCCGCGCTGAGCGCGGCACCGCCCATTCAGGGGGACGAGGTCGGGCGCCGCCCGCTCAGGCGGGCGAGACCATGACGTGGATGCGACGCTCGGCCACGAGCGGCTTGGTGCGCGCCGCGTAAGCCGGCATGTGCGACGCCCCTGCATGCGCCTCGAGCGCGGCAGCGCCGCGCCACTTCTCGATCACCGCGAAGCCGTCGTCGCCCACCGGGGCCTGGAAGCCGCCGAAACCCGCCGCGTCGACCCCCGGCTGGTACTCGATGCAGCCGTCTTCGGCGTGCACCGCCGGCCTGTTCGCGCGAAAGGCGGCAAGCACCTCGTCGCGCTTGCCGGGCTGGCAGATGATGAAGGCGAGTACGTGAAACCGGACCCGCCCGCCCAGGCATCCGGTCGGGAATACGACCCCGGGGGCCGCGCGGCGCTATCATCCGCGACCGGCCGCGCAGACCCATCCTTCCCGCACCGCATCGACGGCCGGCCCAGCTCAGACACGGAGACGCCATGCCCACCGACCCCACCCGCCTGTCGCCCGCCGAGCAGGCGCTCCGGGACGCCGCGCTCGACTATCACCGCGCCCCGACGCGCGGCAAGATCTCGATCACGCCCACCAAGCCGCTGTCGAACCAGCGCGACCTGTCGCTCGCCTACTCGCCAGGCGTCGCTTACGCCTGTCTCGAGATCGAACGCGATCCGACGCTGGCCGCCGAGTACACCTCGCGCGGCAACCTGGTCGGCGTGGTCACCAACGGCACCGCGGTGCTCGGCCTGGGCGACATCGGCCCCCTTGCCGGCAAGCCGGTGATGGAGGGCAAGGGCTGCCTGTTCAAGAAATTCGCCGGCATCGACGTCTTCGACATCGAACTCGCCGAGCGCGACCCGGACAAGCTGGTGGAGATCATCGCCGCGCTTGAGCCGACGCTCGGCGGCATCAACCTCGAGGACATCAAGGCACCCGAGTGCTTCGAGATCGAGCGCCGGCTGCGCGACCGACTGTCGATCCCGGTGTTCCACGACGACCAGCATGGCACCGCCATCATCTCGGCGGCCGCGATCCTCAACGGGCTCGAGCTGGTCGGCAAGGACATCGGCGCGGTCAAGCTCGCGGTGTCCGGCGCCGGCGCGGCCGCGATCGCCTGCCTCGACGTGCTCGTCGGCCTGGGCATCCGGCGCGAGAACGTCTTCATGGTCGACTCCAAGGGCGTGATCCATACCGGGCGCGAGAAGCTCGACGCCTCCAAGCAGCGTTACGCGCAGAAGACGGACGCGCGCACCCTTGCTGACGTCTGCCGAGGCGCCGATGTGTTCCTCGGCTGCTCGGCGGCGGGCGTGCTGACCCAGGAGATGGTCGCCACGATGGCCGAGCGGCCGATCATTCTCGCGCTCGCCAACCCCGAGCCCGAGATCCGGCCCGAGCTCGCGCTCGCGGTGCGCCCGGACTGCATCATCGCCACCGGCCGCTCCGACTATCCGAACCAGGTCAACAACGTCCTGTGTTTCCCGTACATTTTCCGCGGCGCGCTCGATGCGGGCGCCACGCGGATCACCGACGAGATGAAGCAGGCCTGCGTGCGCCAGATCGCCGACCTGGCCAAGGCCGAGATCTCCGACGAGGTGGCTGCCGCCTATGCGGGCCAGGAGCTGTCCTTCGGGCCCCAGTACCTGATCCCCAAGCCCTTCGACAGCCGGCTGATCCTTCGCATCGCGCCCGCGGTCGCCAAGGCCGCGATGGACTCGGGCGTCGCCACCCGCCCGATCGCCGACCTCGACGCCTATCGCCGCTCGCTGCAGCGCTTTGTCAGCCACACCGGGCTCTTCATGGCACCGGTGTTCGCCGCCGCCCGCGCTCGACCCGCCCGGGTCGTCTACGCCGAGGGCGAGGACGAGCGGGTGCTGCGCGCCGCGCAGGCCTCGATCGACGAGGGCCTGGTGTCGCGCGCGATCATGATCGGCCGCCCCTCGGTGATCGAGGCGCGCTGCAAGCGCGCGGGCCTTCGCATCCGCCCCGGCACCGACTTCGAGGTGGTGGATCCCGAGGACGACGCGCGCTTTCGCGACTACTGGTCGGACTACCGGCAGCTGATGGGCCGGCGCGGCGTCACGCCCGAGTTGGCCAAGGCGACGATCCGGCGCTCGGCAAGCACGCTTGCCTCGATGATGGTCCGCCGCGGCGACGCCGACGCGATGGTCTGCGGCCTGGTCGGGCGTTTCGACGAGCACTTCTCGCGCGTGCGCGACGTGATCGGCCTGGCGCCCGGGGCGGGTTGCTTCGCGACCATGAACGCGCTGATGCTGCCCGAGCACACGCTGTTCCTCACCGACACGCTGGTCAACGACGAGCCCGACGCCGAGCAGCTCGCCGAGATCGCGCGGATGGCGGTCGAGCAGATGCGCGCCTTCGCGGTGACGCCCAAGGTGGCGTTCGCCTCGCACTCGATGTTCGGCAGCAGTGAGCGCCCGAGCGCACGCCGCCTGCGGGCAGCGGCGGCGCTGTTCCGCGCGAAGCTGCCCGAGGTGGAGTGCGACGGCGAGATGAACGGCGACGCGGCGCTGTCCGAGGACGTGCGGCGCGAATTCCTGCCGGAGTCCTCGATCACCGGCTCGGCGAACCTGCTGGTCATGCCGAACCTGGACGCCGCGAACATCCTGCTGAACGTGCTGAAGGTCACCGGCGGCAAGGGCATCACCGTCGGCCCGATCCTGCTCGGCGCGGCACGTCCGGTGCATATCCTGACGCCGGCCGCAACGATGCGGCGGGTGCTGAACGCGACCGCGATCGCGGTCGCTCAGGCCGCCGGGCGCACCGGCGACGCGGGCTGATCACGCCGGGCGACGGGCGACTGGGCTCGGGCCCGGCCGCCCGGGGGCACCCGGCGCATGCGCGCCGGGTGTGCGGCTATTTCTTCGTGTCGCCGCCGCGCACGCCGGGCATCGATGCGCCGCCCGACGGGGCCGCGCCACCCTCGGGCGCGGGCGGCAGGCCGAGCTGACGCGCCATCGCGGCCTCGAGGGTCTTGAGCTTGGGCTCGATCTGACCGCGGGTCTCGGTGACCAGCTTCTCGCCGAGGGTGCGTTGCATGCCCGGGGCAAGCGAGTTGAAGCGCTTGGTGACCGGCGACTCCATCCACTCGATGAGCTGCTTGAGCTCGGCTTCGTTGAAGTTGTTCTCGAGCTCGGCGCCGATCACCGAGGGCGACAACTTGATCGCTCGGTCGCGCAGCAGCGGCACGGACTCGTCGGTGTACTTCTTCAGGTCGGCGTCGATCGCCTTGGCGACCGAATCGCGTTTGTCCTGCGGCACGTTGCCGAAGGCCTGGCGTGCGGCCATGGTCAGCTGGATCGCCGGCTGCTCGGCAATGCTCTTGGCCATCGCCTCGATGCCGGGCTGCTGCAGGATCAGCAGTTTGTTGACCAGTTCCTTCTTGGACTGGGCGAAGGCGGGCGCCGCGGCGAGCGCGACGGCGAGGCAGGCGGCGACGGTGAAGGGTCGTCGGATCATCATGGGTAGGGACTCCGTTGCGGGCGCGCAGCCCGGGTGTCGAGCCCGCAAGGGTACCAGCAGCCGGCCACAGGCCCCGGCGGCTGGAGCCGACACCGCCGATCGGCTTCAGGCTTCGATTGCGCTGGCGAGCCCCAGCGCCCGGTAGGTTCGCCGCAGCCGCGAGGCGATCCGCCGCGAGGCGGGCTGCGAGCTCGCCAAGGGCTGCAGCAGGTGCTGCGCCGCAGTCCAGCGCCCGCTCGCCATCAGCGCGTCGATGCGGATCTGCTCGAACAGGTCACGCTGGGCATGGCTGCCGCCGATCTCGACCAGCCGCGGCAGCGCCTCGCCCAGCCCACGCACGGCGCCATCGGCGTCGCCCCGCGCATGCGCGAGCAACCCGCGGCAGGCGGGCACGGCCACCCGCAGCCAGGCCTCGCCGCCCGCCTCGGGGACGCGCGCGGCGTGTGCCTCGAGCGAGGCCAACAGCGTGTCGGCCTCAGGCCGACCGGCGCGGGCCAGGCCGTACAGGTAGTGCATGTCGAGGAAGGGCTGGACGTGGTCGTGCACACGCGGCGCGAGCCAGGGCGCGAGCGCCTGCCAGCGCCCGCCCACGTCGCCGCCAGCCAGCTCGATGCGGGCGAGCAGCGACACCGCGTTGACCTGGTCCTGGCTGTAGTCCGGGCTCACGCCCCAGACCCGCGCATCGTGCAGCGCGAGTGCCTCGTCGAGCCGCTCGTCCTCGATCAGGAACAGCGCGAGGTGCCACCAGTTGTGCGTCACCATGAACGAGTTCAGTCCCGTCCAGGTGTCGGCGACGCTGCGCAGGAAAGCCTCGCCCTCATCGAGGCGGCCCTCGGTCAGCATCACGTGCGCGAGCGCGTGATGTGCCCAAGGCTCGCGACGGCGCATCGCGACCGCACGCCGCGCTGCCGCCTCGGCCCGGCGCAGCAGGTGGCACTGCTCGAAGCCGAACGCGAGCATGCCGTGCATCGGCGCCACGTCGGCGGCGGCCGGTGCAGCGGCGAGCGCGAGCCGCAGCATCCGGGGTGCATCGCCCGCGTTGAAGCTGTGGTACTGGCCGAGCTTGACCGAGACTAGGTCGCGCGGATGCTCGGCGGCCTGCGCCTCGTGCAGCGCGATCGCGCGGGCGAGGTCGCCATCGGCCCAGGCGCGGACCGCCTCGAGGAATCGGCGCTCGCGCTCGGTCACAGCCACCTTCGAGGCGTCCGCACGTGCGAGGTGGACCCGCGCGTTCTGCGCCGCGTCAGGCGTCTCGGCAAACAGGTGCAGCGCTGCCGCGTACGCCTGGACGATCAGCGCATCGTCGTGCACCGCTGCGCCGAGCACGTCGAGCACCCGCGCCTCGCAGGCGATGAAGCCCTCGACGAAGGCGTCGACGCCCGCGAGGCTCGACGGATCGCCAAGCGTCAGCGGGTTGCCGAGTGCGTCGTTCACTCCCAGTACAACGCCGACAGGTCGTTCGCGAAGATCGGCACGTCCTTCCACAGACCGCGCAGCTTCGCGCTCGCCACCGAGACCCACTGCGGCTGGTAGAGGAAGGCGTTCGGCGACTCGAGCGCGATCAGCCGCTGGGCCTCGGCGAGCAGCCGGGCGCGCTCGGCGTCGTCGCCGGTGCCGCTGAGCTTCGTGTACAACGCCCGGAACTTAGGCGACTCGTAGTTCCAGTAGTAGTTGTCCTTCGCGTAGTTGCCGAGGTCGAGCGGCTCGACGTGCGAGATGATCGTCAGATCGTAGTCGCGATTGGTGTAGACGCCGGACATCCACTGCGCCCACTCGATGTTCTGGATCTTGGCGACGATGCCGACCCGGGCCAACTGCGCGGCGATCACCTCGCCGCCCTGGCGCGCGTACGGTGGCGGCGGCAGCTTCAGGCTCAGCTCGAGCGGGGTCTTCACGCCCGCCTCCGCGAGCAGCGCCCGGGCCTTGGCCGGGTCGAAGGGGTTGACTCCGGTGGTGTCGACGAAACCGAAGGCGCCCGGCACGTAATGGCTGCCGATCGGCGCACCGAACCCGTCGGCGGCGCCGATGATCACCGCCTTGCGGTCGATGGCCATTGCGATCGCGCGCCGCACGCGCGCATCATCGAGCGGCTTCTTCTTGTTGTTGATCGCGAGGATGGTCTTGGCGCGCGAGCCGCCAACCATGACCTTGAAGCGCGGGTCGACCTTGAAGACGTCGACTGCCTTGCCGGTGATACGCGGCATCGCATCGACATCACCGGCCATCATCGAAGCCATCTGCGCGGCCGGGTCGCTGATGAAGCGCCAGGTGACGCGGCTCATCCTGACCTTCGAGGCGTCGCGGTACTCGGGCCACTTCGCCAGAGTCAGCGACGAGCCCTTCGTCCAGCTCTCGATCCGGTAGGGGCCCGTGCCCACCGGCGTCGTGGCGTTGGTCGCTGCGCTCTTGGGCTCGACGATCACCGCGCTCGACAGTCCGAGCAGGAACGGGAAGTCGGGATTCGGCACCTTGAGCCGGATCGCGACCCGGTGCGGGTCGGTCACGCGGATCGCCTCGATCGCGGCGAAGGTCAGCTTGTCCTTGTTCGTGCTGTCGGCGGCGGCCGCGCGCTCGAAGGCGAACTTGACGGTGTTGCCGTCGAAGGGCTCGCCGTTGTGGAACTTCACGCCGCGGCGCAATTCGAAGCTGACCGTGCGTGCGTCCGGCGAGACGGTCCAGCGCTCGGCGAGCAGCGGGCCGACGCTGCCGTCCTCGCGGATCCTGGTCAGCGTCTCCAGCACGTTGTAGTGGACGATCTCGCCGATCGAGGCGGCGGCCGCGGTGGTCGGATCCAGGCCGGTGGGCTCCAGCGCCATGGCCATCACCACCGCGTCCTTGCCGCGGACCTGGGCCGGCGCGGCGCCCGCCGCGACGAGGGCGACGGCGCCTGCGAGCGCGGCCGCGACGAGCTTCAACGATTTCATGACGACACTCCCGATGCGGACCCGCGCCGTGCGCGCCGCGAGCCGGCACTATTGCACAGCAGCGGGCAGGCCGACCACGTCCTCGGCGCGGTGACAGGCGACGCGCCGATCGGGCCCGAGCGCGCGCAGCACCGGCGTGTCCGCGAGGCAGCGCGGCAGCGCGTATGGGCAGCGTGCGGCGAACGCGCAGCCTGGACTGCCGGCACGGGGCGCAACGGCATCGGCGGACAGCGCGGCGGTGCGTGCCGGCAGCCCCGCCCGCCCGGCCGTCACGTCCTGCGACACGTGAGACGCGTCAGACGCCTGCCCCGCCTGAGCCTGCCCCACCCGCGCCTGCTGCGCCGCGAGCCGACGGCGGCGCCGCCGGTCGGGGTCGTCGGCGCTCGGCACCGCGTCGAGCAGCGCCCGCGTGTAGGGATGTGCGGCGGCGGCGAAGAGCGTGCGCGGGTCGCCCTCCTCGACGATGCGTCCGGCGTACATCACCGCGACCCGGTCGCAGACATGGTCGACCACCGCCAGGTCATGGCTGATCAGCAGGTAGGTCAGACCGAGGCGCGACTGCAGCTCGCGCAGCAGGTTCAGCACCTGGGCCTGCACCGACACATCCAGCGCGCTGACCGGCTCGTCGGCGACGATCAGCCGGGGCCGCGTGATCAGCGCCCGCGCGATCGCGATCCGCTGGCGCTGCCCGCCGGAGAACTCGTGCGGGAACTTGCCGAGGTCGCCCGGGCGCAGGCCGACCGACTCGAGCGCCTCGCCTACCCGCTCGCGCCGCTCGCCCAGCGCCACGCGTCCGATCGCGGTCAGCGGTTCGGCGACGATACGCTCGACGCTCTGGCGAGGATCGAGCGAGCCGTACGGGTCCTGGAAGACCATCTGGAAATCGCGGCGCGTGCGTCGCAGCACATCCGGCGACAGTGCGTTCAGGTCCTGCCCCATCAGCTCGACCGTGCCGGCGCTCGGCACCTCGAGCGCCATCGCCGCGCGCGCAAGGGTCGATTTGCCCGAGCCCGACTCGCCGACCACTCCCAGGCTGCGCCCGGCGTCGATCGAGAGGCTCACGCCGTCGACCGCGAGCAGTTCGGGCGCCGGCCCGAAGAGCCGCGTGCGCGGCAGCCGGTAGCGACGCACCAGGTCGCGGATCGCCAGCAGCGGCACGCTCACGGCAGCGCCCCGATGCGGAGGCAGCGCGCGCCATGCGCGGGCCCCACGGCGAACTCGGTCGGCACCGCGGCGCGGCAGGCGTCGATCGCCCACGCGCAGCGCCCGGCGAACGGGCAGCCCGCAGGCAGGTCGGCGAGATCTGGCACCGTGCCCGGGATGGTCGCCAGCGGACGGTCTCGGGCGCCGCCCAACCGGGGCCGCGCGCCGAACAGGCCCCGGGTGTAGGGATGGGCCCGGTGCCGGAACACCTCGTCAGTCGGGCCCTGCTCTACCACGGTGCCGCCGTACATCACCATCATCCGATCGACGTTCTCAGCGATCACCCCGAGGTCGTGCGAGATCAGGATCAGGGCCATGCCGCGCTCGGCGACCAGGTCGGCGATCAGGTCGAGGATCTGGCCCTGGAGGGTCACGTCGAGCGCAGTGGTCGGCTCGTCGGCGATCAGCAGATCCGGCCCGCAGGCCAGTGCCATCGCGATGGTCACCCGCTGCCGCTGCCCGCCGGATAACTGGTGCGGATACGCGTCGACGCGCCGGCGCGCATCCGGCAGCCCGACGCGTTCGAGCAGCCGGATGGCCTCGGCGCGCGCGGCGACGGCGTCGAGCCCGCGATGCAGACGCAGCGGCTCGGCGACCTGGCGGCCGACGGTGTGCAGCGGGTTGAGCGCGCTCATCGGCTCCTGGAACACCATCCCGATGCGGTTGCCGCGCAGCGCGCACAGCGCCTCGTCCGGCAGCCCGATCAGCTCGCGCCCGCCGAAGCGCACGCTGCCGCTGGCGCACGCCCCCTCGGGCAACAGGCCCATCAGCGCGAGCGCGGTGATCGACTTGCCGCAGCCGGACTCGCCGACCATGCCGAGCGTCTCGCCACGGGCGAGCGTGAAGCCCGCGCCGCGCACGGCCTCGGCCGCACCGCGCGCGGTGCGCAGCGACACCCGCAGGTCGCGGACCTCGAGCAGAAGGGGTTCGGTCGCACTCATCGGCGCCTCGCCAGCCGCGGGTCGAGCAGGTCGCGCAGCCCGTCGCCCAGCAGATTCAACCCGAGCACCGCGACCGCGATCGCGATGCCCGGGAACACCGCGAGCCGCGGCGCCTGGAAGAGCAGCGCCTGCGCGTCGTTGAGCATCCGGCCCCAGGAGGGCTGCGGCGGCTGCGTGCCCAGGCCGAGGTACGAGAGCGCCGCCTCGGCGAGGATGGCGAGCGCGAAGTGCACGGTGCCCTGCACGATCAGCACCGAGCCGATGTTCGGCAGCACATGCTCGAGCGTGATGCGCAGCCGCCCCTTGCCCGCCGCGCGCGCGGCGAGCACGTACTCGCGCGACCACACCGCGTTGGCCGAGCCGCGGGTGATCCGTGCGAACACCGGCACGTAGAAGAGCCCGATCGCGACGATCGACACCACGATGCCCGGGCCGAATACCGCGGTCATCATGATCGCCGACAGCAGCGCCGGGAATGCAAAGGTGAAGTCGGTGAGCCGCATGATTGCCTCCTCGACCCAGCCCCGCCGGGCCGATGCAAAGAGGCCGAGTGCGGTGCCTAGCAGCAGGCCGACCACAACCGCGACCGTGCCCACGAGCAGCGAGTTGCGGGCGCCCGCGAGCAGCAGCGAGGCGACGTCGCGGCCGAAGGCATCGGTGCCGAGCCAATGCTCGGCCGAGGGCGATTGCAGCTTGCGCATCACGTCGATGTCACCGGGCGGCCAGGGCGTCCAGACGAGCGAGAGCAGCGCGGCGGCCACCACCAGCGTCGACAGGAGCGCGCCGGCCACGAAGCTCGGGTGGCGCAGTGCACGGCGCGCGAAGACCGACGCCCCGGCCGGGGCTGCGACCGCGGGCGCGCTCATGTGTCCGAGGGCGCGAGGCGCGGGTCGATCACCGCATACAAGAGGTCGACGACGAAGTTGACCACCACCACCATCGCCGCCAGCAGCATCACGCAGTTGCGCACCACGATCAGGTCGCGGTTGGAGATCGACTGGAAGATCAGCCGTCCGAGCCCGGGCAGGTAGAACACGCTCTCGACGACGATGGTGCCGGCCAGCAGCGTCGCGAACTGCAGGCCCATCACCGTGACCACTGGGATCAACGCGTTTCGCAGCACGTGGCCCCATAGCGCCGAGCGGCGCGACAGCCCCTTGGCCCGCGCGGTACGCACGAAGTCCTCGCGCAGCACGTCGAGCACCGCCGAGCGAGTGATCCGCGCGAGGATCGCCGCCTGCACGACCGCGAGCGACACCGCCGGCAGTACCAGTGCCTTGAGCGCCGGTCCCGGGCCCTCCGCCCAGCCGGGAAACCCGCCGGCGGCGAACCAGCGCAGGTGCACCGCGAACAGCAGGATCAGCAGGATGGCGAACCAGAAGTTCGGGATCGCAATGCCGACCTGGGTGAGGCCCATGACGCCGACGTCGCCCGCCCGACGGTGGCGCGACGCGGCGTAGACGCCCGCCGACAGCGCGAGCACCACGGTGATCGACATCGCCATCAGCGCGAGCGGCACGGTGAGCGCGAGCCGCTCGACGATCAGGCCGGCGACCGGCGAGCCGTACGCGTGGCTCAGGCCGAGCTCGCCGATCAGCATGCCGCCCAGCCAAGCCAGGTAGCGCGCGAGGGGCGCGCGGTCGAGCCCGAGCTTCGTGCGTAGCGCGACGACGGCCTCGGGCGCGGCATCCGGGCCCATCATCATCTGCGCGGCGTCGCCGGGCAGGACCTCCAAGACGAGGAAAACCACGAGCGACGCGCCGAACAGCGTGCCCACCAGGGTCGCGAAGCGCTTGAGCAGGAACAGCTTCATCGGCGCGGGAACGCGGAGCGGGTCGTGGAGGCCACGGGCATCGGCATCATAGCGTCCGGCACCGACGCAGCGCCGCGTCGCCCTGCCCCCGGCTCCGGCCTTGGCCCCGACGACGCACCCTATTCCGGCGACGCGTTCGCCTGTCCCAGCGACGCATCGATCTATCCTGAAGAGGGGTCCGCCTACTCAGGCGGCGCCGGCCGCTCGGGCAGCGGATCGGCCGACGATTCACTCGCGGGGACCGTGCCGGTCTGCGGCCAGCGCACCCGCACGATCCGCCAGGCGACCAGCCCGATCGACATCAGCCCGATCGAGGCCACCGCCAGCCCGAGCGCCGAGTGCATCACCAGCGGCGCGATCACGCCGGCCACCAGCCCGTTGGCCACGCTGCCGATCGTCGCCTGCAGCGACGAGGCCATGCCGCGCCGCTCGGGGAACAGGTCGAGCACCATCAGCGTGACCACCGGCACCATCAGCGACCAGCCGAACGAGTACCCGGCGATCGGCAGCATCGCCCAAGCCGGATGCGGCTCGAACAGCAGGTTCAGCGCGAGGTTCAGCCCGGCCGCGGCCACCATGACCCGGAAGCCCCTGTGCACCTGCACACGCGGTTCGATGCGCCCGGCAAGCCGTCCGCTCACCAGCGCGCCGGCCATGATCCCGGAGATGCTGATGACAAAGAACCAGAAGAACTGCGTGGGCTGCAGCCCGAGCACGTCGCCGAGGAAGGCCGGCGCCGACAGCACGTAGAGGAACATTCCGTTGAAGGGCACCCCTGAGGCGAGCGCCAGCAGCAGGAAGCGCGGGCTCGAGCCGAGCTGCAGGTAGCCGCGCACCAGGTCGCGGGTCCGGAAGGGCTGCGCCTGCGACACATGCAGCGACTCGGGCAGCCAGCGCCAGGTCACGAACGAGAGCACGATGCCCACGGCGGCAAGGAACCAGAAGACCGCGTGCCAGCCGGCGTGCACGAACAGCCAACCGCCGACGATCGGTGCGACCGCCGGCGCGACGCCGAAATAGATCGTGATCTGAGACATCACCCGCTGCGCATCGACCGGCGGGAACAAGTCGCGCACGATGGCGCGCGACACCACCATCCCGGCACCGGTCGCCAGGCCCTGCAGCGCGCGGAACGCGATCAGCCAGCCGACGTGCGTGGACAGCGCGCAGCCGACCGAGGCAAGCGCGAACACGCCGATGCCCACCAACACCACCGGCCGCCGCCCGAAGCTGTCGGCGAGCGCGCCGTGGAACAGGTTCATGAAGGCGAAGCCGAACAGGTACGCCGACAGCGTCTGCTGCATCTGCACCGGCGTGGCGCCCACGTCGGCGGCGATGCCGGCGAAGGCCGGCAGGTAGGTGTCGATCGAGAACGGGCCGACGGTGCCGAGCGCAGCCAGCAGCACCGCCAGCGCCCAGCGCGGGCCGCGCCACAGGGTAGCGGCGTCCGGATGCACGCTCAATCCCCGAGCGCGGCGCGCGTGTCGCGGTAGGCATGGGCACGTGCTCCGCCCAGCGCGACCGCGCGGTCGGCGGCCGCACGCGCCCCGCCGAGGTCGCCCTGCGCGGCGTGCGCGCGGGCGAAGTTGTTCCCTGCGTCGGCGAAGGCCGGATCGGTCGCGAGCGCCGCGCGGTAGTCGTCGGCTGCGCCGGGCGCATCGCCGCGCGCGAGGCGCGCGTTGCCGCGTCCGAAGCGCCCGATGTGGCCCGCCGGCCAACGTGCAACGAGCGCGTCCCAGCCGGGCGCCGCCGCCGCCGCGTCCACCCGCTCCAGGCCGGCCAGCGCGCGCGCCGCGCGGGCCTCGTTTGCCGAGGCCGGGAGCCGGTCGGGCGGCGTCACCGCCATCGCCCAGCGGCCGCCGCGCGCCCAGGTGCAATCGAAGGTGGACAGCCGCATCGTGTCCGAGGCGAGGTCGCCCGAGTGCAGCACGATCTGGCCGCGGGCCAGATCCACGCCGGTCAGCACCGCGTCGTGCCAGCGCGGGAATGCCGTGAGCCCGAGGTTCTGCAGCACGACCACCGCGCGCCCCGCGGGTCGACGCCCAGGGTCTCGAGGCGGCTGCGCACGTCCTCACGATCGAGCAGGGCGCGCAGCGTGTCCCGATCGATCGGCGCGCCGGGCGCGGGCGCTTCGGTGCGCAGCACTTCCTCGGTCACGACGACACGCGCCGATGCCGGCGCCGGGAGCGAGATCAAGACGTGGCCAGCGCCAGCGGAGCACATACCGTCCGCGCGAAGGTCGGGTTCATCGTGCTGCCTCTTGTGTCGATGTGGCCGGAGCCGGAAGCGACCGAGGCTAGCATCGCGCCGCGATCCGATACAACCCGCCGCCGCGCGGCCGACCTTCCTACGTGCTGCGGCGGCACGGCACACCCGGGAGGGCGCGCCGACCCGCCCCCCTGTCAGGAGCGTCGACCCGACCCCGACCGAGGGGCACCATGTCCGAAGAACCCCTCTCGCGAACCGCCGTGCTTGCCAGCCAGGGACGGGTCCAGTCCGGCGCCGCGGCGGTCATCAACGATCGGACCTGATGCGCCCGACCCGTGCAGGCACAGACGGACCCGGCCCTGGTGGCTCACCCCTTGAGCCATCAAGGTTTCATCCTCACCTGACGGACATGAGCCCTCCGACCCTCTCCACTTCGCCGCCCAGAGACACCATGCTGACCACCAACGAGCGCAAGGTTCTTGAACTCCGATTCGGCCTCGGCAGCGACGACGCCTCGGCCGGCCTCACGCTGGTCGAGATCGCGCGGCGCCTCGGCGTCACGCCCCAGCGCGCCAGCCAGCTCGAGGCCAGCGCGCTGGCCAAGATGCGCGTCGCGATGCGCGAGCGCGGCATCGCGTCGATCGACGACGTCGTCTGACCGATCTCCGGGGCGGCATGCCGGGCGCGCCGGCCCGCACCGGGCTTCAGAAGCTGAGAAGAAACCGTAACGAGCAGGCCCGAGCCGGTGCCGGGGAGCGCAGCCTTACAGGTGTAAGGGGAGCACCGCAGGCGCCGGATCGGGACGCGAAGTAGGCTTATTCACAGCTTCTCAGGGGACGATGAGGATCTTGCCGGTGACCTTGCGCGCCGACATGTCGTTGAGCGCCTGCACGACCTGGTCCAGCGAATAGCGTCCCGACACATGCGGGCGCAGCTTGCCCGATTGCAGCCAGACGAACATCTCTTTCATGCCCTCGGCGTTCTTGGCGGGCTCACGCCGCGTGAAGTCGCCCCAGAACACGCCGACGATCGAGGCGCCCTTGAGCAGCGCAAGGTTCAGCGGCAGCGACGGGATCTGGCCGGCCGCAAAGCCGATCACCAGGTAGCGGCCGCGCCAGCCGATCGAGCGGAACGCGGGCTCCGCGAAGCGGCCGCCGACCGGATCGTAGATCACATCCGGGCCCTTGCCGCCGGTCTCGCGCTTGACCGCCTCGCGCAGGTCCTCGGTCTCGTAGTTGATGGTCGCATCCGCGCCGTGCTCGCGGCACACCGCGAGCTTCTCCGCGGTCGAGGCGGCGGCGATCACCCGCGCACCGATCGCCTTGCCGATCTCGATCGCCGACAGCCCCACACCGCCGGCGGCGCCCAGCACCAGCATCGTCTCGCCCGGCTGCAGCGCCGCGCGGTCCCGGATCGCATGCCAGGAGGTGCCGTAGGTCAGCGTGAACGCGGCGGCGGTCTCGAAGGACATCCCGGCCGGGATCGGCATCACCTTGTCGGCGGGTGCGACCACTTCCTCGGCGAAACAGCCCAGGCCCGCAAAGGCCAACACCGCGTCGCCCGCCTTCACGTGCGTGACGCCTGCGCCCACGGCGATCACCTCGCCGGCGGCCTCGGAGCCAGGCGAAAAGGGCAGCGCCGGCTGCACCTGGTATTTCTTCTGGATGATCAGCACGTCGGGGAAGTTAACGCCCGCCGCGCGCACGCGCATGCGCACCTCGCCCGGGCCGGGGTCGCGCGCCGGGATGTCCTCGACCACCAGCCGATCGGCCGGCCCCCATTCTTTGCACAGCACCGCCTTCATCGCTCGTCTCCTCGTGTCGGGATTCCGAAGAAGTCTACCGCGCCCGGGTAACGGTTCTGCCGCCGTGTATCCTTGCTCCGGACCGAAAAAGCCCGAGGAACCAGGATGACGCTGCAGGAACTCAAACGACGGCTCCGGATCCCGGTGATCGGCTCGCCGCTGTTCATCATCTCCAATCCGGATCTGGTGATCGCCCAGTGCAAGGCCGGCATCGTCGGCTCGTTCCCGGCGCTCAACGCGCGTCCGGCCGAGGTCCTGGACCAGTGGCTCGAGCGGATCACCACCGAGCTGGCCGACTACGACCGCCTGCATCCGGAGCGCCCGTCCGCGCCGTTCGCGGTGAACCAGATCGTGCACAAGTCGAACGACCGGCTCGAGCACGACGTCGCGATGTGCGTGAAATGGAAGGTGCCTGTGATCATCACCTCGCTGGGCGCGCGCTCCGACGTGTTCGACGCGATCCACTCCTATGGCGGCATGGTGCTGCATGACGTGATCGACCAGAAGTTCGCGCACAAGGCGATCGAGAAGGGCGCGGACGGCCTGATCCTGGTGGCCACCGGCGCGGGCGGCCACGCCGGCGTGCAGTCGCCATTCGCGCTGGTCCAGGAGACCCGCGAGTGGTTCGACGGCCCGATCGCGCTGTCGGGCTCGATCGCCACCGGCGGCGCGGTGCTCGCAGCGCAGGCGATGGGGGCCGACTTCGGCTACATCGGCTCGGCGTTCATCGCGACGAAGGAAGCCAACGCGACCGATGCCTACAAGCAGGCAATCGTCGACGGCACGGCGCAGGACATCGTCTACACGAACCTGTTCACCGGCGTGCATGGCAACTACCTGCGCCCGTCGATCGTGGCCGCGGGCCTGGATCCGGACAACCTGCCCGAGAGCGATCCGAGCACGATGCAGTTCGGCTCGGGCGGCAGCACCAAGAGCAAGGCCTGGCGCGACATCTGGGGCTGTGGACAGGGCATCGGCGCGGTCAAGGACGTGCAGACCGCGGGCGAGTTCGTCGCGACGCTCACACGCGAGTACGACACGGCGCGGGCGCGACTCGGCATGGCCGCGCCGGAGCGCGCGGCGGCCTGAGCAGCGCGGTCACGCTCAGGCGCGCGGGTCCACCACGACGCGCCTGCGGTCGGCACGTTCTTGACCGCGCCGAAGCCCCGCCCGACAGGAGTCACCGACCGTGATCCGAGACACCGCGCGGCTCGACGCGCTGATCGCCGAGCTTCGCGCCTTCGTTCGCGAGGCGTGTATACCGCTCGAGGCGTCCATCGACCGCGAGGACGTGATCCCCGAGGCGATGGTCGAGCGCATGCGCACGCTCGGCCTCTTCGGCCACAGCATCCCCGAGGCCTACGGCGGCGCGGGCCTCACCACCGAGGAGCTGGCCCGGGTCAACATCGAGGTCTCGCAGGCTGCCCCGGTGTTCCGTGCCCGCTTCGGCGGCAATACCGGCATCGCCTCCGAGGCGCTGATCGCTGACGGCCTGCCCGAGCAGAAGGCGCGCTGGCTGCCACGGCTGGCGCGCGGCGAGCTCACCGGCTGCTTCGCGCTGACCGAGCGCGAGGCCGGCTCGGATGCGACCGCGCTGCGCACGCGCGCGGTGCCCGCGCTCGGCGACGGCGGGCGCGCCGGCTGGCGTATCGACGGCGCCAAGTGTTACATCACCAACGCGCCGATCGCCGACCTGTTCACCGTGTTCGCGCGCACCGACGACACGCCTCGCGGCGCCTCAGGCATCAGCGCGTTCCTGATGCCACGCGACACGCCGGGCCTGTCGACCGGACCGGCGTATCGCAAGCTCGGCCAGCACGGCTCGCCGGTCGGCGAGGTGTTCCTCGACGGCGTCTGGGTGCCCGACGACGCGGTGCTGGGAGGGCGCCCTGGCGAGGGCTTCCGCTCGGCGATGCGCGCGCTCAACAAGCAGCGGATCAACCTCGCCGCGCTGTGCGTGGGCCCGGCGATCCGCCTGCTCGACGAGGCGATCGCGCACGCCCGCACGCGCCGGCAGTTCGGCAAGTCGATCGGCGAGTTCCAGCTCGTGCAGGCGATGCTCGCCGACAGCGCCACCGAGATTGCCGCGGCGCGCGCGTTGGTGCTGGAGACCGCGCGCAAACGCGACGATGGCGGCGACGTGACGATGGACGTCTCGATGTGCAAGCTGCTCGCCTCCGAGACCTGCGGGCGCGTGGCCGACCGTGCGGTGCAGATCCTGGGCGGCGCCGGCTACATCGAGGACCATCCGATCGTGCGGCTGTACCGCGACGTTCGGCTCTTCAGGCTGTACGAGGGCACGAGCCAGATCCACCAGATCAACATCGCCCGGCACCTGCTGAGGGACGACACCTGAGCGGCGCAGCCCGGACGCCGGTCCGCGCCCTTATCACGAGAGACGAGGAGCACATGGACAACGCCCGACGCGAGACGGCCCTGAGAGAGGCCTCGGTGCCCACTCTGGTGATGTGCCTGGCGCAGATCACGCGCGACCCCCGCTGGCTGGAGGACCCCTTCCGTCCGAAGCGCGACATCTCGATCTTCGCCGAGCCCAGCGGCGGCCTCTCGCCGCAGGCGCAGCGGACCGTCCGCGAGGCGATGGCGCAGGTGCTCGACGAACTGGCCGACGGCCGCCGCACGCTGCCGCCGCTGCCCGACGGCGAGGCGCTGCACCGGATGATGTCGGTGTGTGTCGGCGAGCACGTACCGCGCGAGTACACGGTCATGGCGATGGAGGAGATGGGCTTCGTCGACCGCGGCATCGGCTGGCGCGAGCCGCCCGCCCCGGAGTGCCTCGTGGCCTTCGAGACGCTGGTCGTGGGGGCCGGCTTCTCGGGCATCAGCGCGGCCTACCGGCTCGAGGCGCTCGGCATCCCGTTCCACATCGTCGAGAGGCTGCCCGACGTCGGCGGGGTCTGGCTCGAGAACGACTACCCCGAGGCCGGCGTCGACACGCCGAACCACTTCTACTCGTTCTCGTTCGCGCCGAACCTCGACTGGACCAGCAACTACTCCAAGCGCGACGAGGTTTGGGCCTACCAGCGCCGTGTGTTCGACGAGCTCGGGCTGCGGCGGTATGCCGAGTTCGACACCGAGGTGCTGTCGATGCACTGGAACGAGGGCGCCCATGCGTGGGACGTCATCACCCGTGCCGCGGGCGGCGCCAAGCGCACGCGCCGCTATCGCGCGGTCGTCACTGCCGTCGGCAACTTGAACCGCCCTAAGCTGGCTGCGATTCCGGGCCTGGACACCTTCACCGGCGAGGCGTGGCACTCGGCGCAGTGGAACCACGACGTGCCGCTCGAGGGTCAGGAGGTGGCGGTCGTCGGCACTGGTTCGAGCGCGATGCAGTTCCTGCGCACGGTCGCGCAGCAGGCCAAGAAGGTCACGATCTTCCAGCGCTCGCCGCAGTGGGCGCGCCCGCCGCAGGACTACCATGGCACGGTGAGCACCGAGTCGCGATGGCTGCTCGAGAACGTGCCGTACTACTACCCCTGGTACCGCTTTGGCCTGATGTGGCGCATGGGTGACGGGCTGCTGCCGACGGTGCGTCGCGACCCGAACTGGCCGCACCCCGAACGTTCGATGAACTACCGCAACGACCGGCAGCGCGAGCAGCTTGCCGAGTACATGCTGAAGGAACTCGAAGGCCGCCCCGACCTGATCGAGAAGTGCCTGCCCTCCTACCCGCCGTACGGCAAGCGGATCCTGATCGACAACCACTGGTTTGCGACGCTGGGCCGCGACAATGTCGAGCTGGTCACCGAGGCGGTCGAGCGCATCGAAGGCGACACGCTGATCACCTCGGGCGGCGCGCGCCACCGCGCCGACGTGTTGGTGCTGGCCACCGGCTTCGAGGTCGGCAAGCTGCTGTGGCCGATGGACATCCGCGGCCGCTCGGGCGTGGCCCTCGCGGACGTATGGGGCGATGACAACCCACGCGCCTACCTCGGGCTGACGGTGCCCGACTTCCCGAACCTGTTCGTCATGTCCGGCCCGAACACCGGACTCGCCCACGGCGGCAGCATGATCTTCGTCGCCGAGTGCCAGGCCCGCTACATCACCGCGATGCTGCGCGAGATGATCGAAGGCGGCCTGGCCGACGTCGAGGTCGAGCGCACGGTGCACGACGCCTTCAACGAGCGCGTCGACGCCGAACATGCAGAACTGGTCTGGTCGCACCCGGGCATGAACAACTGGTACCGCAACCGCGCCGGCCGGGTGTTCATCCCCATGCCGTTTCGGCTGGTCGACTACTGGGCCATGACCACCGAGCCCCGGCTCGACGAGTACCGGATCAGCACCGGCGGCTGAGGCGCGGGGCGCGCGGCGGAACGCGCCGAAGCCCCGCCCCGCGGTTCGCGATAGAGTCCGGTTTCTTGACACCAGGAGCCGGAACGATGGGTGCGATCGAGGAACTGGGCCGCTATCTACCGCAGATGACCGAGTGGCGGCGGCACATCCACCAGAACCCGGAGACCGCCTTCGAGGAGGTCGGCACCGCGGCCTTCGTCGCCGGGCGGCTGCGCGCCTTCGGCGTCGATGCCATCCACGAGGGCATCGCGAAGACAGGCGTGGTCGGGGTCATCAAGGCCGGCACCTCCGAGCGCGCGATCGGCCTGCGCGCCGACCTCGATGCGCTCGACATGCAGGAAGGCACGGGCGTGGCCTGGGCCTCGAAGACCCCGGGCAAGCACCATGCATGCGGCCACGACGGCCACACCACCATGCTGCTGGGCGCCGCCCGCTACCTCGCCGCCACCCGCGCCTTCGACGGCACCGTCTACCTGATCTTCCAGCCGGCCGAGGAGAACGAGGGCGGCGGTCGCGCGATGGTCGAGGAAGGCCTCTTCGAGCGCTTCCCCGTGGAGTCGGTCTTCGGGATGCACAACATCCCGGGCATGGAGGCCGGCACCTTCGCCATCCGCCCGGGTCCGATGATGGCGTCCTACGACATCTTCGAGATCACGCTGACCGGGCGCGGCTCTCACGGCGCGATGCCGCACCATGGCATCGATCCAATCACCACCGGCTCGGAGTTAGTGCAGAAGCTGCAGACCATCGTCAGCCGCAACGTCGATCCGCTCGAGCCGGCGGTGCTGTCGGTCACCAAGTTCCACTCGGGCACCGCCTGGAACATCATCCCCAACGAGGCGGTGATCGGCGGCACGGTGCGCGCGTTCAGCGAGGCCGTGCAGACGCAAGTCGAGCAGCGTATCCGCGAGCTGTGCGCGGGTACGGCGCTGTCACACGGCGCGACGATCTCGGTGCGCTACGAGCGCCGCTACCCGCCGACGGTCAACACTTCGGCCGAGGCGCAGCTGTGCGCGTCGGTGGCGGCGTCGCTGGTCGGCACCGAGCGCGTCAAGCGCGAGCTCAAGCCGGCGATGGGCTCGGAGGACTTCGCCTGGATGCTGCGGGCGCGGCCGGGTGCCTACATGTGGCTGGGCAACGGCACGGGCTCGGTGGGCGGCTGCATGGTGCACAACCCGGGCTACGACTTCAACGACGCGGTGCTGCCGATCGGGGCGGCGTATTGGGTGCGGCTGGCGGAGACGGCGCTGGGGAAGCGTTGAGTTCGCGGCGGGTTCTCGGGTTCTCGGGTTCCCGTCTCGCGCAGGCGCCCGACGGGCCGGGGCAAGAACCCCCGCCTGGTTCGCGATGCTGTTCATGGTGATGCTGTTCCCGGGGCTGACGACCTGGCTGCCGTCGGTACTGATGGGCAAATAGTCGGCTGCGGGCGCGCGGACCCGCGTCGTTCGCGCGAACCGCGCGTCCGTGGTCGAATAGGGGTCCCGCCGACGGGAAGCGTGCCGCCCCGCCCGCCCGTGCACCGGGGACGCCGACTGTCGGCGTCCCGCTACGAGGACGACATGGAAGTCAAGCTGGACAAAAAGTACCCGGTCGCCGCGACCGTGGAGCAGGCCTGGACCGTGCTCGCCGATGTGCGGGCGACCGCCGCATGCATGCCCGGCGCGCAGATCACCGAGCAGGTCGACGCCACGCACTTCAAGGGCGCGGTCAAGAGCAAGGTCGGCCCGGCGACGATGAGCTTCGCCGGGACCATCGAGGTGCTCGAGCTCGAGCCGTCGACGCGGACGCTGCGCATGCTCGGCGCGGGCGCCGACAAGTCAGGCTCCTCGGCCTCGATGGACCTGACCGCACGCGTGGTGGCCGCCGACGGCGGCGGCTCGACGCTCGAAGGCGGGGCCGTGATCAAGGTCAACGGCAAGCTCGCGCAGTTCGGCAACCGGCTGCTGGTGCCGGTGGCCGACGCGATGCTCATGCAGTTCGCCGAGCGGTTCCGCGCGGCGGCGGCCGCGGTGCCGGTGGCGGGCTTGGTAGCCGCAGCGCAGGTGGCGGGCGACGAGGTGGCGGGCGACGGGGTGGCGGGCGACGCGGCGGCGGGCGACGCGGCGGCGGCGTCGGGTGCGGCGGTCGCGGCGGGTGCGAGGGCCCCGTCAGGGACGGCCGCGCCGACGCCGCCTAAGCCGCCGACCGCTGCGGCACATTCGCCTGTCGCGCCTGTCGCGCCGGCGCCCAACGAGCTGAACGCGCTCGGGCTGATCTGGACCGTCATCAAGGGCTGGTTCGCCGGTCTGTTCGGCAAGCGGTGACATCCGCCGCTGCGCGCGGGACGATCGGCGCGGTACTGCTCGCCGCGGGCAGCGGGTCTCGGATGGGCATGCGTCCGAAGTCGCTGCTGGAGCTCGACGGCGTGCCGCTGATCGCCCGCCAGCTGGGCGGGCTTGCGGACGCCGGGGTCGACGAGGTGGTGGTGGTGCTCGGCCATCACGCGGCGCGGATCGAGCCGATCGTGCGGCGCTTCCCGGTGACGCTCGTGCACAACCCAGATCCCGATGCGGGGCCGGTGTCGTCGCAGCGGATCGGCCTGGCGGCCCTCGGCGGCGGTCACGCCGCGGTCATCATCGCGCTGGCCGACCAGCCCTCGATACAGGCCCGGGACATCGTCGCGCTGCTCGATGCCTGGGCGGGGCGGCCCGAAGGCGCCGCGGTGGTGTTCCCGCGGGTCGACGGCGAGCGAGGCAATCCGGTGGTCATCGGTGCCGAGGTCCGCGAGCAGGTGTTGGCCGCGCCGCCGAATGTCGGCTGCCGGCAGTGGCAGGACGCGCATCCCGAGGCTATCGCCCCCTTCGAGACCGGCAACCGCCACTACCGGCTCGACGTGGATTCTCCCGAGGACCTCGAGCGTTTCGAACGCGAGACCGGGCAGGCGCTGCACTGGCCGGCCGGGCTCTAAGGCTGAGGCCGGGCCTCGGGCCTGGACTCCGGGACACAAGGTCCGGACCGCTCCGTGCGCGCGGTGCCGGCTCAGCGGCGCTGCGCTGCGGGCGTGGACGCCGATACCGACACCGACACCGACGCCGAAGGTGCCACCGCCCGGGCCGCTGCCCGGGCCCGGTCGAACTCCGGTCCCCAGGACGGGTGCCCGGTCTCGGCGGGCGCAAGCCCGAACGACGGATCGAGCGCCAGCAGCGCGTCGAAGCTGCGCCGACACGCCAGGCGCCGGCCGGCGACACACTGCGCGAAGGCCAGCGTCTTGAGCGATTGGGCGCGCACCGCGGGACCGTCGGCGACGATCTCGGGCGACTCCTGGATCATCCGGATCGCCTCGGCGAACTTGCCCTGCTCTAATTGAGCGACCGCGCGATCGAGCGCCTTGCGGCCCTCGGTGGGCTCGGGGGGACGCATCGGCACGGCGGCACCGCCCTCCGCGCCCGGCTGAGCCATTCCCGCGCAGCCGGCAAGCACCAGCGTCGCCCAGACCGTCACGAACGTTGCCAGGCGGCGCATCATCGCTTCTCCGATGCCGTGAAACGGTGATTCAGGTCCAGCGTCTGCCCGGCCTTTACATCGAGACGACGCACGACCGTCTCGCCGCCGGGATTGCGCAGCTCGATGCGGCGCTCGCCGGGGGCGAGCGGGATGGACATGGAGGGCGGCGTGACGGCGCGCTTGCTGCCGTCGACCCACACCTCGGCCCAGGGCGACACCGCCAGGCGCAGTGTCGCGGGCTTCGGGGGCGCCGGCCGGGGGGCAGCGGTCGCGGCAGCGGACGCCGGCCCGCCGGACGGGTCGGGCGGGAGGAGCACCGCGGCCCGCTCGTCGATCGGCAGATCCGAGGGGGCGCTCGGCGGCTCGGCAATGAGCCACATGCCGACGCTGACCGCCAGCACGGCCAGCATCGCCACGGTGGCGATCGACAGGCCGACGATGCGGCGCGCGCGGCCCCGGTCGACGGCGCGCCGGCCGCCGCTGCGGCGCCGGTCGGTGCCGTCGTGCACGGTGCCATCCTCGGCCGCGACGCGCGCGGCCTCTAGGGGATCGACGGCCAGGCCCAGACGCTCGCGCAGGTCGGCAGCCGTGGCCGGACGGTCCTTGGGGCGCAGCGCCATCGCCGCGTCGATCGCGGCGCCGAACTGCGGCCCGATACGGTCCGGGCAGCGCTGCGCGAGCGCCACGCGGGAGTCGCGCATCACACGCATCGGCGACGGCGGCGGGGCCTCGCCGCAGGCGGCATGGTGCAGCGTCGCGCCCAGCGCGTAGACGTCGGACCAGGGCCCGACCGGGCAGTCGGGATCGTGTGCGTACTGCTCGATCGGCGCGTAGCCGGCCTTGAGCATGACGGTGGTGGCACGCACGCGGTCGCCGATCTCGCGCCGCGCGGCACCCAGGTCGAGCAGCACCGCGCCCGACTCGGGGCGCAGGATCACGTTGTCGGGCGCGACGTCGCGATGGATCGTCCCGCAGGCGTGCAGCGCGGCGAGCGCATCCAGCAGCGGCTCGGCGATCGCGCGCAGCGCGGGCTCGTCGAGCCCGTCGGGATGGCAGGCGATCACGCGCTCGAGGGTCGGCCCCTCGTACAGTGGCATCGCCATGTACGCGGTGCCCTGCTCCTCCCAGGCGTCGAGCACCTCGACGAGCGCGGGATGGCGCACGCGAACCAGCAGCCGGGCCTCCTCGACGAAGGCCCGCAGGCCCGCGGCGTAGGTCTCGGCGCCGGCCGGCGTGACCGCGCCGAGCGAGCCGTCCTCGCGGCGCGCCGCGAGCTGCGCCGGCAGGTACTCCTTGATGGCGACCGCCGGGCCGCCGGCGCCGTCGTCGGCCCGGTAGACGATGCCGAAGCCGCCCTGGCCGAGCACGGCGCGCACGAACCAGCCGCGCAGCGGCGCGCCGACGGGCAGCGACAGTGGCAGCGGCGGGCCCGCGATCACGGCGGGCGTATCGGAGGGCGGCGCCTGCAGATGGGCGTTCATCGGAGCGCCTCGGCGTGGCGGGCGGCATCGCGCTCGGCCAGGGCGAGCGGCGCGGCGCCCGCGGCATGCGCCGCGGCGGCGCGCGCCTCGTGCAGCGGTTCGAGCGTGACCGGCCGCTCGAGCCAGGTTTCGATCGCGACCGGCCGCTCGAAGAGGTAGCCCTGCGCGTAGTCGACGTCGAGCTCGAGCAAGGTGCGCAGCGTCGCCGGTGCCTCGACCCATTCGGCCAGGCAGCTCATGCCGAGCTCGTGGGCGAGCCGCGCGATCGCCTGCACGATGCCGCGCTGGCGCGGATCGCGTTCGAGGCCGACCACGAACTGACCGTCGATCTTGATCATCGAGGCGGGCAGGTGTTTGAGGTAGGCGAACGAGGTGTAGCCGGCGCCGAAGTCGTCGAGCGCGATCGAGGCACCGGCCTCGCGGAACGCGTCGATGAAGCGTCGCGCGCCGCGCAGGTCGTAGACCGCCACCGACTCGGTGATCTCCAGCAGCAGCTTGCCGGCGATGTCGCGGTGCGCGCGCAGCATAGCGACCGCATCGCGCACGAAACGCTCGTCGTTCAGCGAGGGGCCGCTCAGGTTGACGGCATAGAACTCGACGCCCTCAGCGTGTTCGGGATGGGCCGCGAGATGCTCGACGGTCTGCTCCAGCACGAACCGGTCGATCAGCGGCATACCACCCGAGCGCTCGGCGGCCTCGAGCAGCCGCGCCGGCCCCTCGATACGACCGTCGTCGCCGAGCGTGCGCAGCAGCACCTCGAACGATGCCGGCCGTGCCGCACGGATCGGTACGATCGGCTGTGCGTACAGCCGAAGCCGCTCGACCGGCAGCCGGGACTTGAGCAGCGAGCCGAGCCGCACGACCTCGCGCAGCTCGTCGAGCGCCTTGGCATCGGGGCGCACCGCGGTGATCCGCGCGCGCCCGCCGCGTTTGCTGCGCGCGCAGGCCTCCTCGGCCAGGGTCAGCGCCTCGCGGGTCCGCATCGGCGCAGCCACCTCGACGATACCCAGGCTCGCCTCCACCGACAGTCGCAGGCCGTCGCCGAGGAAGGGCGAGGCGGTCAACGCCTCCAGCATCTCGACCGCCACCCGATGGGCCGCATCCAGGTCGTGGCCGGGCAGCAGCGCGACATACTCGTCGCCACCGATCCGCGCGAGCGCCGCATCCTCGGGCAGCACCGCATCGAGCCGCTCGGCGACCTCGACCACCACCGCGTCGCCGACGCCGTGGCCGAAGACGTCGTTGATCGCCTTGAAGCGGTCCAGGTCGATGTACACGAGGCCGGCCGGGCCGGACGCGTCGCCCGCCAGCAGCCCGTCGAGCGCCCGCTCGAGGCCGCGGCGGTTGAGCCGCTCGGTCAGCACGTCGTGATGCGCCATGTACTCGAGCGACTCGGTCATGCGGCTGCGCTCGGACACGTCGACCAGCGAGATCTCGACCGCGTCGCCGACCGCCGAGGCATCGACCGTCCAGACCCGCTGGGCGTCGCCGGTGCCTGCGCGCAGCTCGACCCGGTGCACGCCGCGGCGCGCCACCTCGGCGAGCAGCGAGGCGGCCGGCGCCTCGCCCATCACCATCGCAAGCGTGTTGACCCGGCCCTTGCGCAGCCGGTCGGCGAAACCGATGTCGGCCCGGTCGTTCCAGCGCAGCACGGTACCGGCGGCGTCCGTCGAGACCAGTGCGACCGGCGCGCTGTAGTAGAGGTGGCGATAGTGGCGCGCCGACTCGATCGCCCGGCGATGGGTGTCGTCGACCCCGGTCACGCCGGACACATCGAGTCGCGCTCCGGCGCCGAAGCGCGAGAGGTGCGCGACGGCCGAGGCGAGCGTGCTCAGCGGCGAAGGCCGCCTGCTGGCCGGAGCGGTATCCGGTGGGCTGTCCAAGCTGGCTCCAGGGGGGAATCGGACGCCTCGGTGCGGCGATGCGCGACCCTTGCGTGTAGCGAGTCTCCCCCTGCCCCGTCCGCCGGTGACAGGTGCGCCGGACGACCGGCGGCTCGACGGGAACACACGGTCACGGCTGTCTCAGCGGTCGCACGGTCGGCCACGTGCCGGACCGGCGGCCCCGGTCAGTAAGTGATGCTGACCACGCTGGTGCCACCGCAGACGTACAGCGACTGACCGGTCACGAAACCGTTGTCCGGTGATGCAAAAAACAGCACAGCGCGCGCCACGTCGTCGGGCAGGCCGAGGCGCCCGACCAGGATCTTCGCGGCGGCCGCCTCGAGCGCGGCCTGCTCGCGCGGGATCACCTCGTGGAACATGTCGGTCACCACCGGCCCCGGGGCAACGACGTTCGCGGTGATATCGTCGCGCCCGAGCTCGAGCGCCCAGGTGCGGGCCAGCCCGAACATTCCGGACTTGGTCGCCGAGTAGGCGGTGCGCGTGGCCAGCCCGAGCGCCGCGCGCGAGGACACCAGCACGATGCGACCGAAGCCTCGGCGCCGCATCTCGGGCAGCGCGGCCTGCACCAGCACCAGCGGCGCCGACAGGTGCAGCGCGCTCAGCGCCTCGAGATCCTCGACGGTCACGTCAGCGAGCAGCGCGGGGCGCATCGCGCCCGCATTGTGAACGATGCCGGTGACTGGGAAGCGCGCGCTCGATCGCCGCCGCGCGGGTGGCGGCGACGTCGCCGAGGTCGACCTCGACCGAGTGCAGCGCAGGATGGTCGATCTCGGTGGCGCGCCGCGACATCGACACCACACCCCACCCCGCGTCGAGCAGGTGGGTGCAGATCGAGGCACCGATGCCGGCGCTGCCGCCGGTGACGATCGCGACGCGTTCGGGCATGTCGGAGGACTCGGTGTGGGGCACGATGTGCGGGCTCGGCGCGGTGAGACCGGCTCAGTGCGGGCGCTTCTTCAGCGCGCGCGTGTTGATGCAGCCCGCGGTGCCGGGCAGCGTCGCAGCCAGCGCACGGAGCTCGCCGCGCTGCACCTTCTGCGTCGGCGTAAGCGGCAGCGCATCGACGAAGGCGACCCAGCCGGGCGCCTTGAAGTAGGCCAGGTGCTCGAGGCAGAGCGCCACGAGCGCCTGCGCGAGATCGGCGCGCGCGGCCTCATCGAGCGGCTCCGCCGGCACCACGCAGGCGAGCACCTCGTCGCCGCGCACCGCGTCGGGCGTGGCGGCGACCGCCACCTCGCGTACGCCCGGATGGCGGCGCAGCACCGACTCGACCTCGACCGCGGCGATGTTCTTGCCGCTGCGCCGGATCACGTCCTTGCGGCGATCGACGAAGTACAGGTGGCCGTCGGCATCTCGGTGCACCACGTCGCCGGAGTGGAACCAGCCGTGGCCCCACGCCTCGGCGGTGGCCTGCGGGTCCTTCAGGTATTCGCGGAAGAAGCCGCGCCGCGGGTCCTCGCCGGCGGCGCGCACCAGCAGCTCGCCCGGCGTGCCCTCGGGCACGTCGGCGCCGGACTCGTCGACGAGGCGCAGCTCGAGCGCGGGTGCGGCGCGACCGAAGCACGACTGCCCGACGTGCCGCGGCTCGTGGTGGGCGATCACCACCGCGCCGGCACCGGTCTCGGTCATCGCCCAAGCCTCGAGCAGCGGAAAGCCGAAGCGCGCCTCGAAGGGCGCATGGTGGCGGCGATCGACCCCCGCACCAAAGCCGAAGGGCACGGTGTGCGTGCGGTCGGCGCCCGATACCGGCGCGCCGAGCAGCATCGCCGGCATCACCCCGAGGTAGTGGACGATGGTGGCACGCGCATCGCGCACGGCGTCCCACCAGCCTGCCGGATGGAAGCGGTCGAGCGGCACCACGCAGCCGGTGCGCGCCGCGGCGGCCACGATGTCGGCGACGCGCGCCGGCAGCGCGATCGCCAGTCACATGCCGCTATGCTCGACAAGGTAGTCGAGCTCGGCGGCGCGCAGCTCACCGTTGATCGGAACCACCGACACGCCGAGCGCGTTGAGTGCCAGCCACGTCAGGAAAAACGACGGCCGGTTCTCCAGCAGCAGGCCGGTTCGGTGACCGTGCCCGTAGCCCGCCGCGCTGAAGCGCGCGGCGATCGCCTCGACGGCATCGAGCGCGCGCCCATAGGACAGCTCGACGGGCGCGATGCCATAGCGGGCTGCCACCTCGGGCAGGATCTGCAGGAAGGGCCGGTCCGGGTTCGAGGCGGCGACGCGGCGAAACGCATGAAAGACGGTGGCGTCGGCGGGCTGCGGCAGGGGAATGGGTGGGTGGCGGCTCAGGGGAAGAGCTGGATCGAAGGCAGCGGCGCGTCGCAGTCGAGCAGGTCGACGCGCTTGAGCCGAATGCGCAGCGCGTCGTCGATCACCGACAGCGTGTGGCGCACCACCGCCGCGTAGACCTGCTTGCGTGCGCCCTGCGTCTCGACATAGAGCTCGTTGGTGCGCATCGTCCAGCGGCCGGCGGCGGTGTCGGCCGACTCGAGCTCGGGCTGCTGCAGCACGTGCAGGCAGCGCACCTGCGGAAACAGCGAGTACGAGCGTGGGTTGCCGAAGCGCTCGATGCGCAAGCGCAGCAGCAGCTTGTCCTCGTACATCAGCGAGGTGTGGTTCTCGCCGTCGGCCTGCCCCGGCACCAGCGGCACCCAGTAGTACGCATCATCCGCGTAGAGCGCGTGCCACTCGTCGAAGCGGCGCTCGTCGATCAGCCGCGCCTCGAGGTAGACCAGGCGTGCGAGGTCCTCTGCGGTCGGCTTCATACACGCTCCCCTTCGGTCATGCACGCTCCCCTTCGGTCATGCACGCTCCCCTTCGCTCATACGCCCTCCCCGCCCTGCACTGGCTCCGCCATGTGCCGTGCCCACGCGCGGAACTGGTTGCGCATCGACACCTCGCTCGTGCCCTTGACCCTGCGGTCGCCGCCGGCGAGCTCCGCGGGATCGAAGTCTCGGTGCAGGCTGACCCAAGGATTGCCCGAGGCCGCAAGGCCTTCCTGGATCGCGCGGTAGCAGTGCAGGTCGTCGTGGCCGACCACCGACATCGGCGAGTTGATGAGCCGCGAGTACGTCATCGTGCGGCGCAGCAGCGCCTCGGGCGCGCCCACCGGCCGGAACGTCCAGGACTCGACGATCGTGCGGTCGGGTGCAATCGGGCGCGCGACGCGGATCGCCTGGATCGCGCCCTTGATCGTCAGGCTCGGGTAGTAGACGGTGTTGTGCCGGACCTCGCCGAGAATCGCATGGGCGCGCTCGGCGCCCTAGGCCGCGACCATCGACGCCTCGTACTCCGGCACCGCCGAATACTTCGAGTGGATCGAGCCGTGCACGCCGGTGTAGCCGTGTCCGTGGTCGAAGACCCGCACGCCCATACCGTCGAAGAACTCGTAGCTCGATGCAAAAGGCACGAACTGCTCGATCGCCATCGGCAAAGGTGCATCGGCGGGCTGGCCGGCCCAGAGCTTCTTCGCGGTACCGGCCGACGACTCGTGTGCCACCATCGGATGCATCGTGTCGTTGAGGTTCTCGACGAACATCTTCCAGTTGCAGTCGTGGTCGTAGCGCAGCACGCCGCCGGCGACCTCGAGCCGGCCCTCGGGCGAGCGCTCGACGAGGTTGTCGATCGAGGTGAGCGAGGCGCCGAAGTACGCCTCGAAGTCCGGTCCCGACTCGGACAGCCTGCTGAAGACGAAACCGCGGTAGCTCACGGTGTGGCGAACCGCGGACAGCCCGCCGCTCGCGGCCGACTGCACAAAGCCCGTGCCCTCGTAGCCGCCCTTGAGCGGAATCGCACGTACACCGCCGTCGAGGTCGTAGGCCCAGGCATGGTGTGGGCAGCGGAAAAAACGCCCGACATTGCCCGACGGCTCGCTCACCAGCGAGCGCCTTTGTGCGCGCAGCGGTTCATCAGCACATGCACCCTGCCGTCCTCGCCGCGCACCATCATCACCGGGCGACCGGCGAGCTCGGCGGTGGCGTAGTCGCCGGCATTCGGCACCTGGCTGTCGTGACCGATGTAGATCCAGGTGCGCGACCACAGCCGCTCCATCTCGAGCTCGAAGACCTCGCGGTCGAGGTAGACGTCGCGGTGCACGGCGTCGTCGCGCACCAGCGCGTGCAGCGCCCGGGGGTCGTCGCGGTAGCGGCCCCGCACGGGTGGGGCGGCGCTTGTACTGTCCATGGCGGTGGGTCCTCCCGATCCGTGGCTGCGAGGCGCGCTCAGGCGGCGCGGGCCGGCGGCGGCGCGGCCGCGGCCCCGGAGAGCGCCGCGATTGCCGCGCCGAGCGCAACGCCGCCCTCGTCGGCGAGCGCGGCATCGCGCAGCGCACGCAGCCCGTCGGCTGACATCACGCCCGGCGGCAGCCGGTCGAGCGCGGTCATCAACCGCTCGAAGTTGCGCCAGCCGCGCGCATGGGTGTCGCCGTAGCCCTTGACCAGGCGCTGGCAACGCGCAACCTCTAGGGCGAGCGCCGGATCGCGGGCGGCGGTGGTCTCGATGCGACCGAGCCATGCAGCGATGCGCACGCACTCGATCTCGAACCGCAGCGAGCGGCGGCGCAGGCCGCGCATCGCGGCGACCGCGTACAGCAGCAGGAAGCCGCGCACCGAACTCGTCTTCACGACGCGTCCCCGGCGCGTGTACCAACCAACGAATGCGCGCAAGCCGTGGCTCACGAGCAGCCGACGCCCGAGCGCGGCCGGCAGCGTGTCGGCGATCTCCTCGACACGCGGATGCAAGAACTCGCCGATGTCCAGCATCTGGCCGTCGGCCAGCCGCACCTCGGCAGCGACGCGCTCGAAGCGGCTGCGGCGGGTCTTGAGATCGGCGACCCGTACGGTGTCCTCGTATGACATCCACAGCGCCAGGTGGCGCGCGGTCTCGGACAGCAGCGCGTGCGGCGGCTCGCCGGCAACCACGGCGCGCAGCGCCGGCAGGGCCTCCAGCCGCGACAGGTAGTCGGCCGCCCAGGCCTCGTCCTGCCAGTCGGCCAGTCGGAGCACGCCGGCCCGCAGGATCTCGCGCACCTCGGCCGGGAAGCCCTCGACGATGCGGGCTTCGTGGACGCGCAGGCGCGGGCCGAGGACGGTGCGACGCGGCGCGACGAGCGCACCGACGGCGTCAGCTGCGGACGATGCCGACGGCGCGTCCGCGCCCTCGGCGGCCCGAGGGATGCCGAGCACTGCGGCCTGCGCGGCCGCGAAGCCCGCCGCGAACGCCGCCAGGCTGGGCTCGACGCCGACGCCGCCGCGGCGCACCGCAGCCTCGAAGGCCTCGCGTGTAAACGGCAGCGCGCCGGTGCCGGCGAGCGCACCGAACAGCGAGGCGCCGATCACGCTGCGCGCCGCCTCGGCGAGCCGCGCGAAGTCGGCCGCCACGAAGCGGCGCGCGCTCGCGCGGCCAGCGGCGAGCAGCGACACGGCGTCGACGCGGCCGTCACCCATCGCCATCTTCTCGGTCATCGAATAGACGCGGTGCGTCGAGGCGACCAGCGTCGTGCGGTCGTCGGTAACCAGGCCGCGCTGGATCGCGCGGCCGGCCTCCATCAGCTCGGAGGCGAGCACCACGTCGACCTCGCCGGGCGTGGGCATCAGCGCGAGCACCGGCTCGCGGCCCGCCGCGCGCGCGGCCGCCGCGGGGAAGAGTTCGACGTAGTAGATCGTGGCGCCGGTGCGCTGCGCGACGCCGGGCACCGAGGTCGCCTGCGCGAGGAAGCCGTTGGCTTCGCCCAGATCGACCAGCCAGTCGGCGAGCACGCCGCCGCCTTCGCCGCCCATCGCCATGATCGCGACGGTGATCGCACGCGCGGGCACGCCGAGCCCGCCCGTTGCGGCCGGGACGCCGGACGACGCGGACGCGGCGTCGCCACGCGGGCGGGACACGCTGTCGAAGCTCAAACCGACAGCCCCGCGAGACGCCGCTCGATGCGCGACTGCAGCCAGCCGATGATGCGGCGGCGCCAACGGTCGCGGCGCCGATCCCCGGCGTCCGGGTTGTGCACGATGCCGGCCCGGTAGAACGACGGGCAGAGCACCGCCGCATGCGAGACCTCACCGCACAGCCCGCAACCCACGCAGGAGTCCACCACCGTAGCCACCGGGTCGGTGCGCAGCGGGTCCGGGTTGTCCTTGACGGTGAGCGACGGGCAGCCCGAGAGCCGGATACACGAGTGGTCGCCGGTGCAGGTGTCCGGGTCGATGCCGAAGCGCTCGCGAACCACGCGCGTGCCGGCGGCGATCGCCGCGCGCTGGCGGGGCTTCTCGCGCCGCTGCTTGTTGAGCATACATTCGCTCTGCGCGATGACCACCTTCGGACCCTTGACCGGCGTGGTGAGCGCCTCGCGCAGCGCGTCGCGCATCTGCTCGATCGAATAGGTGTTGGTCACCGTGCGCACCCACTCGACGCCGACGCCGCGCACTGCACGCTCGATCGGGTTGTTGGTCGAGCGGATCGCGTTGTCGGCCTTGGACGACAGCACGTCCTGACCGCCGGTCGCTGCCGAGTAGCCGTTGTCGATCACCAGCAGCACGTTGTCGGTCTTGTTGAAGACTGCGTTGCCCACGCCGGAGGTCAGGCCGTTGTGCCAGAAGCCGCCATCGCCCATCACGCTGATGGTGCGCTTCGAGGTTTCCTGCGTATTGAGCGCGGCCGCGCCCGCCCAGCCGAGGCCGTAGCCCATGGTGGTCGCACCGATCTCGAAGGGTGGCAGGATGGAGAACAGGTTGCAGCCGATGTCGCAGCTCACGTGATGGCGGCCGAGTTCGCGCTCGAGCAGCTTCATCGCGGTGAAGATCGGCCGCTCCGGGCAGCCGGTGCAGAACGAAGGGGGACGCGGATGCACCGCGGTCGCGAAGGTGGCAGCCATGGTGGCGGCTACGGTCACCGGCACCTCGACCGGGGTCTCGACCGGCATCTCGACCGGGGCCTTGCGCGGCGGGCGCGGGATCGACGCGGCGTCGATGCGGGCGACCACCGGCGCGGCGCTGGTGGACGCGGCTGCGGCCGACGTAGCGGAGGATGCCGACGCGGCCGACAACTCCGACAACGCGGGCGCCGCCGGCGCCGGCCGCGCCGCGCGCGGCAGCAGCCTTCCCGCGAGCAGCTCGGGCGCGGCCCGCTCGACGAAGCGCGCAAGGCCCGCGGTGAGCACGCCACCGGTGTACTCGCCGGCCATAGGCAGCACGTCCTTGCCGTGCAGGCGGGTCTGCACGTCGGCGCGTCGCAGCACGGTGCTGAGCGCCTGCTCGATGAAGTCGGGCTGGCCCTCTTCCACCAGCAGCACCGCGCGCTTGCCGGCGCAGAACGACACCACCTCCTCGTCGACCAGCGGATACGTCACGTTCAGCACGTACAGCGGGATACGGCTGTTGCCGAAGGCGTCGGCCAGGCCGAGCACCTCGAGGGCACGCACCACACCGTTGTACATTCCGCCCTGCAGGATGATTCCGAGGTCGCGCGCGTCGCCGTCGAAGTGCTCGTTCATGCCGTGATCGCGAATGAACTTCACCGCGGCCGGCCAGCGCTGGGTGATCTTCTCCTGCTCGTGCAGGTAGCTCGACGGCGGCAGCACGATGCGGCCGGTGTCGCGACGCGGCGACTCGATCGCGTCCTTGAGCGTGTACTCGGCGCGGCGGTTGGCCTTGGTGCGGAAGCTGCCATGCACATGGCAGGCGCGGATCCGCAGCTCGAGCATCACCGGCGTGTTCGACGCCTCCGACAGCTCGAAGCCCTGCTCGACCATCTCGACGATCTTCGGCAGGTTCGGCCGCGGATCGAGCAGCCATACCTGCGACTTCATCGCGAAGGCGTGTGAGCGCTCCTGCATGATCGACGAGCCTTCGCCGTAGTCCTCGCCGACGATCAACATCGCGCCGCCGGTGACGCCGCCCGAGGCCAGGTTGGCGAGTGCGTCCGACGCGACGTTGGTGCCCACCGTGGACTTAAAAGTGACCGCGCCGCGCAGCGGCGTGTTGACCGAGGCGGCGAGCGTCGCGGTTGCGGTCGCCTCGGAGGCGCTGTGCTCGAAGCGCACCCCGAGCTCCTGCAGGATGTCGTTGGCGTCGGTCAGCACGTCCATCAGGTGCGAGATCGGCGCGCCCTGATAGCCAGCGACGTACGACACACCGGACTGCAGCAGCGCCTTGGTGACCGCCAGGATGCCCTCGCCGCGGAACTCGTCGCCGTCGCCGAGTCTCAGCGCCTGCACCTCCTTCTTGAACGACCGTTCCGCCACGCCCCGCTCCTGCTCTCAACCGCACCCGGGTGCGATTGCATTAGATGAATATTCATGCAACGATGATTTGAAGCCCGAACGATCCGCGAGTCAAGCGCCCCCATGCCCCGTCCCCGTCTCGGTTACGACGACGTCGCCCTCGTCGCCCCGGTGACGGTGCCGTACGTGCGCTATTCCATCCGAACCGGCCACTGGTTCGTCGCCCGGGCGCTGGCGATGCTGCTCGAGCGCAGCGGGCTGGCCAAGGCCGAGGTCGACGGGGCTTGCATCTCGAGCTTCACGCTGGCCCCCGACAGCGCGATCGGCCTGATGCAGCACATCGGGCTGTCGCCGCGCTGGCTCGACTGGCTGCCCTTGGGCGGCGCAAGCGGCGTGGCCGGACTCAGGCGGGCCGCGCGGGCCGTACAGGCCGGCGATGCCGATGTGGTCGCCTGCATCGCGGCCGACACCAACCACGTCGACTCGTTCCGGCTCACGCTGTCGAACTTCTCGATGTTCGCCCGTGATGCGGTCTATCCGTACGGCGCCGGAGGGCCGAACGCGAGCTTCGCGTTCCTGACCGACCACTACATGCGCACCTACGGCGCGACGCGCGAGGACTTCGGCAAGCTGTGCGTCGCGCAGCGCGACAACGCGCTGAAGAACCCGCTCGCAATCTTCAGGAAGCCCCTGATGCTCGCCGAGTACCTGAATGCGCGGCCGATCGCCGAGCCGCTCGGCCTGTTCGACTGCGTGATGCCCTGCGCCGGGGCCGACGCCTTCCTGGTGATGTGCACCGAGCATGCGGTCGCGCTCGGCCTGCCGTATGTTCGCCTGCTCGGTACCATCGAGCGCCACAATGGCTTCCCGGACGATCCGATCCAGTTCCGAGGCGGCTGGGCAATGGACCGCGACGATCTGTACGCACAGGCGGGCGTCGCGCCCGCCGACGTCGACGTCGACGTCTTCCAGCTCTATGACGACTACCCGGTGATCACGATGATGCAGATCGAGGACCTGGGTTTCTGCGAGAAGGGCGAGGGTCCGGCCTTCGTGCGCGAGCACAGCTTCACCTGGGACGGCAGCTTCCCGCTGAACACATCGGGCGGCCAGCTCTCGGCCGGCCAGGCGGGCTGCGCGGGCGGTTACATCGGCATCGTCGAGTCGATGCGCCAGCTCACCGGCGAGGCCGAGGGGCGGCAGGTGCCCGATGCGAAGGTGGGGCTGGTGAGCGGCTTCGGCATGATCAGCTTCGATCGCGGCCTTGCGAGCGGCGCGGCGCTACTCGGGCGCGCGGGCTGAAGCAGGCATGGTCGAGCCGCTGCTGCGTCCCAAGCGCAAGAACCCCGTCCTCGCCACCCGGGTGCCGACGCTGCCGCCCGGCGGGCGCAGCCGCGCGGCACTCGGCCTCACCGCAGCCGCCGCAGAGGGCCGCTTCGCGCTGCAGGTCTGCACCGACTGGGCCGCCGTCCAGTACCCGCCGCGCGAGGCCTGCCACCGCTGCCTGTCGGTGACGCTCAGATGGCGCACGCAGGACGGCGCGGGCACGCTGCTCGCGCAGACCACGCTGCACCACAGCAACGACCTGTTCTTTCGCGAGCGCCTGCCCTGGCGGCTCGGCATGGTGCGGCTAGATGCCGGCCCCACCGTTGTCGCGCACCTGCACGGCGACGTCGACGGCGCGGCCTCGCGCGTGCGCATTGACGCGCGCCTGGACCGCGCCGGCCAGGCAGTGCTGATCGCGCTGCCCGACACGGAGACACCGAACATGAGCGACGATGCGCAGCTGCGTGAGATGACCTGCGACCCGAAGTTCCGCAAGGCGCTGGTGTCCGACGCCAAGTCCGCCGTCGGCCAGGCCGTCGTGCGCGCGCTGGTCGCCGCCGGAACCGACATCGTCTGGGCCGGCCACGCCGAGCCCTGGAAGAAGCTGCCCGGCTTCGACGGGCTGCTCGCATTGCCGCAGGTCACCGCGGTCCCGCTCGACCTGACCGACTCGCGCTCGGTGACCGAGCTGGCGGGCGAGATCGGCGGCAAGGTCGACATCGTTGTCAACACCGCGGAGTACCACCGTGCCGCGGGCATCGGGCACCGCGTCGGCATCGAGACCGCGCGCAGCGAGATGGACGTCAACTACTTCGGCCTGCTGCGCCTGGCGCAGGCCTTCGGCCCGGCGCTGCGCGCGCGCGCCGCCGACGGTCCGACCGGCGCCTGCGCCTGGGTCAACCTGCTGTCGATCTTCGCGCTTGCGAACTTCCCCGCACACGGCACGTTCTCGGCCTCCAAGGCCGCGGCGTTATCGCTCGCACAGTGCCTGCGCGCCGAGATGCGACCGGCCGGCGTGCGCGTGGTGAACGTCTTCCCCGGCCCGATCGACGACGCGTGGACGCAGCTGCTGCCGCCCCCGAAGCTGCTGCCCGAGACGCTGGCGCGCGCGGTCGTCGGCGCGCTAAAGGACGGCGTCGAGGACGTTTATCCGGGCGACGTCGCGCAGGAGTGGCTCGAACGCTGGCGCGACAACCCCAAGGCGCTCGAGCGCGAGATCGGCGGCTGTTGAAGGACTAGGACTCATGACAGTCTCTGCTGAATCCGACACCCTCGCCTCACTGGTGAGCGGGCTGCTCGACGGCCGCATCCGCGTCGTCGACCTCACCCAGACGCTCGCCCCCGAGTTCCCGCAGATCGTGCTGCCGCCCGAGATGGGTCAGTGCCTGCCGTTCCGCATCGAGGAGGTATCGCGCTACGACGAGCGCGGTCCCGGCTGGTACTGGAACAACTTCTCCTGCGGCGAGCACACCGGCACGCACTTCGACGCGCCGATCCATTGGATCAGCGGTCGCGACCTGCCAAACAACGCGGTCGACACCATCCCGGTCGAGCGGCTGATCGGCCCGGCCTGCGTGATCGACTGCTCGAAGGCGTCGAGCGCCGATCCTGACTACCTGCTCACTAAGGACTTCGTGCTGCGCTGGGAGGCCGAGCACGGCCGCATTCCGGCGCACGCCTGGGTGCTGATGCGCACCGACTGGAGCAAGCGCACCGACCCGGTCGCCTACCAGAACTTCGACGAGACCGGCCAGCACACGCCGGTACCGGACGCCGAGGTCGCGCGCTTCCTGGTCGAGGAGCGCGACGTGCTCGGCTTCGGCACCGAAGCGATCGGCACCGACGCCGGCCAGGGCGTTCACCAGCGCCCGCCCTACCCCTGCCACTACTACATGCACGGCGCGGGCCGCTACGGGCTGCAGTGCCTGACCAACCTCGACCTGCTCCCGCCCACGGGCGCGGTGGTGATCGCCCCGCCGCTGAAGATCCGCCAGGGAAGCGGCAGCCCGCTGCGGGTGCTGGCACTGGTGCCCGGGCGCTGAGGGTGGCCGGGCGCCCGGCGAACCCGCGAAGGGCGGCCGTGCCTGCCGCCGCGAACGATCCGGTCGACGGCTTCATCGCCGGCCACCTGCCCTACCTGCTCGCCCGAACCAGCCACCTGATTTCCGGCCAGTTCCACGAGCGGCTTGCCGCCGAGCGCGTGCCGGTGCTGCAGTGGCGGGTGATGGCCGCGCTCTGGGATACACCCAAGTCCGCCGGCGAGGTCGCCGAGATCATCCTGCAGAAACAGCCGACGGTCAGCAAACTGCTCGAGCGCATGCAGCGCCAGGGGCTGCTCGACAGGAAGACCGACGCCGACGACCGACGCCGGATCGTCGTGAGCCTGACCGCACGCGGACGCGGCGTTGCAGGGCCGCTGATCGAGGCCGCCCGCGAGCACGAGCGCGCGGTGCTCGAGCCGTTCGGCGAGCACAACGCGGCCGCGCTGGTCGGCGCGCTGCAGCGGCTGATCGAGCGCAACCGTTAGGTACTGTCACGCGACCCATCCGCATCGGCTAAGCCAGTCGATGCCGCAACTAGTCCGTTCCGGTTAGGCCTCGATAAACTCAGGGCCGCTCCTCTACTTGACCCCGCCGTGTGTCGGAACGCACGGTCAATCCGTGATTTTTGTCACACAACCCCGGATCCGGCGGCCGTGAAATCCAGATGGCAGCAGCACACGAGAGAAACGACGCCATGCATCCTCTTGCCCTTCCAGCAGACGACCTCCTGCGAATCGTAGCCGAAGCCCGCCGTTCGCTTGCCTTTGCCTGGGATATACGGACTGAGCTGCTGGCGTTGGCCTCGGGCCCCGGCGCCACGGGCATGCGGGCAGAGGACGGGCACGAGGCTCGCGCGGCAGTGCCCGAGGCCATCCCGGACGGCGCGCTTGCCCGTGCCGGCCTGCTCTCCGGTGGCCGGCTGCGGGTCAGCGTGAGCATGCGCCGCAGCCAGGTCTTCGTGACCGACCCGGCCGGTCCGGACGCGATCGATGCCGTCACGCCCCAACTGCTGCAGCTCGCCCGGCAGGCCTGGGGCGTGCCCGACGTGCTCCTCGACCCCTACTGCGGAAGCGGCGAGGTCGCGCTGTCCACCGAGGCGCCGCTGCGGCTGATGCTCGACCGCGATCCACGGGCGCTCGCCTTCGCCGACCTGAACCGCGTCCTCAACGGCATCCCCGAATCGCGTACGCTCCTCGGCCTCGCCGACCTGCGGATGGGCCTGCCGCGACTCGCGCTCGCCGCACTGTCGGGCACGGTAGTCTGCGTCGCGATGCTGCCGCCCGACGCCCGGGACGGCAACGAGCGCTCGCTGCAGCAGGCCGCCCTCGACGCGATCGCGGCCGCCCGCCGGACGATGCCGCGCACGGCACGGCTGCGCGCGCTGATCGGTATGGTCGGGGCGCCGCGGGCCGACCATGACGGGCACGACCTGGCCGGGCACGCTGCCGCAGCGTTCGGTGCCAATCGCGTGCGCTGGAGCGTCATCGAGCCCGGGTCGACCGGCTGGGTCGACGTGCGAGCCGAGGCGGGCGAGGGCTCGTACGGCACGCTCGCCGTCGAGCTCGACTGACGGCCGGACCGGCGCTGCGGCCGGTCACGTCCACGCAGGCGGCCGCCGTACAATGGTGCATCTACCTCGCGGAGCGTCCACCCTGAGCAGCTATCCCGTCCGTCGTCTCGGCATCGACCTCGATACGCCCTTCCCGGTCCGCTGGAACGGCGGAGACGCCTTCCGCTCGGCGCTGTTTAATGCGCTGTCGATGAGCTTCCCGGTCGGCGAACAGAGCTTCATCGACTCGTTGGGGCGCGGGCTGGCCGCGCTGACGCTCGAGCGACGAGCGGCCTTCGCCGACGAGGTGCGCGGTTTCATCGGCCAGGAGGCGACCCACCGCCACCTGCATACACGCTTCAACGCGATCCTCGAAGCCCAGGGCCAGCACAACACCGTCGGGCCGCGTGCGCAGCGGCGCTTCGAGCGCCATGCCGGTGTCGACCTGCGCAACCTGGTGGCCGGCACGGCCGCGGTCGAGCATTTCACCGCCGTCTTCGCCGACTGGCTGTTGCGCCATCCGGAGGCCCTCGAGGGCGCCGAGCCGCGGATGCGGCTGCTGTGGGAGTGGCACAGCGCCGAGGAGGCCGAGCACCGCTGCACGGCCTTCGACATGTACACGGCGCTGGGCGGTACACAACGGTGGCGGGTGCGCGTGTTCCGCTACGTCACCCTCACCTTCCTCGCCGACATCGGGCGCCAGACGCTGCGCAACCTCTGGGACGACGGCGCGCTGTTCCGGATGTCGACCTGGCGCAGTGGCGCGAGCTTCCTGTTCTCACGCAAGGGCTTCATCCGGGGCAACGTCGCGGCCTGGCGCGCTTACACGCGGGTGGACTTCCATCCTTCGCAGGGCCCGGGCGAGCTGGGCGCGCGCTGGCTCGCCGAGCATGCGGACGACTACGCGGTGGTGGGCGACTCCCGCATCATCCAGGCCATGTCGGGATAGCGCGAGCCGGCAACCCACTCGTGCAGTCGCAGCGCCTCGATCCGCGCGAGCGCGCTGGAGGCCGCGAGCAGATCGCGGTTGTGCGCTGCGTTTTCCGCGGCGGACGTCGTCGGCCGCGAGTGAGGAGGCGTCGGTGAGGAAGCCGCGCCCGAGCGGGCTGTCCGGCACGAAGCCGATGCCGTGCTCGCGCAGCACCGGCAGCAGTGGCTCGACGTCACGGCTCCACAGTGAACACTCGGTCTGCACCGCGGCGATGGGATACACGGCCTGCGCGCGCCGCCGTCGTTCGACGCCACCACGGCGCCTCACTACGCTCGCGCTCAGCGCAGCAACTCGGGCGACAGCACCGCCTTGAGCCTGACTGTTGCGCTGCCCCCGTCGCCCTTGTCCCAGCCGAACCACCACAGTGCGCCCTTCGCGAACGGCCACGGGTCGTCGCGGCCGGCGAGCAGACGCGCGGCGACCTCCCCGATCCACGGTCCGTGACCGACCACGACCACGACGCCGTCCCGTCCCGATGGCCAGCCGGCGACGGCGAGCACGGCGTCGACATCGGCCTCAGGCCCGAGGGCGTCGACCGGTTCGACGACGAGGCCGAGCGCCTCCGCGGTCTGCATCGTGCGCCGCGACGGACTCGACAGGACGGTGACCGCCTCGTCACCGAGCTGTCGCCTCAGCCATGCACCCACCGCGGCTGCGTCCTTCGCACCGCGCGACGTCAGACGGCGGGCGGCATCGGGACTGCCGTCCTCGGCGAGCGCATGACGCCACAGGATCAACTCCATCGATCAACTCCAGGTCGATTCCGGTCGCAGGCGACCAACAGCGAACGGGTCCGTGACCCACTGCGCATAGGACGAGCTTATCCGACGCCGCGCTAGAAAGCGGCGCGCGGCCGCCATGCCAGCAATGCCGCCACCCCGAACACCACGCCCCAGAACGCCGAGCCCACGCCCCACAGCACCACGCCCGACGCGGTAACCAGGAAGGTCACCACGGCCGGTTCGCGCTCGTCGTCGTTCGAGACCGCAGCGAGCAGGCCGCGGCCGATCGTCGGCAGCAGCGCGAGGCCGGCGACGGCGATCACCATCTCGCGCGGCAGGGCCGCGAAGAGCGCCGCGAGGGGACCCGCGAAGGCGGCCATCGTCAGGTAGAAGCCGCCGGCGCAGGCGGCCGACACCCAGCGCCGACGCGGGTCGGGATGCACGTCGGGCGCCATGCACAGCGCGGCGCTGATCGCTGCGAGATTCAGCGCAAACGCACCGAAGGGCGCGAGCACCAGCGTGGCCACACCGGCGATCGTCAGCAGGCGCGAGATCGGCGCATCGCCATAGCCGGATGCTCTGAGCACCGCAACGCCGGGCAGGTTCTGCGAGGCCATGGTGACGACGAACAGCGGCAGTGCGACGCCGAGCAGGGTCGACACCGAGAACGCCGGCGGCCATGCGAGTGGCACGACGGATGCGGCGGCGGCCGCAGCCGGTGCGCCCGCCAGCCCCGGCGGCCCGAATGCCAGCCCCGGCCCCGCGAACACCGCGACCAGACCCGCGACCAGCGTCGTCGGCACCGCCCAGCGCGGCGAGACGCGGCGCGCGACGAGAAAGGTCGCGAGCATCGGAGCGACGATTGCGGGCGCGCTCGCGAGGCCACCGAACGCATCGAGCCCGAAACGCAGCAGCACGCCCGCCAGCAGCGCGCTCGCGATCGACATCGGGATCCGGCCCATCCAGCGCTCGAAGAGCCCGCTCGCGCCGGCGGTGGTCAGCAGCACCGCGCAGGCGAGGAACGCGCCGATCGCCTCGGGCAGCGGGACACCTGGCAGGCTGACGGCAAGCAGGGCCGCGCCCGGCGTCGACCAGGCGGTCACCACCGGAATCCGCAGCCACAGGCTCGGCAGCAGTGTCGTGAGTCCCATGCCGAGCGCGAGCGCGGCGGTCATCGTGGCGAGCTGCGCGGCGTCGAGCCCCATCGCGCGACCGGCCTGTACGACGATCGCGTACGAGCTTGCGAAGCCGACCAGCACGCAGACGAATCCGGCGACGACCATCGGCAGGACACCTCCGGATGAGGTGCCGCCGGGCATGGACGCACCGGACCCGGCCATCGCACGCGCCTCAGCCGCTGATCCGGCGGCCGTGCTCGCGGGTCGCGTGGAAGCGGACCTTCGGCCAGCGCTCCATCGTCAGCCGCAGGTTCACGCCCGAATCGGCGAGGTAGACGAGGTTGCCGTCGACGTCGCGCGCGAGCCGCATCTGCTGTGCGTTCTCGAAATCGCGCAGCACCCGCTCGTCTTCGCAGGTGACCCAGCGTGCCGAGTCGATGCCAGCGCGCTCGAAGGTCGCCTCGACCGAGTACTCGGTGCGCAACCGATGCTCGACCACCTCGAACTGCAGCTGGCCGACCGCGCCCAGCAACGGGGTGGTGTCGACGAAGGGCTCGAAGACCTGCACCGCGCCCTCCTCACCGAGCTGCTGCAGGCCCTTGAGGAGCTGCTTGGACTTCAGCGGGTCGCGCAGCCGCGCCCGCGAGAACAGCTCGGGCGCGAAGTACGGGATGCCGGTGAAACCCACGTTCTCGTTGACCTCGAGCAGCGTGTCGCCGATCTGCAGGTTACCGTGATTGTGCAATCCGATGATGTCGCCCGCATAGGCGACTTCCATCAGCGAGCGCTCGTTCGCCATGAAGGTCAGCGCGTTCTGTACCTTGATCTCGCGGCCGAGCCGCCGGTGCATCACCTTGATGCCCGGGTCGTAGCGGCCCGAGCACACACGCATGAAGGCGATCCGGTCGCGGTGGCGCGGATCCATGTTTGCCTGGATCTTGAACACGAAGCCGCTGAAGCCCGGCTCCTTCGGGTCGACCTCGCGCGGGCCCGCGTCACGCGGCTGCGGCGGTGGCGCCCAGTCGGACAGCGCGCGCAGGATCTCGCGCACGCCGAAGTTATTGATACCCGAGCCGAAGAAGACCGGCGACTGGCGGCCCGCGAGGAACTCGTCGAGCTCGAACTCCGAGCCTGCGCCGCGGACCAGCTCGATCTCGTCGCGCATCGCGGACATCTCCTGCGGGAACTGTGCGTCGAGCTCGGCCAGCCCCTCGCCGGAGATCGCCTCGAAGCCCTGATCGGCGCGCTCCTCGCCGGGCGCGAAGCGCAGCACCTCATCGCGCAGCAGGTGATAGACCCCTCGGAAGCGCTTGCCCGCGCCCACCGGCCAGGTGACCGGCGCGCACCTGATCTTCAGCACCGACTCGATCTCATCGAGCAGTTCGAGCGGCTCGCGGACCTCGCGGTCGAGCTTGTTCACGAAAGTGATGATCGGCGTGTCGCGCAGCCGGCAGACCTCGAGCAGCTTGATCGTCTGGGTCTCGACGCCCTTGGCCGCGTCGACCACCATCACCGCGCAGTCGACCGCGGTCAACACGCGGTAGGTGTCCTCGGAGAAGTCCTGGTGGCCGGGCGTGTCGAGCAGGTTGAAGACGCAGCCGTCGTACTCGAACTGCATCACCGAGCTGGCCACCGAAATGCCGCGCTGCTTCTCGACCTCCATCCAGTCGGAGGTCGCGTGGCGCGCGCTCTTCCGGGCCTTGACCGTGCCGGCGAGCTGGATCGCGCCACCGAAGAGCAGCAGCTTCTCGGTGAGCGTCGTCTTGCCGGCGTCGGGGTGGGAGATGATCGCGAAGGTGCGCCGGCGGGCGACCTCGCGGGGGAGCTCTGAAGAGGTGTCCATGCGCGCGGCGAAGTGTATCAGCCGGGGCGGGCAGCGCCCTGCGCGGGCCTGGTGGCGGCGTCCTCAGCGCCCGATCGCCTGCTCCGGCGAGAACGCCGGCCCGTGGATGATCCGGTCGAAGTAGGACGCCCAGGCGGGCGAGCCGACCGGCCACTGCGCGAGGAACTCGCGCTGCCAGCGCGGCGCATCGAAGCACACCGGCAGCAGCGCCACCCAGGCGCCGGCGACCCGCAGCTGCGTCAGCACCGGATGCGGCGAGGGCGTGGTGGCGACCCGCGTAATGAGCCCAGCCGCATCGCCGTTGAAGTTCGGCATGCCGGCCGCGCCGTTGTTGACGACGCATCCCTCGCGCCCGGAGTCGGTCGGCATGCGGCGCAGCGCCGGCAGACAGGTGTGGGTGCTCGCGAAGAGGTCGACATCCGCCGCCTCGAACATCGTGTCCAGCCAGGGCCGCTGGGCCGGATCGTCCAGCGCGGCCACATCGAAGCGCCAGCCGGCCAGCGACTCGGCGTCGCCATGCACGACGCCCACCCGGCAGTCGGCGACCCGATAACGCGCGAGCATCGGCAGGCTTGCGATGCGCGCGAGCAGTTCGGGGTGGCGCGCGGCGGTGGCCTTGAGCCGGGCGTGGATCAGGTTCGAGCGCTCGACGACGCCCGCATCCACGCTCGGCGGATACGCGCAGCCGCAGCCCGCGTCGTCGCCCGGCGTGTCGAGCTCGGCCTCGACGTTGCCGAGCAACGCGTCGCGGGCCAGCACGCGCCGGTTGATCTCGGTGAACGCCGTGTCGTCGACGTCGAACCAGTTGAAGTCACCGTTGAAGCACAGGGTGGGTGCAGGCGCATCGGCGCGCGTCTCGGTGCGGACCATCGCCTCGATCGCGTCGAGCGCGGGGACGTTGCCGTAGAGTCCGCCGATGACATAAAGCGTCTCGGCCTCGCGGGTGTGGGCGCGCGCGATGGCCTGCGCACCGTACCGGTAACGCAGCGGGCAGACGCGGCCCGGCGTGTCGTCGGCGTGGCTCGCCGCGCCGGTGTTGGGCGGGAGGATGGTGGTCATCGAGGTCGGGGGGGGCACGGCGGTCATTTCAGCAGTCCTCGGAGTCGGTCGGGCGTGCCGGCATCGACGGCCACGTCGGCCGCCACGGTGCCGTGCCGAAGCGCGATCGCCCGATCGGCGAGACGCGGCAACAGGTCGAGATCGTGCACCACGCAGACCAGCGTGGCACCGCGCTCACGCGCGACGTCGGCGAGCAGGGAGGCGATCGCGTCGGCGGCATCGGCGTCGAGGCTGGCGGTCGGCTCGTCCGCCAGCAGCAGGGGCGCCCCCTGATGCAGCGCGCGGGCAATGGCCACCTTCTGGCGCTCGCCGCCGGAGAGCGTGTCGGTGCGCCGCCCGCCGGCCCCGCCCAGCCCCACCCTCGCCAGGGCAGCCTGCGCCGCGTCGCGCTCCGGCACCGGCCAGCGGCGCAGCCAGGTCCACGGCGACGGATGGCGGGCGGCCCCGCCGATCAGCACGTTGTCCAGCGCACTGAGCCGGCCCACCAGGTGCAGGCCCTGGTGGACCTGCGCGACACGCGCGCGCAGGGCACGCAGCACCTCGCGGCGGTGGGCATCGGCCAGATCGGTGCCGAGCACACACAAGCGCTCGCGCGGCAGTCGACCGAATCCGCCGAATCCGGTCAGCGCGCGCAGCAGCGTCGACTTGCCGGCGCCGTTGCGCCCCACCAGCGCGACGCGCTCGCCCACCGAGACGCTCAGCGCGACATCGCGCAGCAGCACCTGCGCGCCGGCCTCGATCCGAAGCCCCCGGGCCTCGATCACCGCCTGCGCGCCGGCGATCACACCAGCCTCCGGCGCACCGCGCGGCTCAGTGCGTCGAAGGTGGTGACCATCGTGACGATCGCCAACAACAGCGTAGCGAGCCGCCCCCACTGGAAGAGGCTCATCGCCTCGGACAGCAGCAGGCCCAGGCCCCCCGCGCCGACCAGGCCCAGGATGGTGGAATCGCGCAGGTTGAACTCCCAGACGTACAGCGTCTGCGAGACGAACTGCGGCAGCACCGCGGGCCAGACACCCAGGAAGAACACCTGTGCCGGCGTGGCGCCGGTGGCCCGAACCGCATCGACCGGCTGCATGTCCAGCGACTCGATGGCCTCTGCGAGCAGCTTGCCCAGCGTCCCCGCCGAATGCGCCGCCACCGCGAGGATGCCTGCGGTGGCCCCCAGCCCGACGATGCCCACGAAGAGCAGGCCGAAGACCAGTGTGTGGATCGAGCGCAAGCCATCGAGCACGCCCTTGGCTCCCCAGGCGAGCGGTCGCGGCGCATGCAGGCTGCGGGCGGCCAGCAGGCCGAGCGGCAGCGCGAGCAGCGCAGCCAGCACGGTGCCCAGCGTGGCGATGCGCAGCGTCGTCCACAGGGCGCGGCCGACGCCCTGGAGGTAGCGCCGCTCCGTGGCTCGCTGGTCCTCGGTCCGCAGCACCCGGCCGTCGGCATCGCGGACCTGTAGCGCCGGGTCGCCGAACCACAGCCGCAGGAAGCTCGGCTGCGACATCTCTGACAGCGTGCGCTCGAGGTTCTTCCAAGGCTTGCGCCCCAGGCCGAGCTCGTCCTCGGCCGCCAACGTCCACAGGCTGGCAAACACCAGCAGCGCCGCGGCCGCCAGCAGCGCGGGGAGCACGATGCGACGCGGGGTCGGCACGCCGCGGGCCGCCGTCGGCGAGGCCGCGCTCGCGACGCCGGCCGCGATCGGCGCCGCCCCGTCGGTCGGCGGCGAGCTCACTTGGGAGACAGCTTCCCGGTGGCGAGGCCCGCGTCGCGGATCGGCCGGTAGAAGGCATCGTCCTTAGCGACGAATCCGGTGTAACGCGGCGGCAGGAGCTCGGGGCGGCGTCCCAGCTCGGGACCGACCGCGGCCAGGGCCGCGCGCAGGCGTGCCACGAAGGCGGCGTCCCGCGCCAGCTCAGCGCGCACCGCCACCGCGTCGTTCGGTAGCGGGTCGGAGGTCCAGAAGACGACGCTGTCGGCCGCCTTGATCAGGCCTTCGGCGATCATCGCGTCGCGGTTTCGGTTGTAGTCGGCACCGGCATCGATCTCGCCGCGCGTGACCTGCATCTCGATGGCCTGGTGCTTGGTGTAGAGCACCCGCCCCAGGTAGGTCTCGGGGTCGATGCCGCTCTTCTGAAAATGGTGGAACGGAATCAGGTAGCCGGAGGTGGAGCCCTTGTCACCGAAGGCGAACGTACGGCCCTTGAGGTCCGCGATGCGCCGGATGCCCGACTTCGGGTGGGTGACCATGATCGCAAAGTATTCGGGCTTGCCGTCATATAGGATCGACGCGACCGCCTGCGCGCCGGCCACGTGGTTGGCGAGCACGTAGCCCCATGGGCCCATCAGCGCGATGTCGGTCTCGCCGGCGGCCAGCGATTTGGCCAGGCCCTCCCAGGTGTCGACGGTATAGAGCTTCACCGGGCGCCCGAGCCGGCGGGACAGGTGTTCGGCCAGCGGGCGATAGGTCGCGTCGTTCTTCTCCTTGTCGGGTTGGTAGAGCCCGACGCCGAAGCGCAGCACCTCGTCGGCGGCACGCGCCGCGCCGAGTGCCGCCGGTCCAACGGACAGGCCGGCGGCGGCCCGAGAGAGCAACGACAGGAGGGTGCGGCGCGACGTCGGGGCGGGCATGAGAGGGCTCGGCAGCAAGGAGGGGGCGGCAGACGCGGCGGGTGCCGCGCACCCGGCGCCTGCGGCGGCCATGATGATAGACGCCCAGGCACCGGCGTCCTTACAGCGAGGCTGTCGCCCGCCCGCCGGCGAGCGTTCCGGCGATGCGGGATAATCCGTCGGTCCGGCGATCGCTGCGGCATCGGCCGCGCTACCTGCCGCCGCCTGCCACTGCACCGGCCGCCCCCGGAGACCCCATGACCCGCCACTGCAGACGATCCCTGATGCGCGGCGCGCTCGTCGCGCTCGCGGCCCTGGCCGCCTCTGCCGCGGCGGGGACGGCGCACGCGCAGGCCGGCACCGACGGCGCGCAGCGCCGCCCCTGGCCGCCCGGACGCCCAACGCCTCCGCTCGCCCTGCCGGCCTGGGAGGGCGCACCCTGGCGCCTGGAGGACCAGCGCGGCCAGGTGGTGGTGCTCAACTTCTGGGCCAGCTGGTGCGAGCCCTGCCGCGCCGAGATGCCCTCGCTCGAGCTGCTCGCGCAGCGCCACGAGCGCGACCGGCTGCAGGTGATCGCGGTGAACTTCCGCGAGACCGACGCCGCGATCCGTCGCTTCCTCGGCACGATGCCGCTGACGCTGCCGGTGCTGCGCGACGCCGACGGCGGCGTCGCAAAGGCCTGGGGCGTTCGCGTCTTCCCGAGCACCGCGGTGATCGGCCGCGACGGCCGCGCCGCCTTCATGGTGACCGGCGAGGTCGACTGGACGGGTCCAGACGCCCGCCGGTGGATCGCCGCCGTGCTGTGACGCGGGCGCGCCCCAGCCCCCCTTTCCCTCGAATCCCGAATCACGTTCTGCAACCAAGCCAGGAGCCATCCATGACTCACCGTCCCGACCGCCGCACTTTACTCAGGACCGCCGGCGCCGCAGCTGTCGCCGGCACCCTGCCCGCCGCCGCCCGCGCCCAGGAGGCACGCCGCTTCGAGCCGCGCCCAGGCGCCTGGCGCACCTTCGAGGTGACCACCACGGTGAGCGTCGCCGACGTGCAGGGGTCCGTCCAGGTATGGCTGCCGCTGGCCGACGTGGCCACCGACTGGCAGCAGCCTCTGGGCCATACATGGACGGGCAACGCCGCGAGCACCGCGATCGTCGCCGACCCGAAAAGCGGCGTGCGCATGCTGCGCGCACAGTTTGCCGCAGGCACACCCGCGCCGACCGTGTCATTGACCAGCCGCGTGAACACCCGCGACCGCGGCGGCATCGACTGGAGCCGGCCCGCCGGTGCCCGCGAGGACGCCTCGGTGCTGCGCAGCAATCTCGTGCCCACCGAGCTGCTGCCGCTCGACGGCATCGTCCGAGAGACCGCCACGAAGGCCACAAAGGGCGCCCGCACCGACATTGACAAGACGCGCGCAATTTACGACTGGGTGGTCGCCAACGCACACCGCGAGCCGAAGACGCGCGGCTGCGGCACCGGCGACATCAAGGCGATGCTCGAGACCGGAAACCTCGGCGGCAAGTGCGCCGACCTGAACGCGGTGTTCGTCGGCCTGTGCCGCTCGGTCGGCGTGCCGGCCCGCGACATCTACGGCCTGCGGCTCGCCCCCTCGGCCTTCGGCTACCGCGAGCTAGGCGCCAACCCGGCGAACCTCAAGGGCGCGCAGCACTGCCGCGCCGAGGCGTATCTCGCCGGCCACGGCTGGGTCGCGATGGATCCGGCCGACGTCCTCAAGGTGATGCGCCAGGAGACCCCCGACTGGATCAAGGACCGCGCCCATCCGATGGCCGCGCCGGTCGTGCGCGGCCTGTTCGGCGGCTGGGAGGGCAACTGGGTCGGCTGGAACACCGGCCACGACGTGCGCCTGCCCGGCAGCGCCGGCCGCAACACGCTGCCGTTCCTGATGTACCCGAACGGCGAGAACGCGACCGGCCGCTTCGACGAGCTGGGTCCGGACGAGTTCCGCTACACGATCTCCTCGAAACAGCTCACAGCCTGAGGGGTGCGACATGGCGCCGCGCCCGCCCCCCGGCGGCGCGTGGCGCCCGGCGGCCGTTGCACGGCCCGCGGCGCTCGGGCATCCTCCCCTGATGGAACAGCTTCGCGGTGATGACGCCCGCTTCCTCTACGCGGACAGCGGCAACGCCAGCGGTACCCTCACGCTGATCCACATCTACGACCCGTCGACCGCCCCCGGCGGCAAGGTCCGCTTCAAGCACATCCTCGCGCACATCGAAGCGCGGCTGCATCGCTCGCCGGTGTTCCGGCGCAAGCTGCTGCGGGTGCCGCTCGAGCTCGACCATCCATACTGGATCGAGGACGAGCGCTTCGACCTCGAGTACCACGTGCGCCACATCGCGCTGCCCGCGCCGGGCGACTGGCGCCAGTTCTGCATCCAGGCCTCGCGCATCCACGCGCGTCCACTCGACCTGTCCCGCCCGCTGTGGGAGATCCACGTCATCGAGGGCTTGGACGGCCTGCTCGACCTGCCACGAGGCAGCTTCGCGCTCCTGACCAAGGTGCACCACGCAGCGATCGACCTCGACGACGGGTCCGAACTCACGCGCGTGCTGCACGACACCAGCGCAACACCCGCGCCGCCCGAGCCGCCCGAGCCCTGGTTCCCGGCGTCGCCGCCGGGCACGCTCGGGCTGCTCGCTCGCAGCGTGCTGCGCAACGCCACTTCGCCGCTTCGCTTGGCCCGCCCGCTCGCCGCGCTGGCAACGCGGCTGCTGCCGGCGGCGAGCAGCTTCGTCGCCGATGTGTTGCTGCGTCCAGAGACGATGCCGGTGACGCGCTTCAACGCGGTCGTCTCGCCGCACCGGGTGTTCGAGACCCGGCGCTTCCCGCTCGCCGAGTTCCGGCGGCTGCGGGCGCTGGTCGACGGCGCGACGGTCAATGAGGTGGTGCTCGCGGTCTGCGCGGGCGGCCTGCGCCGTTATCTCGCGCACACAGGCGAGCTGCCCGAGGCGAGCCTGTCGGCAATCGCGCCGGTGACGCTGCGCGACGTTGCGGACGGAGACGGGCACGGCGAGCTGATGCTGATGCGTGCCTCGCTCGGCACGCACTTGGCCGATCCGGTGGCGCGCCTGGCTTACCTGCACGCGCAGGCCGAGGGCTCGACCGCCTATACACGCACGGTGCCGGCACGCGAACTCACCGACGTCGCGCGGCACACGCCGGCCGCGACGCTGTCGCTTGCCGCGAAGCTGCTCGGTGGCGTCGCCACCGGCGCCGGCCGGCACGCACCGCTGGCGCACTGCACGATCGTCAACGTGCCCGGCCCCGCGGTGCCGCTGTACCTCGGCGGCGCGAAGATGACCTATTTCTCGGCGACCATGCCGATCGCCGACGGCATGGGCCTGGTGTTTGCAGTGACGAGCTACGAGGGCATGCTGATCGTCTCGCCCACGGCATGCCGGGAGCAGCTCCCCGACCCGGCCTTTTTTGCGCAGTGTGTGCGCGACAGTTTCCAGGAGTACCTGGCGCTCCTCGACGCACCCGCTCGGCGCGCCACACGCCCGCGTCCGGTCAGGTCGGCACGGACAAAGGCGTCAGCAGCCGGTAGAGCTGCCCCGGCAGTCCCTGCGGCTCGAACGGCCGCCACGCCCCTTCCGGCTGCGACAGCCGCTCGGCGACGATCCACAGCACGAGCGCGTTGAAGCCCAGCCCGACGTGGCTGCCCGGTACGCGGATGTTCTCGTGAAGTGCGCCCGGGTCGGTGTCGCGGCCTCCGTGGAGGGTCGCCTCGTGCGGCGGCACCACGCCGTCGGTCTCGGAGTAGAGGCAGGACACCGGCATCGGCGGCGGTGAGCGCAGGACGCGCGCATCGACGTGCGCCGCGTGGGCGACCGGTCCCATTGGATGCGCGACCAGCCGGTAGAGCGCCTTGACCAGGGCCGGCGAGTCGCTGCGCTGGGGGTCGCTGCTGACCGGGCTGCCGAGCGTCACCACGCTGCGCACGCTCTGCGGCACCTGATGGGCGGCGAACATCGAGAACACCCCCCCCAGGCTCCAGCCGACGAGGCTCACCTTGCGGCCGTGCCGATGGTGCAGGAAGCGCACCTTCTGCTCGAGCGCGCGGGCGTGTTTGCGCTGGAAGCCGACGTTGCGGCCGAGCCCCCAGTCGTCGACCTCGTAGCCGCGGTTACGCAGGAAGTGCTTGAGCACCGCCATCGAGCCGGCGTCGCCGACGAAGCCCGGCACCAGCAGCACCGGATGGCCGTCGCCGCGCGGCGCGGACATCAGCAGCGGCAGCGAGGTCGGCAGCAGCGCGGCCTCGAGCAGCGCTCGGGACTCGAGCATCGTCCACAGCAGGCTCGGCGGGCCAGCGGCCTCGCGCGAGGCGCTCATCGGGCGCCTCCCGACGGCGCAGCGCGCCGGCGGCGGGCGGGCCGATCGGGCGGCGCGGGTGTCCCGGCAGCATCGCGATCGGCGCCGCCGTCCAGCGCATCGAAGGCCTGCGCGAGCCGCTGCGCGATCGCATCGACGTCGGGCACCGCCCGACGGCAGGCGATCAGCCCGAAGTCGAGCGAGCCCGCGTAACTCTGGACGGTGATGTTCAGCGCGACGCCGTGGTAGGGGATCGAGACCGGCCAGTAGTGCAGCATCCGCGCGCCCAGCAGGTAGAGCGGCACCGCGGGCCCGGGCACGTTGGAGACGATCACGTTGGCCAGCGGCGGCAACCGATTGGCCAGCCGCCCGCGGCCCCACACCGCGGCAAGGGCATTGCCCAGCCACGGCAGGCCGAGCGAGGGAAACTCGGTGGGCACCGCCGATTTCACCTCCCGCAGCGCCCCCTTGATGCGGCCCGACGCGTCACGGATCCGGTGCAGCCGCTCGAGGGGATCGGCGACGTCGGTGGCGAGCGTCATCCGCGCCATCATGGCCTGCGTGTTCGAGGATGTGTCGCCGGCGCGGCGCAGCGAGACCGGCATCGCGGCGAGCAGCGATTCGTCGGGCAGCTCGCCGCGAACCAACAACCAGTCGCGCAGCGCGCCGCCGCAGGCCGCGAGCACGACGTCGTTGAGCGAGGCGTCATGGCGCTGCGCGATCGCTCTTGCGCGCGCCATCGGCACCGACAGCGTGGCGAACGCACGCCGCCGGGAAATCGACGCGTTGAGCGCGGTGCGCGGCGCAAGCAGGCCCTCGCCGCCGAGCAGCGCGGCGACACCGCCCGGGGCGCCTGTCGAGGCGCCCGCAACGGCCGACGCGGCATCGTCGCGACCCAGCGCCGGCACGACCGCCCGCGCCACGGCGCGCAGCAACCCGGGCAGGCGCGCACCGAGGCCGAGTAGCTGGGCGGCGTTGTGGCGCGCGCCGGCGGCGGCGACGCGGACCGCCCTCGTCTCGTCGCCGGTGCTGGCGACGCTCGATGCGGGCGGCTGTGCAGGTGCCGCCGGCGCCGCGCGCGCGACCACGTCATAAACAGCCTGTGCGAGCGCCACGCCCGCCTGCCCGTCCAGGCCGGCATGGTGGACCTTCGCGTAGAAGCCGATGCGGCCGTCCTGGAGGCCCTCGATGACGACCATCTCCCACAGCGGCCGGGCGAGGTCGAGCGGCCGCGCGTGCAGGCTGCCGACGAGGTCCTGGCACTGCGCGAGGGTGCCCGGCTCGGGCAGTCGCATGCGCCGCACGTGGTGGTCGAGGTCGACCTCGGCGGCCCGCACCCAGGCCGGATTCGCGAGGCCGAGCGGCATCGGTTCGAGCCGGCGGGTGAACACGTCGGCCCGGTCCAGGCGCGCGCCGATGTGGGCGCGAACCGCGGCGGCCAGGCCCTCGGCACCGCCCACGGGTGGCTCGAAGACATGCATCGAGCCGACGTGCATCGGCGTCTCGGGGCTCTCGAGGTAGAGGAACAACGCGTCGAGCCCGTTCATGAAGCCGACAGCGCCTTCGGTCGCGAGCCCGCCGTGGCGGGCGTCATGCTGCATGGGGTCTCCTCCTCGCCGGATCATCGCACGAGCCGCGGGCATCACACGAGCGGCAGGCGCAGCCACGAGCCTCGAGGGGACGCCGGCGTGCCCGCCCTTAGAGTACCGGCGACGCCAGCTGCGCCGCGTTCTCGACGACCCGTCGCCACAGCGGCCGGCCCCGCCAGGCCCGCAGGTCTATCGGCTCGCAGGCCTCGAGATAGTGGCGCTGCAGCGCCAGCAGTTCTTCGGCGAACGGCCGGTCGTAGATGAGCATCGACAGCTCGAAGTTCAGGTGGAAGCTGCGCAGGTCGAAGTTGACCGTGCCGAATACCGACAGCTCGCGGTCGATCACCATGCTCTTGGTGTGCAACAGCCCGCCGTGGAAGCGCTCGATACGCACGCCCGCGGCGAGCAGCTCGTCGAAGTACGAGGCGCTCGCGTACTGCACCAGCCGCGAGTCGCACTGCCACGGCAGCAACAGCACGACGTCGACGCCGCGGCGAGCCGCCGAGCGCAGCGCGACCACCACCGACTCGCCGGGCGCGAAGTACGGCGTGGTGAGGATCAGCTCGCGGCGCGCCGCATAGATCGCAGTGAGGATCACCGACTCGACGTGTTGGAACGCGAAGCCCGGGCCCGACGGATAGACCTGCAGTGAAACCGGACCGGCCACCGGGCCGTAGTCCGCGGAACGCTCGTCGCGCAGGCGCGGGCCGGCCTGCAGCACCGCCATCGCGTTGGAGACCGCACCGAGCACGGCCGCGCTCGGCCCCTGGATACGCACCATCGCGTCGATCCACTGGCCGACTCCGGCGTCGCGCTTGAAGTGGTGGGGGTCGGCTAGGTTGAAGCTGCCCGTCCAGGCGGTGCGGTCGTCGAAGACCGCGATCTTGCGGTGGTTGCGCAGGTCGGCCCGCGCGACCGCCATGCGCAGCGCGCTCGCCGGCAGCACCACGACCACCTCGATACCGGCCGCTCGCATCCGCTCGGGGGCGCCGCGCTGCACGAACGGTCGGCTCCCCAGGCCGTCCATCAATGCCGTCACCGCGACGCCGCGTGACGCCGCCCGTACCAGCGCCTCGATGAGACTGTCGACGCGCCCGCCCTCGTGCCAGATGTAGAACTCGAGCGAGCAGCGCTCGCGGCACGCGTCGATGTCGGCAATCAGGGCTTCGAGGATCCGGTCGCTGTCGGCAAACAGCTCGATCCGGTGGCCGCGCATCACCGGTATCGCGCCGAGGGACTGCGCGAGGCGCGCCACCGGCTCGCCGACCGGGCCGGTGTCCGCCGGATCGAGCACCGCCTCGGCGGCCAGCGAGGCGAAGCGGCGGGCGAGCGAGGCACGCTCGGCCTCGGCCCGTTCGATCCAGCGGCGGCCCAGCCGGCGCTCGCCGATCATCACGTAGAGCACCAGCCCGCCGAGCGGCACCAGCAGCACCATCAGGATCCATGCCATCGCGACGCCCGGCGGATTGCGACGCGACAGCACGCGCAGCGTTACCGCGACGAACACCGCGAGATGGGCCAGCAGGGGCAACAGGACATGGAGTCGCATCGCGTCGGCAGTCTAAGCGATCGCCCTCCGACCGCCACGCCATCCCGGTCTCCGGGCCGGGTCACGCGTCGCAAGGCGATAATCCCGCCATGGCTTCGCATGACGACCCCAATCACCGGCACCATCACGGCCACGGCCACGGCCACGAGCACTGCCATGCCCACGGCCACGCCCATGCCCATGCCCCTCTGCCCCCCGAAGGCCAGCGTCGCGTGTACGCCTTCGGCATCGCGATCAACGCCGCCTTCGTCGGCCTCGAGGCCTGGGCGGGCTGGTACTCCGGGTCGCTCGCGCTGCTGTCCGACGCCGGCCACAACCTGGGGGACGTGCTCGGCCTGGCGCTCGCCTGGCTGGGCGCCTGGGCCGCGCAGCGTCCGACCAGCGCGCGCTACACCTGGGGCTGGGTCCGCGGCGCGCTGCTCGCCGCGCTGCTCAACGCCGCGCTGCTCGCCGCCGCCGTCATCGCGATCGCCTGGGAGGCGGTGCACCGGCTGGGCGACCCCGCACCGGTCGACACCGGCATCGTCGTCGGCGTGGCCGCCGCCGGCATCGTGGTCAACGGCCTCACCGCCTGGCTGCTATCGCGCGGCCGGCATGCCGACGTCAACATGCGCGGCGCGTTCCTGCACATGCTGGCCGACGCCGCGGTGTCGGCCGGCGTTGTGATCGGCGGCCTGGTCGTCGCGGCCACGGGCTGGCTGCGCCTGGATCCGGCGATCAGCCTCGGCATCGCGGCGCTGGTCGGCTGGAGCACGGTATCGTTCGCGCGCCAGTCGCTCGCGCTGTCGATGGACGCGGTGCCCGAGTCGATCGACCCGACCGAGGTCGAACGGCACCTGCGCGCGCTGCCGGGCGTGACGGGCCTGCACGACCTGCACGTCTGGCCGTTGGGGAGTGGCGGCGTGGCGCTCAGCGCGCACCTCGAGATGCCGGCGGGCCATCCCGGCGACGACTTCCTGGCCGCCGCGCGCCGCTCCCTCGAGCGCGGCTTCGGCATCGGCCACGTCACGCTGCAGATCGAGACCGGCGGGGACTGCCCGCAGGACTGCGCGCGCGCCCGATGAGCGCCGGGGTGTCGAGGGTCAGCGAGACAGCCTCCAGGCACGACCAGACCGTCCACCCCACGCAGGCCGGACTGCGGAACGCGCCCGCGGCGCACCCACACGCGTGGCGCGGGACCAGGGCCGCCCCGAGCCGGTCTGGTTCCGCGACGGGCTCGTCGCCTCATTCCTGCATCGGTACGCCCCGCCGGACCCCGACGCGGTCGCGGCGCTGATGCGCCCCTGAGCGGGGCCGCGCCTCAGGCACAGTCGCGCGGGGTGTCGCTCATGCCGTCCCCGCCACGGACATTGCGGCCTCGGCAGCCTCGGCGGCCTCGGCGAGCGCGGCCGCGTCGAGCACCCTGAACCGGGTCCGCTGTGAGTCGATCAGCCCCTGCGTGGCGAGCGCGTGCAGCTCGCGCGACAGGGTCTCGGGCGTCATCGCCAGCCGTGACGCGATCAGCCGCTTGGGCTCGTCGAAGACGATCTCGGTGCAGCCCTTCGGGGCCTCGCGAGCCAGTTCGCATAGCAGCCGCGCGACCCGCGAGCGCGCCGTGCGCTGCGTGAAGCCGCCGATGTCGCGCACGTAGCGCGCCAGCTTGGCGCCCATATCGCCGATCAGGCGGGCGGCGAGCAGCGGATGTGCGTCGATCGCATGACGGATCGTTTCAGCCGGCAGACCGACCAGTACCGCCGCCTCGACGACGCCGGCATTGACCGGATAGACGTCGCTGCGCAACAGCGCCGCGAGGCCGATCGTGTCGCCTCGGCCCAACGTGGTGAGCACGCGGGCGGTGGGCGGGCGGCCGAGCGTCAGGCGCACCCGGCCGTCGATCACGACATAGAGCACCCCGGCCGGCTCGCCCGCCCGGAACAGCACCGTGCCGACCGGCGCCGACAACACGCTCGCCCCGTACAGCGGCGCCTCGAACGAGGCCTCCGGGACTCCGTCGAACAGCGGCAGGCCGCTCAGCAGGCGGGCAGCCCGGCGCGCCAGCGGCTCGCCGGGCGCGGCGGCTTCAGGCGGCGCGACGGCCGCGAAAGGCGGTCGATCCAGGCGGACATGCATCGGGTCTCCCGGAGGTGCGAACCCCTGTTTTCAGCATTGCCTTTAATGTGTCACGGCCCGGCGGGGCATGCTTTGAGCCAGATCAATCGCCGGTCCGCCCGCGGGCCGCGGTGCTATCCTGCGCCGATCCCGACTCATTTCCACCCTCGATGGACGTCCTCCTGCTGCTGCTCCTCATCCTGCTGAACGCGGTGTTCGCGATGTCGGAGATGGCCGTGGTCTCGTCCCGCAAGGCCAGGTTGCAGCGGATGGCCGACGACGGCTTCCCAGGTGCGAAGTCGGCCGTCGTGCTGAACGAGGAGCCGTCGGCGTTCCTGTCGACCGTCCAGGTCGGCATCACCACGATCGGCATCCTGAGCGGCGTCGTCGGAGAGGGGCTGATCGCCGCGCCGATTGCGGCCTGGCTGTCGCAGTACGAGGTGCTCGCGCCCTACGCCAAGGGCTTCTCGGTGGCGCTGGTGGTCGCGATCATCACCTACTTGTCGGTCGTCATCGGCGAGCTGGTGCCCAAGCGCCTCGCGCTGCTCGCACCCGAGCGCATCGCCTCGGTGGTCGCGCGGCCCATGGTCTGGCTCTCGGGCATTGCGCGCCCGCTGGTGATCGGCCTGTCGGGCTCGAGCAACCTGCTGCTGCGGATGCTGGGCGCGCGTGGCACCGACGAGCCGCCGGTCACCGACGACGAGATCAAGGTGCTGATGGAACAGGGCGCCGAGGCCGGCGTCTTCCACGAGAGCGAGCAGGCGATCGTCTCCAACGTGCTGCGGCTCGACGACCAGCGGATCGGCGCGATCATGACGCCGCGGATGGACATCGACGCGATCGACCTCGAGGACGGCGACGAGGCGATCCGCGGCCGGATCGCCGACAGCCCGCACTCGCGGCTCGTCGTCTGCCGCGGCGGCCTCGACCACATCCTCGGTGTGCTGCGCACCGGCGACCTGCTGAAGGCGGTGCTCCAGGGCGCCGCGCTCGACGTCGAGAAGCAGCTGACGCCCGCGCTCTTCGTGCCCGAGACGATCAGCACCACGCAGCTGCTCGAGAGCTTCCGCCGCGAGCGCGTGCAGTTCGCGCTGATCGTCGACGAGTACGGCGACCTGCAAGGCCTGGTCTCCCTGACCGACGTGCTGACCTCGATCGTCGGCGACCTGCCCGAGCAGGACGACGCCGGCGACACCGACGTGGTCCGCCGCGAGGACGGCTCGTGGCTGGTCGACGGCTCGGTGGGCATCGAGCGGCTCGAGCAGGTGCTGGACATCGAGGAGCTCTCCACCGAGGACGAGCGCGGCTTCCACACGGTGGGCGGCTTCTCGATGCACCGGCTCGGCCGCATCCCGACGGTGGCCGACCACTTCGAGGCGGCCGGTTTCCGCTTCGAGGTCGTCGACATGGACCGCAACCGCGTCGACAAGGTACTGGTCGCGAAGCTCCCCGGCGCCGGGGTGGTGCCGGTCGACGAACCCTAAGCCGACCCTTCTGCGGCCGCCCGGCCGCGACCCGTTCCCGCGCCGCCGTGGGACGTCCGTCCACGTGACGGCCCCTTAGCCGCCCCCGCCCGTGGAAGCCTTCTCCACGGGCTCGCGAATGCGCCGCGACGGCGCCCGACCGCGTGACCTTCGCGAGATCCGCGTCGCGACATTTCGCACAGGTCGCACCGACCTTCAGAGCCATGATTGGGCTCGACGCGGCACTTCGGCCCCGTCCACGACACACATGACAACGCCAACCGTTCCTGATCTGGTCGACTCCGGCGTCGACGCATTCGACGCATTCGACGCAGACGACGCGCTCGCGGCGCTCGAAGCGCTCGAAGCGCTCGGGCTGTGGATCGCCCGGCTCGACCGGAGCGGCGCCCGCGTGGTCGGGTGCAGCGCGGCCCTGTCGCGGCGCTTCCCTCAGTGGCGAGCGGGTCGGACCGTGGCCGAGCTCGAGCCCGAGCTGCGCGGGCTGTCGGACGCCCTCGCCGCCCACCGCGCCGGTCTTCCCTCGCCGCACGCGCTGACCGGCCGCGACGGCCGTCCGTTCGCGCTCACCGTCTCGACCGCGGCCGACGGGACGCTCGCGGTCGCGGTCGCGATCGCGATCGGAGATCCGGCGGCCGACGCCGAGGCCGCGGCCCGCCACCTTGGCGACCGCGAACGGCTGCTCTTCCTGTCGCGCTCGCTGTCGGTGGGCGAGATGGCGTCGACCCTCGCACACGAGCTGAACCAGCCGATCGGATCGATCGTGAACCTGCTGCGCGGCCTGTCGCGGCGCATCGAGCGCGGCACGGTTGATCCGGCGCAGCTGTCGGCTGCGGTGGAACAGGGCATCGAGCAGGCGGTCTACGCGGCCGGCATCCTCGCGCGGGTCCGCGAATACGTGCAGCCCCGACGCCCGAGCCGCGAGGCGATCCGGCTCCCCGAGCTCGTCGCCTCGGCGATCGCGCTGCTCGACTGGGAGATCGCGCGAGACGGCGTGACACTGTCGCTCGACGACGCGATCGGCGCGCCGGGGCCGCGGGTGCTTGGCGACCCGGTCATGCTGCAGCAGGTGATCGTCAACCTCGCGCGTAACGCGATCGAGTCGATGCGCGCCGTGCCGGCCGACGAGCGCCGGCTGCGCGTGGTCACTGCGCCCGACGAGGACGGCCTGCTGCTCAGGATCGAGGACCGGGGCCACGGTCTCGACGCCGAGGCCGCCGAGCGCCTGTTCACGCCGTTCTTCACGACCAAGCCCGACGGCACCGGTCTCGGGCTCCACGTCTGCCGCTCGATCGTCGAGCTGCACGGCGGACGACTGTGGTTCGAGCCGTCGAGCGGCGGCGGCTGCACGGCCTGCGTCGCGCTGCCGACGTCCGGAGTAGAAGTCACGCCATGACACGCACCGTGCTGCTGATCGACGACAACACCGCGTTCCGAGTCTCGACCGCGTGGCTGCTCGGCGGCCTGGGGTACGAGGCCCGCGAATTCGCGTCCGCCCACGCGCTGCTCGCGCAGGTCGACGCGATCGCGGCGACGCCGCACGCGTGCTGCGTGCTGACCGACGTCAGGATGCCGGGCACCGATGGCATGCGGCTGCACGACGCGCTGATCGCGCGCGGCTCGACCTGGCCGGTGATCTACATGACCGGCCACGGCGACGTGCCGCTCGCGGTGGCCGCGATGCAAAAGGGCGCCTGCAGCTTCCTCGAGAAGCCGTTCCGCGAGGCCGCGCTCGAAGAGGCGCTAGAGGATGCGTTCGCCCGCGCCACGGCGACCTCCGGCGCATCGGCGGCCTCAGCCGTATCCCACGTTTCCCGCGGGCCGATTACCCCGGAACGGTTCGCTGCACTCGAACCAGGCCCCCGTTCGTCGCTGGCGGACGGGCTGACGAAGCGGGAACGGGAGGTGCTCGACCTGGTCGTGCAGGGACTGCTGAACAAGACGATCGCCGACCGGCTGGGCATCAGCATCAAGACGGTCGAGCTGCACCGCTCGAACATGATGCACAAGATCGGCGCCCGTTCGATCACTGACCTGATGCGGCGCGTGCTCACCGACGCGGGGGGCGCGCCGTGAACGCGGCGGCCACCCCCGAGCGCCTCGCGCGCGGCCCCGCGCTCGGGCGTCTGCCACGCGAATCACGCGCCGACGCCCTGGGCCGCAACCGCCTGCTCGCGCTGCTCGCCTGCGCGCGGATCGACGCTACGACGCCGACATCGGCCGGGCTCGAGGCCGCGCCGTGGCCCGCGCTGCGGATGGACCTCGATTCGCGCTGGGGCCCGATCGGATTCGTGCCGCTGCGCGACGGTGCGCCCGCCGCGCGCCTGTGTACACCCGACGGCATTCCCGACCTGCGCTCGACGGCCGACGCGATCGAGGCGGCCGAGCCGGCGCTGCTCGCGCTCGAGGTGGCCCTCGACACGCCGCTCGTGCCGCGCGGGCTCGCGCCGCCGCCGCACGGCGATCGGATCGAGGTGGTGCTCGCACTGCCGGACGGCTCGGGCGCGCGGCTCGACGCGAGCGCCTCGGTGCTCGCGCGGCTGCCCCGCCCGGCCTGGATTCAGCCACCCGAGTGGGTGTTCCATCTCGCAGTGTGCTGTCGCGTGCGGCTCGGATCGTGCCGGCTGTCGGCGCCGAGCGCCGCGGCGCTCGGCGCGGGCGACGTGCTGCTTACATTGCTCGCGGTGACGCGGCCCGCTACCGTCCGGATCGTCGCGCCGGACGGCGCGCAGGCCCTCGCGACCTTCGATCCGGGCGGGCACACCCTGCGCTTCGGCCCCCCATTCCACATGGACACCGTGATGCCAACCGATCCGATTCCCGACGTACCGGCCGCCGCCGACGCGGCCGACTGGACCCGCCAGTCGATCGAACTCGCCTTCGAGCTGCCGCGCGCGAACGTGCCACTGGGCGTGCTCGCCGGTATGCAGCCGGGTGCGGTGATCCCGCTGGCCGCCGACGCCGCGGCAATTGAGGTCGTTGTCGTCAACGGCGGACGCGCGGTCGGACGCGGCCGACTGGTCGCGGTCGGCGACGGGCTCGGCGTGCGCCTGTCCACGCCGCTCAGCCGCCTCGCCTGATCGTCCGCGCGGTCGACGCCGATGGATCTCAGCACCTTCACCCCCGCCAGCGCACTCGTCACCGTCGTGCTGCTCGCCGTGGCGCCCTTCGTCGCGGTGATGGTCACCTCGTTCACGAAGATCGTCGTCGTGCTGAGCCTGCTGCGCAACGCGCTCGGTCTGCCGCAGACGCCTCCGAACGTGGTGATCAACGGGCTCGCGCTGATTTTGTCGATCTACGTGATGCTGCCGGTGGGCTTGGACATCGGCGCGCGCTGGAACGCGACAGGACAGAATGCCGCGACCGCGACTCGCGACACGCAGCGGATGCTGAACGCGATCGACGCGGTCAAGGAACCGCTGCGCGAATTCCTCATCAAGCACGCCGCGCCGCGCGAGCGCGCGTTCTTCCACAAGACCGCGCAGCGGATCGTCGGACCGCAGCGCGCGTCGATGATCGGCGAAACCGACTTCATCGTGATCATCCCGGCTTTCACGGTGAGCGAACTCAGCTCGGCGTTCCAGATCGGGTTCCTGATCTTCCTGCCCTTCCTCGTGATCGACCTCGTGGTCAGCAACGTGCTGCTCGCGATGGGCATGATGATGATGTCGCCGGTGACGGTGTCGCTGCCGTTCAAGCTGCTGCTGTTCGTGCTGATCGACGGCTGGGTCAAGCTCGTGCACGGCCTCGTGCTGTCCTACCACTGACCCCCGGGAGCCCGGCATGCAGCAGACCGACGCGATCCGCCTGACTTACGAAGCGCTGTGGCTGGTCGTCCAGCTGTCGGCACCTCCGGTGATCGCGGTCGCGATCGTCGGCCTGATGGTCGCGCTCGTACAGGCGGCAACCCAGGTCCAGGAGCAGACCATCCAGTTCCTCGCGAAGTTCATCGTGCTGGTGTTCGCGCTGTTCGCGACCGCCGCGATGCTGAGCGGTCAGCTCCAGACCTTCGCGGACCGGGTGTTTTCGGACATCCCGACGCTGCCGCGCCGCTGAACGGAGCGCACCGCACGTGGCCGGCGCGATTGCCTTCACCGACCTCGCGATGCTGCTCGGCCTGTCGCTGACGCGACTTGCCATCGCGTTCCTCGTGCTGCCGATGTTCACCCAGGAGGTGATGCCCAGCCTGGTGCGCAACAGCCTGTTCGTCTCGCTGGCGATCACCGCGATCGCCGTGCAGCCGCCGCTCGGGCCGCTCGACGTCGACACCGCCGGATGGCTGGTGCTGTTCGTCAAGGAGGCCTTCATCGGCTTGGTGTTCGGGCTCTTCGCGAGCGGCGTGCTGTGGGCCGTCGAGATGGCGGGCGTGCTGATCGACAGCAAGGCCGGCACGCAGATCGGCCAGATCGTCGATCCGATCAATGGTGAGCCGAGCTCGTCCACCGGCGTCTTCCTCGCCCGTCTGTCGACCTTCGTCTTCATGGCTTCGGGCGGATTCATGTTCATGGTCGGCGCGCTGCTCGAGAGCTACGCGGTGTGGCCGGTGTCGACCCCGCTGCCCGCGCTGCGGGCCGCGACGGTCGGCGCGTTCGAAGCCGAGTTCGGCCGGATCATGTTACTCGCGACGATGATCGCGGCGCCGGTGATCGTAGTGCTGTTCCTGCTCGAGTCCGCGCTCGGGCTGGTCAACAAGTTCGCGCCATCGCTGAACCTGCTGGCGTCGGCGCCGTCCCTGCAGGCGCTGGTGGCGACCGTCCTGGTCGCACTGCTGCTGGGCACAACCGTCGACCTGCTGGTCCGCGAGTTCGCATCGCTCGAGACGGGCTTGATCGCGCGGGTATCGCGGGTGCTATCGCGCTGAGATCGGGTCGGGCACGACCACTCGTCGGTGCTGGGGTCGGCCCCAGATCGTCGCGACGGGCGCAAAAGGCTATCCTGCAGCCTTTTGGAGCCTTGCACCGCGATGTCCCCGACGTTCCCGCCCCCCCTGCAGCCCCTGCCCCCCGCGCGGGTCAGTCTTCCGCCCGTCTCCGCGCAGGCAACGGCTGTGGCGTCGGCCGCGGGCAGCGTCGACCAGCCCGCGCCGCACCCGACCTACACGCCGGCGCGTCTGTCCTTCGATGGCTGGAGCGAAACCCCGGACGAGCCGGTGGTGCTCGGCGGGCGCGGCTATCCCGGCGACGCCTCGGACCCGCGCGCGGTGGCCGATGCGATCGCCGGCCTGCTCTTCGAGCCGGCCTGATCGTTAGCCGGCAGATCCCCCCCCTGCCGTGACGACGTCCTGCAGCGCCTCCACGCCGCCCCGCTGGCCGGCGGCCGCGCAGCGGCTCGTGTCCGCGCTCGCCGCCCACCCCGACGCATCGGCGCGCAGCCGGCTGCTCGAGCGGGTCGCGCTGCGATTCGGTCCGGGTCGGTATCTCGGATTTGTGCAGCTGCTGTGCGCGGTCGAGCAGTTCGGTGACGCCGCGGCGCGGCGTATCGTCGCCGATGCACTCGCCGGCGCGATCGCCAGTGGCCGCGTGCCGTCAGGCACCGTGCCCGCCTGGGGCGCGGCCTCGTTCAGCCTGTCCGCAAAACCGCAGTCGGCAGGCGCGCCACCGGGAACCGGCGGGCGCCGGCTCGGTCCGATCGAGTTCGTCTGCGCAGCCCTGCTGCAGCCTGGCATCTCGCCGCCCGCCGACAATGCCGAGGCCGAGTTCGCGCTGCGCAGGCTGCTCGGGCTGCTGAACGCCTCGCCGCAGGCGGCCGCGCTCTACGCGACGCGGCTGCAGGCTCACGCCGGCGATCCGCTCGAGGGCGGACTCAGCCTGCGCACGCGCTCGATGCTGGGCGCCATAGCCACCCACTGGAAAGCGGGCGCCCTCCCCGAACGCGTCGTGCGGCGCGCGCTCGCCGCAGCCCTGGCGCCGGCGCCGGCGCACTGAGTCACCGTCGCGGCCACGATCGGGGCGCCTCCGCGCGGGGGTGTCGCGCCGCTCAGGCCAGTCGCAGTGAGCCGACGCGCAGCCCGCGCTCGCGCAGACGGTTCTCCAGCGCGCGCATCGCGCCCTGCACCAGCTCGCGGGCATCTGCGCGCGGCTGCACCGTCAGGTGCAGCGCGCCGCCTTCACGGACCAGCACGATGCGCTCCACCGGCACGGCCGAACCGGGAAATGTCAGCGTCACCGTGCGATCGGCGGCATCGGCGAGCGGCATCCGATCGATCAGCCATTGAGCGATTGCGGCGGCATCCGACGCAGGTCGCGCGGCGTCGGCGGGGGCCAACGCAGCCAGGAATTGCGCGGCCGTTCCCTGCGCGCCGTCGCCCGAGGACGACCGGCCCCGCTCCTCGTCGGCCGATACCGGCATGACCCGCCATTCCCGGCGGCCCAACGGGTCGAATGCGAGGCGGGCGGCCGGCCCGGCACCTTCGACGTCCGGGTCGGCTGCCTCCCGGTCGGCAGCGTCACCACCGCGGCCGGCCTCAGTAGGCGACGGGTCGGTCCGGCCGCGGGCGACCCGCTCCGGATCGGTCCGTTCCGGGTCGGTCCGGAACGGGTCCGCGCGTCGCGGTTCGGCGCGCTTCGAATCTGCTCGCTCCAGCAGAGCGCGTCGTGGCTCGGGGCGCGCAGGCTCGGGGCGCGCGGGCTCGGGGCGCGCAGGCTCTGTCCCGCGCGGCTCGGCCGGGCGGGACTCGGCGCGACGGACCGACCCACCTCCGTCGTCGCGACTTTTCATTCGGGCCTCGCCCAGTCGGTCCAGGAAGGCGCGGCGCTGCAAGTCTGACACGGCCGGCATCTCAGACCGACCCGGCATCGCCCGGCGCGAACCGCCGCTGCCATCGACGCGGCTCATCGCACCCCTCCGGTTGCGCGGGATCCGGCGGCTGCATCGGCTCGCTCCTGGTAGAGCGCGTCCTCGTCGCGGTCGGCCGCGCTGCGCCGCTCGGAAACGTACCGCTGGCCGAGCACATCGAGCCGCGCCTGCTCGCGACGCCAGCCCGCGCGAGCGAGCGTCAGTGCCTGTCTGAGTCGTTCCATCTCGGTCTCCCACCAGCCCACATAGTCTCGCGCCTCGCGCACCGAGCGGACGATGTCGGTGCGCCGCGCGTGCGCGACCGCCGTCCAGCGGACACGTTCGCCCGGGCCGATGCTGCCCAGCCACTCGTCGAGCGTACGGGATGCCGCACGCCAAACGCTCTCGATCTCGCGCGCCCGATCGTACTCGCGCTGACCCTCTTCGATCGCGTCGGCGGCGGCTCGCCAGGCCCGCTCGGCCTGGCCGGCGCGCAGACGGCGCAGCCGCAGCAGCGGCAGGTAACGTCGGGGGCGTGCGCTCATGCGGCGAGCTCGGCAAGTCGCCTCAGCGTCTCGGCAACGGCGCTGCCCTCGTCCGGCCGCTGCGCGACCAGCGCGCGGATCGCATCCAGCCGCTCGATCGCTGTGTCGGCGAGCGGATCGCTGCCGGACTTGTACTCGCCGACCTGCAGCAGGAACTCGATCTCGGCGTGACGCGCGAGCAGCGCGCGCACCCGCTCGGCGTCGGCGCGGTGCCGTGGGCCGGTCACGCGGGGGAACACGCGCGATAGGCTCTCGAGCACGTCGATTGCTGGGAACTGGCCGCGCTTGGACAGTGCGCGCGACAGGATCACATGCCCGTCTAGGATCGCTCGCACCTCCTCGCCCACCGGATCGACACTGTCCTCGTCCTCGAGCAGCACCGAGTAGAACGCCGTGATCGAGCCGCGGTGGTCGTTGCCGGCACGCTCGAAGAGTCGTGGCAGCTCGGAGAAGACCGACGGCGGATAGCCGCGGCGAACCGCGGGCTCGCCGGCTGACAGTCCGATCTCGCGCAGCGCCCGCGCGAAACGGGTCACCGAGTCCATCATCAGCAGCACCCGCGCGCCCTGTGCGCGGAACCCCTCGGCGATCGCGGTCGCCGCATGCGCGGCGCGCACGCGCTCCATTGCCGGTCGTTCGGACGTCGACACGACGACCACCGACCGGCGCAGCCCCTCCTCGCCGAGCGCATCGCCGATGAACTCCCGAACCTCGCGGCCGCGTTCGCCGATCAGCGCGATCACGTTGATCTCGCTGTCGCCATGGCGGGCGAGCATGCCGAGCAGCGTGCTCTTGCCGACGCCAGCCGGCGCAAACACGCCGATCCGCTGGCCAATGCCCACGGTCACCAGCGCATCGATCGCGCGGATGCCGGTGGCGAAGGTTCGATCCACCAGGCGGCGACGCAGCGGGTCGGGCGCAGGGGCGAACACCGGTGCGCGCGGCAGCGCGTCGGGAAGTGGCGGCCCGCCATCGATCGGCGTGCCGGTGGCATCGAGCACACGTCCGAGCAGCATCGGGCCGACCGGCACGGTCGGCATCATCGGGCCAGGCACCACCTCGGCCGAGGTCGACACGCCATGCAGCGGCGCGAGCGGTGCGAGGATCGCAACCCCGCGCGAGACGCCGATCACCTCGGCCGGGATGCGCAGCCCCACATCGCGGTCGACCACCTCGCACTGCTGGCCGATCCGCACCTTGAGACCGCCCACGCGCAGCGTCGCGCCCAGGGTCTCGAGCACGCGGCCGCGGCGCGGTGTGGTGTCGACCGCCCCCAGGGCGCGCAGCAGGGCTGGATCGAGCGAGGTCTGCTGCGTCACGGCGCGTCCTCCGGCAGCGGCCGGGCGAGCGCCCGGCGCATGGCACCGAGCTGCACCGCGAGTCCGGCCTCGACGATACAGTCCTCGGCATCGATCTCGCAGTCGAACGGCTCGAGCGCGGGATCGGGCAGCACCTTGAGGACACGGGGTCCCGGTTGGCCGGCCGCAGGCGCCGGCAGCGCCGCGGCGACCGCAGGGTGCACGCGCAGCACGACCGGCCGCTCGGGGTCGAGACCGGCGAGCGCGTGCCGAGCCATCGCGGCGACCACCGTCACGTCGCCGAGTTCGCCAGCGATTCGGTCGATCACTGCGAGCGCGAGTTCGACGACCCGCGCTTCACGCGCTATCCGTTCGGCCCGCAACGCCGACTCGATACGCTCGAGCGCGGCGGCGATCCGTCCTTCAAACTCGCGCGTTGCGTCGTCGCGGCCCTGCGCGAACCCAGCCTCGCGCGCCGATTCGAAGCGGCTGCGGCTGCCCCGGATCAGGTCCTCGCGCAACGACTCGAGTCGACGCAAGGTGTCGATCGCATCGCCGACCGCAGGCAACGCATCGGCCGAGATCACCGGCTCTTCGAGCTCGAGCGCAAGCCCGCCGGCGCGGGCAAGTACCAGGCGGGTCATGCGCAGACTCCCGATTCCGACGCGCCATGCTGCACCAGCATCCGCGCGAGATCCACCGTGCGACGCAGCGCAGCGGGATCGACCCCGTCGAGCACGTCAGTCGCCCCGAGTCGCCGCGCGAGTCGATGAACGAGTGCCGGCGGCAGCGGCGTGGCCCGCACCAGCACCTCGGCCCCGATTGCGCCAAGACCGGCGACCGGATCCTCCCCCCAATGCCAGTCGTCCGGGGGCGCCGCCGACGTTCGCAACGCGGCCAGCGCGGCCAGCCGGTCGGCACCGATGCGCGCCGCCAGCGGCTGCAGCACCCGGCCGTCGACCGTGCGGCGCAGCGCCTTCGCGCAGAACACCGCGCCGGCGAGCAGCGCCAACTCGGCCCGGGCCTCGGGCCCGGCGCGCACCCAGTCGGGCAGGCGGCCGACCCAGGCGGTATCCGACAGCCGCAGCGGCGGCGCGCCGGCGCCGGCCGCCGCTTCGGCGTGCGCCAGCAGCCGCACTTCGGTGCACCAGCGCCGACGCGCCTCGATGCCGCGGCGATCCGCGACCTCGCCCGGCCCGCTCATCGCGATCCGATCCGTGCCGGCGGCCCCGCGCGACGCAGCCGCAGCCCACCGACGACCGCCGCCGCCAGGAGCATCGCGGCAAGCCCGGCGGCGGTCCAGCCGAGCCAGTTCGTGTCGCCCGCCGCCGCGCGGGCTGCGACCGGCGATGCGCCATACGCGTCCTGTGCCGGGAACAGCGTCACCGTCACGTTGTCGTAGGAAAGCCCTTCCACGCTGTTGACCACCAGCGCCTTGATCTGTCCGATGTTCCGGCTCATGTCAACTCCCGACCGGTGCTTGACCATCACCGAGGCCGACGCGGGCCGCGGCTTGTCGGCGATCGGATCGCGCTCGGGCACCGCGAGGTGGACGCGCGCGACGACCACACCGTCGATCGCCGAAAGCGTGTTCGATAACTCCTGCGACAGTCCGTAGATCAGCCGCGCGCGCTCCTCGAGCGCCGACGAGACGAAGCCTTCCTTGCGGAAGACCTGGCCGAGCGTCTCGAACTCATCGCGCGGCAGACCCGCTGCACGCAGCGTGTCGACCGACCGCGCAAAATCGCCGCGCACGACCTCGACCGACCAGCTCGTCGAATCCCGGCTCCGCTTCTCGGCCCGGATGCCGGCCGACTGGAGTGCGGCGACCAGATCGTTGGCCTGCCGCTCGGTGAGCTTGCTGTAGAGCTCGGCCTCGTTGCAGCCGGCCAGCAGCGTCGCCGTCGCCAGCGCGGCCACGCATTGCGCGATCCGGCCCCGCGCGGTGCAGCGCCAACCGCGCTGCGGGATGGACACGGAGACGGCGGACATCGCGGTAATCGGAGGCGTCATGTTGGATCCATGTCCAGGGGTCAGAGGGTGAGCCGAGTGATGCGGCCGTCGCGTTCGAGTTCGACGGAGTCATCGGCGATCTGGGCGATGCGATGGCCGCTGGGCAGGAACGCGCCCTCGAAGTAGCGCGATCCGTCGACGGTCACGATGTAGCCGCCGCGGCCGTAAATGACGCTGACGACCCGCTTGCCGGGACCGCTCGGCAGGTCGCTGGTCGCCGCGCGCCGCTCGACCTCGCCCACCTCGACGCTCAGGTCGGCGAGTCCGCGGACATCGCGTCGCACCGCGGCCTCGGCGCGAGCGCGCCGGTCGGCATCCGCCTCGTGTAGCCGCGCCCGGACGACGCCGCGGCCGAGATGCCGCACCTCGGCGCGCACGCCGTTGAGTCGCAACACGTCGGCGACCTGCCGCGCGACCTGCTCGCCCGAGCTCACGTCGAGCTTTGCGTCGAGCCGGGCCGCACCGAGCCCGGCGGCGATCTGCGCACGGTCCTCGTCGCGATCCACCAGGCCCTCGACGCGCGGCGGGCCGGACGACTGACGCTCGATCCGCAGGTGGCCGAAGCCCTCGGCGGCGAGCCACGCCCGGACCGGCTCAGGCGCGAGCGGCGCGGCCGACGCGGCCACCGAAGATCGGCTCACCGATCCGGACTGCCCGGCGAGCCATCCCGCGAACGCGAGCACCGGCACCGCGGCGAGCGCGACCATCACCGGCCAGGTTGAAAGGCTCGGCAGGTCCCACCGTGCGGCCAGCTCACGAAGGCTCCGCAGCCCCCACGGTGCGGCCACCTCATCGTCTTGCGCACCGGCACCAGCCGCATCGGCTCCACCCGGATCGGTGGCGGCTCGCGTCGGACTGCGCACGGCCCGGTGCGCAGCGGCGGATTCACGCGCGAGGCGCCGACAAGCCCGCCAGGCACCGGCTTCGTCGGGCCCGGCCGCGAGGATGCAGTCTCCGATCGAGAACGGCGCCCAACGCGGCAGCGAGACGCTCCGGCCGGCTTCGACCGCGACGCCGAACAGGCCGATCGAGCCCTGCTCGACTGTCACCCCCACGACGTCGTCCCGGTCCAGCGACAGGCGTGCCCGCACGCCGACGGTCGACGGATGCCGCAGCACGACGTCATTGTCGTAGCCGTGGCCGATCCGCAGCGCGCGGTCGACGTCGAGCCGCACCCGTGCGCCGGCGCGCGGGCCGTGGACGACCTCGAGCAGCAGCTCGCCGCGCCCGGCGGTCCGCGACGGCACCTCCGCCTCATGCGTCAGCATTCCGGCTCTCCCGGACCGCCGCAGGGGACGACGATGCGCCGGCGCGGGAACGGGGCGCCCGCCGCGGAGGGCGTCGGCGCGGCCGCCTGCGCCCGAGGCGGCAGCGCGAGGCGCGCCGGTGCCGGGGGCGGCAGCGCGGACGACGCGGGCGCGGCCGGCGCGGCCGGCGCGTCGAAACGCGGCGCGACGGTGGCCAGCGCGCGGTCGCCGGCGATCATCCGCGGCGAGATGAGGATCAGCCGCTCGATTCGCTGGCTGGTGTCGGTGTTGCTGCGGAACAGTGCGCCCAGGCCCGGCAGGTCGCCGAGCAGCGGCACCTTTTCGGTCTTGCGGTCACGAAGCTCGCGGGTCATGCCGCCGATCAGCAGGCTCTCGCCCTCGAGGATCAGCGCCTGCGTGTTGATCGTCGAGCGGTCGACGATCGGGATCGCGTCGACCGACTGGTCGGTCACGCGGCCGTCCTCGACGCTGACCATCAGCTTGATCCGCCAGTTCTGGCCGTCGCGGAACACGTTCGGCGTGACGCGCAGCGAGGTGCCGGCCGACACGTTGAACAGGTCGACCTCCTCGCGGCCGGCGACCCGGACGTAGAAGGTCTGGTTGCTGTCGAACTGCGCCTCGACGTTCGACAGCGTGACCAGCTGCGGCCGCGAGACCACGCGAGCGGCGCCGTCGGCCGCGAGCGCGTTGATCCGCGAGATGAAGTTCGCGCCATTGCCCAGCACCGTCGAGACGAACATCCCCTGCCCGACTGGCGTGATCCGCTGGCCCGCCGTGAGCAGCAGGTCACCAGCGCTGCCGTTTCCGAACAGCACCTCGTTACGGCCGTTGACCCAGCGCCAGTTGATGCCCAGCTGCTCGAGCCGCGTGACGTTCACATCGACGATCGTCGCCTCGACTTCGACCATCTGCGCCGATACGTCGAGTGCGGCGATCAGGCCTTCGTACATCGGCAGCCGCTCGACGAGATCGCGAACGATCACCGAATTCGAACGCGGATCGGCCTCGATGCGCGCACCGCCGATGTTGTTGACGACGAACCGCTGCGGAATGAAGAGGGTACCGTCCGGACCGATGCCGGCCGCGGTGCGATTCGCGCCGGCCTCCACCGGGTCGGCCGGGCGTCCCGGCTCGGCCAGGCCCGTGCCCTTCAGTTTCGGCTGGGTCGGCGGCAACAACCGGTCGACCGCGCCGGCGCCAGCGGTGTCGTTCGACGCGAGCATCGAGCCCGGCGGCAGCTGCTGCGCGACGGTCTGGCCAAGACCGGTCGTCACGCTGCGCAGCACGCTCGCCACCCCCGGCACCACCACCTGACGGCCACCGAACACCAGCCGCGTGTCCTGCGCCCAGGCATGGCGCAGCGTGAAGACGCGAAACCCGATCGGCCCCGTCGCCTGCCCCGAAAACGACCCCTTGGCGCGGGTCACGGCCGCCGCGGTGGAGACCCGCTGGCCATCGGCGCGCACGAGATCATCCATCTGTTGGAGGAAGCGCGGGCCGCCGATCGCCACCAGCGTGCCCGCCTGGGTGATCCGCAGGGTGTTGCGCGTGTCCGGCAACCCGAGTTCGAACGCGCCGGACCGGATGCGCGCCGCCTGGGCCACGTCGGACGAGTAGGTCCGGGTGCCGACCTCTGACGCGGGATAGACGTGGACCGCAGCGCCGTCGTAATACGCCGCGAACGAGAAGCTGCGGGTCAGGTCGCGCAAGATCGACTGCACGCTGCCATCGAAGCGGCCGTTGACCACGCCTTGCAACGCGGGACTGACCGAGACGGGCGCGTCGATGCTCGCGTACAGGTCCTGCAGGAACGCGGCGAGTGGTTGCTCACGGGCCACCAGCGACACCCGCCTGCCTGAGCCGGGATGCTCGCCTGCGGCAGCGGGGAGCACCGGCACGAACGCGGCGCAGAGCGCGGCGACCGCGAGCAGACGGGTGGCAACGGATCGAGTCGTGGTCATCGGGTGGGCACCTAAGAGATCTGACCGTTCGGCGGGCCGACTTCGACCCGCCCTGCGACGTCGAGCTTCAGCGTCGGCATCAATTCGTGGAAGCTGAGGACCGTTACGTCGAATAAATCCGCCTCGATCAGTTTGCGCAGGTGCTGGCGCAGCTCGATCGTCGTCAGCAGGATGGACACGCCGGTCCGTCCGACTGTCGCCCCGACCGCCTTGACGATCTCGATCGCAACCGGCGGATCGAGCGCCAGGTGCTGGACCGAGCCGACCGTGCGGATCGATTGGCGCATGAAATCTTCTACGCCCGGATCGATCAGCAGCACGCGCAAAGTGCCCTCGGGCGCGTGCCGATGCAGGATCTGCCGGCGCAGCGCGATCCGCCCCTGCTCGGTGAGCGTGTGCACGTCGGCCTCGCGCGAGTCGGGCTCGGCGAAGGTCTCGAGCAGGCCGCGCAGGTTACGCACGCCCACCTCCTCCTCGACCAGACGCTTGATGACCTCGGTCGCCTTGTGCAGCGAAACGACGCGCTGGGCGTCACGCACCAGGTCGGGCCAGTGCTCGGCGGCCTTCGCGAAGAGCCCGGCCACCTCCTGGGTACCGACGAAGAGCACGCCGTTGCGCCGCAGCGAGCCGAAGACCGCCGCAACGAGCGCCGCGGGATCGGCGGGAACGCCAGGCGTGCCGGTCGCCGAGGCGATCGGCACCTCCCAGGCGAGCAGCCGCCAGCCGCGCGTCGTCGAATGGGGATCCACATGGATGGCAACGCGCGGCAGCACCAGACCGATCCGCGACTGCAGGTCGCGCTGCACGGACTCGAGCTGCGCGGCGAGCTCGTCCATAGGCAGACGTCCCAGTTCCGCCCCGTTCAGCTCGAGCATCAGCGGCTGCATCGGCGCAACAACCACCGGCTCGACCGGCACATCGACCGGATCGGCGACCGGCATCGGCTCGGCGACGACGACTGGGTCACGTCCGCCGCGCAGCAAACGCCCCAGCCGAGCTTCGAGTGCGGGCGTGAGCAGCACCCCGGCCAGTACAACCACGCCGCCGAGACCCGCGAAGACCGCGGCCGGAAAGCCGGGTACCACTGCGAGCAGCATGCACACGCCGCCGGCGACCAGCAGCACCCTGGGCTTGGCGCCGATCTGCTTGCGGATCGAGTCGCCGAGGTGACGGTCGGACTCGTCTGACTGGGTCCGGGTGACGATCAGGGCGGCGGCCATCGCGCCCAGGAGGGCGGGAATCTGTGCAGCCAGACCGTCGCCGATCGTCAGGATCGAATAACGATGCATGGCCGCCGTGAAGTCCATGCCCTTCTGCATCACGCCCACCGCGATACCGCCGACCAGGTTCACCAAGATGATGACGATCCCGGCGATGGCATCGCCCTTCACGAACTTCATCGCGCCATCGAGGTTGCCGTGCAGTGCGCTCTCGAGTTCGAGCGTGTCACGCCGCCGCCGTGCATCCGCCTTGTCGCTCAGGCCCGAGCGCAGGTCGGAGTCGATCGACATCTGCTTGCCGGGCATCGCATCGAGCGTGAAGCGCGCCGAAACCTCCGCGATCCGCTCGGCGCCCTTCGCGATCACGATGAACTGCACGACCGTGATGATGACGAAGGTGACCAGGCCGACCACCAGGTTGCCGCCGGCCACCGTGCGGCCGAAGGTCTCAATCACATGACCCGCATGGCCATCGAGCAGAATCGCGCGGGTGGTGGCGACCCCGAGCGCGAGGCGAAAGAGCGTGGTGAGCAGCAGCACGCTCGGGAACGCCGAGAACTCGATCGGCGAGCGGATGTAGATCGAGAGCAGCAACAGGCCCACGCCGCCGAGCAGACTGGAGACGACCAGCACGTCGATCGCCAGCGGCGGCAGGGAGACGATCATCATCGCGATGATCGAAATCACGACGCCGGCCAGCGCAATGTCGCTGTGGCGCGCGAACAGGCTTTCGCGGCCCGGCTGTCCGACGGCAGGTGCGCGCGCGCTCATGGCTCTACTCCAGTCAGCAGGGCGGCCCGGGTCGCTTCTTCACCCACCCGCGTCTGCAACCGACGGTACTCGGCGCGGACGTCTCGCACATAGGCCTGCGTCTCGGGAAACGGCGGCACGCGCCGCCCGTAGCGGCGCACCGCGCCCTCGCCCGCGTTGTAGGCGGCGAGCGCCAGGTCCAGGTCGCCGTCGAACTCGCCGATGAGCGACTTCAGCAGCGCTGCGCCAGCGGCGAGATTGAAGGCGTCATCGTGCAGGTGGCGCGGATCGGCAACGCCGAAGCGCTCGGCCGTGCCGGGCATCAACTGCATCGCGCCGCGCGCGCCCGCCGGCGAGACGGCGTCGCTGCGGTGTCGGCTCTCGATGTGAATCAGCGCATGCAACAGCAAGGGATCGAGCGCATTGCGCCGCGCGACCTCGTTGACACGCCTGTCGAGCCGGCGCATCTGCAGCGACAGCATCGCGGGAACCCCACCATTGCGCGGCGCGGCCGGTCGGGGGGGGGGATCGGTGTCAGGGGTCTCGGGCACCGACTCCGGTACGAGGTCGATTCGGATCACCGGCACTGGACTCGATTCAGCGGGCGCCGGAACCGACACCGGAAGGCCGGTCTGACAGTCGGAAAGCATGGACTGATACCGCGCCCGGGTTCTCTCGAACATGTCGGGATCGATCTTCGCGCCGCTGAGAATGCACTCGGCAGGCTCGGCAGGGCTGGACGATGGAACGGTCTCGCACGCACTCAGCACGGTGCAGGCAGCCGCCGCGAAGATCACCGCACGGTGGCGGGAAACCCGCCGCTCGTCGGGACGTCGCACACTTACATTGCGCTTAGAGGTAATCATCGTGCGGTTGAGTATAGGATTCGTGCCAATTGCCGGCCGGTACAAAGTCACGGTACCAACACACAAAATCCAATGGCAGCTTCTCCGCCCGAACGCCGCCCCTTCCGAAAGGGCGCCTAAGTGGCCGATTCCTCGGGCTCGGGCGAGCGCACCTTCGATCCGACGCCACGCCGGCTGAACGATGCCCGCCGGCGGGGTGAGGTCAGCCACAGTCGCGACATCGCGCCGACCGCGGCGCTCCTGGTCACGACGGCCCTGGTCGCGCTGTACGCGGGCGACGCGGGCGCGCGCCTTGCCTCCCTGATGCAACTCTCGATCGACTCGATCGGCCAGCCGTTCACGCAAGCGGCGGCTGCACTCGCGCAGGCGGCCGCCTGGACGCTTGCGTCGATCACGCTGACGGTTGCGATCCCGGTGACGCTGGTCGCGGTCCTCGCCGAGTTCCTCCACATCGGACCGGTCCTCTCGTCGCACCCGATGACGCCGGACCTATCGCGGCTCGATCCGATCGCGGGCATGAAGCGGATGTTCGGCGCAAACGGCTGGATCGAACTGCTGAAATCGATCGCGAAGTCGCTGCTGCTGCTGGGGGTGGCGACCGTGGTGACCGCCCAATTGATGCCGCGGATCGCGTCGCTGCATCGGGGCACGCCCGCCGCGTTCGCCGAGGCGATCCGCTCGGGCACGCTCCAGCTCTTCGGATGGACGCTCGCGACCTTCGTCGTGGTGACAATCCTCGACACCCTCTACCAGCGCTACGCCTTCCGCAAGCGGCTCAGGATGAGTCGCAGCGAGGTCGAGCGCGAGACGCGCGAGGACAGCGGCGATCCGCTGATCAAGCAGCATCGCATGGGCCTGCGACGCGACTGGGCGCAGCACAGCGAAGTGGCCGCAACGCGTAGCGCCCACATGCTGGTGGTCAATCCGACCCATGTCGCGATCGCGCTCGACTGGCATCCCGAGCATGTGCCGGTGCCGCTGATCACGGCTAAGGGCGAGGACCGCATCGCGCTGCGAATGCGTACGATCGCCGCGGAGGCCGACGTACCGGTGCTGCGCGACGTTCCTCTCGCGCGGGCCCTGCTCGAACGCGGTGAACTCGGAGAGGCGGTCCCCGAGGATTTGTTCGACGCGGTCGCACAGGCGATCGTCTGGGCGCAGTCGATCCGCGCACGCGGCGAAGGCAGCGCCGGCGAGGACCGCAGTGATGACACCGACGCCGCTCCTGAGGCAACGGCCCCACCTAAACCGGCACCCGGACCACTGCCAAACGGCTCCGGTTCCGGGCGCCCAGAGCGCCCTCGCCTGCCTCGACGCCCGCCCGATCCGCGCCGCGGGCCGCGCTGAGCTGCCGCGCTTAGCCGCTTCAGAGAGCTGCCTAAGTGAGCGGCCTAAGTGAGCGGTCTCAGCCCTGCTGACGGAAGAGTTGCTGCAGGCCGTCGGAAGTTCGGTTCGCCGCGTTGGAGGTCAGCTGGCACTGGAACATGAATTCCTGGCAGCGGACCGTCATCATGATCATGTCACCCGGCGTCATCTCGGCGCCCGAGACGAACTGCGCGGCCTTGCCTGCGATCT